>DAIMCP010000149.1:0-2776 GCA_036726305.1 Pyrinomonadaceae bacterium | reverse complement strand
ACGGTAAGCGGCTCTGAAAAGGCCGGCGTCGGCGGTTCGATTCCGTCCCTGGCCATATCTTTTTCCCAACACTTCATTTAATTACCATTCCTCAGCCGAACCTTTGAAAAGGTCAGGTGCGTTCAACTAGATCTGAAGGCAGCACCGAGTGCCTGAAGAGGCAGGGAAGCTGAGACTTTCCGGCCGCGGGCGCTCATTCAAAGGTTTCTGAAGTTTGTCGTACGACGGTATTCAGCGTTTCCAGAAGTGCTTGATTCTTTCTCCGAGCAAGGGAAAGGGAACGAACTCCGCTGCGCGGCCGGCTGTCCGCAGTTTTTCGACCATGCGCATTGCACCCTCAGCGTTGCGAGTGTGCACGAAAATCGTGGAGGCTCGCTGCATATCCGGGTTAGCGGCCAGCCAGGACGCTATTGCATAGCCGGTTCGCTCGTCATCTGTGGTCGGGGAATGGTAGTGCTCCGGGTGCAGGTCATGATCGAGGAAGAGCGCGTCGTAGGCGTTCGTGCCAAGCAATTCCCGAGCGCTCGGGACGTTGTCAGCGATGTCGATCAGGTCCCCCGCAAAGCGTTTCAGGAACCATTGGTGGCGTCGCTTATCGTCTTCCAGGAGAAAAACACGTATCGGATGACGCTCGACTGGAACGTTGTTAAGACCCAGCCTGGTCAGCAATGAACGAAGACTCATTTTCTAAAAAAGAAACCTCCCTTAATGAACGAAAATGTAGCTTAACGAAAACATTTAACGCTGACAAAGCACCAGCGATGGAAATGGCGAAGCCTGATGCTATAATCCGCGACGAATTGATTTGAAGAGAGACCGCCCAGGTTGCTCCGGGCCCCTGATCATAATGGCTTCCGAAAACACCCTAAAACCAGGACTGCGAATCGTTGGCGCGGAGCCTTCTGCCCGGACAACGCCTGACTCAGGTAAAGATCAACTTTCCGCACCCGCAGTCTGCTCGCTGTGTTTCGGCACTGGCGTGGAAGTGGTCCCGGGCAAGGGCGCGCGTCCCTGCAGTTGTCGCGGGCAGGATTCGCGGCGGCTGTTTCTGGATGCAGCTCGCATTCCCAGGCGCTATGCCAACTGCACTTTGGACAATTTCAAATGCGACCCTAACTCAGCGCAACACAATGCCCTCAATTATGCGCGGTTTCTGGTCGCTGATTATCCGTACATCGATCGCGGTTTGCTATTGATGGGGCCGGCGGGCGTCGGGAAGACCCATCTCGCGGTGGCAATCCTGCGCGGGCTGCTCAACAAGGGAGTGCCGTGCCTTTTTTATGAGTCAGGCTCGCTGCTCAAACGTATCCAGGACTCTTACAACCCTGTCTCGAAAACTTCTGAGACTGGGGTGCTGTCTCCGGTATATGAAGCTGAAGTTCTGGCGCTGGACGAGCTGGGGGCAACGATTCCCACCGACTGGGTCCGGGACACGCTCTATCAGATCATCAATACACGGTATAACGACAAGAAGCTAACCATTTTCACGACAAATTTTCTTGACGAAAGACCCAACAGCATTGCCGCCGAGGCTGCGGATGAAGGAGAAGCGCCGCGCCGTGGCGGCGGCAAGCCCGCCTTTGATCGCCGGCCGCGGACGCTGACAACACCCACGCTCGAAGAGCGCATCGGGATTCCATTACGCAGTCGCCTTTATGAAATGTGCAACAAAGTAGAGATGACGGGAGACGACTATCGCAAGCGGTTTGAAAAATCAGCGATCTGACAATTGATCGGTTTTTCCTGCCACACCCTCTTCACTTGTCTTTCAGCCAGCGTTTCAGGAAAGAAACCAGCTCTTTTCTCGTCATCATTCTGGCTGCCTCGAACTCGCCACTGCCACTGCTATAAACCAAGGTTCCGTTGCTGCTAAGTACTGCAACCGCGGGCACGCCTTTTTCGAGGGGGATTCGGTATTTTTCCGCCAGGTCAATGTTCTTATCTGCTTCACCGATGTCCACATGCACCAGCTCGAACCGATCTTTAATCAGTTGACCGGCCTCGCCTTCGTGAAGCCCCTGGTCAAGCACGTGACAGTCGTAACACCAGTTGCCCCCAAAAACCAGCAGCACGTACCTTTGACCGGCGGCGGCGCGCTTCAGAGCTGCATTGAGGTCCTTAACCGCGTCTGCATTCGCAGGATAGAGATCCTTTTTTGTTGCCGGCGTCGGCAACAGATTGTTATCACTCTCGACCGTAGAGTTTTGTGCGGCAGCCGGCGGAGTTAATATCAACCCCGCCGTAAGGAAAATCAGGAGAATCGGCCAACGCGAGTAAGAGTTCATCTGTAATTTGCCCGAGAAACTCAGGTGAAAAACGGTCATTCGAGTCCTGGGTCAGGGCTATGTATAATGCACCAGCCAATTTGCTGCAACACTAACAGAATTCGGGATGCCCAAACGCACAGACCTTCATAAAATCCTAATCATCGGCTCGGGCCCTATTGTAATTGGCCAGGCTTGCGAGTTTGATTACTCGGGAACGCAGGCCTGCAAAGCGCTGCGCCAGGAAGGCTACATCACGGTCCTGGTGAATTCCAACCCCGCGACCATCATGACGGATCCGGAAACCGCGGACGTGACCTATATCGAGCCGCTCACAGTTGCCTCCGTCTCTGCGATCATCCGTCGCGAACGTCCGGACGCGTTGTTGCCGACGGTAGGCGGGCAAACGGCATTGAATCTGGCCATCGCCCTGGCCGACTCAGGCGTGCTCGAAGAGTGCAACGTGGAAATGATTGGCGCCAAGCGCGAAGCGATCAAAGTTGCCGAGGATC
>DAIMCP010000148.1:0-3188 GCA_036726305.1 Pyrinomonadaceae bacterium | reverse complement strand
CGGAATTGTCGTTTAAGCCAGCGCCGGTGTTTTCGTATGTTGCCAACGCCCTGACGGTCGGGAAAAAGTCGGTTCCTTATTCACTGGCAACGGCTGTCGACGAAGAGATCTTCCAAAGATTACTGCAGGAAGATGTACGCAGGCTGGCCGGTCAGGCGTCGTTGACTCAGAACTTACCGCCGCCGATCATTCTGAATGAATGGGCTGCACATGATTAAGGGGCGAGCCGTGGCGACCGGGTGTCTCTGGAATACTATTATTGGCAGGCGGACGGCCGGCTGGAAACAAGGACTGCGGAATTTGTTCTGGCGGCTATTGTGCCGCTGTCGGATAGCGCCCCTGATCGGGACCTGGTGCCGGACTATCCGGGGATTAGCGAGTCTGAAAATCTGTCTGATTGGGACCCGCCCTTTCCTGTCGACCTCAGTCGCATTCGCAAGCAGGATGAAGCTTACTGGAAGCAGTATCGCACTACGCCCAAGGCGTTTATTCCCCTCGCCAGGGGGCAGGAGCTTTGGCAATCGCGCTTCGGCAATCTGACCTCGATACGCATTACGCCGGGCGAAGGAATTGACCTTGGGGAAGCTCTTAAGACCTACAGCGCACGGTTGAGGTCTGAGATTGCTCCCCCGAGTATGGGCCTCAACATCCAGCCGGTGCGGCAGCAAGGCCTCAGTGCTTCCCGCGGCGCAACCGACTTTGGCGAATACTTTCTCTATTTTAGTTTCTTTCTGGTTGTCTCCGCGCTGCTGTTGACGGCGCTCTTTTTCAAGCTCGGCATCGAGCAACGTTTGCGGGAGATTGGGATCATGCAGGCGATTGGCTTTCCCGTCGCCCGCATTCGTTCGCTCTTCTTGCTGGAGGGCTTGTTGCTGTCAGTTGCAGGTAGTTTGCTCGGTTTGCTTGGGGCCCTGGCGTATGGAAAGCTGATGATGTTTGGATTGCAGACGTGGTGGGTCGATGCCGTCGGCACGAACATGCTCAGCCTGTACGTATCGGCGCGGTCTTTGGCCTTCGGTGGTCTGGGCGGAGTTTGCGCGGCTCTCGTCTGCGTGTACTGGACTCTGCGAGGCTTGCGGCGCAGGTCAACGCGGGAACTGTTGGCTGGATCACGTGGTCCGGGGGATGCGAAAGTCAAACGTGGCGCTGCAGGTTACCGATTAATGACCGCGATGCTCTTCACTGCTGCGGGCATTCTCATGTTGCTGGCGGCGTCTTTCCACCTGATTAATCAAACAGCGGGTTTCTTTGGCAGCGGCGCCACTCTACTGGTTGCTCTGCTCTGTTTCGAGTCCGCCTGGTTACAGCGGGCGAGGGCAAAGTCAATTCAGGGAACGGGATGGTTGTCGCTGCTGCGCCTGGGATTTAGAAATGCAGCCTATCGACCGGGACGCAGCGTGCTTTGCATTGCTTTGATCGCCTCAGCAACCTTCATTATCGTGGCGGTTGACGCGTTCAGGCGCGACACTCACAGCATTACAGAGGAGAGAAAATCAGGAAGCGGGGGATTCCCGCTGCTGGCGGAATCACTCTTGCCTTTGATCCACGACCCGAATAGTCGCGAAGGCCGCGAGGCTTTGAATCTTTCGGGAGATCAAAATGCGACTGTGCTTGATGGCGCGAGCTTTTCTCGCTTTCGGTTGCGGCCCGGAGATGATGCCAGTTGTTTGAACCTCTATCAGCCGCGGAGTCCGCGGATTCTCGGTGCGACCGATGAATTCATCCGCAGCAATCGCTTTCGGTTCCAGAACTCGCTCGCGGACAGCAGCGGCGGGGGCGACAACAACTGGCTCTTGCTGGATGGTGATTTGGGAGCCGGTGTAGTACCGGTCATCGCCGACGCCAATTCGCTTACGTATGTGCTGCACCTCAAGCTCGGCGACGAGTTTGTTCTGGACAGCAGTGAAGGTCCGGTACGGCTGCGTATTGTGGGCGCGCTGGCGGACAGCGTTTTTCAGAGCGAACTCATCATGGCGGAAAAAAATTTCCTCAAACTGTTTCCGCACGAGCAGGGCTATCGCTTTTTTCTGATCGATGCTCCGGAAAAGGAGCAGGCCGCCATCAGCCTTGCCCTGGAAGATCGACTGGCAGATTTTGGCTTCGACGTCGTGCCTACAGCAGCACGGCTGGCTACCTTTCATCGGGTTGAAAACACCTATCTTTCTACGTTTCAAATGCTGGGTGGCCTGGGACTGCTACTGGGAACGCTCGGCATGGCTGCAGTGCTGCTGCGCAACGTTTTGGAGCGGCGCCGGGAACTGGCTTTGCTGCGCGCAGTGGGATATAACTCGTCGCACTTTACCATTATGGTAATAACGGAAAACGCCTTGATTCTCTTGAGCGGTCTGTTGCTCGGAGCGATTTCAGCCGCGCTTGCGATTGCGCCGATCTTTCTTGCTCGTGGTGGCCAGATACCGAACGCTTCTTTGGGGTTGTTGCTGTTTGCAGTGTTGTTGTCGGGTTTAGTGGCTACGGTTATAGCCACCCGGGCGGCATTGCGTTCGCCTCTGTTGCCGGCATTGCGAGCAGAATAAGGCAGGCTGGTACCCCAGCGCGAGCAAGGTGAGCGGGGAGTTCAACCTTGGCGCAAAGGAGGCAAAAAAATATGCGTACACGAGCCAGTTACGCACTCGCGGTGATGATGCTCTCGATGACCTGTGCCTCCGCCGACAACTGGCCACAATGGCGTGGTCCCGGCTTGAATGGCCTCAGCAGTGAAAGAAACCTCCCTTTAAATTGGACCGCGGAAGAAAATATCAGTTGGAAACTCGCGCTGCCCGGGTGGAGTGGTTCGACACCGGTCATCTGGGACGACCGCGTTTTTCTGAACCTCGCCGACGGCCATGACCTTTACCTTTGGTGTGTCGACAGCACCAATGGCCGGCTGGTGTGGAAACAATTGCTGGGGGGCGGGAATGTCAAAATGCGTAAGCAGAACATGTCCTCGCCTTCGCCGGTGACCGACGGTAAGAGCGTCTATGTGATGACCGGTACAGGCGTGTTGAAGGGATTTGATTTCGCTGGTCGGGAATTGTGGTCGCGCGATATCGAAAAGGACTATGGCGAGTTTGGCTTGAACTGGGGCTATGCCTCGTCGCCTTTACTGTTTGAAGATGCCCTTTATGTTCAGGTGCTGCACGGGATGAAGACTGACGAACCGTCCTACATTTTGCGCATCGATAAAAAGA
>DAIMCP010000147.1:0-3653 GCA_036726305.1 Pyrinomonadaceae bacterium | reverse complement strand
TAAAAACTCCTGGGTCTTTGAAAGGTTTTCGCGTACATCTTTCTCCTCGCTCGCTTTGACGATCTGCGCCAGAAGTTCTTCGGTTGTCGGAACCATGCCCCCGACGCGCGCATAGAAAAGGACTGGCCGCTTGCCGTCCACGGCAAGGCGCACGTCTTCGATGAGCTGGCCATTGCTCAACTCAACTGTAAGGAAGGTCTCGACCCACTCGGCCAGGACGGAAAGCTCCCTTGCCGGGAATGGCCAGAGCGTGATTGGCCGAAACAGTCCCACCCTGAAGCCCAACTCGCGTGCCTGATCAACCGCCGCCTTCAGCAACCGCGAGACAATGCCGTAACCAATAACCACCAGCTCCGCGTCCTCGGTCCGGTACTTCTCGTACATTTCCTTTCCGGGATTGGCGTGCGAGTATTTCTCTTCGAGGTGGAGCACGTGCCGCTCCAGTTCCTCCGGCGACATGTAAATGGAAGTGATGAGGTTCTTGCGCGTTTCGGCGTCGCCGCGCACGGCCCAGGGCTTCGGCCCCGCGGGCGCGGTTTTAAGCGGGAATTCGACCGGCTCCATCATCTGACCGATAAAGCCGTCGGCGAGGACAATAGCCGGATTGCGAAAGCGATCCGCCAGCTCAAAGGCCAGAAGAGTGAGATCGCACATCTCCTGGCAGGAGTTGGGCGCGAGCACGAGCGTATGATAATTCCCATGTCCCCCACCCTTGACGACCTGGTGATAGTCGCTTTGTTCGGGTGCGATATTGCCCAGGCCAGGGCCGCCTCGCGTTATGTCCACGATGACGCACGGTAACTCCGAGCCCGCAAGATACGAAATGCCCTCCTGCATTAGGCTCAGTCCCGGCCCGGAAGATGCGGTCATCGTCCGCTCGCCCGCTGCCGCCGCCCCGTAGACCATATTAATGGACGCAACCTCACTCTCTGCCTGGAGGAAGGTACCACCAGCCAAAGGGAAATACTTGGCTGCGGCCTCCGCGATCTCACTAGCAGGAGTGATGGGGTAGCCGTAAAACGAGCGGCAGCCCGCAAGCAGAGCTGCCTTAACCACCGCCTCATTGCCTTTTATTAACTCTTTGGGCATCTCATGGACCTCATAGATTAGTAATCGGCCACAGGACTGCGTCGCATCCAGCAGGAGGCGCGCAGTGAAGGTAAACTATTTTTTTTCGGTATAGACGGTGATGGCGCCCGGCTCGGGGCAGGCGTAGAAACAGACACCACACCCAGTGCAGCCATGGCCTTCATATTCACCGAAATGATAACCGCGACCGTTGAACCGTTCACTGAGCCTCATGCCGCAGACGGGACAAGCGTCGACACATAGCCCACAGCCCTTGCATTCCTCATCGTGCACTTCCACCCAGCCGCGATCCTTCTTTTCTTTGCCTTCGGTTGGCATATCGTTTAGACGCCTCCATTTTGGCCAGAATCCATTCGCGCTCTCGCTCGCTGTTGAGCAAGACAAACTGGTCGCTAAACAAATCGGGCAACTCCTGTGCCCCCGTGGACCTACAGCACGTGCAGAAGGGCTTAGTGCTCGCGTTTAAGCCCAGGTGCCGCGATTTGCGCCGGAGGTGTGCCGGCGAACCACCACACCCGAGGACGTCCGAAAGTCGCAAAGAGGCGCACTAGTTGCGGAAAATAACTCATGCCGGCCTTTGAATACTGCGCTACTGCGCCCTATTGCGTCCCGGTCGTTTCTTGCACGTCTGACTGGGATCCTGACCTTCGTCCTTGCGCCGCTCAGCATAGTTTCCTGAGAAAAATCCGAATTTTGCCAGTGAATTCGCAGATTGAGTTTTCTCAAGAATTTCTCAAGTGCCCCGAGGTAGTCTCAGACTTAAGTAAAGAGATGAGTCTTTGGGGTCAAAAATCATGAAGATACGTGACCGCAATCAGGCGATGAGTTTCCAGAGTAAGGTTGTGTTGATTGCAGCAGTGTGCCTGGGGACCGCCGCGATCTTCTTACCCACTACAAACTCTGCTGCCGGGAAGCGAGGTAATCAGCTGTCTGTTGTTAATCTCAATGTTCCAACGACCTCCCCGGCCGCGATACGACTTTCCCCCCTTCTTTCCGGGACGATGAGCGGGCCCGGCACGGACCTGTCCAATGGGATCACTTTCGACCATGCCTCTCTGAACGATCCGGTGCGCATGATTGGTGAACCGGGCATCGCCATTGACAACCACGGAGGCATTTACGTCCACGGTCCGGGAGGCAGTACTACACAGGCCTCGTGGTTTTGGAAGTCTGAGGACAAGGGGATTCAGTGGCACTCCGTGGGCGTGCTTCCTGAAGGCAAATCGAATGGCCAGAACGGTGGTGGCGATACTGAGGTTACGATAGCAAGGAATAACGACGTATTCGGGTCCGATCTGCAGACACTACAATGCAACAGCACTATTCGCTCTTACGATGAAGGAAATACTTTTCTCACTTCTGAAGGTTGTCTCCCGGAAACTGATCGCCAATGGATGGGCGTTTCTGATCCCAACAGCAACGCTACAGGACGACGAATATACCTTTCAGCCAATAATCTGGCCCTGGGGTGCTACGTCCTCGTTTCGACCGATAACGGGGTGACCTATCAGCCCCCGGTTTTGGGCAGTACGGGCGCCTTGCCGGGGGGGCCAAGCTGCATCGGGCGTCTCGCGGTTGACCCGGCCAATGGGGACATCTTCGTGCCCACGGCAAGCGGAGTTTTCCGTTCCACTACTGGTGGCGTCAGCTGGACCAACGCCGGCAACAACGGAGCCGTAGGCAACTTTTTTGCCAACGTCGTTATCGATACAGCCGGCAACCTTTACCAGGCGTGGACGACGGGCTGCACGAATCCGACCACAGCACCATGCAAAGCGTTCCTCTCGTATTCGACGACCCGAGGGGCGAATTGGACGACTCGCCAGATCAATACGGGACAGGACAGTCCCCTGGGTCCCAGTCCGGATCTGCGGCAACTCTTGTTTCCCTGGATCACTGTGGGCGATCCGGGCCGAGTTGCCGTGGTCTTCTATGGGACAACGGACACGGCCCGCTCGAGCGGTTTTCCGGGCGGGACCAACGCTCTTTGGCATGCCTATGCGGTAATGAGTACAAATGCTCTCTCCGCTAACCCGACCTTCAGTCAAGTGCAGGCCACCGAACACCCGATGCACCGCGGCACGATCTGCACTGGAGGCTTTCCCGGGTGCCTTACCGCTAATGCCGACCGCTCGCTCGCCGACTTCTTCGCGGTAGACAAGGATCCGGATGGCCGTATTTACATCGCCTACAACGAGAACAGCGACTTATCTAACGTAGTAGCGGGCACGACGCAATACATTGGCAAACCAATCAACGCGACGATCAGGCTTCGAACTGGGCCCAGCCTGTACGCTGCGAAGGGCGACCTGCTGCCTGATCCGTTACCTGCCAACGTGGTCGGCGTGGCTTTCCAAAATGGAAATACGATCTCGGTAGCCGGCGTCCACGGTCTGCCACCCGGTAACTGGACAACCGATCCCGAAGGCGACGCGTACTTTCCCGTGGTTCCTGTTCATGGCGCTTACCAGCCGGCCCTGGACATTCTGGAATCCTCGGCTTCGGACGATGGAACGAACCTCAATCTCCGGATGCGCCTCAAGGATCTGTCGCCGGCCGCAGTC
>DAIMCP010000146.1:0-3863 GCA_036726305.1 Pyrinomonadaceae bacterium | reverse complement strand
AATGACGGCAAAACTCCAGGCGCGCGATCTAAGTACGATGCAAGCCGGTGGGGGCGGCGAGGTCACCCGGTTCGTATGCGGATTCATGGCCTGTGATCCGCTCTTGTGCCGGCCGATCCTGCTCAGCCTGCCCGCGGCCTTCAAAGTCAATCTGCGCACAGACAGCTCAGGCCACTGGCTGGAAAATTCTGTGCTGCATCTCGTCGACGAAGCCGCGTCCGGCTATGTCGGAAGCGAGGCTGTATTAGCGAAGCTGTCGGAAGCGCTTTTCGTGGACACGCTACGCCGTTATTTTGCAGGGTTACCGCCGCAAGAGAAGGGTTGGCCGGCGGCCGCTCGCGATCCGATTATCGGAAAGAGCTTGATGCTTCTGCATTCCCGGACCCAACATCCCTGGACCATCGCCGAACTCGCGAGAGAAGTCGGACTGTCGCGCTCAGCCCTGGCCGAGCGGTTCACGCGTTATCTTTCTGAGCCGCCAATGGCCTATCTGATTCGCTGGCGGCTGCAACTGGCGGCGCGCGCTCTGGCCTCGACGTCTCGCGGCGTGGCCGAGATCGCCGCAGACGTCGGATACGAGTCTGAGGCCGCCTTCAACCGGGCGTTCAAGCGCGAGTTTGGCGCGCCCCCCGCGCGCTACCGGCGCGAGCACCGGTCGATGAATGAGAATACGCTGGCGAAATAACGGAGCGCTGGAGGCGAGTCGCGGGATCCAAGCGCGGATGTGATGCTCAGAGATTCGCTGGCCCGGACGCGATTGTTATTCTTTTTTCTTACAACTGGGATAAGGAAAGGTGAGTTCCAGATTGAAGAAGTTTCTGTCGGCCTGTAGGGGTAGGAGGTTTGTCTTAATCGTTGTGGTGTCGCGACCGGTCTTTCGGATCAAGCTGTCGAGCTTAGGACAGTTTTCATACTCTCCGATGTAAACATAGTCTTCCGCTGAGAGTTCGCCCTTAACTCCCTTTAATATCTTCAGCGAAAAATGGCCGTTCGCATCTGTCTTCTCGCTCGCATCGGCATCAATCGTTTCGGTCTCTTCAGCGTTGAATTTGACGTACTCGTCTGCGACTGGCTTGCCGTCGGAATATCGCAGGACTCCCTCAGCCGTAATCGTTTCTTCAAGCGAAGGCACGACTATGTTGATGTCGTTGATGACTTCACCTGGCCCAATGGTGATAATTGCAGCCCTTTCTCGCTCAGAGACGTTCGGATAGTAAAGAGTCTTGCCAGTTAACAAAAACCAAACGCCGAGTGTGACCACTGCAAAAAGTGAAACCTCAGTGAGAGTCGAAACATAAAGAGAGGATTTACAAATTAGCATAAGAACATAGGACCACTCTTCTCTTTGCTTGCCGAAAGACTTTTCGTCTTCCTTCCCGGTCTATCCTGTAAATCTTGTTAGTCCTGTCTAATTCTTTGAGACTGTATTTTTCACGCCGAAGTCCTGGGAGTTCACCATGAACTCGGATGGAGTTCCATGAATTTCGTCATGTCATCCAGGACCCGTTCGGGCAGTTCTTCCTGCGGGACGTGGCCGCACTTATCAAACGTCACCAGCTTTGAGTCTTTGATGAGCGAGTTCATTTTGCGGCCTGCCGCGAGCGGAATGAGCTCATCTTCTGCACCCCAGATGATCAGTGTCGGTGCGCTGATTCTGTTCAAGTCCTGCTCCACGGGAAACTGTCCCCACTGTTTCCTGGCACGCAGAGCCGCCAACTGCCCGCCGCGCGTTTTGAGCGGGCGATAATAGGCGGCCACGCGTTCGTCGGTAACTTTGGTATCGTCGTAGAAACTCTTCTCCAGACCCTTGCGCACCAGTCTGTCCGAGGTCAAAGCCAAAGCTATCAAAACGGGACCAGCGAACGGGACACCTGCGTAGCCCGGCGTGAGTGAGTGGCTACCTGAAACACTTACGCCCGCGCTGTCAATCAGGATCAGTCCGGCAACGCGCGTTGGGTATTGGAGAGCGAAGTTAAGCGAGACTTCGCCGCCCATCGAATTGCCCGCCAGCCAGGCCTTTTCGATTTTTAAATAGTCGAGCAGGTGCGCTACCAGAATCGCCTGAGCGCGCCTGGTGTAATCGCCATCGGGCTTATCCGAAAACCCGAAGCCTTTGAGATCAACGGCAATCACCCGGTGGTTTTTCGCCAGGGGTTCGAAGACGTCTTTCCACGAATAAGTTGAAGAGGAAAGCCCGTGCAGCAAAATCAGTGGTGTGCCCACACCTTTTTCCTGGTAGTGAATCCGGACACCATCAAGCGAGGCGAAGTGGCTGAAGGCAGAGTTGGCAACGTTCGCGCGAACTTCATCGAAGGACAGGTCGGCGGGCCGCGCAAACCAGAAGATAGTCAGCGCCATCGCCGCAATCCCAATCACGACCAGCAGAATTTTGAGGAAGTTCTTGATCACTACAATGACAAAAGTATTGCCCGATAGTGAGCCGAGCTTAACACACGTTCACGTCACGTTGATACGTGCCACCGTAGAGTACGGTAATCATACTTGCGGAAAGTTAAGAATCTGGGCAGTACGCGCCAGCTGCCTAATTGATGGTGATGGTTCCGCTGGTGATAGGAGCTGCAGGCAGACTGGTTCCAGCCAGCGTGAGGCTGAGAATTCTTTGGCCCGTGGGTGAACTGGCTAGCGTCAACGTATAAGGCACGCCAGTCTGTATTGGAGTTCCATTGCCCAGGTCCAGCGTGCAGGTTCCAGCAAAGCTGGTCAGGCCGTCTGCCTGAACAGAACCATTAACGGCCTCGCCCTGGACGACAATCTCTCGCGCTGCTCCAGTCGTTGCGTAGCCCGTCAGGGTAGTAATAAAGAAACCGTCGGCAGTCCCATCCCCGTGCAACGTAACTCCGATCCCGAAACGCAGTCTTGAGATCGTCACACCGCTAAACGTCGTGCCTGCCGGAGGCACTGCGGCCCCGGCGCCGGTGACGGTTGTTTCAGTAGGAACAGAGCTGATTAGTTTTTCGTGGACCGGTGATGATGCTGCCTTCCATTCTGAGCTTGCCGTGCGGTGGGCCACTGCCTCCACTGTTATGTCCGTCAAGCGGGCCGGTCTCCGCTGCTCCGCCAGCGTGGCTTGAGGAAGGAGTGACATGACGACAAACGCCGGTGGTATTGCACGCCAAATTCTCTTGATCATTATGTACTCTCCTGGTTTGTCGCCTCATGTTTCAGGCAGCTCTGTGTCCGACACGTCCTTAGTTTCATGTTCGGCTTGCCGGCAGCTTGCGGCTTCTCGTCTCGTTCCAGCTTCTGAAGCTGAGCAGCGAATCAATTGCGCTGCTTACAGAGGTCGTTACACGCAACATGGGACTGAATAAGCTGTCCACCGGAGGCCTCTGCTCTGCGTCGTTGCTCCTCTGGCCCGCACTCTGCTCCCCTGCCGCATGCAACTGAATGTTGCCTTTCGCGATCGTGCCACCTACGGCCGTTCCCCCATCGACGGAAATACGGAACTCGTCCAGCGTCCCTGGCTCGCCGTTGTCCTTCACAGTCGCACTAAAAGTGCATGGCACATTGTTTTTCCTGCAAGTTCCGGAGAAGGTCGCCGAATTTCCGTTGATAGTTATGCTGGTAATTGACTCGCCGTGCACGTTCACATCACTGGCGTGATTTTCATATTCAATCTGTCCGCGTGGCCCATCATTTTTCATCTGAGCGACAAAGCCAAAATTTGCGACGCCCCCGGCGACATTAATTTCGCCCCCGCCAGTAACTTTGCCAGCTGTTGTCGGTGTTGGCGTCGGCAGCAGGATTGGCACCGGCGTGGCCCCACCAACGGCGGGCAATGCACCCACCGCGGGCGTCGCGGTCACAGTGTCACGGAAGATCCACGCCAACACACCTGTGGG
>DAIMCP010000145.1:0-3872 GCA_036726305.1 Pyrinomonadaceae bacterium | reverse complement strand
CCCAACGAATCGAGCACCTGTACACCAGCCATATCGACCTGCGCTCCGGACGCGCCTTTGAGGAACAACGGAATCATATTCAGGTAGTCATAGACGTGGAGCGTATATCGATCGAACTCCACGTTGCCCTTGATCTGCAGGTGCTGGCCGGTGTCGAGCAACGACCATGAAGGTCCCGAAAGGCTGATACCACGCACATAGAAATTGGCCAGCCGCGTTCCACGCTGATAGAAAATGTAGTTAATCCAGGGTAACTGGCTTTTTCCCGTCTGGGGATTGCGCTCATGTACAAAGCGATCAACCGTCTCTGGCGGTAGTCCATCCAGCTTGATGACCACCAGGCGCGTAGTCTGAGCAAAAAGCAGGGCAGGCGAAGCGAGGAATGCGAGCAGGATTGCCAGGCTGAGCACAATTCTCGGTACGAGAAGTGAGGTCAACGTAAGTTTGCCATTTGGCGGGCGGGAATCAGAAGATGCCAGGTCCATGACTATTGCCGCTCGGGTTGGCCGAACGTTGTGCCGCTGCCCGGTGAACCAACCGGTTCAACTGGACGCCGGCCACTTAGGTAAAGACCAATCAGGTCTTGCCATTGCGCATCCAAATCCTGTCGTTGCGCAAGGCGTGTTAACTCAAGGCGGGCTTTCCTGTTCTTTATCTGAACCAGAGCCTCCAAACAGGCGTGTCGTGTTTCATCATCTCCCGTGCGTGAGAAAATTCGGGCCGCGGCCAGTGCGGCATGGCTATCGGCGGCTTCACCATGTGCTGCGACGAACTGCAGTGAAGTTCTGACCTTATCCAGATTCCATACGACATCAAGCGGCGGACCGGGTCCCAGGCCTGGCTTTGTTTTCCCCGGAGGCAGTCCTGACTGTGACAGTTCGCGCAGATAGCGCGTGTGATAAGCGAGTTGGCGCGCTAAGCCCAGCCGAGCGTTGAGAGCACTGCTGGCCTGCTCCCGGTGCGTGTACTGGCCGAGGCTCAATACGTTGGCGAGGCGAAAAACAAATCGGGCCGCGCTGCCATGCTCCAGCTTCACCATCTCGGTGCGGCGGTCGTTCAGCAGCCTGGCGGGTAACCCCTCCGGCCGGGCCGCATAATCAAGTAGGGCTGCATACTGGTCCCGGGCCAGGCGACGCTCTGCTTCTACTCCGTTTTCCAACGGGTTGAGCGAAACAGTTTCTGCGCGATTGCTGATTTCCGAACGCAATTCCGGACGCAGTGAGTTGTTCAGCGAAAGCAACAGTTTCAATTGAGCATAGGCCCTCAGCCGGGAGGGTTGGTTTATATCCATGCCCCGCTTGCCGGTTATGAAGTCGAAGACGCTGCGCCCCAGGAAAAAAGGGAGATCGCCAAACTGGGAAACGGCCAGAACATTTCGAGTGACGTCCTGCAACACCCGGCGCGACATCTCTCGGTGCTTTGGATTGCTACCGTCGCGAAAGTCGACCAGCAGAGTGGGGATCTTTGGATGATCCAGTCCGTAGAGCGCGAGAGGAATCAGTTCAACTTCAGTCGCCCCCTGTTCGTTTGGGGCAGTCGAACGATGCGCGGCATCAAAGAACCGGCTTTCGCTGTAGCCGCGCCAGTTTCGTAGCCGTTTGTCCGTCCACGGATTGGCGATGTTTAAGAACCGTCCCTCAAAACGTTGACCCGTCCCAGTGTCCAATTCTGACCTCGCAATCCAGAGCAGCGCATGCGTGGCGCTGCCGTCAGGCATCTCCAGCGGTTCGAAATAGAGATTATTTGCTTCGGCCTGTTGCCTCAGCAGTTCCCAGTTATGGCCCCGCTCATCCCGGATCCTGGTGGTTTCTTTACTGGCGAATCCCTGAAGCTTGAGTTCGTCAATCAAGCCGCCAAAGGTCTTGTCGGTCAACAAAAGCCGGGCCTGGATCTCCTTGAGTTCGCCTTCGGTAAAGATTTGCTCACGTCCCAGTTCCTGGTAAAGCGAGAGCAGAGATAGGGCCCGAATAATATGGCTCCTGCGAAAGTCCGCAACGTTACGCCGGTAAGCTCGCGTGGAAGCCCTAATCGGCGTGCCATACGGGTCCAAAAGGATTGACTGCAATGCGCTCCAGCAGATTTTCTCCCAAACGTCACGGTCGGCTGAGGCGAGATCAATCAGAGGTGGCGGTTGATGGGCGCCGCTCTTTTTCTCTTCCAGGTGCGTGTATAAGAATGGAACCGCACCCGCTAGTCTTTGTGCCAGAGTTGGTCTGGTGTAGGTCAGTGCCCAAAGGTACCGCAGGCGATCATTTTCGGGATTCGTATCGCCCAGCGTATCCCTCAGCACACTAACCATCGGGATCCATTGAGGGTTGGACTCAGGAGTATCAGGGTCATTGCTTCTCGCGTGAATTGTAAGCAGTTCAGCGCCGCCGCTGACCGGCGTTATTTCAAGCCGGAAATATTCTTGTGTGGCTGCGGATTGCTGGGATGATTCAGACTGGGCCAGGATCCGGGTGTCGCCGAGCACCGGGAGCAAGAACGCCAGGCACAGGAAAGCCCGCCATAAGTTACGCATCCATGGAAGGTGGCAGCAGGCCGTGTGACTCATCACGGTGTTTGCCATGTGTACCCAAACCCCTTGAAATGCTCTCTGAGCCCACCGCCCGCGTACTCTTTGCGCCAGGCCGTCGTGGTCCGGAAATCATAAACTCATCAAAGCCACGCGACAAGTACTAAGTTGGACCAACCGGTGGCCGTACAGAAAAGACACAGCTTCGTGGTTCTAATCCGTTCGCCGAATCTCCTGGTCAGCAGTGGGCCCCTCTACAAAATCGCTGTTGTTGAAAAGCTTTGTTCCGATGCGGATTAGGACGGAGTGCGTTGCCGCGGGGGAAAGAATGACTTGAGCTATCTTGGTGAAGCAGTAGCCGGATGAGCGGTAGTAGTGTTTTCGGCTTGCATAGCGGAGTCCGTCGCCGGGGCCCAACCGGCCTTTTCGAGCAGGGCGAGTCCAAAGCGAATCGGGACGGCGAAGTTAGAAGCCTGGTTTTCCGTAAAAACCGCGAAGTTAACGCCAATGACGCGGCCGGATGGCCCAAATAATGGAGCCCCCGAACCGCCCTCGGCCGTGCGCGCATCATAGGCGATACGGCGAACCTCAAAATCGGTAATGTTCCCCTGGGTGGTCAATGGGCGAATGCGCTTGGTCTCGGAGAGAAAATTGAGCAACGAGTCCAGCGAACTGTATCTCTGTTGAATCCCTCGCGACTCGTTGTCGTCGAGCAATGCGAGCAGGCGATCAGGCCCATTGGGATAACCCATCATTACCACGATGTTGCCGACAGCAACCGATTCCGAATCCGTTTCCAGCGGCAGCACGGGAATATCTGCGGGAACTTCTTTGATGTCGAGCGCGCATACTGCCAAATCGTTGCGCTGGTCTACCTGTTTTACTTTGAGCGCCATCGGCTGCGCATGATCCGGGAAATAGGCGCTCAGCTTCTTCAAACGGGGCTGGCCGCGGACCCCGGCGCTCAAGCTTTGTGCATGATCATCAGCCAGCCAGGGCTGGGCGATGTGGCGGTTGGTTACCACAAACCCGTTTCCCACATAGAAAGCACTGCCGACAAACCCGAACTCCGCTACCGGACCTCGCCCTTCGGGTGTTAGGGACACCTGGTCTCCGCTGCCGGGCACGGCGGCCCCACTCTCGTTCAGCTGGGCTTCAGGGTAACGAAGCGGTCGTCCTGTCCCCGACTCTACGTAATAGAACGTGCCCGAAATCAGGCAGACCCCTTTTCCATAGTCGCTGAAAAACTTCACTGCCGGCGATAAGGTGTCGCGAATGCTCTTGTTTGAGGCATCAATATCACTGAGTTGCTTGTTGGTCTTGGCGACCTGCTCTTTCATCCCATTCATTTGCGCCC
>DAIMCP010000144.1:0-3901 GCA_036726305.1 Pyrinomonadaceae bacterium | reverse complement strand
CCGGCTCTAAGCAGCGACTCCACGGTGGTTATTCCCGCTTGCGAAAGCTTCTTTGCGAAAGCTTCGCCGATCCCTTCGATAGTCTCTATTTTTGCCATTTCGAACACTCCTTTCTGGTAGTTGATTAGTGATCAGAAGGTAGTGAGTCAGTTTCCCTACGTGGCCCGGGCATCGTGCCCACAAACCACACGCAGGATGCGCGGGCCACAAATTGAACTGACCCACTACCGGGTGAGCGTTTAAGTCGACAGGTGGGCCAAACGACATCTAGTCCACGCGATCAACGGCATGCTCATCATTCTGGGCGCCCTTTCCGTCTCTGGCTGATTGTTGGTTCTTCACCCTGAGAGTAGCCCTCAGAACCGTGCGAACTTGTCGCTTGATAAAGATGCCGCCAATCGACACCACCAGGAGGGCCGTGATGGTGCCAAAATGCGCGATCAGGTCAGTCACGGTAAGAGGACCTCCTTAAAGCTCAGACGTACAGTGGCCACAGCGAGTCGCGCCGAGAGGAATGCTGGTCAGGCAGTACGGGCAGTTCTTTTCGGTCACGGGCGTTTCCGCCGGTTTCTGCATCCTATTGACGACCTTGATCACCATGAAAATAGCGCCGGCGACGATTACAAACATGACGATAGTGTTGAGAAACTGACCGTAGTTAATCGTAGGGGCACTGGCCGCCTTGGCCTCAGCCAGCGTGGCGTAGGCCTTGCCGGACAGGTTGATAAAAAGACCGGCGAAGTCGACACGGCCCATCAACAGGCCGATCGGCGGCATCAGTACGTCCTCGACAAACGAGGTAATAATTTTGCCAAAGGCAGCGCCAATCACCAGCGCGACTGCCAGGTCAAGCACGTTTCCGCGCATGAGAAAAGCTTTGAATTCTTTCAGCATTTCAATTTCCTTCCACAGATTCTTGTTAGATTTAGACTTTCAGAGCACAAGACGGGAGGTCCTGAGAAAAGTCACCGAAATAAGTTCCTGGTGAATTAGGGAAGGAAGCTAGGTGCCCAAACAGCGGGAATTAGCGGGACCGGCGGGCGGAGTTCCCCCCGGGATCAATAACAGTCCGCCGCCGCCACGCAAAGATTGATGCTGGAAAATCAGGCAGCTGGAGCTGCCGGCGAATTGGCATCACCCGTTCGAGGCGAACGTACCAGAGACTCCAACAATATTCCGTTGGGAAACACAACGGTGCCCTCGCCGGTTGCCACCACGGTGTTCACACTCCCGACGCCGCTCACCGCACCGGCAACCTGGTCCAGCTCGATGATCTGGCCCACAGGAAACCGCTGGCGGACGTAGTACCCGGCCAGAATGTGGTGAACCACGCTGCGCGCGCCCAGGCCTAAAGCCAGTCCCAATGCCAATCCGAAGGAAGCGATCATTATGGTGACGACCGTGACCAGTAGCGCCGTATCGATACCCAGCACTCCCAGCGCGAGGATCACGACGAACAGGCTGATCATGTACTGGAGGATGTTGCCCAGCCGCTTGGCGTATGAGAGTCCCGCCGCCGTGGCAACAGAGGTCGCCAGGTTCCCGACAAACTGGGCCACCATGCCGCCTAACAAAAAGACTATTAGAGCGGCGATCAGATTGGGCAGGAAGGTCAGCACACGCTCGAGTAATTGCGACACCGCCAGCAGGCCCATCAAACGAGTGGCAGTAATGAAGAACGAGATCAATAACAAGGCAAAGACGGTCTGCGCCAGAATCACGGAAAGAGGCATTTTTACCCCCAGACCACGCATCGCGCCGGTGATGCCGGTCCGTTCAATCAGGGGATCGAACTTGGTGTAGCGCAAGACCAGCTTGACGATCCAGCGGAGGATAACTGCCACCAGGTACCCGACGAAGAGAATAATCAGTCCATTGATGAGATTCGGAATGAAGTGAATGATGTCCAGTAGGATCTTCTGCAGCGATTCAACCACGATGTGAAAGTTCATAGGTAGCTCCCGAGAAAATCAGTTGTGGTCCTCAATCTTGTCACTCTGGCTGGTGCCGGCTTGAGTTCTCAAGCGGTTGCCAATGCGGGCTGAGGTAACATGTCAAAGATTGCATCCAACAGTTCCAGCAATGCCCGTCCAAAACCCGAGAGCCATAAATCCAGCAGACTCAGCAGAGCCTGGTCTCCGCGCACGCGCTCCATGAGGCGGCTTTCAAAATCCGGCGGCACTTCGATTTCCATTGCGCGCAACTCAGCCATCAAAGCACGCACGCGGCGGGCAATCTCGATCTCGGCGGCAGCCTCGGGATGGACCGCTAACCAGGCTTCAGATGCGGTGCCGGTCAGCACGCCATCTACCACATCAGCCGGCAGGATGTCTTCGCTCTCGTCTGTCATTTGCTCCCCGTTTTGACGGCCAACTTACTGAATTCGATCCTGGCTATGCTCGGTTCAAGCCCGCTCGGTTAACGCCTGGACAAACCTGCTCCAACAGTTTTTGGAAGGCCAGCCGCGCGCGATGAATCCTCATCTTCACCGCACTCAGGCCCACCGCCAGGACTTCGGCAATTTCCTGATAAGAACGATCCTCAAGGTCGCGCAGGACAATCACGCTCCGTCCGTCGGCGTCAAGACCGGCGAGGGTTTTTTCCAGGCAGTTTCTCAATTCGCGGTTCAGCGCCGCCTCTTCAGGTGTGCGCGTGCTCGCGTCAACAAACCCTTGCGGTTCGCCCTCACCCGCGGCCGGCAAATCAATCGACACCGTGCCCGCCCGCCGCTTTCGGCTCTCAATGAAATCAAAGCAGGTCCGCGTGGTAATGCGGTAGATCCAGGTAGTCAAAGTCGCCGGCTCTGCCAGGTCCTTGATCCCCCGGTAAATCTTCAGAAAAGACTCCTGCGCCACATCCTCGGCGTCGTGACGACTGCCCAGCATTCGATAAGCCGTAGCGAAAACGTTCTTCTTGTACGTGGCTACCAACATTTCAAATGCGCGGGTGTCGTCGGGCAGGGTTTGCTGACACCAACGCGCAAGTTCTGCCGGGGAGAGTTGGTCCATATCGTTCTCCGATGCAGGCCTATCTCACCAGATATGGTTTTTACTGTCAACAACTTCCCCCACAGACAGTTAGACCGTCGGAAGGCACAAAAGTCACTTCTAAACTCATTCCTGCAAGAGTTGTCCCTGGCTAGGGACGGTTTCCGCCGGCCCCTACCGGGTCGGCCGCGCGGCAGCGGCCTTCGGATGGGCGCTCGCCTTTCGCCGCAAAGTCGAGTAGAGAGGTCAGATTTCCATTTCTGTGAAGTCTATGAGCGCACGCTCGGGAAGTATGACTGCAAAGTGCCCGCCCTGCGGATGTCTGCAGCAATGGAAGCCGCCTCCGAAGGGATAGACGCGATCGAATGAGCAGGTATTCTAATCAATCGTCTGGCGGACGTAAATTGATTTTCAAAGAAGAAAAAATCCAGACAGGATTTACAAGATTTACATGATTCAGCAAAAAAGTTGCATTCAATCCGAACAAACACGAGAGGATGTTTGTCCCCTCTTCTATCTTGTAAATCCTGTCAATCCTGTCCAAAGTGTTGAGGCTCTGTTCAGACAATCTCGGTCAGCAGCTCTTTTCTGGGCGCCGGGATGACAATCTTATTAACCAGCAGCCCTTTGCTGCCGAGCACCTGGGCGCCCGCATCTACGGCTGCCTGCACGGCAGCCACCGCGCCGGTCATCGTCACGAAGGCTTTCCCTCCAAGGGCCATCGCCAGTCGAATTTCCAGCAGCCGCACGTCGGCGGATTTAGCCGACGCGTCAGCAGCTTCGATAAGGGAGGCTACCGAGAATGACTCCAGTATTCCCAGCGCCTCGAGATCTTCCACCTTGTTCGAACCGTAGATAGCCGGAAAGATCGACTCGTGCAGATTAGGGATAATGAAGGTGTCGACGATGAAACC
>DAIMCP010000143.1:0-4285 GCA_036726305.1 Pyrinomonadaceae bacterium | reverse complement strand
GCTCGTTGCCCAGGAAGATAGCCGGTGAGCTGTGTGTATTTCGGTGAGCACATTTTCCATTTCTCATTGGACATTTCTCAATTAGCTATTTCACCTGGGACCGCACGCTTCCAGCGTGCCGCTCGTTGCCCAGGAAACTTGCCTGCCAGACGGGTATGCATCGCCACGGAAAATCATTGGACCCGGAATCAAGTCCCTGTGCAACGGAAGGCACGCTGGAAGCGTGCGGTCCCAGGTGTCACTCTGTTCGCTCGCCCTTGAATTCGTAAGTGATATGCAACCGCAATGAGCCTTCCAGCACTTCAGCGCGCACGTCCTTTACTACCGCTTTCAGTACCCCGCCGCTCGCCCGGACCGGAATGACAGGCACAAGCTGCGGCGCTCGCAGCAGCTCGAGTGGATTCACCCGCTGGTTAATCGCATTCTGCACAAAAACAGTGACGAAGCTGTTCGCCACCGGCGCAACACCTGCCAAATTTACTCCCTCAACATTGAGCTGTCCGTAAAGGGTCTGCTGCGCTTGATCGAACGACAACTGGATGGTGCTCTGGGCCCATCCCTTGAATTGCATGCAGTTGCCCAGCGCGTTGTAGCTGCCGCTGAATGCCAGCGGCAATGTTATGCGGCCGCCGGAAAACTGGACACGTGTTTTCACATTATCGTCCTCGGGCAGGAGCGTGATCGTATTCGCGCAGCCACCCTGAAAGGCAGCCGGTCGCATTGGCGAATCATCCTGCTGCTCCCCATTTTGCGACAACTTGAAAGATGGAGAAGAAAGATCGCGAAATATGCTGCCCAGCACTTGATCGAAAAACTTGTCATCCAGGGCCATGACGATTGTTCCCGGCGCATCGCCGCCCGGTGCGGGCGCCTGCACTGTCGTGCCCGGCATCTTATGCGCCCGCGGCGTGCCGAGGAAATAAATGGCGCCGCCGCCACCCAAAAGAATTCCTATTACCAGGAGGATTATGTATTTCATTTGTCAGCTACCTTGCCAGCCGTTTTAAGGCTTAACTGGTGTCGCAGACGCGGTCGGACCGGGGGAAACTCCAGGTGCGGGCGCCGCATTCATGTTTGCCAGCAACGCCTTGATCAACGCGGTCGCGGTATTGGTAATCGCATCAATCTGGCCACGAATCTGCTCGGGTGGAATCTTGCTTAGACCGGTTGGCACTTCAAACATGGCGCTGTCGACATCGGTGTTAATGTCACGCATCTCGGCGACAATCCGCGCCGCCTTGACTCCTTTGACATCGCCGCTCGCTTCGGCGTGCAGTTCGGAGCGTAAAGGCAGACCTGTATCCTTATCAATATAGACAAAGCCCTCGTTCCTGACGTCGCCGGCCTGGGTCTCGGTTTTTACGGAAGAGTTATAGCTGTACTTGATGGCTGTGCGTCCGTTGAACTGCTCTTCGCCGACGCGCTCGACCCCTTTGAGCTGTTCCAGGTGACTGACAATCTGACCCGGTGTCATCAGTTTATGAATCTGAAATCCTACCGCCTCCTGGGTAAGCTCAGCGTACTGTTTGCGGCCCGGCAGCAGCACATAATGTTGTTGGCCATTATCGATATAGATTAGGTCTGACCCATCAGGCAATTTAAAAGCGACGCGACGCGCTTCCCCGTTGCGAGCAATTGCCGCAGAGAGAGTGGGAATGCCAATGGCCTTATCCCCACCTTCGGTCTCGGCACTAAGTACGAGGGTAGCCCGATATTTCTCAGGCTCGCGCGCGCTGATACCTGAAAGCGTGGCCAGTTCGGCGGCATTGATATTCGCGGGTGAAGTGTTGATATTAGCGACACTCGTGTTTGAGTTGACGTTGCTATTGACGGGTGTCCCGCAACCGCTGAACAATGCGGCCAGACCCAGCGCGATAAGCAAACAGGCTAATGACGTTAGTTTTGAAGAAGAGCTGCGCATAAAGAATCTCCGTGGTCGAATGAAAGCGCCTGGCGCTGACGATCGAAAAAAGGGGGCTGCGAACTGTCGAGGGAAGCCATAGCATAGCATGCACGGGCCAGCCGGCAAACCGCCACCCCTGGGACCGTACGCTTCCAGCGTGCCGCTCGTTGCCCCGAAAGACGACTTCAGAACTGGGTCTGCGCTCCGCAGAGGGGACTCATTTGAGGGATCAAGCGGGGAGCATTTTCCATTTATCATTGGACATTTCTCATTTGACCATTGCAGCCCTCGCCCAGCCATCTCGGTCGCCGGCCTCGCAATGACAAAAGGGAGGTGCTAAATGACCAATGAGAATTGAGAAATGAGCAATGGAAAATGCAGACTCATTTGCCATTTATCATTGGACTGCCATGACAGATCGCTCTCTCCATCATTGACTTACTACCTCGTTCTGACATAGAAGCATTGCGTTCTTTCAGCCCTCCTATTGCGAGTCGACACTATGAAACTATTTCCAGCGATCTTTTTGCTTGGTCTTGCTCTTTCACTCTGCAATTTAATGAAATCAAAGAACTCAAATACTCCACTGGGAGCAGGCGCGCCATCATCAGCCGACAGTATCGCGGCTGAAAAGGCTGCGCCTACGGCTGCTCAAACTGCCGCACTCGCCGGAGGGCAGACTATCAAATGGGACCAGCAGGGCATGTCCTGGACCATCCCGCCTAAATGGACCAAAGTCACGGATGAGCGCAACAGCTTCATGGCCCGTTCACCCGGCGGTTTTGACGCAGCCAACCTCATCGTTTCAATCTCAGCCATGGCCGATGACTTTCCCACCGATATCAGTTTGAAGGCTACCTATGACGGACAAAAGACCAGGTTGAAAAACGGAGAGTTGGATGAATTGCGTTGGCTGGAAATTGACGGCGTGAAGGGTGTGCAGTTCCGCGAGTCCAATCCGGAAAAACCCGACGGCTTTCGCCGCACTCAATGGATAACCTTTCGCAAATACGCGGGTCAGGTACAACAAGTGAACGTCATGATTTCAACCGATGGTAAGGACTACCCCAAACATCAGGACGCGATTTACGGAGTCCTGTACTCCACTAAGCTGGTTCATTAGAAATTTGCACGCCGATGCCTGCGGTCCCAGGGCAGCGCTCAGCTGGTCCGGAGAAACTTCCGGCCCGCGGAACAGAGATCCAGGAAGTTGCACATGCGGCAGTGAGTCGCGGGCTGGACCGGAAAATGTTCCGGTTCGCGAGCAGCAACAATCGCGAGCATGGCGGCATCAATCGCCTCTACGCAGGATTCCGGCTCGAGCAGATCTTCTTGCAAGTGCACCTCAACATTGGGATCGAGAAAGTGCAGTGTGACTGTAATCCGGTGCTGCCGGGCGCGGGATTGTGGCATCAATTCTCGAACGGCCAGAGCGTAGGCCTGCATTTGCAGCTGGTATTCGGAAGCCGCACGCTGGATTACCGCGTCGATTCCCTCGTCCAATGCCTTAACCTTCCCCGGCGCTGCGGGAGCTAAAAAATCGAATGCAATTTGCCCGAGTGCTCCCGACTTCTCACGGTGCCCTGAAGCGCGCTTTTCTTTCTGTTCCGGCGTCGCGACCAGTACCTGCGGAGTGCCCTTAACCCGCAGCCGATTTGTTTTGAAGTCGATGATTTCAATTTCAAATCCCGTACCGGCAACTGATTTCCTAACCAGGAGCTTGTCGATTGTGCCGGCAAGAATTCCCAACGGTCGTCGCAGGCGGAAAGACAGCTCGCTCCAGAGTCCCTCCTCATTTCCAGGCAGGGCATGCGGACTTAGCGACAGGCGCTGCGCCGCCTGCACGCGCTGGAAGACCGGGCTGGCAAGATAATTTTCAGCCAGCGGCAGCAGGTCTTCAAGCACCTTGTCAGTTTCGATTTCCAGCCAGCGGTCCGCCAATTCCGCCTGCCGCGCCGCTGTCACGTCCTGAAAACTCTGCAACAGCCGATGCTTTGCATCGTCCCCGGAGCGAAAGGCCTCGCAAAAGCGGTGAATTACCGCCCCTTTCAGCGTGGCGGTCAGGTTGGCTGGCGGCTCGGGAGCTTCCGCATTGTTCCAGGTAGCGACAGCCTCGGCCGTCGGTGCGTGCATGACGCGATCAAAATAGTATTGCCTGGGACAACGCTCGAAGTTGAGCAGTTGGGTGACACTAAAGCGATTTACGGCTCGTCCGCTTTGCGGTGGGAGCGGCCGCAACAGCGGGAACGCCTCAGCGAGCGTGTTGGCACCGGCCGCCAAATCATTCGCCTTCAGGTCGTGGGCTGGGGGGCCCGTCGGTTGAGATTCGGCGGCCAAATTCACGGTCAGCTGTAATTTTACCTGGGCCGCTAGATCGATCAC
>DAIMCP010000142.1:1672-4807 GCA_036726305.1 Pyrinomonadaceae bacterium | reverse complement strand
ATTCATAACCCCAAGGTCGGGAGTTCGAGTCTCCCCCCCGCTACCAATTACCTCTTAAGCCTCAATAATTTACAAAGACTTGCTGCTGCCGACTCGAATCTGGGCGTGTCCAATTTGTGTCCAGAATAAACAGCACCGAACAGGTAAGAAACGGCAACGAATGGTAAGGGACGGGAGAAGTAGTGCCGTCCACATGGATTTCTGTGCTATACCAACTGAGCAAAACAAAGGGTTTAGGTCTTTGACCGACCATGGGGTCGAAACCCCCAAGCTCTCCGATGGAAGCAATAGCCGAGATCCTGCAGTTAAGATAGGGAGATTGAGTTTGGGAACCCAGCCCGCTTGCCACTTGCCTGCGGCGCTCGAGACTCTGCAGCAGCTAAAGCCCAACGAACTTTTTGAGAAAATCACCAAACCGCCTTGACGTTTAACAACACAATTCACGACAGAATTCAAGTATTGACATAGACTTTTTTTGGGTAGATCATGCGCGTGTTGGCTGGTCGATAATTTTCGCGAGTAGATTGGCGTTTATTGACATGCGACTCACGCGTGTGAGCCTCAAAGCAACGAAATCTCATATCCTGATGCCAGAACTCCTCTCCGAGGCAACTTCATCATTAATATTGGCTGACCCGTGAAGTGCTGATGGGTTTGCCAGCCGGTGTTCAATAAGCACACCCGACAAAAAGAAAAGCTCCGCAGCCAGCTGACACTGGCAACGGAGCTACACAGTTAACTCAGCCTTTGCGATAACTCTGCAAAGGATGCGTTCTGGGCGGAACCATTCTAGCGCAGCGATGGCAGGGGCTCGAACGGAGAAGGAGCAACCTCCCGTGCCGCGCTACCTCTGTTGCACTCCATTTATTCGCCTCGTTAGCCTGCTAATTTGCTCTTCTTTGGTTTCGCCGTACCTTATGTTAGCGGCCCCGAAGGGCCCAGATTTATCAAGAGCCAGCTCGTTTCCCAAAAGTACGAAATCCCCTGGCAAAGAGAGTAAGCCTCAACAATCAGTAGGAAGAAAGGCTTATCGCAGTGACGAACTTTTGGTGCGCTTCAAAGGCGGCACTTCGGAGCCGGAAATCGACTCGATAGTTCAAACTTTGGGTGCGCATCGATTGGGAGGTCTTCGCGGGTCTTCCGGAGTTGAGAAGTTGAGTTTACCCTCCGGATTGGATCCCGGAATCGTTTCCGACTCTTTGCGCACAAACCGAAATATCTCCTTTGCTGAGCCCAATTTTCTGATCACCGCCGACAGCACTATTCCAAACGATCCGCGGTTCACTGAACAGTGGGCACTCAACAACAACGGCAGAGATATCGGTGTTACGACGGCGTGGGACCGAACCACTGGCTCGCCGCACACGATTATCGCGGTAATCGATAGCGGTGTGGATTTCTCACATCCAGATCTCGCCGGCAACAAGTGGACCAACAAGAACGAGAAATCCGACGGGCTCGACAATGATCAAGATGGCTATATAGATGATCTGAACGGCTGGGATTTCGTTGCGGACAACAGCTCCATGATTGATCAGAATGGTCACGGTACTGCGATGGCGGGAATCATTGCTGCCGAAGGCAACAACGCCATCGGGATTTCCGGAGTGATGTGGCACGCTGGACTAATGGGTCTGCGAGTTCTGGATGCAACAGGAACTGGTGACACAGGACACGCGGTCGAAGCGATAGACTATGCCGTTAATCATGGCGCCCAGATAATCAATCTCTCCTGGGGCTCAGATAACGGTTCCTCAGCTTTGCTGGAGGCGATTGATCGTGCTGCCGCCAAGGGAGTGCTGGTCGTATGTTCGGCGGGAAATGATGGTCGTGACATTGAGGCTGTACCTCACTTTCCAGCTTCGTTCGATCTTCCAAACACTATTGTGGTCGCAGCTACCGATAGGTCCGAACGGCTCGCACCATCGTCGAACTGGAACAGCAGGGGAACCGGCTTAGCTGCACCAGGAACAGAGATTCTGACAACGAAACCGGGTGGAGATTACCAGAGGGTCAACGGCACTTCTGCCGCAGCTGCTTTAGTAACAGGTGTGGCAGGGCTGATTAGAACATTGCGACCATGGCTAAGCGCTGATTTCACCAAGAGAGTGATAAGTTCGGGAGCAACACAGAACGGTGCGGGAACGTCGTCAGGCGGAGGGGTTCTCAACAGCGCCGGGACCTTGAGTGCGTTGCGCAGCCTCTCGCCCAACGAAGGGCTGGACTCAAACGGTGGGAGAGCCAACGGCGGTGACCACCAACCAAGCGCGCGTAATTCGGGAGGCAATGGTACAGGCACGGGTGCCGACCCAAGACCAATACCCGGAAGGAGGCTTCCTGATCTGGAACATATCCGGCACCTGCGCCATCCGGATCCACAGGCCCCTCCGGCGATTCCTTCAACGCTTCCAAATCGTTACTGGGAACGTCCGCAAGCAGCCCTCAATTCATCCAATCTCCTGGCGAGCTTGTCTCGCTCGCCGGAGGACTTCACTTTGCCGAACAATTACGCACCTGGCGATCTTAGCGCGCTGCGAGACCAAAGGAGCGGCACCACCGAAATCTCAGATTCACGCTTCTCGCTCCTCAGAACTCTGGCTGCCAGTTCCACAACTCGCGCACCTTTACCACAAGCCCAGTATTCATCAAACCTGGCGCTGAATAAGACAGCAACTGAGTCGAGCATCTTCAATGGCGATCGTTGGGCCAGTCGCGCCGTTGACGGCAACACGAATGGTAACTTCTGGGGAGCGGGTTCCAGTTCGGCGACAAATTACGAATATCGGCCGTGGTGGCACGTTGACCTCGGCAGCAGCCAACCGATTGGCAAGATGACCTTATGGCCGCGGACCGACTGTTGCCCCGAGATGCTGGCAAACTTCTATGTATTTGTTTCGGATCAACCGTTCACCTCTACTGATTTGAATACTACGCTCGGTCAATCGGGCGTCTCGAATTATTATGCGGCGGGAAATGTTTCCACCCCGACCTCCATCACCATCAACCGAACAGGTCGATACATCAGAGTGCAGCGCACGGACACGCAATACCTGGTACTTGCAGAAGTACAAGTCTGGGCCGCCAGTCTGACGACTGCAAGGCTTGATCCCGCCAATCGCACTGGCATGGGAGGCG
>DAIMCP010000142.1:0-1572 GCA_036726305.1 Pyrinomonadaceae bacterium | reverse complement strand
TTTCGGTTACGGTCAGAACTACATTGGATACAACTTCCCCGGGCTATCAGCCGTTGGCCCCAACGGCATGAACATTAACGTGCTGACACAGGTCGGATTGCCTGACGGTTCTTACTTTAATTTCCAGTACAACTCTTATGGCCAGGTGACCACGATCCGCCGCTATAGCTCTGATTATGTGCAACGCGCTTATGTTTCGTACGACTTGCCGGCAAGCAGTACGGAGTGTCCACGAATCGCTGCGCGACACGATTGGGCCGACGGCTGGAACCTTGTCAATGGTTCCGCCACAGAGGTGGTTACGCAATATACGACGGACTCAGACGGCGCACACAAAGTGACGGCGCCCGACGGCACAATCTATAAAGAGTACTACGGCTCGGGCTGGCAGAACGGACTACTCACGCAGGCTGAGTGGTGGTCAGGTGGAGTCAGGCAGAAGCACACCACGATGGTCTGGACACAGGACAACACCGGAGTAACGTATCCGAAAAATCCACGGCCAACCGAGACAAACGTATACGACGCTGACGGAATCAATAATCGTGTTCGCACGACCTTTGGTTACCTGGGCTACGTGCGGCCCAGCGGTGCAACGGTAAATCTGCCAGTTGATGAATATGAATATAATGCTGATGCAACAACCGTGTACCGGCATACGCACCAAAGCTGGCAGCTCGACACCGGGTATCTCAACCTGGGCTTTACAGGATTACTGCATGAGGTAGACGTTTACGACGCTACCAGCGGCTCTGATGTGCTGAAGGCAAAGTCTAGCCTCTGGTACGACTACGGCGGTTCCTATCGAGTGGCGACGAACAGCCCGACCGACACGGTGGTGCAACACGATCCTGCTTATGATGTGAACTTCCAGTGGCGTGGCAACGTCGCGTTCGTCATCACAAACGATGTCAACGATCCCAACAATGCAAATAACACGGCCGGGCAAACCGGCATCTCGTACAACACCACGGGTTCTGTCGTGGTGGTAAGCAAGCAACGTTCGGCCAGCCAGTGGTACCAAACCAGCAGCTCGTTCGCTGATTCCTTTTCGGACAACAATAACGCCCGCAATACTTTTGCGTATCCCACGACCGTGACGGACGAAGATGGATATAACACCATCGCCAAATACAATTATGACATGGGGGTCGGAACGCGGACGCAAGCACCCACACCGGCTAACAACTCGCAGGGTGCCATTCAAATGCCTTTGTATGACAGCGCAGGACGGATCCTGAAGAGCACGGTTATTAATACTGGCGCTTACACGCGCTATGTCTACGGACCTTACTATGTGCAGAGCTATGCCAGCGTGAACAGCGTCGCGGATGATACCTATGCGATTCAGACTTTCGACGGAGCGGGTCGAGTGGTTGGCGCCGCCAGCAATCACCCGGGCAGCGTCGGCACCTACAAGGCGCAAATGACTGTTTACGACATAATGGGCCGCGTGATGAAGCAATCAAATCCGGCTGAGATCACTGCGGGCTGGGTTCCCGCCGGCGACGACTCTGCCGGTTGGCTGTATACCCAGCAAGCATATGACTGGAAAGGGCGCCCCACCGTCAC
>DAIMCP010000141.1:0-4942 GCA_036726305.1 Pyrinomonadaceae bacterium | reverse complement strand
CTCAACAAAGCTTATGACGAGCGGTCTTTCTGGCTGCTCTGGCTGAAGGTCGAGCCGAAGTTTGATCATCTCCGCGGAGACCCGCGCTTCGCGGATCTCACCCGCCGCGTGGGACTGAGCTCCTGAACTGTTTGTAAGAGTCATCAGCAATGATGCCCGAACGCCGTCCTCCTTGTTCGGGAACCGCCACTTTCAATGGACCAGGGCAGTTCCAATTCGTCGGGCGGCTCGAATCTGGCTTAAGGAGGCTGGAATCAGTCCGCAAGGTTTCGCCGATTACACTGATTACTCTGCCTGTCTCTACGATATCGGTACAATCTTCGGACCATCTTCCGTGACAATCAAATGTATCTGGCTAGATTGGAACCGTCCCTTTCAGAAGAAATTGACCGCTTGCAGGCGTAGCAGGCTACAATTTCAATGCAAGTGAAAGTTTAGGCTTCTGTAAACGTCAAATGGGCCGGGATTGAACTGGATATGGAACCGTTGAGTGCTAAAAACGTTCGAGGGATCTTCGCAGCCGCTCTTGAAGTGGATTCGACACGTCGCCAGGCGTTTCTCGATGAAGCCTGTGCTGGCGATGAGCAGTTGCGCGCAGAAGTGGAGACATTGATCGCGCGCGAGGTTCCGGAAAATCCCTCCCAGGGAATTGCAGTCGAGGAAGCTACTCGTCCGCTGGAAAGACAACCCGAGCCTGCTATCAAGTCAATCGGGCGATACCGAATCATTAGATTGCTGGGGATCGGAGGAATGGGCCAGGTTTACCTTAGCCTCGATGAGCAACTCAATCGTCCAGTCGCAGTTAAGTTACTCACCAATTATGACGCCACTCAGCCGGAGCGTATGCAACGCTTTCGCCAGGAGGCTCTGGCCGCCTCGGCCCTTAACCACCCAAACATTCTCACCATCCATGAAATCGGAGACTTCGCTGGCGGCAGTTTTATCACCAGCGAGTTTGTCGATGGTTTGACCTTGCGAGAGCGAATGAAAGATCCGTTGCCGCTTAGCCAGGTCTTAGATATAACGATTCAAATAGCCAGTGCGCTTTCGGCCGCGCACGCGGCCGGAATAATTCATCGGGACATCAAACCCGAGAACGTTATGCTGCGCACCGACGGACTCGTAAAAGTTCTCGACTTTGGTATCGCCAAGTTCACTCAGGTAGAAGGCAGTGACAGGAGAGACCTGGTCGAGACGATGGTGGGGGCAATTATCGGCACCGCCACCTACATGTCGCCGGAGCAGGCGCGCGGAGCATTGATTGATCCGCGCAGCGATATTTGGAGCCTGGGTGTGGTCCTCTATGAAATGATCGCGCGACGCCTCCCGTTTTGGGGTGACACTCCGGCGGATGTGATTGCGGGAATACTCGAGCGCCAGCCACCGCCGCTGCCCACTAACGGTTCAGTTGAGTTTGAATCCCTGGCACGGATCGTCTTCAAAGCGCTGCAAAAGGAGCGAGAGGATCGATACCAGACCGCGGCAGAGTTATTGAGTGGACTGAAGCAACTGAGACAGACACTCGAGAATGCTCGCAACCCCAGGCAATCTGCCTTAGAACCGCCTTCTGCCATTTTGGCAGAAGTGAGAAGCGAGCCGCCTCTCAAGCCTAAAACCGGGCCTGAGGCCGAGCTTGAGACAGTCATACTCGCGCCTGAGCGCACCTCTGAAGACGAGATCGCAAACACCTCAAGCGCAGAATACATCGTTAGACGACTTAAGCAACACAAGTATCTTGCCCTGGCTGTTTTGTCTGCTGTCGTTCTCGCCGTAGCGGGCGGCATCTATGTCTATCGCAACAAAGCCAGTCAGAAGACAATTCAGGCAATTGCCGTTATGCCTTTCGTCAACGCCAGCGGCAACGCCGAGGTGGAGTATTTATCGGATGGCATGACCGAGTCACTGATTACCAGTCTTTCACAACTGCCCAAACTGGCGGTCAAAGCACGTAGCTCTGTCTTTCGGTATAAGGGCAAAGACGTTTCTCCGCAACAAATAGGTAAAGAACTCAACGTGCAAGCGATATTGAATGGGCGCGTGGTGCAGCGGGGCAATGATCTGAATCTGCACATCGAGCTGGTTGACGCGGAGAGCGAAACGGCTTTGTGGAGCGGCGACTACAATCGCTCACTTACAAACCTGGTGACGTTGCAAAGCGAAATTGCGCGTGACGTTTCTCAAAAGTTGCGAACCCGTTTGTCAGGCGCCGAGGTCCAGCGAGTGACGAAGGACTACACGGCAAACGCCGAAGCGTATCAACTCTACCTCAAGGGTCGTTTCCACATTTTCAAATTGACAGCCGCGGAAATCCAACAAGGCATTTCATATTTCCAACAGGCCATTCAGCTTGACCCAAACTATGCCCTGGCCTACGCCGGGCTCGCAGACGCATATCGTTCCCTTGTCCTCAGTGCCGAAATGCTTCCTAACGAGTTTCTTCCGAAGGCAAAAGCGGCCGCCCAGAAGGGGATAGAACTTGACGAGGCCCTTCCAGAAGCCCACACCGCTCTCGCCGTTACGATTTTTTGGTACGACTGGAACTGGAATGAAGCAGAAAATCAATACAAACGCGCCTTGGAACTCAATCCAAACAGCGCCGACACGCATCTGTTCTACGCGCATTTACTTTCCAATACGAGCAGGCATGCCGAATCGCTCGCGGAAATAAAACGTGCCAGGGAACTCGATCCGTATTCTCCGTTTCTCAATGCGCTTGAAGGGCAATTTCTAGGCTACGCGGGAAGACCCGATGAGGCGTTGGCCAGACTGCGCGAGACGTTTGAACTTGCTCCGGGTTTTTGGTTTCCTCATGTATTTGCAGCGAGCGCCTATATCGATAAAGGAATGTTTGCCGAAGCTGTCGCAGAGGCACGCCGGGCGAGAGAACTCTCAGACGGTCAAACTATTTCACTTGCCTTCGAAGGCTACGCTCTGGCTAAGTGGGGCAAACGGGATGAAGCGCTGGTCACGCTCGATTCCCTGCTCAAGCGATCAAAAGAGCATTTTGTACCGCCTTACCACATCGCGATGGTGTACAACGGACTTGGCGATCATTATCAGGCGATGGCGTGGCTCGAGCGTGGCTTTGAGCAACGTGATGCGAAAATGACATTTCTGAAGGTCGACCAGAAATGGAACAACTTGCGCGGCGACCCGCGCTTTGCGGACCTGATGCGACGTGTTGGATTTTCGCAGTGAGCAATAGTGGAGGCGACGTTGAAAATAATTCGAAGCCCGCGGAGCGGGCGACAGCCGGATTATTGCGAATTGACGTTAGTCGCAGACGCTATCGCCCGCTCCGCGGGCTAAATTGCCATTGGCGGTTTAGATCCTGGGGCTTACGCCCCAGGCTTTATGCTGGCGTCCGCTCCGCGGACTGAAAACCCGTTAACTCTTATTCTAAGTAACCTGGTGATAGCAACTCTCAACCGCCGGCGATGGCGCCGATGATGAAGAACGGTTCGGTTCCCGAAGCGATCTCCGGTGGCAGAGGTTCGTCGGGCGACTGATGCGTGACATCCTCGCTGCAGGCAAAGAATCGCAGGAACGGCCGGCGTTCTCCCGAGACGTGCTCGCGAATCGTCCCACGCAACATCGGATACTGCGTCTCCAACGCGTCGAGGATCGATCGTCGGGTCACTTCTCCTTCAACCTTTACGGTTACGTCGCCGCTGACGCCTGCCAGCGTCCGCAGATGCGCCGGCATTACTAAGTGAATGATTCCCCCTTTCATGAAAAAACCTGGACCTCCACTGAAAGCACGGCGGGCAGATCGCGGACAATCGGAGCCCAGCTATCGCCCGCGTCGGGCGAGGCATAGACCTGCCCTCCGGTGGTGCCAAAGTACACGCCACACTGATCCAGCGAGTCGACAGCCATCGCATCGCGCAGCACATTAACGTAACAGTTTTCCTGCGGCAGCCCCTTAGTCAGCGCTTCCCATTCGTTGCCACCGGTGCGGCTGCGATAGACGCGGAGTTTCCCTTCGGGTGGAAAGTGTTCACCATCGCTCTTAATCGGCACAACGTAAATCGTTTCGGGCTCATGCGGATGCACGTCAATCACAAATCCAAAATCGGTGGGAAGGTTGCCGCTCACTTCGTGCCACGTGTCGCCGGCATCCTCGCTGCGCATCACATCCCAGTGCTTCTGCATGTACAGCAGATTCGGGTTGGCAGGATGCTGGGCGACGTGATGAACGCAGTGGCCCACCTCTGCAGTTGGATCGGGAATGTATTGCGAATGGAGTCCGCGATTGATTGGTTTCCAGGTCGTACCGCCATCGTCAGTACGAAATGCACCCGCGGCCGAAATGGCGACAAAGATCCGTTCCCGATTCTTCGGATCCAGGATGATACTGTGCAGGCACATGCCACCGGCGCCCGGTTGCCACTGAGCTCCGGTACCATGGCCGCGCAGTCCCGGAAGTTCAGCCCACGTTTGCCCTCCGTTGGTTGAACGGAACAGGGCTGCATCTTCGACGCCGGCGTAGACCGTGTCCGGATCGTCGAGGGAAGGTTCGAGATGCCAGACTCGTTTGAACTCCCACGGATGCGGCTTGCCGTCGTACCACTGATGGGTCGTAAGAGGTTTGCCCGTCTCCGGAGAAGTATCGTAGACAAACTTGTTGCTTTCACCCTTGGGCATGCCTTCCGGGGAGATTGTCGGTTCGCCGGCCGGGGTGCCGGGTTGGAACCACGTCTTGCCGCCATCATCTGAGCGTTGAATAATCTGGCCGAACCAGCCGCTGGTCTGGGAGGCGTAAAGACGGTTCGGGTCCGCTGGGGATCCTTTGAGGTGATAGAGTTCCCATCCGGCAAAGTGAGGACCACTGACGTCCCACTTTTCACGCTTGCCATCTGAAGTAAGAATGAAGGCTCCCTTGCGGGTGCCTACGAGTACGCGGACATTGCTCATGTTTTGCTCCTTCCAGGCTGAATCA
>DAIMCP010000140.1:0-5118 GCA_036726305.1 Pyrinomonadaceae bacterium | reverse complement strand
AGGCGGTGTAGGTCGCGGCAATCGTCGCCACCAGCCACAAAAGCCAGCCGTAAGGAACATAGGTCGTTGCTGCCGTATTCCAGAGAATTTCATCTTTGGACCAGAAGCCGCTGAAAGGAATGATGCCGCAGATCGCCAGCCAGCCTGCCAGAAAGGTCCAATAAGTATAGGGCATGTACTTCTTGAGGCCGCCCATCCGTCGCATGTCCTGCTCGTGATGCATTCCATGAATAACACTGCCGGCGCCGAGGAACATCAGGGCTTTGAAGAAGGCATGCGTCATCACGTGAAAGATGCCAATAACAAATGATCCCACGCCACACGCTAGGAACATGAAACCGAGCTGCGATACGGTCGAGTACGCAAGTACCTTCTTGATGTCGTTCTGAGTGATTCCGATTGTGGCTGCGAAGATGGCGGTCGCGGCACCGACAATCGCAACGACCAGCATCATTGTTTGCGAGTGCTGGAAAATAACGTTGGTGCGCGTGAGCATGTACAAACCGGCCGTCACCATGGTGGCCGCATGGATCAGGGCCGAGACAGGTGTGGGCCCGGCCATGGCATCGGGCAGCCAGACATGCAAGGGCAGCTGAGCCGATTTGCCGCAGGCACCGATAAAGAGTCCGAGGGCAATCCAGGACATGATGCCCCAGTGACCCAGTAACTCAATCGGGTAGCCCGAAGCCTGTGACATGACCTCGGTGTATTGGCTGGTGCCAAAGGTCGCAATCACCGCCGCTACGGCCAGGGCAAAACCAAAGTCACCCACTCGGTTGGTAATGAACGCCTTGCGGGACGCGTTGGCGGCTTCCTGACGATCAAAGTAATAGCCAATGAGCAGGTAGGAACAGAGGCCGACGCCTTCCCAGCCGACGAACATCATGAGGAAGTTCGAGCCCATGACCAGCACCAGCATCATGAACATGAACAAGCCCATGTAGGCAAAAAAGCGATAGAAACCGGCATCGCCATGCATGTAGCCGGTCGCGAAAACAAAAATGCAAAGACCGACTCCGGTAACCACCAGCATGAAGATGGCGGAAAGCGGATCGAGCTGATAACTCCACTCAACATCCAGCACGGAGGTGTGCGGGGCTTGTGGTGGCATAGCTGCGCGCTCTTTCGCGCCCTGCGTCAAACGAACGGCGCCGCCAGGAATCCAGTTGTAAACGAACCCCCCGTCTTCGCTGGTGACGAAGGCTTTGGGCCACCGTGCGTCACTGCCAAACCCGTAGGAGTAGACAGCCGCCAGCGCCAGCAGGAACGCGAGCGCGACCGAACCTACCGCCAGGCCCGACACCGTGCGCTCAGAAAAGCGAAGCGCGCGGCTCAGCAGCCCATTGAGAGCGGCGCCGACCAGCGGTAGCAGGGGAACAAGCCAGATGAATTTAAACATTGAGCGTTAGGTTTGGTTTTAGGTCTTTGGTCTTTGGTCTTTGGTCTTTGGTCTTTGGTTTTAGATCGCCTAGCGCCGCCAGGTGGCCTCTCGAATAAATGACAAGGTCCAAAGACCCAAGACCAAAGACCAAAGACCTAAAACCAATAACTTCCCTCACCACTTCAACAAGTCAATCTGATCGAGCAAAATCGTTTCCTTATTTCGGTACAAAGCGATGACGATGCCCAGCCCGATGGCGGCTTCGGCCGCCGCCACTACAATAATGAAGACAGTGAAAATCTGACCCGCGACCGCATTTGGATTGCCTGTTTCCTGCAGATAGCGCGCGAAGGCAATGAAGTTTAAATTCGCGGCATTCAGGATCAACTCAATCGACATGAAAATGACAATGATGTTGCGACGCGTGAGCACACCGGCTACACCGATGATGAAAAGCAGCGCAGCGATGACCAGAAACTTTGACAGATCCGGGTGTTGGACGCGCTCCCAGACAATGGAAGGCGTGCGCGTGCCTTCCGTCTGGAGGAAAATTAAGATTGGCAAGAGCATACTAAACATTGGTTTCCGACATCGGCTCCGCGGCGGAACGTTCAAAATCCGCAAGTTCAGGTTCGCGCTTGATTTCCTCGTGCAGGACAACGGGGGCGACGTCATCTACCGCAGCTTCCTGTTTAATCGTGCGCGCCAGCATCACCGATCCGATGATGGCCACTAACAACAAGACACTGGCAACTTCAAAAGGCAGGGATGCGTAGCGGTAGAGACTGGCGCCGATTTCCTCAGTGGATCTGCTGATCTTCGCTGTTCCGGTGGCTGCAGTCTCAAGGCCCTGTTCCTGATTCTTTTTGGAGCCGACAGCCTCTTCAGATTTAAGATCGCGCGCCTGTAAACCGATCACCCCAGTATTCACAGCGTAGAGCAACCCGAACACCAGCAACAGGCAAAAGACGAGGCTGGCGGCAACCTGCGGCGTATGGTTGAAAATCGGAATATTGCCGCGCTCTTCGAGACCAACATTCACGAGCATGATGACGAAAAGGAACAACACCATCACGCCTCCCACATAAACCAGGATTTGCACGCCGGCTATGAATTCTGCCCGCAGCAAAACGAAGAGCGCGGCGACCGAGATTAGCGACGAGATTAGGAAAAGCGCGCAGTGAACGGTGTTGCGGGCCATTACGGTCAAGAGCCCCGCGAAAATGGCAGCGATGGCGAAAAACCAGAAAAAGATTGCTTCCCAACCAGATAGAATCATAAGAAATTGCGAATTGCGAATTTCGGTTTACATTCAACTTACAAGAGATAAGAAATTTCGAATTGCGCTTTAGATTCGGCTTTGAAATCCGCAATCCGCAATTCGCAATCCGAAATTCTCATGACTTATACTTGACCGTTTCTCTTCCCTGCTCCAGCATCTCACGATTCCAGACAAAGCCGGCCCGTGAATAGGTTGCCAGCTCGAAGTCCTGCGTCAGTTCCAAACATGAAGTCGGGCAGGCCTCCTGGCACAACGCGCAAAACATGCAGCGTGAAGTATCGAAGATAAACTCATCCAGCACTTTCTTGCGGCGCGGCTTGCCGGCCACCACCACCTCAACGTCCATTGCCAGCACGTCGATGCAATCTTCGGGACAAGCCAGCGCGCATAGATTGCAGGCGATGCACAAGGTGTCATGGGTTTCCGGATCCATGTTCAGTCGCGGCGCGCCATGAAAGCGTGGTGCGACATCGGGACGAACCTTCGGATACTGCTCGGTGTAAATTCCCTTGCCCGCCACTGCGTCCTTGTCCGTAGCTGCACCAATGTTGTACTTCAACGTCAGGTTGAGGCCCTTGAGCAGGTCAAACAGAAAAAAGCGCTTGAGCTTTTGCGCGAGACTGGGTTTCAGAGCTTTTACTAACGCCATGAGGCTACCTCTTATGCTTCGGTGGCCGCCGCCGGCTTTGTGGATGCGACTGCGCCTGTGCCGCTCGGGACGCTGACCAGGCGAATATTCCGGCGCTGGCTCTTCAAATGAAAGTCTCGTGAGCGCCAGTTAATCATGGATAATATGCCGCCAGTTAACAGAAGGCCGGCGATCCCCAGACCAATCATAATCAGTTTACCGGTGCCGGTCAGATTCAATCCCTGAGACATTGATTGAATTGTGGCCAGGCCGTGCCAACCATCGAGGGCCTGAACCAGAAAAACACTAAAGGCGGTAAACACGATATTGATCAATGCTGAAGGGATCAACCACTTCCAGCCAATGTCCATCAACTGATCGTAGCGGAAGCGAGGCAGAGTCCATCGCAGCCAAAAATACAGATAGAGGATCAGCGCCAGTTTTGTGATAAAGACCAGTAAGCTCACTAGCACATAAGCATTGTGCCGGCCACTCGCCTCGAGCTTATAAACAAAAGGAAAATACCAGCCTCCGAGATAAACTGTAGTGGCCATTGCGGACACCACAACCATGGCGGCGTATTCAGCCATGAAAAACAGCGACCAGCGAAAACCGGAATACTCAGTGTGAAATCCGGCTACGAGTTCCGACTCGGCCTCTGGCAAGTCGAAGGGAGCGCGATTATTCTCAGCGATGCCGCTGATCAAAAAAATCAGGAACCCGACGGGTTGATAAACGATGTACCACACAGAATCCGAAGCCTGGGCGGAAACAATACTCGACAAAGACAAGCTACGCGCGAACATCAATCCGCCGATCAAAGCCAGGCCCATGCCAACTTCGTAGGAGACCATTTGTGCGCTTGAGCGCAGTCCGCCCAGCAATGCGTATTTGGAGTTTGAGGACCAGCCCGCCAGAATCAGGGCCAGCACACCAACGCTGGACACGCTGATAACAAACAACAGACCGATGTTGACGTCCGTGATCACCGCCCAATCAGGCCCGAAGGGAATGACGGAGAAAACAATAAAAGCGGCGACCACCGCGATATACGGCGCGCAGAAAAAGATCCAGCGATCGGCCTTATCGGGAATAAAGTCTTCTTTGTTCAAAAGCTTGAGCCCGTCGGCGATTGGCTGCAACAACCCCCATGGACCAACCCGCATCGGGCCCAGCCTTGCTTGCATGAACGCAGAAATCTTGCGCTCGAGATAGGTGCCATAGGCCACCCAGATCGCTACTACGGTGACGACGAGGCCGATTTGAATTACCGGCCAGACGACGTTATTGATCATCTCGGGCCGGAAGAAACGGCCGAGCAAATCGTCAACGAAGTTTACCGGAGCAAAGAATGAGAACATGATGCTTTTGAAAGTCTGACCGATCAGTGACTCTGCTATGAACTTGTGCTCAGGTTGAGACAGTTAGACATTGAAACTCTCAAAACAGCCTCAAAGTACCAAGCTCAAAGAGCTAATTACAAACAACCAACTACAAAACCGCTGCTGCCACTACCTATCGATCTCACCCAGAACAATATCCAGCGTACCGATGATGGCCACCACGTCCGCCACCAGATGACCGATGCACATTTGCCGCAGCGCCTGCAAATTAATTAATGATGGCGGTCGCACGCGCATACGATATGGTTGGGCCGAGCCATCGGAAACCAGATAACAACCAATCTCACCCTTTGGTCCTTCAATAGAATGATAGTAATCCCCCGGCGGCGGCTTAATCACTTTTGGCAACTTGGCGCTGACCGGGCCATCGGGCAATTTATCCAATGCTTGTTGAATGATACGGCGCGACTGGCGCATCTCCTCC
>DAIMCP010000139.1:0-5121 GCA_036726305.1 Pyrinomonadaceae bacterium | reverse complement strand
TGGTTGCGCGCGTGTTTGTTCACTATCCGTGCGGGGATCGGTTTATTACATTCGAAGCGCGCCCCCGGATCGAAATGTGTGCACTGCCGGCAGCTGTGAAGGTCAGCCTTGCACTTTGGGCAAGTACTGTCGAAGTTGATGTTCGCGGGAGTCTTGGCTCCGCACGCGCTGCACTTCGACGCCTCGCTAAAGGCCATCATGCGTGGCGAGCGCGGGCCCTCACGATCGGGAGGTTTTGATTGCGGCTTGGATTGCGACTTTGGTCGCTCCGACTCGCGATCACTGTCCATATAGCCGCGCTGACGATATTTGCTCATCTCTACTTCACCCCATCCGCGAAGGAATACAACGAACTGCGCGTGCGAATGATTAAGCTGTTGCCGGCGATTGCCGGCGTGGCCCAGCACTCTTCGTCAAGATCGTTGGTTGCCAGGATTTCCCATTGCGCGCCTGCTTTAAGCACCGTTACCTTGCAGCTCGCACTTACCATGAAGATCTTTCCATCGGCCGCTACCGGCGATGCGTAGTATTCTTCGAGCGCCTCAGGCGTGCGGCCCATTTTCAAAACCTCCCCAGTCGCGGGATTTAAACTCGTGACTATGCCTCCTTCTTTCATCAGGTACATCACGTCACGATAGACCAGGGGCGAGGGAATATTTGGATAGGATTTCTTCAGTCGCCAGACAACGTTCGTTGATGTGACATCACCGGCGCCGCCAGCCAGCCGGACAGCCGTAATCCCATGTCCGGAAGTGCTGGTGCCGGTGCGCACAAAGTCGTATTCCGCTCGATCGATATGGCCATCGCTGTTGGCGTCGAGCCAGCCAAAATGTTCCTGCATCTGCGGCTCGACCTTCATCTCCTCATGCTGGATTCGTTGATCGTTGTCCTTGTCATATTTCTTCAGGCTGTCTTCGTAGGACGGTAAAAACGGCTGATCGGCGCCTTCGCCGTTTACGTAAACCATGTCGCCGCTGAGAGCGGGCACTCCCTTCGGATATGTTCCTACTTTCGTGACCCACCACAATCGCTCTCCTTTATCGAGCGAATAGCCATCCAGTGTATTTGAACCCAGCACCAGGAGTTGGGCCGGCGCGTTTTTGGGTGTGTAGACAGCCGGAGTGGACCACCCTTCGTAATTCGTCCGGTCTTTCTTCCAAAGAACTTTTCCGTTTCGCGCATCAACGGCAAGGATGTATGAGTTTGCCCGCTGGTCGGCCACCAGCACCAGTGTGTTTCCCGCGAGCACCGGCGAGCCGGCCATGCCGTAGAAACTACTGAATGGTCCTAAGGGGACGCGCCAACGCTCGCTTCCATCCGGTCCGTAACTGATCAAGCCAAAATCGGCAAAAAAGACGATGACGTTCTTCCCGTCGCTCACCGGCGTTGGTGAAGCAGCGTCGTTGGCCTTGTAGATGGGTGTGTGGCGCGCGCGGACAACGTCACGACGCCACAACAGTTTTCCGGTTTTTCGATCGAGGGCGAGCGTGACTAGTTTGTCGCCTTCACTGGCCGTCAGGAAAACGCGATCAGCCGTGACCACCGGCGATGATCGCCCGAACGGTACCACTGCTTTCCAGGCGAGATTCTTCTTAGCGCCAAATTGCGCGGGCAGAGTAGGGCCGTCTGCGACGCCAGTGCCATTTGGGCCGCGGAATTGCAGCCAGTCATTCGTGGCCTTTACGGAACTCGCTGACGAAATAGCGGGCGGCGCTGTAGAGCGTCTCGTATTTTGGGCGCCATTCTGGGCGTAGGTCGGGAAGGAGACGGCCAGAAGCGCCAGGCCGACGATGGTCCAGACTCTTGCGACGCTGGTTGGAGTGTTGGACCAGAGTGTGTCGACTTTGGTTGCGATGTCTGGTCTTGATAATGATCCTGGGAGTTTCATTTCTATGGCCTCACAGCGGGAGTGTTAATTGGCGGCGCAGTGGCATGGAGTCGAACCCGCGCCGGATTAGCGTCCGGCGAATATCACAGTTTGGAGTCCACCATCCAGACACTCTTGGAATACGTGGTGGCAGTTTACATCGCTTTGCCAGACCGTGAACAGATCTTAAACGACCGTAACCCAAAGTCGCCACGACCGTCAGGTCTTGGATCAGACGCCGGATTAAATCCGGCTACCGCGCTGAGGAGTGCCTGGGACCAGAAGGCTAGTGAGCGACCAGAATGGGCCGGCTCCAGCGGAGCCAAATGTTTATAGATAAACGGTTATGAAGGTGACCGGCGCTCCAGCGGAGCGCAATGTTTCCGGGGTTGCTACCTAAGACAGCTTCGGTTTCGCTCCGCTGGAGCGAGGAGAATTTCTCGGACCTCGCCCGTTCTATAAACATTGGGTCCCTACGGGACGGGGGAACCTGGGTCAGACAAATCTTGCCAGGAAAACAAGAAGTTAGACCTTTGTCGGAGCTGAGACGGCTCTGCTCGGATTCTGCGCCTATAAACATTTCGCCCTTCCGGGACTGAAGCCCAAGTGAACGGATCCATACTCATGGGGTGCCCGCGCGTAGCCGTGCTGCTTAAAGTATGAACTGCGGCGAGACTTAGCCTCGCCGCAGTGTCAGCCCAATCACCTTCAACTTATCTGTCGGGTTCGTCGACACTCAAGCTAACTTGATCGACTGTGATCCTGGCATCGGAGCGAACCGGCAAACGCTTGCCAGCTCTTGTTTCGAGTGCGCTCGGCACGAGGGTAACCGAGACGCTTCTTTGCTGTTGGAAGGCCTTTAGCCTTTTTACACCGGCGGTAATGTTGGCGCTAAATGTCAACTCAGCTTTTTCTCCGTGCCGTGCATGCGTTTGCTCGGCGCCAAAAAACGCCAGGTTTCCGGCGTAGTTCTCCATTGTGTAATTCGGTTCCTGGATGTTGTCGGGAAGGTTCAAATAGACCTCATAGAAGAAGTCGACAGGTTTCTCAACCTTCAACCCTTCAAAGTTGAGCTTGAATTGCAATTCCTCCTCGGGTTTGGCGGCTTTTAAGGAGCGTTCAAATGCTCCTTGCGCTTTATCGTTAAACTCTATTTCGAATTTCAGGCGCCGCGCGTCCAGGACCAGCGGTTTTTTGTAAAAGCCGATCTGGAGTTCGACTAACCGCAGGCGTTCGGTGGCGATCTCCCAAATTGTGAAGACAGTTTCCTCGTCGTAACAGGACCGGCATCCACACACATTGGGGTTTAAGAGTTCCGCTCCGGTCATTTGCACCTGCTCACCAAACTCATCAAAAAAGGTAAATTTTGTATTGTGCCAGACCGTATCCGTGGCCGGCGGATTAGCCCGGCCCCCTCCGGCATCCAACCAACGGTTCCATAGGCGATCTATGTTGCAATGATGCAGCCAGAAAATCGGGTCTTGAGCGGCGGTCGGGACTGAACCCATCCAGCCGCCGATGCCACCGTGAACAGCGCTGTGCGGCGTGCCGTAGACATTACCGCTGAACGGATAAAAACCCACCGGACCCGGAATTGCGGAAGCCAGGCTGACAGCCGACGCTGACAGCTGTGCAGTTCCGTTGTTGAGATTCGGGTTACGGTTTGCGGTGAACAATGGGTTGGTTGCATTCGCCGGGGTACGGAAGGCGGCCGGCAGAAAGCGGGCATTCGGATCAGAGGAGTCGCTGTAGTTCCAATAGGGCAATCCTAAACTCGGCATACCGGAGGCTTTTCTTAGAATCCTTTCAAAAAAGCAAAGCTCCATCCGATGCCAGGAAAAGAAATGCGTGGTGTTGTGTTGGCACGTGTTCCAGGCGGTTTGAACTGGCGTAGCAGTGGTTCCGTGAATGGCCGCCTGGTAGGCCCAGCTGGTCGGGTTGCTAGCCGCGCGTGATTTCATAACCGACACGCCATTCTTGAAAGCTGTGAGTTCGGCCGCCGTCAGATTCTTGAAATTTTTTCTGACAATCGCACCGGCATCTCTGCATCGCCTCCGAAAAATGAAATCCTTGGTCTGCGCACCGGCGGACGGCTGGAGTAATAAGAGCCCTCCAGCAACACCGGCGCTTTTGATGAAGTCACGTCGTGAGAAATGTGCGTTTTTCATTCTGTCCTCCGAGATTGGTGGGATGCTTTATGCGTTGTCTCTGTCGCCGCATCCATTTTGAGCGAAAGAGCCTAACGAAGGGGTTAAGCACCAGAGCTAGCCTTGTTCGTGATGGGTGTGAAAAAAATCAATTTACCGAGGTGAGACTTCGAGGTCTTGTGAGTCGGAGTCTCTCACTAGCAACTCCGTTACGGTTCTATTGCCAGCCCGTGACTGGCGCAGAATACCCCCGAGGTAATCCCACGTCAATAGCTGGAGTCGCTGTGTGAGCATGACGCTGCACAGCCTGGGACGAACGTCGATGGAGCTCATTTGGTTGGCAGGCTCCAGCGCTAGCTCTGCGCCCTTAATTACGCTGAAAGCGTTCGCCAATTCCAGCCCAGGGTTTGCCTTGAAACCCTGGGACGAAGCGCATCTCTTCACGACAGCGCAACCCTGAAAGGGTTGCGTCGCGGTTCGCTGTTCGCAAAGCAGTCGCAACTCCTTCAGAGTTGCGAAGAGTCTTTTTCGCATTTCTAACCCAGGGTTGCAGCAACCCTGGGCTGGAATTAGCGAACGCTTTCAGCCTTATTGTTCTGAAACTTGCGCGGCGCCGGTTTGAACTCCATCGTCCCATCGTCCACGCGGCCGAACCGAAGCATTGAAAGATCCTTCACGTAGTTTTGGTGTACGCGCCAGGGCGTTTTCGAGCCCTGTTGCGGCAGGGTGTGGAGCGCCCGCAGCACGTAGCCGGAAGTGAAGTCGATGGCGGGCTCCGCCGTGATCTCAGTGTCGTTCAAGCGTGGGGTGCACTGCGCGTAGCCGTGCTGGTCCATGTGTTTCAAAAGCCGGCAGACGTACTCGGACGTGAGGTCGCATTTCAACGTCCAGGACGCGTTCGTGTAGCCGAGCGCCGAAGCAAGGTTCGGGACATCGTTGTACATCATCCCTTTGTAGGTGATCGTCTTCGACAGGTCCACAGGAGCACCGTCAACCGTGAGTTGCAGTCCGCTCATGAGCTTTAGCACGAGGCCCGTGGCCGTCACGATGATGTCGGCGTCGAGGTGCTCGCCCGACTTGAGTTGTAGCCCTGTCTCGGTGATGGTC
>DAIMCP010000138.1:0-5403 GCA_036726305.1 Pyrinomonadaceae bacterium | reverse complement strand
AAACACACCCGTGATGCCCAGTTTCTTAAGCGAAACTTTTTCGCACAAAGCTTCCAACAACTTTGGGGTCGTGAAGAGGCACTTTATGTTGTCGTGCGCGCGCAACTGTGTCAGTCCCTGCTCGATTACGTGCTGTTTGTATTGTTCGGCCATTTTGGCCTGGCCCATCTTGATCAGTTTGATTACCCAGCGTGGATCCAGATCAACCATGAAGCAGATGCCGTCGCGATACTGGGCCAGGTGCTCGACGGCCAGGCGCAGGCGACGAGGACCAGTGGGTCCAAGCGATAGCCAGTCCGCGCCGCGCGGAAAGAACTCGCTGGGCAGCGTGTCGCTGAATGCCTCATAATCGAGACGAAAGTCCTCAATGCTTATTCTGGATTTGGGTACTCCCGTACTGCCGCCGGTCTCGAAGGTGTAGACTGGCCGGCCTGCGTAACCCTGCGGCACCCAACGGCGTACATCGCGACCACGGAGCCATTCATCTTCAAAGAAGCCAAAACGATCGAGATCCACATAGGTGCGGATTTCCTTACGTGGATCCCAGTCGAGCCTCGCGGCATAGTCCAACCAGAAAGGGCAGCCCGTTTCAGGATCAAAATGCCACTGCACAACTTCACGCACCCAGGCATCCAGCTCCGCGCCGGCGTCCGCGATCTTCTTTCCCAAAGTAGTTTCGCTAGCTGACATTGTTTCTATGGCCGCATAAGGATTGGTGTCAATTTTACGTAAAGATAGCAGAGGAAGTTTTCAAAACATAGCGAGCGGCGGTGGTGTCCTGGCCTGCCTTTGTTACCGAACCGGGAATTCCAGCTCTGTCTGCTCTCGCCCGTCAGCATGAGTCCAACACGTAAAGCTCGGCGAGTTAGAGGATGGATCAAAATCAACCAGAAGCCAGACGCGGATCAACCTGCGGAACGGCTCAGGTCAGACGGAGCAGAATATCGTTGGCAAATTGTCCATGCTGGAATAAGATGACACGAAATATGCGCAACGCGCACAGCTTTCTGTTCAGGCTCGGTGAGTCTTGACTCAAATCGACCTAATTCTCACCACCATCGACAAAGGCTGTGTCCATCGACCCTCAGTGCTGTGCGGAGCTGAAGGTAAGAACCAATCGTTGGGCGTCGCCCCATCCTAAAGGAGGAAATCTCATGAAAAGCGAAACCCCCACTGAAACCACCGGCAAACCTAAATTCCCAGGCAAGCTCGGTGAAATTACTTCAGGTTCTGAAACCGAGGCTGGGAAGGTTAGCAGACGAAACTTTGTAAAATGCGCCGCAACCGTCGCCGCTGTAGCGGCGGCAGTTCCCCTTCAACCTTTGCTCGGCGGAGAAGGGTCAGTCGCCGAGGCGGCCGTCGCAGGCTATAACTCTGCGAACCGCGCGCAAGACAGCTACTCATTTCGCCAGAAAACGGCCGCGGCCGAGAAGATCAGCTATCCGATTCAAGCGGACAATGGCGACGACGCTCGGTACACAGACTTCAGCGGCCTCTACTCCAAGGGACTGTTGCATGACGCCCTCGGCGTGCCAAATGCAATCGCCGTCCAAAGTTTGATTACCGCCTTATCGACAGGCAGGCAAACCGACTTCACCAATATCGTAGTCGGGACGCCCGGTGGTGGGCCGAACTCTAAGCTCAACGGCCCGCAGGTTTCGCTGGCCTTCGACCTCGAAGGTCTCGACTCACACGCCACCGTCATCCCGGCCTGCCCGACAACCCGCAGCGCGCAAACGGCGGCTGAACAGGTCGAGCATTACTGGGCCGGGCTGGTGCGCGACGTATCGTTCGCAGACTACGGGACGAACGCGCTGGTCGGGCAGGCTGTGGCTGACATGAACAATCTGTCCTACGTCAATAGCCCCGGAAATAATCAAATCCCCCGCCCGGTCACGCGGCAGAACCTTTTCCGCGGGCAGATTGTCCCCGGCGACGGTAACGTCATGGGGCCATACGTCTCGCAGTTTATGGTTCAGCCAACGAACTACGGGGCGCAGTTCCTGGATCAGAAGTATCGGACCTTCCTGCCCGGTCAGGAATTCATGAAACAGGTCAGCACGTACCAAAACATCCAGAACGGCGGCGCTTCGGAAGGCCCGGTGAACTCTGACCCCACCTTGCGCTATGTCCGCGACGGGCGCGACCTCGCGGCCTACACCCGTGTGGACGTGCTCTTTCAGGGTTACTTCACGGCGTTTTTGATCCTCGCAGGGATGAACGCTGCGCCGAATCCGGGCAGTCCTTACAATGGCTCACTGACGCAAAAAGCCTTTGCCACCCTGGGCGGGCCGGACGCGGCCGGCACACTCTGCGAGATGGCTACCCGAGCGCTCAAAGCCGCCTGGTTCCACAAGTGGATCAAAGACCTGCGTCAGCGCCCCGAAGAGTACGGCGCGCTAGTGCATGCGCGCAAGACCAATGCCGTTCCAATGCCACAAGCGGCGGCAGAACTGCACCCGGACGTGCTGAACTCGGCGGCGTTGCCGCTCGTCTTCGCACAGAACCCCGGCACCTATCTGCTATCGCAGCCGTTCCCCGAAGGCTCGCCGACGCATCCCTGCTATCCTACGGGGCACGGCACCGTCGGCGGCGCGTGCATTACTGCCCTGAAGTTCTTCTTCAACGGCAGCCAAAAGATTCGGCCTCTGCTCCAAAACTACAGTGACCCCGTGTCCTTCCCTTCCGGACGCGACGTGTATGAGCCGGACTCGTCAGGCCTCACGCTCAACACCTACACGGGAGCGGACCGCGACAACCTGGACATCAATGGCGAGTTGAACAAACTGGCTTTCAACATTTCGTTCGGTCACGGAATTCACGCCGGCATCCACTTCCGCAGCTCCACCTACTGGTCAATCCTGCTGGGCGAGCAAGTTGCGCTCAGCGTCCTGCGTGACCGGGCCAAGGGCTACAACGAGCCGTTCACCATCAACATCACGAAATTCGACGGCACCACGGCAACCATTACCAACCAATAACACTAAGCAGGAGGGCTTCCCGAGCAAACGGGACGCCCTCCCTTCACCTGAGACCAATACTACTGAGGATAAATTCGTGTTCGCAGATCGTTCCTGCCTTGTCTGCAATGCCTGCGGTCCGAGCTGACAGGCATGGTACTTTTACTCGTGTGACTCCTTCAGACGCAGAATTCCCGCGCAGCGACGATTAGCGCATCACGGCAAGCTAACACGTCATTCACAATCACGTACTCCTCCAGTCCGTGGTAGCCCATGCCGCCGGGTCCAAAGATCACGGATGGAATCCCGGCAGCGCCAAGCACTGCGGCATCTGTCCAATAACTCATTCCTTCGCGACAGGTAGCGTGACCGATGCTTCGCACCGCCCCTTCCAACAAGTGTGGAAAATCATTGCTTGGCGGTGTCTCGTACGGTGGCCTTTCAAACAAGAGTCTTGCGCTCGCCGCAAACTCCGGGTCTTCCCGCTTTAGCGAGGCGAGGATTTCTTCGACTTCCATGAGGGCGATTCCCGCTCGTTCGCCAGAGACATTGCGCCGCTCAATTTTCAGCAGGCACTTGTCAGGATAAGTAGACATCTCTCGACCACCTTCGATCAGCGAGGCGTGCAGCGAGGGATGGCCCAGCAAAGAATGCGGAGCCTGCTGTTGTAATTTTTGATTGAGGGCCTGCAGTTGTTGCAAGACGCGCCCCATGTAGAGGATTGCGTCGCGACCCTCAAGTGGCCGGCTCCCGTGCGCAGCCCGCCCTTCGGTAGTTATTTCGAGCCAGGAAAAACCTTTATGGCCGATGGCCACAACCAACCCGGTGGGTTCGGTGACGATGGCGGCATCAGCCTGCCAGTCATTGACTAACGCGTCAGCGCCGATACTGGCGTATTCTTCGTCGACTACTGCCGCTACAATCAGCCTTCCGCTTTGCCAGCCACCGTTGTGTGCGAGGGCACGCGCTGCTTCGAGCATTGCCGCCAGCCCCCCTTTCATGTCGCCGGAGCCGCGTCCATAGATCCGTCCCTCACGTTCGAGGGGATCGAAAGGTCGTTCCATCCCTTCGACACCCACGGTGTCCAGGTGTCCGCAGAACATCAAGGCTTTGCCGGGCCGTTGTCCTTCCAGGACACCAATAACATTACAGCGACCCGGCGCGACTTCGGTTACGGTCACGTCCAGGCCGATGTGGCGCATATACTCTGCGACCGCGCCGGCAATCTCCTGCTCTCCCGCTCCACCCGTCACAAGTGAAGGATTTACGGAATCAATAGCTATCAAGTCGCGAAGCAAGTTGATGGTATTATCTGTCATAGTTTTCTCACGTCTCAGATTGATTCTGTACCGGCTGTCGCCAGCGTTCGCACCATATGTACTTGTTCGATGAGGTTGGTAAAACCAGCATCAATGAGCAGCAGCAATACTGTTTCATTTGACTTGCTGAAGTTGTAAGTTGAGCGTCCGCAAGCAAGGTCCAGCGGGGCGTAAACACTTCGCAGGGCACAGGCACATATTGCGCGCGCATTGCGGCCAGGAATGGCGACACATTGATCCAATACAATTTCGACAAGGTTTCCCTGCTCATCACGCTTTTTTCTGAAGAGAGAGTAGCCCACCGACACACCGCTCGCGTCCGAAACGATTAACGCCTGCCCGTGATTGCGATTCAAGCTCTGCCAATCTGATTGCCAGGGCACGAGGGGCGGAAAAAATTCGAGTGCCGCCACCGCGGCCGGCGGGACCTGCTTCACTGTATACTCCTGCGAACCGTTTACCTGAAATGCGTTCTCAGCCAACGGTCCTGTATGTGTGAGAGAGAGCAGCCGGTCTACAATTTCATAGCCAAATCGCCCATAAAGCGCGATAGCATTTCTATTCTCGCTGATTGCTTCGAGAGTAGCGATTTCCACCCGCTCTTTCTCATACAGATCGCTAGTCGCTCTCAATAGCGCCTTGCCGACGCCGCGGCCGCGAAACTCGGGGCTGACACCAGTTCCTCCGTTCCAGGCCACCTTGCGTCCCCTGCTCATCCTGATGCCATTTAGCAGGAACCCAGCTGGCTTGTTCTCCGAAAAGGCCAGCAATGAATTCTCAGGTGATAGTCCGTCTCGCTGCAAACGCGCGAGGTAACCATCCAGGGAGAGCGTTAAGTCAACAAAGTAGCCCTCGAATCCCTTGTTCCAGATGTTCACAGCGTCTTGAAATGAGCAATCGCTCAATCGTCTTATCTCAATTGGTAGGACAAGATGCATAGTTTGAAAGCAGAACAGCTGCGACGTCCTGGGATCCTATACCGCTACGGCTCCGCCTGTCTGCAATTAATCTGACGTCTTTTTCCCAAGTTGTTACGAACGGCAAGTCAATTTGTTCATTCGCCTTTCCTGGGACCGCACGCTTCCAGCGTGCCGCCCGTCACCCCAACTACACTAAATCTTTAG
>DAIMCP010000137.1:0-5643 GCA_036726305.1 Pyrinomonadaceae bacterium | reverse complement strand
CAAAGAAATGATCTGCGCCGATCGACAAAACCATCTCTACATTCCTCGCACTGCACACCGCGGTGACTTCCGCGCCAAATGATTTGGCAATCTGTACGGCGAACGTGCCGACGCCGCCGGCCGCCCCGTTTATCAGAACCTTCTGGCCCGGCTGAACCTTTCCCTTGTCGCGCAGACCCTGCAAGGCGGTGAGTCCCGCCACCGGTGCAGACGCGGCCTCCGCAAACAACACGTTATCCGGCTTCAGCGCCAGAGATGATTCGCGAGCGCACGCATACTCGGCAAACGCCCCGCCGCACCCGCCAAACACGTTGTCGCCCGGCTTGAACTGCCTAACGCTCGCGCCTACTGCTTCGACTTCTCCCGCCACGTCGCGCCCCGGCCCCGTGATCCGCGCTTTGCTTAATCTGGACATGATGCGGCGCATCCAAGGGTGCTTCAATAAATGAGAATCAAGTGGATTGACTGAAGCGGCACGAACCTTGATTAGCACTTCATCGTCGTTCGGAACCGGCTGCTCGACCTCTTCCAGCTTGAGGACGTCACCCGAGGCACTCTTGTGGTAGACGACTGCTTTCATCAATCTCGTTTTACGATTGTGCAGGCCAGTATGTTTCGATTGGGTAGAACAATTAACAGACTTATGCAGATCAATGCGGCGCAGTAATTGAGAAATGCGAAGTATCCGACCGGAATATTTTGAAAAATTCGAGCCGCACGGCTATTCAATCCTTCCCCCCACCCCCGCAGGCGGTTCTCTGAGATTGCCTGCAACGTGATTGGTGGTGCGCGAGGCGTGTGCACGCCTGCTACCGTAGGCGGTTCTGGCACCGCTTTCAGCTTGATAATCTCCTATTGATTCTAAGCTGCTGCACCGTTTTTATGGCGCGACTCCATGCTGAAAAGGGCCCGCAATAGGCCCCTTTTCATTATGAACAATCGCAGTCGTCATAATTCCTGCGGACTGCGCAAAAACCGAAAGGCCAGCGCTTGGCACTGGCCTCTTACCGGTTGGCGGAGGCTTTCGCCTCTGTCCTTTGATTTCCTCAGTTCTTAACTGGAGCTAGAAATCAATCCTCAGAATGCGTCCACCAGTTCCAACAAACCAACCGACCTTCGGGCTTCCGAATGCGACGGCCCAGTAGCCAGTCACGCCGGGCAAGGTGAACCAGGTGTTCCCTTCATCAGGTGTCCAGGCTGCGCCTCCGGGGCCAGTGACCACTACCGTCTGGTTCGCGTTGGCCGAGTTGTTGTCCTCGCCTTCGGATCCGCGGCCTATGCCAACTTCACCTGCATAGCTCAGTCCGAAGACCGTTCCGATATTCGGCTGCTGGGGTGTGACTGTCCAGGTCTTGCCCCCGTCGCTTGAGGTGGCGGTCTGATCGAATGGCGGGGCTGACGGATCAAGATCTCCGCCCCCAATGATTCCGTGCCACGCATCCCGGAAAGCGACGCTGAATATGCCCGCGCTCGGTGATCCACGGAGCGGCGAACTGTAAGCGCTCCACGTGTTGCCCCCATCTCCCGTCGCCAGGACTCTCGACGGGGAAGCACCACCGGTTACGATCCACGCATTGTTCTTGCCTTGCGCCGCGACGCAAGTGCCACTCGACGCGAAGGAAGCTTCGCCAGCGAGTGCCGGCGGCAGGTTGTCGCCGATGTCCAGCCAGGTCATCCCATCAGTCGTGCTAATCACAGGAAAACGCCCGTTGACAGAGTCACTCTGTGTCAGGCCACGCTTGGGCGTCCAAAACGCGAAGCAGTCGTAAAATGCGTCTGGATCCTGGTTCTGAAACTGCAGCGTCCACGTTGCCCCGCCATCGGTCGTCTTGTAGATTCGGGAAGCGGCGCCGGGTCCGATCGACAAGAGATACGCAACCTTATCGCTCACTCCCTGCACATCGCGGAATTGCAGCCCTGCGGCTCCAGGTACTACACCGGACCTCCAGGTCTGACCGCCGTCAGTTGTGACCACAAACGTGCCGGCGCGCCCGCTCGCCCAAACCACGCGTGAGTTTACGGGACTCACCGCGATCAACCCCAGTGTCGTTCCGCTGTTTTGCGGAGTGAGTGTTGGTTGATGCACGCTGGGCTGGGCTTGAGCAAGGTTCAGGCTTGCTGATGCGAAGAGAATAAGGAAGAAAAAAGCAAATTTAAGTTTGCACATAGAAATCTCTCCTAAAGAAATTTTTCGCTGTTCGGCGGCAGTATAGGCGTCGCCCTAAGGAGTGTCAAAGCAAAGACACCCCCGCCATCGCTGCTCAATCGACTGAGATCGAACTCTGGTGCGCCACTAAGGGGAGCGAGCACTCAATACCCTGCAAAACATCGGTTGGATATTGACAGCGGAGAAGAGTAAAGCCGCTGTGAGATAGTGGCCTCGCTGTTGTTCAGTGCTACCTGGCGAACATCGGTGAAAGATTTGAGACGGTAGGTCCGGGGTTCAAATCTCCACGCGCCTAACAACACTTTCAATAGGTGAAACCTGCACAGCTCCTGACCAGGCCACAATCATCAAGCGCTAGCACGTCAACTCCAACTCCGATACAATCACCGCCTTATCTGAACTGAGGGCTCTCGAAATACGGAGCCTCTCTCCAGCAGGCAGCCAGCACACTTAGGAAGGCGGCGAGTGAGCACACTGGTTTCCCCTGGCGCTAGACTTGGCCGCTACGAAATCCGCTCAAAGATTGGCGCGGGCGGAATGGGTGAGGTGTATCTGGCGCAGGACAGACAGCTCGATCGCAAAGTGGCGCTGAAGATTCTGCCTGCTGACCTTGCTGCAAACCAGGACCGCATGCGCCGTTTCGTTCAGGAAGCGAAAGCGGCTGCGGCTCTCAATCACCCGAACATCGCGCATATCTACGAGATTGGTGAAAGCGAGGGCACGAACTTCATCGCGATGGAGTTTGTCGATGGCATGACCCTGAGAGAGAAGATCTACCGGGAAAAGAGTGAGCTGAAGGTGCTCCTCAAACACTTGCTCCAGGTTGCGGAAGGGTTGGCGAAAGCACACGCGTCAGGAATTGTGCATCGCGATCTCAAACCAGACAACATCATGATCACGCGCGATGGCCACGCAAAGATTCTGGATTTCGGCCTGGCAAAGCTGCTTGAGGCAACGGGGCAGAAGCCCGAGCGTGAGGGAGGGCTCGGTTCAAGCGAGATTGCGACCGCGATGATGCCCGTCCAGCACTCGACGCCCGGCGCCGTGATGGGCACAGTCGGCTACATGTCTCCTGAACAAGCCCAGGCTAAACCCGTGGATCAGCGCTCCGACATCTTCTCTTTCGGCTGCCTCCTGTACGAGGCCGCCACTGGTCACCGGCCCTTCGCCGGCGCTTCAGTGGTTGATACGCTGCACAAGATCATTTATGAGCCGGCGCCGGCCATCACTGATCTTAATCCTTCAGCGTCTCCGGAATTGCAGCGTGCCATCCGCAAGTGTCTGGCGAAAGAGCCGGAGAAGCGCTACCAGACAATTCGCGACACTGCCAACGATCTGGAAGAGTTGCTCGAAGAGATGAAGGGCGTGAGCGATGTAGGGCGCTCGGTGGCGCCGTCCACGAATGCGAGCAGCTCGGTCGATAGCACATATGAGGACGTGCGCGCGTCCAGCAAGGCGTCCGTTAGCGAGCAGCCCGCCTCGAGCGCTGAGTACGTCATCACTGGAATCAAGCAGCATAAACTAGGTGCGATGATTACGCTCGTAGTGCTGGTTGGCGGCGCGGTTGGTCTCTTTCTTTATCTGCGCGCGCGCTATGCGGCAGTCGCAATCGAGTCTATTGCAGTGATGCCGTTTGTCAATGACAGCGGAAATGCTGATGTTGAATATCTCTCGGATGGGATGACGGAAACGCTTATCAATAGTCTTTCAAAGATTCCAAACCTGAACGTTAAGGCGCGTTCATCCGTTTTTCGTTACAAAGGCAAAGAGATTGACTCGAAAAAGATTGCCGCTGAACTAAATGTGCAAGCGATACTAACCGGGCGGGTCGTCCAACGCGGCGATCAGTTGACACTCAATTTGGAATTGATCGACGTACAGACGGAAAACATTTTGTGGGGCAATAGATATGAACGCAAATCCTCTGAACTTGTCGCACTTCAGAGCGAGATTGCCCGTGATGTTTCAAATAAACTCAAAAGCAAACTTTCAGGTTCGGAGTCAGCGAAAGTCGAAAAGAATTACACCGCCAACGCGGAAGCTTATCAACAGTATCTGAAAGGGCGGTTCTACGCCGTTAAGCGCACCGCAAAAGACGCCAGGCAAGCCATCGAGTACTACCAACAGGCAGTTGCCATTGATCCAAACTACGCGCTGGCTTACGCAGGACTCGCCGAGGCAAATTGGTTTCTCGCGCTTTACAGTTACCCGCAGGTAAATGAAGTGGTTCCCAAAGCGCGGGAGCTCGCACTAAAAGCCCTGGAATTGGATCCGAGCTTAGCTGAGCCGCATTCGCTTTTAGGAGCCGTCTGCTTTGGCTATGACCGGGACATGGCTTGCGGGGAACACGAGCAAAAACGTGCAACAGAACTCAACCCAAATTATATGGAAGGTCATCGTCGGTACGGTTTGTATCTTTATGAGATGGGCAGATTCGAAGAAGCCCGTATCGCTCTAAGACGAGCATTGGAGATCGACCCCTTGTCACCAGTAGCAAACTTCGATTATGCGCAGTTGCTTTTCTTTGAAAGAAAATATGAAGAAAGTGAAACGCTGAGCAAAAAGAACGTCGACCTCGATCCAAATTTTTGGTACGCGCATTTGCAGCTCTTTTACGTTTACCGTCAGAAGCGCGATTATGCCGCAGCTGTCGAAGAACTTGCCAAACTCCAGGACGCAAGAGGCGAACCCGATGCGGCAAAGTTTATCCGGGAGAGTTTTACGCGCGGCGACTGGCCGGGATTCCTGAAGAAGATCACCGGGGACCGAACGCGGCTAAAACTCTACCCATTTTTTGTGGCAACGTTCTTTGCGGAGTTGGGCGAGAAAGATAAGGCCTTCGCTGCTATAAACGAAGCGCTCGAAACAAAAGATCAACATACGGCCCAAATGAAGTTCGACCCATACATGGATCCATTGCGTGACGACCCGCGCTTTCAGGAAGTGCTGAAGAAAGCCGGTTTCCCCCAATAGAGTCAATTCATGAAACGATGCCCTGAATGTCGGCAGGATAATTACGATGACACGCTGCTTTATTGTCGAGTTTGCCAAATGAAAGATGAATAACGATCTGTCAGCCAACACCACTCTGTCGCATTACTGCATCGTCTCGAAGATCGGCGAAGGCGGAATGGGCGAAGTCTATTTGGCCGAGGACATGCGGCTGGGGCGCAGCGTGGCCTTGAAAGTTCTGCCGGAAAGCATTGCCGGAGACACCGACCGGCTCCTGAGGTTTGAGCGCGAAGCGCAAGCCGCCTCCGCCTTGAATCAAGTAGATCGGGCGTTCGAGTGGTTAGAACGCGCCCTTGCTGAGCGCGATTCCGGGGTGACCCACGCCAAGGTCAACCCGCGGTTTCGCCCTCTGCAGAGTGATTCAAGGGGGCGCCTCTCCTAAGAAAGCTGGGGTTCGAAGCTTAGCTGGAGTCGCCCACGGCTACCTTGGAATCCCGACGAGATCGTTCAGAAAGCTGCACACA
>DAIMCP010000136.1:0-5826 GCA_036726305.1 Pyrinomonadaceae bacterium | reverse complement strand
CTCCCTCATTTGCAGTGATGATTTTTGGATCAATCGTCTTCTGAGTACTGCCGGCAGGGTCAAAAGCAAGCTACTAGCGAGACACACAGCACCTGACTGAATGCGATTAATGATCTCGTCTGAAACAAGGTACTCATGCAAAGCCGTCAGTCATCGAATAATCTCAACAGAGCAAGAATCTCTACTCGGGCAAAGTGTCCCTGCAAGTTCCGCAGTTATTGTAATTACTTTTCCATCCAGTCCAGTCACATCGATCGTGATGGTGCGCGTACCTTGGCCCGAAATTATTTTTCCGCCTGTAATGCTCCAGGTGAACGTCATTCCCGAATCCTCAACGGACTGTGCCGAAATCACAAGTTGGTCGCCAGCGCGGACCCTGCTAGGACCTGTAAGAGCAATTGGGGGACAATCCCAGAAGAGCCCGACGTGGACGAAGGCTTCGGGGTTTTCGTAGTAGTTTGAGCAGAGATGCTTGTCTTGCGACGAAGCGATATGATCGATTTGGAGAATATCCCCTCCAAAGGTCTTTAGGATTAGCCCTTCTTTGTCACTGAGGTAACCGGCATATTCTTGATTTGGCGGTGAGGAGGGTTGAAACTTCCTAAAGTTATTCAGTCTAATCCTGGAATCCCTCAGTTTAATAGGTTTCTTCAGAGTGACCTCGATCAAGAGAACCCTACCTATGGGCAACTCTCTCGCGCATCCATCAAAGTCACCTCTTGATTTTCCTGAAAACACCATACGTACGTGCTCATTTCCCAAGTCAAACTCACAGTCCAGACTTGAGTCTGCACACTGGCGAAAAAGATGCACAACGTCTGCTCTGCTAGATTGTATTGGTACAATCCCTCGCCATGGCTTCGCAGAAGACGTTCCTGCAAGCGCAAAGAGGACTAAAGCCGCGCAGAGAACCTTGAATTTTAGGTAAGCCATACGGCCTCACAAAGAAGATAACCCGGGTAGAATGTGACAATAGTAACGCTGAATCAAGTGAAAGTACGCGCTGTAGCCGCGCTGATTCTCTTCTGTCCAGCTTGAAGGGCGCTCTAACGCGGATCAGTTAAGCTCCGGGCGCTCTTACGGCGGCAATCACAGGCGCCCGTCCAGTGGCGCTGGCAGTATCGATGGCGGCGCGTTGCGTCTGCTGCTCCGCGCTTGACGGCCCGCGCCTCAGGACCGCCGAGATTCGGGTCGTTCGGCTCTTCTTTGCTGGTCGTTTGCTGGACATTTACGGGGTGGCCCGCTGCGTCCTAGATATACTGCGCCGCCACGAAGACCATCTGGTTCGGCGCCAGCTCGTTCATCGGGATTAGATTTTCTGACCAGAATCATGACGCACATAATCACAAGGCCGTATGGAGCTACGACGCGGCCAGCATGATTACGCTATGGATTGTCGAAATCGGGACTATCTGTCGAACGGTACTTATTCTCATAGCTGTTCCACTGGTAGGCAGAGAATAAACAGCCGCCAAGGAAAAACCCACACAGCATGAACAATCCCTCATCGAAAAACCTCGAGACGAGCATCTCACGACCGCCCCTCACGAACTCTACAAGATTCCATACTATTCCAAGCGGCAAGCCCCACATTAATCCTCCGCGAACTAAGATAAATCTAGCTCGACCCTTAGATCGAAGCTTATCCCACCGTAATTTGTCTTCAGAACCCATCCCGCTCATAAGTAACCTGCAGTACTACCACATTGAACCTTGCGGTATGGGTCGTGGAAACGCCTGCGTGCCGAACGGAGGGCGAAAGGACATGCCACACTTCTCTTCGACAGTCTTATGACAATTCTCATAGTCAGCATCCTAACTACTTATTATTCCCTAGATATCATGGACATACTTTCCTTGATCGAGCATTGCTTCCAAGGCCGTTAATAAGGAGCCCATTCGGAACCATCAACCTTATTGCTATTTGCCCGCGTACTTGTCCTGGCAGAATCCACTTATTCGTGCATTGCTGGGCAATCGCTTGGGTGTGGGAAACGGCCCGCAGGAACCGGCCCGGGAAGTGAATATTTCAACTGTCAGCGTATCACGAAAGCCACCATCGACGGCGAATACTCTTTCCGCGGCTACTTTACGCGCATCGACAAGATACTTTTGGGCTCGATCGGCCCGCCATTCAGCTTCCCGCGCGCAGGCTGAGAGTCCCGCGTACACCAATATGTAGGCGGCTTCACGCGAACCATTACCCATCAAGTGTTTGGCCAAAGACCCAAGGATGACATCTTCGTCCTTAAGGGGAATTTCGTGGTAGCGGGCGAACACTCGTGGTGGTTTGCAAGCAGGATCGATCCTGATTGAACAAGTTCTCTCGTTTTCCGCGACTGGAGGTACCCCCGATATTCTTACCGTCACGTCGACATTGAAGAGCTTTTGCTGTGAAGGTTTACGCTGGGGTTCGAAAGTCACGATTCGATCTGTCAGCCCTGAAACTATTTTAGCGCCTGATGCACTCCACTTATAGCCTATGCGGTTTGCACCTTCCTCACCCATCGTTTCTCTCCCGCCTTCGATTTCGGCTTGCAGCGACATCTTTCGTCTGGCCGGCACGGGATACGACGGACAAAGAAACTGAAGAAAGGGGCGTGGAGCATCTACTTCGCCTTGTGATTCAACTGTTCGAATCAATCCAAAGAAAGTAGCGGCCGAAATCGCTATGAAGTAAAGGCTAAGGCGACTAAGCAGTTTGAGACTTATCATCACGTCTTTTCCTTACGCCGCGTGGCATCATGGCTTTACCTTATCCGGTGACATTCCATTCTTTGCCCCATTGCACTTTATTTCAATAGCGGCATGTCCCGCACCCAACCAGCCGTTACTAGTCTTGTAGGTCTTCTCATATTGTCTTTAGACATCACCACCCCAAGTTCAGAAGCAGCTCTTGACATTTCAATGTCCGAGTAAACGTTTGGATAATCCCCCCAATTCATATGGCTTATCGGTGCCATTCCGGCGGTATGGATTATTGGATCAGGCCTTGCGACTGTCCGGCAGGCGGCGGTCCCTGCGCACGGGTCCTTACGCCGAAGTCATAGTTGCATTGGAAAGAAGAACTGAAGCCATCAGGATCAGTTACCGTGGTGGGATACGCAAAGGTGCTGCGATTGTTATTGTTGTCGGAGAATGATTCAGCATAACTCACTGAGCTTTGATGATTAAGCGGATCCTTCTGGAACATCATCGCGCCGGTGATGTTAACCCACCTCGCGGTTGACCGTCCGTGTTGAAACATAATCACCTATTGCCAACCACTCTCAGTCTCCCTAGAATCCCAGACCTGATGATTCCTGTTGCTGAAGCCATGCAAATAGTTCGCGAACAAACTGCGCCACTGAAGTCCGGGTCCATTGGGCTTACTCAGGCCCTCGGCCGCATCCTGGCCGAAGACATCTTTGCCGACACAGACCTGCCACCGTTTGACCGCTCCCAGATGGATGGATACGCGGTTCGCGCAGCGGACCTCGAAAGCGTTCCGGCGCGCTTAAGCATTGTCGGCGAATCTATCGCCGGCCGTGGCTGGCATAGGGAATTGCAGGCGGGGGAAGCCGTGCGCATTATGACGGGCGCCCCTGTACCGGCCGGCGCCGACAGCGTGCAGCAGGTTGAACTGACGCGCGAGCTTGATGAAGGGAAGGTCGTCGAGATTCTTGAGGCCGTGGGCGTGGGACGATCCATCGTCAGACGCGGCAATGAAATCAAGTCGGGCGATAAAGTTCTGAGCGCTGGTGAACGAATCAACGCAGCGATGATTGCCCCGCTCGCCTCGTTCGGTTATGCAACCGTAAGCGTTGGCGTGCAGCCAAGAGTGACCGTATTGGCAACCGGCAGCGAACTGGTGGCTGTCGAGCAGCAACCAGGCCGCGATCAAATCCGCGATTCGAACAACTATACCATCGCCGCTTACGCCATGCGCGCGGGAGCAGTTGTGGATCTTTTGCCGCTCGCGGCAGATGAACCTGGCTTGCTCAAGCAACAGATTTCACTGGCCGCCGAACGTTCCGAAATGGTGATCACTTCCGGTGGCGTTTCCATGGGCGTCTACGATTTCACCAAGCCAGCGCTGCGCGAACTGGGCGCCGAGATTTTTTTCGAGCGAGTAGCCCTGCGTCCGGGCAAACCAACAGTTTTCGCGCGTCTGCCAAACGGTACCCTCGTATTCGGCCTGCCGGGCAATCCCGTTTCCGTTTCCGTCACGTTCAATCTTTTTGCGCGCGCCTCGCTGCTCCTGCTGCAGGGCGCGTCGGAGGTGTCGCTGAGGGAAGAATGGGCCGTGTTGGCAAGGTCAATAAAGGGATCGCCAGACCGAGAAAGTTATTTGCCCGGTACGCTGACGACCAATCAACAGGGTGAACTGCTCGCCACGCCGTTGAAGTGGGGAGGATCGTCAGATTTTGTCGCTTTTGCGCGCGCGGCGGCGTTGATTGTTGTGCCGGCGGGTGTGAAATCATTGGACGAAGGTGCACGCGTGAGGACGGTTAGACTGCCGGGTTGATCTGCAAGGCCCAAGAATCGCGAAGACGGGATCCCTCCCGTCCCGGGCTAGGCTTGCACAATAGGCGCCACTCTCTCGGTCAGCCTCTTGAAGCCCGCGAAGCCGGGTAACCGTTCGATCCGACTGGCCACGGTCTTATTAAAAAATTCCAGCCCGGTCGGCCCCTTGAACAGCGCCGCCATCACATAATTGGTCTCATGTTTGGGCTTGGGTCCCTGACCCACCGGCGCCCAAAACTTGCCGATGCTGAAACGAGCGAGGTTGCGTGAGAGTCTGACTCGACCGAGCTTGAGGCGCGCAATGCTCCAGTAGAAATTTGAATGCAACGATTCTTCCTGCATGATACCTGTCAATAACTGCTGCAGGACCGGATGTCCGGACAGTTGTGCCAGCCGGCGATATCCCTGCAGTGTGGTAATCTCGTTAATGGCCCCCCAAGCCATATGTGTCCCTTCGAAGTAACGCCCGAGTGGCTTGACCGCGAGATAAAGCAGATAGGCATAGGCGTTATACCGTTTGGGGATTCTCGCCTGAGCTTCGCTTTGCCAATCTTTACGGGTAGCGATTCCTGCTTCGTTCAGAAAACGATTGAGCAGGTCCGCATGCTGCAACTCTTCAACACTCCAGCGATCCATGAATTTTCTGATTACCGGATCCTTGCCTGTTGGTGTGCGCAGTAGTTCCTTGTAATACATGTCTGTAAAGAACTCGACATCGCGCATGTAAAACAGGACCGGAACAAAAGCCGGATTTAGTGGATAGTTTCTGATCTCGTGCCAGGGAATGCGGTCAATAAACTCTTTGCTGAGGGCTCTTGGCTGGCGCTCATACCAGTCCAGCACGTCTTTCTCGGTTTCGAACAAGGTGACCTCCCGTCAACAAAACGAGATGAATTTGGAACCTCGCCTGATTTACGAGGCGAAACAGGCAAGCGGATTTCCGGCCTGTTTCAATTCTGAATGCTTGGTTGCAAAAACGGGATTGCTTTTTGTATCTCTGCGGCCGGTCGTTGAACCGTTGCGAGGTGTGTTTCTCAACTACCAGAACCGGCAGCCGCATGGTCGTGTTTGCGCTGCTGGAGGCCCTGGCCATCAGGACACGGGCGTCAATATCTTACAAGCACCCAGCTAAAGGCAAGCTCAATTTGACGGTGCTGACAAAGCGCACGGCGCCGCACGCCAGGGTCACGACAATTGGCACCTTGCCCGACTGACGGAATTGATGTCTACTGCGCCTATGAATGACTTCAGCCACGTCGATGAAGAAGGCAAGATACGGATGGTCGACACTTCGGACAAGTCGATCACCACCAGGCGCGC
>DAIMCP010000135.1:0-5829 GCA_036726305.1 Pyrinomonadaceae bacterium | reverse complement strand
CCAGACCGAGTTTGTTCAGCAACTCAAACTCGATCCCTTTGCGGAAGGCGCGCAGACTCAGGTACGACTCGAAGATCGTCATCGCACATCCCAGCGCGATTGCGGAAATAAAGAAAAAGACCGGTAGCAGTGGCGAGTACCACAGTGCATGGAGTTTGTGCGGCACGATCAAGTAGAGCGTGCCCAGCGACGACTGGTGCATCGTCGATAGAAGTACACCCAAAATCACCAGCGGCACCGTTGCACCTTTGACAATCTTCAGTGGCCGGCGCCACCGCAGCTTTTCCAAAACTAGCGGGCTGAACTCCAAAGCGAGCACCGTGGAATAAAGGGTGACGCACCAGCCGACTTCGAACATGACTGAATGCGGATTCCACATGATGAGGGGATGCCAGATGTTGTAGGGCCGTCCCAGATCGAAAACCAGGCCAACGCAGACCAGCAGGTAACCAAGAAATGCAGTCAGGATTGCCGGCCGGATGATCGGGTGGTACTTTTCGATATGGAAGATGTAGACGACAGCGCTGACCGTAAAGCCGCCGGCGGCGAGCGCCACTCCACACATCACATCAAAGCCGATCCAGATGCCCCATGGAAAACGGGCACTTAAATTGGTGGTGGCACTCAGCCCTTTTGTAAAACGCAAGACTGTTGCGTAAAAGCCTGCCGTCAGAATTACGAACAGAATGACTCGCCAGAATGTTATTTTGGGGAAGCGAAAGTTGATCTTGGACATGACGCTCCGTCCGGCGCGCTAGGGTGCCGCCTTATGCCTGCTGTTACTGGTGTTTCCCACGCAACCTCTCTTCGCGCTCGGCGCGTTGTACCTCGTCGCGCCGTTTCGTGATCCACCAGATGCCGCTCATCAGAACTCCGCCCACGCCGACAATCTTTGGCAGCTTGTGCAATACGTTCCACGTCAGTTGCGGTAACGGTTCCTGCAAGAGGTCGGTGCGGTAGCCAAGGGTTTCGAACGATACGTCCGCCAGCAGCAGGACCGACGTGCCGCCCACTTCGGTTACGCCATAGACATGATCGACATAGCGGCCCGGATTGTTGCGAATGCGTGTCCGGGCTTCCTCGATCAATTCTTCGCGACCACCAAATTTTGTAGCGCCCGTCGGACAGACTGAGGCGCAGGCTGTTTGCAGCCCTGCTGTTACGCGGTCGCGGCACATGTCGCACTTTCTTACTCGCGGCGTAATGGGGTTGTCCCACTCGTATTGTGGGATATTGAACGGGCACGCCTGCATACAGTAGCGGCAGCCCATACACTTGCTTGCATCGTACGAGACGGGCCCTTCCGGCGATTTGGTTAGCGCTGCCACGGGACAAACTGAGACGCAGGTAGGCTCTTCGCAGTTCATGCACATTCGGCGGATGTAACGATTGTTCCTGCGGTTGACGACCGTGAGAGCGTCGGCTGACAAATCGTCACGCAGAAAATTAACCGCGGTCTGCGGCAACTTGTTCTTCTCTTTGCAGGCATCGTAGCAAGCGCCGCAGCCAATGCATCGTGTGCTGTCGAAGAGGAGTGCTTTCGGTTTCAGATTCTGAACGCCCATATCCCCTCCCTGCGGAGATTATTTTCGCTGTTGAAAACTGCAACTGGCATTCCTACCGGATTTGCGCATCGCTCTCATCGTAAATAGCAATTAACAGCGAGTTTATTGAGTGAAAATTGAGAAATCGCGGCTGCCGCGTTGCCTGATCCCGAACCTGGCTGGTGAAAGTTCGCAATTGCCAGCTATCGCTCGCTTCATTTTCCCCAGCGACAGCAGGTTCGGGGTCTGGTTTCAGAGACGTCAACCGTTCTAAATCTGACTGGCCGAAGGAAGATGTCGTTGAACTGCTTCCAGGTTTCATCGTCCGCGAATTCGAGCACGCCGCCCGTTATTTGACCTCCATCCTGTAACACTTGGCCCAATAGACGATCTTCAAGTGGCCGGGCCGCGAAGAACTCTTTAAATTCCTGAGCTTCTTTCCGCAACCAACTCTTGGCCTCATCGGCGATACGAAGCAGCTTCAGGTTGCTGGCCAGGTTCTTTGGTTTCAGAGAACAAACCCACCCGTCTTTGTATGGGTTAGTCTGGATCATCTCCGGATGCCAGTGCAGTTCGGTATCGATCGTCTCGACAATGCCGTCAACGGGCGAAGCGAAAGCCCCTCGGTGCTGGTCTTGGCGCACCGCAAAGAGCATCTCGCCACGGCGAACTTCCTTACCGACTTCCGGTAAGAGAACGTCATCGATCCTGCCAATTAACGCTTGAGCGAAGCTGTCAATACCGATGCGCGCCGCGCCCGACGGGGAAACTCTAACCCAGGTGTGCCCTTGATCGAGGAACACATCGGGGGGAGCCGACAGCTTCGCCAACGCTTCCGCTGGCACCCACTGATCAGTCAGCACGCGCGTAACAGATTCCCTTTTCCCTTTTTTCCATTGCACGATTCCGTCAATGCCGACGCAGGCGAGAATCGTTAACATCACAAATAGGGCTACCATGACACACCTCCATGCTTAACCAGGATTGCTTTATTTGTTTCCGCTTTCTCGTTCAGAGAAAGCGGGAAGAAATAATCGACGACCTGACGAAGTTGATCGGCGGCCAATTCCTTCCTGAAATCCTTTCTTAACGATCCGCCATCATTCATTGTCGCGCCGGTTGAACCTGAAGGAGTAGTCAATTCGCTAATCCGTTCGTTGAGCTTTTCGCACTCCCGCTCATACCATTGCCTTGCCTTTGGGCCATAGAGCAGTCTCTGCAGACAGCCCTTTAGATCCGTTGGCTCAATCAAAAGGGCCCAACCTGCTCCATAAGGGTCGCGATTGAGCAGAGTCGGACGCGCGGCCAGAGCGGGATTGATTTCCTTTACTCGGCCAGAAACTGGGGCGACAAGAACCGCGACGCCTGCTTGATGCGTGAACTGCCAACAGCCCTCGCCAAAACGTAAAGTAGCGCCGGGCTCAGGCAGTGTGACCAGGTAGGGCCGGCCGAGAATTCTCAAGGCAAAGTCGTCGAGGCCCGAGCGGACACAGCCGCCATCCTCAATGCGCGCCCAGATGTGCGCCGGATGATAAAAAATTGCGCTGGCGACTTCAGAACCTGATAGGCCGGCAGCTTCTCTGCTACCTTTTCGGATGTTTACCTTCCGGTCTCGCTCGCTTGATCCAACCCCACTGAAAACAGAAGCATGCGGAAGCGTAGTCGCCCGGCCGTGGAGACCTTCATCGAACGTGCAACGTTCACAGTCGTAATCGAGGTCGCATAGCTTGTAATCAACAACGCCAGCCTGCATCCACCAACACTGTTTCAAGCGAGCGTCGGCTGCTTTGCTGCGATTCCCGTTTTGGTTTGAGTCGTCCATTTCATCCCTCACCAGACTTCTATCTCTCGCTTGGGCAATAGACATTCCGTATTAACTCCGGCGCGCTTCCGGCCTGTTAAGTGTTTGAACTGATAATACTTAACGAGGCAAGCAGGGGGCGGGGACGTAGCGCGAAAATGTTCGGCGAGTTGATATTCTCAACAGTGTTTAGAGTAGAGTTGGTGGGATTACCGGGAATGCGACAAACACGTGAGTTGAGAAAATCAACAGCGCCTGTTCAGGATATCAACGTTCAAGGTGAAGAGCCGGCTGTTCAGCCGCTGGAGTGAAAGTTAGTTTTGATTTTCAGAATGTTTGGCAATAACAAATTGGCCACAAATAAAATACGGCCACCTGGAATGGCAGCCGTAACTATTGATGTTATTGGTCGGGGCGAGAGGATTTGAACCTCCGACCTCTCGGTCCCAAACCGAGCGCACTACCAGGCTGTGCTACGCCCCGAGATGATTCAATGGGTGCCTTGCTAGGGGTGGCAAATGATTCTAAGAGCTAGATCGTTACGGGTCAAGTTCAGGGGAAATCAGCTGAGAAGGAAATCATCAATAGTTTGCAGGCACTGCGGAGGAAAAGTCATAGTGTCAGGCAATTCCAAGCTGAAGAAACCTGGCTATGAAGTGGACCCGAATCGAATCAACTGCTCCAGGAACTGGCGCATTGCCGCCAACGCCTGACCGCGATGACTGATCCTGTCTTTGGTTGTGGAAGGCAGCTCGGCAAATGTAGAGGTGTAGCCTGAGGGAACGAAGATCGGGTCATAGCCGAAGCCGTTGCTGCCGCGAGCAGCGTCGATAATGGTTCCGGTGCAAATGCCGCGCTCAACTCTGATCACTTTTCCGTCCGCGCCGGCCAGCGCGACAACGCAAACGAAACGCGCGTTACGTTCCTGGGCAGGTATCCCCTTGAGCTGCTGAAGGAGCAATTCGACCCGTTCGCGATCAGAGGCTCCCGGCCCACCGTGCCGGGCGGAGAAAACACCTGGCCCACCACTAAGCGCCTGGACTTCCAGGCCCGAATCGTCAGCCAGGGTCAAATGCGCCGTTGCACATGCATAGGCCTGAGCCTTGAGAATCGCGTTCTCTTCGTAAGTCGCACCGGTTTCTTCCACCGCTCGTACTTGAGGGAAATCTGCGAGCGTCAGAAGGTCGATCCCCAGGTTCCTCAGTACAGCCGACAGTTCTGCCGCTTTGCCTTTGTTATGAGTGCCAAGCACAAGTTCCAGATTCGATTGAGTAGTCATCGCCGGGTTTCGAAGGGTCTTACGGTCTGGTGCCGGCAGAATCGGGGGTCAGTAGTGGAATAAGGGAAGAGAACTGGCCGAACACCGAACGGGTCCGGCGCTCGAATCCATTGCTGCCCAGGTTCGTTTCCGTCGTCGCGTACGGCAGGCCACTGACCACTCGATCAAGGGTACCGTCTGAAACCGCAGCCCCAGTTCCTCTGATTGATGCCACAGTGTTGATAAAGGCGCGCGCCCGCTCAGTGTCTCGGGCGTAGCTAGCGACATTCGCATTGCTGGAACTCTCCAGGTAGCGTGTCAGAGAATCTCTCTCGGCAGGAGAACTGATGACTAGTTGATTACTGTGCGCCAGCAAGCAGCGGCGCACATCCTCAGGCGAGCCGAGCAGGAAATAATCGCCCGCGAACGAGGCGGCGAACTCTCCGTCCCCTGAAACGAACAATTCATTGTTGCCCGCCTTTTCGGGACGAGGCCCGGCGCCAAATCGACGCGCCACAAATTTATGCAGGAGATCTTCATTGGCAATCTGTGCGATCACGAGTGCGCGCTCCGAGCGAGGCTCAAGCCGTACGGTCAGGATTAAAGGCTTAATGGCTTTGAGAAAGCTCTCCGGTTCGTCGATTCCGTAAGGCGCCAGGACGGCTTTGAAAGCGGTAGTAAAAAAGACCGCTGATAAGACGTCGAGATGTGACGATATCGCCGCGTTGAACGAGTCCCAGACCGCGGCTGGATCGCGCATACCATAGCTGGTCACGGAATCCACACCAGCGGGCACAAACTCCCAGGCACCCTGAATTCGCTGGTCCGCGCTAACGAAAGTTGAGTGCAATTGAGCCGTGACTTCAGGTTTCAGGTCGATGAGATAGACGTCCTCGATTCCTCCCCTAAAAGGCCGTGCGCTCCAGCCGACGTTGCCGAGCAGATTCGCAGCCCCCACAGACAGCAGCTTCTGTAGCTGCTCTTCTTCTGACAACTTGCCAAGAAGTAATGGAGCCCCAATTGCCACCAAACGCGCTGTGTTCGCCGCTGAAGCATAACCGAAGGCGAGCGCCTCGTTTGCCTTCAGCCGGGCGCGCATGTCCTGAAGATCAGCATTGTGCAGCAAGCTGGGCCGTTGGCCGTGACGAGCTGCCAGACAGGCAGACACCGCGCGTTCATCGTTGCCGATTATGACAACCGAGCCATCCACGACCGCGACGATTCGC
>DAIMCP010000134.1:0-6122 GCA_036726305.1 Pyrinomonadaceae bacterium | reverse complement strand
GCATTACAGTCATTTGCTGATTATGGTGAGCTGGATGTTCATTCTGTTCGCGACGCTTTGGCGCTCAGGGCTCGTCCCGAAGTTGCTCGCGGGCCTGGCAATGTTGACGGCGCTGATGCAGATCACCGGCATCACTCTGCCGCAGTTCATTCCGTACCCGAGCCCTGCGCCCATGGCGATGGGTGTGCCGCTGGCGTTCGTCTACACGGCCCTGTCTGTATGGCTGATGGCGAAAGGATTCAGTGGCCGAGCGAAAGAGATTTGAAATCGCACTCTGGTGGCTAGACTGAGTTCGTGACTCGCCTGAGACAAACCGGAGTTTGCACGAACTTAATCCGCGACCGTCGAGTTTCATCCATTCGGGAAAAGGTTCATGGCGTTCTAGTAAGGCCTACACAGCGTGGACTTCGCTGCAGAGGAGCGAAATGTTTATAGCGCCGTGCATCATTCAAATGAACATCGCCGCTCGGAAGTGGCAAACGGCACTTCCGAGCGGCGAAAAGATTTTCGGCGGTCACGGGTTATGAACATCTCGTTCCTACGACGAAAAGAGGCTTACCGCGCGGGTTGCTTCAGAATCTCCGCCAGCGCCTTTAATCGGTTTGCATCTGCCGCGTTCTTCGCGCTTGCGGCCTCCTTTTCCAACGCTGCTGCCATCTTCTTGAGATTTCCGCTATTTCCCTTTTGAATCGCCGTACGCAGCGCTGAGATTCGATCGGCCGGCAGAGCCTGCGATCGCTCCAATTGATCCACGTAGGCCTTGGCCACGATCAGGTTGCGCAGCCAGACGATCCTTTGCTGGTTCTGCACATTGAACTCAGCCATGCGCACCGTCCGCGCGGCGTCGATTTCGTTTTGAGTCAGGTCCTCTGTCGGTGTGAGCTCAAAAATATCCAAACCACGGGCGATCTCGGAAGCGTAGATGTGGCCATTGTACCAGTAGGCGGACCAGTCGCCGCCGAGCACCAGCATCTTTGGATCAATCGGCCCGCGATCAAAATAGGCGATTTCCCTCGGATGCTCTGCATCGGTGAAGTCCATGATGGAAATGCCGCCCTGATACCAGGCCTGGACTTCAAGGTCGCGGCCGGGAACGGGAACGAGCGACCCGTTGTGCGCCACGCAGTTTTCGCTGTCGCCCTGGGCCGCCGGCATCTTGTAGTAGCTGGCGAAGCTCAGCTTGTTGTCTTTCAAATGGAAGATTGCATCAGCGCCCCACTTATTCGGATCGTTTGCCCGGCAACGGGCGCCGAGTCCGCCGCCCCACTCATCGGTGAACACCACTTTCTTTCCATCGTTCGAAAAGGAGGCCGAGTGCCAGTAGGCGTAGTTCGGATCGTTAACCGCATCGATTCGTTTGGGATTCGCCGGATCTTTAATGTCCAGCAAGATGCCATTTCCGGAGCACGCGCCGGCCGCCAACCCGATCGCTGAGTACACGGTGATGTCGTGGCACTGATCGGTCGGCGATGGCTTATCCTTGCCGTGGGTTCCGGCGCTCATCAGGCCGGCCATGGCGCCTGTCCGTGGATCCATAAACACGCGAGGGCTGGAAACGACTGCGGCATTCTGCGGCGAGGCCAAAGGCACCTTGATCACGTCGATGCGAAACAGCGCGGTATTTGGATCCTTGTCCGGTTTCTCGCCAGAGCACCCGGGCAGCTCTTCGCTCTGACGGACAAATGAAGTTCCTGAAACGTAGATGTAGACGTTGTTCTTATCATTCGGATCATCGACCAGCGTATGCGTGTGCGAGCCGCGGCAGGTTTGCACCGCAGCCACCTGCTGTGGATTTTTGACGTCGCTAATATCGAAAATCCTCACGCCGCGGAAACGATCTTTTTGCGCTGCCGGCAACTGATTCTGATTCTGTTGTCCCGCAGCTGGCGGCGGGTTGGGCGGAAACCCCTGGGCGCCGCAATCCAGGCGACCGTTGGGCTGCTCGACCGACATGAACATCAGGTTCTTATAAACAGAAACGTCACCCTGGCCCCCAGGACAAATCATCGAAGTCAGCAGACTCGTCTTTGCGGGAACTGAGATGTCATAGATATTGACGCCGTAGAAATTTCCCAGAAACAGTCGATTGCCCTGGAACGCCATGTCCGAGTTCGCAAAGCCAAGCCCGGCCAACACCAACTTCATCGCAACTGGCGTCTTCGAAGGGTCGGCTACGCCGAGCACCGTACTCAGGGTCTTGTTCACTTTCGGATCATTCGGATCGTTGGAGCCAAGGTCGAACGCGTCAGGTTTTTTGAGCAGCATGACATGCTTCATTCCCACCGCCGCTTCACCTGCGTCGTACATGCCGGAGCTGAGTGTCGCGCGCGGGTCGCTCGTATCCGAGCCGCTCATGCCAGCGGGTAACGGTGGCGCCGGTTGAGGAGCAAACGGATTCGCTGGAGCGGCGGCCGGCGTTGGCGAGGGCGACGGCGTTTGCGCTTGGATTCTCGTTGCCAAACACAAGCAGAACAAAAGGGAAGCTACCAAATGGAAAGCTATGGTATGCGCTCGATTCATACTTTCTCCTCTAGCTATAGCTAGCGTGGTGTCTCTAATACTTCTCAACAAAGAATCTCCTCGCCGCAGAAGGGCGAATGTCTAAAGAAACTCTGCCGAATAGAATTACCTCGCTCCAGAGGAGCGAAACGTGTAATTCACTACACAAATGTCTCGCTCCTCCGGAGCGAAGAGGATCTTTTGGAACCTTCGTTCTATAAACATTAGGTCCCTACGGGACCGAAGACTACTACAGCCACAAAAAAACCAGACTGGTCCGTTACGAAAACTTTAGATACCCCACACTAGAAAGGTTTTTCTCGCAGCATGGTTTGCATGATCCTTATCTCAGCGCGTTGGCCACTGTCGACATCCGTCGCAAAACTGAACAGTTCGGCGTCCTGGCCCGCGCCTGCAGTGTCAAATAGGACTTCCACCATAATCAAGGCGCCGTTGTGGTGCTGAATCATCCCAGTCAAAAACAGTTGATCGAATTCCGCGCCCTTCGCTTTGCGGAGAGCCTCCATCTGCCGGGGCGTAAGCATGCCGGGCATAAGCATCGGGTGCTGAGTCATATCCATGCCGGGCATCTCCGGCATCAGCAGTTCAGTAGGCTCTCCTCTCGCCGCGAGCCATCGTTGCATAAATCTTATTTCTTCTGACTGTGAATGGCTGATGCGTGCGCCGAGCAAGCGCAGTTCCTTGTTCTGAGTGCTCGATTCGATCAGCGCGGTCATCTCGACTGCTTGGGCGTGATGCATGATCATACCCTGCATGAATTGCACATCTGCGGGCGAATGGGGCGGGAGTGTCGCCCTCGTCGATGGCGGCAGGATCCGGGTGGGCTGGCCCGGAGCACCAGGCTGAACCACGACCGGCGTCCCCGGACCAGAGTGTTGTGCGCAGACTGGCAGCGATACCAGGCCGAGGAGACTAAATGCGGCCACCAGCCCGCTTCGCGACACTCCGGCTCCGATTACAGATCGAAGCTTATGCTGGCCCTTAAAATAAAAAGACTTCATAGACGCGAATGGTTAAGCATTAACGGGTTCACATTATCACAAAGCGCCACCAAGGGCACTTGGGGGGCACTTGGGGGCACTTGGATCAGGCCTGCGATTCGAGCATGAATCCCTTCTCGCAATGTGATGGTGCGGCGCTCGACCCAAGGCCTCAAAATAGGGCTTGCCCAGTTATCAAAACAAGCTTGGCTGCGCCTCAGGCTCAGGCTGGATTGGTTGCACCAGGGTCTCATTGTCTACCTTCGGTGAGTTCACTTCGCTGCTTACCGGGTAACCATTCATCGCTGCAGCCGGGAAGGGTAACAACATTCCCTTTAACTCTGAAGCTGGTGTTCGATTGTCCAGCCACTCGTCGTAGTTGTCAGGATCGAGGATGGCGGGCATCCGGTCGTGAATTTCAGCAAGCAGCTCATTTGGACGCGTGGTGATGATGGCACAAGTGCTGCTGGTGCGACCGTTGTTCTGCCATTGGTCCCAGAGGCCGGCGAAGGCGAAGGGCTCTTCGTCCTGCAGCTGAAAGAAATATGGCTGTCTGGATTTGCCGCGTTTCTGCCATTCGTAGAAGCCATCGGCGGGAATCAGGCAACGTCGTCTTTGAAACGATTCGCTGAAGCTCGGCTTTTCGTCGAGTGTTTCGGCGCGCGCGTTGATGATTCCGGTCGCATCCTTGCTCCAGGAGGGAATCAGCCCCCAGTCAAACAAGCCCAGAGAGCGGTTCTCCCCGACCTGTGTGACCGCAAGTATTGGCTGGCTGGGCGCAATATTGAAGCGCGGGTTTATCTCGAACAATTCCGCCGCGGGCACGCCCCAGATTCTCACCCGGCGTGGATGTCGAAGTGTAAATCGTCCGCACATTATGTAGTCAGTGGTTAGTAGTCAGTTCTCAGTTGCTTTTTGTGTGATCGGTTGTTGTACTTTGGACTCTAAGCAAGCAGAAAGTACAAAGCATTAGAACGCAGTAAAGGAGGATTACCCGCGCGTCAAATGCCGGTATTTGATCCGGTGCGGCTGTTCCGCGGCCGCCCCCAGACGGGCTTTGCGATCGGCCTCATATTCAGAATAATTTCCTTCGAACCAGACAACCTTGCTGTCACCCTCGAAAGCGAGTATGTGGGTGGCAATGCGGTCAAGAAACCAGCGATCGTGCGAAATGACGACCGCGCACCCGGCAAAGTTCTCCAGCGCCTCTTCCAACGCCCGGAGGGTGTTCACATCCAGGTCGTTGGTTGGTTCGTCGAGTAACAGCACATTAGCGCCTTCTTTCAACATCTTTGCCAGATGCACCCGATTGCGCTCGCCGCCCGATAACATGCTGACTTTCTTCTGCTGATCTGAGCCGGAGAAATTGAAGCGCCCGACGTAAGCGCGGGAGTTGACCTCACGCGTGCCCAGTTTCAATAGGTCGGTGCCGCCAGAGATTTCTTCCCAAATAGATTTATTCCCATCGAGAGTGCGGCTTTGATCAACGTACGCGAGAGAGACGGTTTCGCCGACACGAATACTCCCGCTATCTGGCTGCTCCTGCCCGGTGATCATGCGAAAGAGAGTTGTCTTGCCGGCGCCGTTTGGGCCGATCACGCCGACGATGCCACCGGGCGGGAGTTGGAACGTCATATCCTCGACCAGCAGGTTATCGCCGTAGGCTTTGTCGACGTGGTCTGCTTCGATGACCACTGCGCCCAGCCGCGGGCCGGAGGGTATATGAATCTCCAGATCCTCGCGTCGCTTCTCGGCATCGTTTTCGAGCAGTGATTGATAAGCGTTGATGCGCGCCTTGCCCTTGGCGTGACGCGCCTTGGGCGACATGCGGATCCATTCCAGCTCGCGCTGCAGCGTCTTTTGTCTTTCACTCTCGGACTTTTCCTCGCGCCGCAGACGTTCCTGCTTCTGTTCCAGCCAGGAAGTGTAATTGCCCTTCCAGGGAATACCTGCCCCGCGATCTAGTTCGAGGATCCACCCGGCGACATTCTCCAGAAAATAACGATCGTGAGTCACGGCGATGATCGTGCCGGCGTAACTTTGCAGGTGGTGCTCCAGCCAGGCAACGGATTCAGCATCGAGATGATTGGTCGGTTCATCAAGCAATAGGATATCGGGCTTTTGCAGCAGCAGCCGACACAAGGCCACGCGGCGACGTTCGCCCCCAGAGAGGACTTTGACAGGTGTTTCCGGCGGCGGGCAGCGCAGTGCGTCCATGGCCATCTCCAGGCGCGCATCGAGATCCCAGGCGTCCTGATGATCCAGTTTCTCCTGCACCTCGCCCTGACGGGCGAGCAGCCTGTCCATGTCCTCCGCGGACATCTCTTCGCCAAACTTGGCGTTTATCTCTTCGAACTCTTTCAGCAGATCGACGGTCTCCTGCACTGCTTCTTCCACGACTTCACGCACGCTGCGTGCGTCGTCGATCAATGGCTCCTGCTCAAGAAATCCGACGGTGTAGCCCGGCGAGATCACAGTCTCGCCGTTGAATTCTTTGTCCACCCCCGCCAGGATGCGCAGCAGGGAGGACTTGCCCGAGCCGTTGAGTCCGATGACCCCAATCTTGGCGCCATAGAAATAGGAAAGGTAGATGTCTTTAAGGACGGCCTTCTTGTCATAGAA
>DAIMCP010000133.1:4633-6338 GCA_036726305.1 Pyrinomonadaceae bacterium | reverse complement strand
TTGCGGGTTGAGTCATAGGTGGAGTTCGCGAGCTTGGACACAATCCCTTCGATTCCATACTCGCAAGCGTGCTTGAAGAAGGCGTCGCCATTGCCCTCGAGGTGTTCGCTGTAACGCAGCAGGTCGCGCTTGTTGCCGCAAATCCCTTTCAGCAGCGTCTTCCTTTTCTTGAGCGGCACGCGTGTCAGGTCCAGGCCGTCGAGATACATCAGATCGAAGATTTCATAGATGAAGCCGGCCGAGCCTTTTCCGAGGGCCCGCTGTAGTTTTTGAAAGCTGGACTTACCCTGCGCGTCAACGATCACAATTTCGCCGTCGAGCATGGCGCTCGCCACCGGTAGCAGTTTAGCCGCCGCGACAACGGTGGGAAATTTTGCTGTCCATTCCTTGCCGTTGCGACTAAAGAACTGAACTTTCCCACGATCGATGCGACAGAGCATTCGATAGCCATCGAACTTTAACTCGTGCAGCCACTCATCCCCGGGCGGGGGCGTGGTCACAAGCGTAGCCAGTTGCGGCGCAATGAACTGCGGAAGTTTGGCCTTGCGCGCAGTGCGCAGATCCTTAAGTTCCTTTGTGGTTGCCAATTGGTCGTCCCGTCCCTTTGCTGAACCTGGGCAATAGCTGGGCGGCAATTCTAACCCTTTCGCCGCTATTTGCCTCGGTTCTGTTCTGGCCCGTAGACAGGACAGCGTCTCACGTGTAGGATGCACGAAGATCGGAAGCAGCATGAGCGCCAACACGTCATCACCAGCAAGGTTGAGGTTGGAGGTCATCGACCTGTTGCGCCTTGCTTGGCGCCACATCGAAGCCAGCGAGCGGTTGCTCAACCAGGCACGCCTCAATCCCACCGACAGAGTGGTGATCGAAGGGCTCTTGATCCTCGCGCTGGAACACACGGAAAAATCGAAGGCCGCCCTGGAACATGCGGCAAAGTTATGGCGAGTCAAAAATCCCACCTGAACGCTACAACTTTCGGAGCGGCCAGATATCGACGTCGAGCGCCTCTGCATAATGCAGGAGGGGAGCTCCATTGGGCTCAGGCAGGCCGAGCGCTTCGATCATGTTGGAGTCGAGGCTTGTGACAGCGGCCTGCCGCAGCGGCCACGGCTGATGAAAAATCTGCGCGCGGTACAGGCTCCCACGGCGCTCGCTGTAGAGGCAGTACCGTTCAGTCAGAAAATATTCCAGCGATCCGAGCGTTGAGGTTGGCAGGCTCTCGCCGATGGACCAGGTTGCCTTGAAGCCGGCTACAGGCTTAGCGGTGCGTTGCGAAGTGTATTGAATCGTCTGCTCTTCCTGCTGCAAAGTCATTTTGGCGGTGTAGTACGGCAGGAAATAGAAAGTGCGCGCGCCCAGGACCGCTGCGGCGCTCGTACAATCAAGCGAGAAGAACCAGACACCCGGCACGCCATCGAAGTGCACGTAGGTGCGGACATTCAGTTCGTGCATGGCCCGCAAGCCCGGCAGCGGTGGCAAAAAATGCGCGCGCGTGTTCCACATGGTGAAGGGAACCAGCGCAATCCAGGCTGAGCCGTCAAAGCTGTCCAGCTCCAGGCGTGGCGGCAGGAGTGGTCGCAGTAGTTCAGGCTTGACGCGCCAGTGCATGAACAGCAGCTTGCCCCAACTCTGGTGCATCAGCGGCCGCCCCTGCGGACGCTCCTGCGGCGCCTGTCGTTCGACATCGGTCACTGCCTTTTCCATT
>DAIMCP010000133.1:0-4533 GCA_036726305.1 Pyrinomonadaceae bacterium | reverse complement strand
TTATCCCGCTATGCGAGCCGGGCGGGGCGCGCCCACAATCTGCACCGGCGGTCGTGGCGAGCAACACAAACTGACCAGCCGCTCGCGATCCTTCTGCATATCACTTTCTTCCTTGAGCCAGGCCATCACCTGCTCAAAGATTCGCCGCGCGTGTGTCTCGTGTGGTGGTGTAATCCGGTAATGCATCCATTTCCCCTGTCGCCTGGCGCTGACCAGCCTGGCCCGACGCAGGTAGGCCAGGTGGCGGCTGATTTTTGGCTGGCTCGTCTTCAGCGCTTCGACAAAGAAGCAGACGCAAACCTCGTCAGTCCCGATCAGATTCAGCAGGCGCAGACGCGTACGGTCCGCCAGGGCCAGAAAAAACAATTCCATATCGAAAGGCTTTTCCTTCATGACCGGCATTATACATAAATTTGGCTTGACATATATGTGCCTGCGTCGTAGGGTGGTGCCACATATGCGGGCTGACGAATACGAACACGGTTGCCGGCAAAGAGGGTTGATATGACATCCGACCAAGGTCCGGCCAGGCGGCTCTCGTTTCTCGATCGCCTGCTGACACTCTGGATATTTTCAGCGATGGCCGCGGGAGTGATTATCGGCTATCTGGATCTGGGCGTGGCGGGCCTCATCAACCGTTTCCAGGTGGGCACGACCAACATTCCCATAGCCGTCGGCCTTATCCTGATGATGTATCCGCCCCTGGCAAAGGTTCGTTACGAGGAGTTGGGCAAGGTCTTCCGCAATTGGAAAGTGCTCGTACTTTCCCTCGTGCAGAACTGGATCATTGGGCCGGTGCTGATGTTCTTCCTCGCCGTGATTTTCCTGCGCGACTACCCGGAGTACATGGTTGGACTGATCATGATCGGCCTCGCGCGATGTATTGCGATGGTCATCGTCTGGAACGAACTGGCGCGCGGCGACAGCGAGTATGCAGCCGGGTTAGTCGCCTTCAACAGTGTCTTCCAGGTTCTTTTTTACAGCGTTTATGCGTGGGCATTCATCACCGTGCTGCCACCCCTCTTCGGTGTCCGCGGCAGCATTGTCAAGGTCAGCATTGGGCAGATTGCTGAGAGCGTCTTTATCTATCTCGGCATTCCGTTCATAGCCGGGATGCTGACGCGGTTTCTATTGATTAGGGCGAGAAGCAAAGACTGGTATCACAACGTCTTTATTCCCTGGCTCAGTCCACTGACACTCGTTTCGCTGCTGTTTACGATCCTCGTGATGTTCAGCCTCAAGGGAAGCTTGATCGTCCAGCTCCCGCTGGATGTCATCCGGATCGCCGTGCCGCTGCTTATTTACTTCCTGGTGATGTTCCTCGTCAGCTTCTACCTGGGCCGCAAAGCCGGGGCCAACTACGCGCAGACAGCGACGCTCTCTTTTACCGCGGCGGGCAACAATTTTGAGCTCGCCATAGCCGTCGCGGTGGCGGTCTTTGGAATAAATTCAGGAGCTGCCTTTGCCGCGGTCATTGGGCCATTAATTGAAGTGCCCGCTCTGATTGGATTGGTGAACGTCTCCCTCTGGTTCCAGAAGCGATACTTCCAAAGCAGCGCGGCTGGGTTGGTCTCCCATTCGTAAGAGCGTTATTAATCAAATGAGTGAAGGGAAGCGAATTCTGATTCTTTGCACCGGCAATTCTGCGCGCAGCCAAATGGCCGAAGGCTTGTTGCGCCACCTTGGCGGTGCGCGCTTCGAAGTCGCCAGTGCCGGCGTCGCACCCAGCACGGTGCGCCCCGAAGCCATAGCGGTGATGGCTGAGCTGGGTATCGACATTTCACACCATCGTTCAAAGTCAGTGGCTGAAGTCGTCACCCAGCAATTCGACTATGTCATCACCGTCTGCGACAACGCGAAAGAGCAATGTCCCATCTTCCCCGGCAAAACTGAGCGCCTTCACTGGAGCTTCGACGATCCCGCTGCCGCGCCGGGCGACGAAGCGGAGCGGCTCGCCGCCTTTCGCCGCGTCCGCGACGAAATCGCCGCGCGCCTCCGCGTCTTCATCGCCACCGGCGCATAGAGTTCATTTTCCATTTCCCATTTGCCGTTTCCCATCAACCATCCACCTCCCAATGCCCAATGAAAAATGAGAAACGGCAAATGACAAATGGAAAATTCCCCCCTCATTTGACTCTCCCTCGCTGCTCACCTAGAATCCATTGTCCGTCATGTCGGGGCGTGGCTCAGCCTGGTAGAGCGCTCGGTTCGGGACCGAGAGGTCGGAGGTTCAAATCCTCTCGCCCCGACCATCTTTTTCTCAGTGGAAAAAAGGAAGAACGCCATCGTAATCCGGTGGCGTTTTCTTTTGGCTTGATAGCTTTTCAATCCCGGCCAGCCGACGCGAACCCAGCGAGCTGCGGCGCCAACGCCATCATTCAAGCAGCAGTAGCTCAGGCGCTTGATTGATGTGTCCCACTACAATCCCGTATTGACCAAAGTGCTTTCCCAGCTCGCTGGCGGTCTCGCGCTCAATTCCCATGACCAGCAGACTCTTTTCGGGCGGCCACTGTTCATCAGCGCCTTTCCCCACACCCTCGAGCGTTTGGTATCCCAGCTTCGCTACTCGCTCGCAGAGTTCCCAGTGTCTTTGTTCGTTCTCTACGGCGGGCAATGGTTTTGATGCGGGATTCGACGCAGTGATAAAGGCCCAACGGTCACAGCCGCAGGCATGCAGCAATTGATCAAGAATCGGATTGGGCACGCCGATGCGGAGGGTGATGGTTCCCTGCGGGCTCGAAACCTCATACGAGGTCGTTAGGTAAGCTTGTTTAAGAGCTTCGCTGATCATGGATCACCCTCTGTGTGATAGTACCGTCTTTTCCGCTCCAGCGTTCATGAATTTCAACCCAAGGTCATGGTGCGTGCGCCCCGTGACGCCACTGACTGGATTGCCCAATGAACAATGAAAAATATGAAAAATGAAAAACGAAAAATGACAAATGGAAAATTCTCTCCATTTTCCATTTCTCATTTCCCATCTTTCAGTTGGGCCCGTTAATCATCCAACCAGCCTGAAGCCCTGGATGGACTTTTCCCTTTGACGTTCTCCCTACCATTGATCGTAATATTCCATTTCACAAAAGATGAGCCGCGTTAAAACAATGTTAGGACTGTGTGGCTGGCTGTTGCTCTGCTTCGCGGCAGCATCGCTGGGGGCGGTGTTCATGCCGGGCGAGTGGTATGCGGCGCTCCGGAAGCCGGCTTGGAATCCGCCGGGCTGGGTGTTCGGCCCGGTCTGGTCGACGCTCTACACGATGATGGCGGTGGCCGCCTGGCTGGTGTGGAAACGTGGCGGGTTCGCCGCGCAGCGCAGACCGTTGGCGCTCTTCCTCGCTCAGCTCGCTTTGAATGCCGTGTGGACGCCGCTGTTTTTTGGGCTGCACCGGCCCGGCGTCGCGTTCGCGGAAATCGTCCTCCTGTGGCTGGCCATCGCGGCGACGCTGGTGGCATTTCGGCCCGTCAGCCGCGCCGCCGCCTGGCTGCTCGCGCCTTACCTTGCGTGGGTGAGTTTCGCCGCAGCGCTGAACGGCACCTTGTGGAGGCTGAACCCATGAGCTGGCGGCGAGAGTTTTGTCGCTGACGGAACCTGAATGGATTGCGCATCGACAAATGAAAAATGAACAATGAGAAATGACGAATGGAAAATCCTGCCTATTTTCCATTTCTCATTTTCCATTTTCCATTTCCCAATTAGATCGGTAGATCATCTGACCAGCAGATCGGTCGATCATCCAACCAGCCTGCGGAGCAGGCGAAAGCATAAAGCCTGGGGCGCGAGCCCCAGGAATCGTGTTCCAAATATTCCGAGCCCGCGGAGGCGGGCGACAGCGGAAGGAGATTCGAACGTTTGCATTGGCAGGAACGAACTGCGTACGCTCTGCCGCGCGCTCACGCGGGCTAATGATTGTCTTATTACTTGTCCCTGGGGTTCCGCTTCGCTTCACCCCCAGGCTTTACGCTGACGCCTGCTCCGCAGGCTTGAACCCGAACCCTGCGCTGGCCAATCCCAACGGGGTTGCGTCACCACCCAGGGCTCGTGGGGGCCGCGAATACTACAAACTACCTGGTGAAAGTTTCGTCATGCCTGAAAACCCTCTAGCAATCCTGTCGAACGTGAGCCTGACCTACCACGCTGAGCGCGTCTTTCATGGCTAAAGTCTAGCTACCTTCAAACTTTCTTCAATTCCCGTGTATCATAGCTGCGATTTACCTGTGCCCAGTTAAGCACTCTGCTCTCACAGAAAATGCCGAGAATCTTCGACAACATCGACATGCAGCTTCTGCCGACATTGCGCGAAACGCTCGCAGTTTCCGATCGGGCGGACTTCTCTGTCGGTTACTTCAATCTTCGTGGATGGAAGCAGATCGACTCGTTCATCGAACGCTGGGCGGGTGGTGAGGGGAACTGCTGCCGCCTCCTCGTCGGCATGCATAGATCGCCTGACGAAGAGTTGCGCAAGGCTCTGAGTATCACGCATCACGACCAGGGAATCGATAATCAGACCGCAATACGTCTGAGGAAAACTCTGG
>DAIMCP010000132.1:0-6406 GCA_036726305.1 Pyrinomonadaceae bacterium | reverse complement strand
CGGCGCTTGTGCCATCAACGTAAAAGCGCATGGCCAGACCAGTAATACGGGAACTCTGAGAATAGTCATATGAAACAGCTGCGCGCTACACTTCTTTTCGCCGGCGCACTTCTGATGGGCTTTGCGGCATTCGTACACGCGACCATCTCTGTACCTCATCTGCGGGAAGACATGGTGGAGATTAATGTGCGGCCGAGGCTCCAGGGCGCGGTGTTAGCGGGATTGCACTTCTCCACGGTCGCCATGTTTGCGTTCGCTTGCCTGGTTCTTGTGGCCGCCATCCAGTCGTTACGGTCGCACGCCATAGAGCGACTTCCGCTTTGCATCATTGCTCTTACGTATCTCGGATTCGGTATTGCAGCCTTCGTCTGGAGCGGCAGTCATCATACGCTGGGCTACGTGCTGATGGGCGTTCTCGTTCTTGGCGCGGCGGCAATTCCGAACCGGCTCTGACTCTTGTTGGTATCGTGTCCGCCGGACAATTCGGCGCCCTATAAAGTATTGCGGCCGCGCGCTGGAGGCCCGGGAACCTTTGCGACTGTGCCGACTCGGAGTATTGTTAACGAGGCAAAGAGTAAAGAACTTTTATCCCTTGTACCATGCAGTCCTTTGACAGTTGGAGTCCCCCGGAGACATGAAGGATGAGTGGCAACACACCCGCATTCGCAACCGGATAAGAATATCGCTTCCGGTCTATGTGCGTGGTCGCCTGAGCGTCGATCAAGAGTGGATGGAAATGTCCCATTTGATCGACGTGTCACCGTTCGGCGCCCGAATGAGACTTGCCAACCCCACTGAACCAGGCAGGTTTTTACATCTCACGCTACCGATGCCAAGATCCTTGCGTTGTTTCGATCACGTCGAGGACCAGTATCGCGTCTGGTCGCTGGTACGACACGTCAGACTACTCCCTCAATCTGAAAGGGCGAATGGGCAACTCATAGAAGTTGGCGTGGCTTTTGCCGGCAAGCGGGCACCGGCTAGCTTAGCAAAGAATCCCTTGCACCGTTATGAGATTGCAGAAAAGCCGAGCGGGTCCAACCTCTGGACGCCGAAGAGCGAGTCCGAGGAAGCTCTGAAGCAGCAAACAAGGATTCAGCGCAGGGAGACTCGTCACGCCATTCCGGTTGACGTCACCGTGGTGCCGTTTGGGGCCAAAGACCAAGAGCGGGCGGGCGAAGTGACCATCACCGAAAACATAAGCCGTCATGGAGCGGCGGTCCTAAGTATGATCGAACTTGAGCCCGGTCGTTTTGCTCAATTGACCAGCGCGCAATACCAGGTTTCAGTGCTGGCCCCGGTGCGGGGCCGCCATGTCGGCCCAGATGGTGTGCCGCGGCTCCATCTGGAGTTTGTCGGCAGCGACTGGCCCCTCGAAGATGTCTATTAAATTGTGCTGCCTCCTTAGTTTTTCAACTTCGACCTCATCATCCTTCAGACAGCGGCGAGCAAGATCAACGCGAGCACCTTGCTCGGCTTGACTGATTGCTCTTGCGAAATTTTCCCTTACCGGTGCCCTGAGTCCGAGAAAAATTGCGCAGCGACACTGTTCGCGCCAGTTTCGCGGGGTAAACCGCCGTTGGCGAACAAGTCGTGGCAATATTCCCAACTGTGGCTTATCGATTGCTGGTGCGACGGCGTGAAGTGGGAAGCAACATCTTTCAGCTACCGTCGTCTCCATGAAGGAATCAACTACAGGCTCCGCACCTTCGCCGGTGGCCGGGTCGCCTCGTTCTGCCGGCCGACATCCATCGCGCTGCTGTTGACAGAGCGCTGTAACGCCCGCTGCATTCACTGTGACATCTGGAAAAACCGCGGACCCGAGGACCGCCCGTCGCTGGATGAATGGCGCCGGCTACTGGCGGAACTGCGACGTTGGCTTGGCCCCGTACAGGTGGTCCTGACCGGCGGCGAGGCTCTGCTGAACCCGGACACGATCGAGGTGGTCGCTTACGGCAGTTCGCTTGGTTTATTTATCGAGGTGCTGAGTCACGGCTTCTGGGCGGACCAGTCGAAGATTGAAAAGCTGGCTGCCGCTCGTCCCGGACGTATTACGATTTCCTTTGACGGCATTGGCGAGACGCACAACCGGGTCCGCGGGCGCGATAACTTTGCCGAAAGAACTGAACAGACCATTCAGACACTGACGCGCCTGCGCCGCGAGCTTGGTCTCAAACTAGACATTCGTCTCAAGACCGTAATCATGCGTCAGAACCTCGACGATGTCTGTGCGGTGGCGCAGTTTGCGGCCCAGCGGGGACTCGAGGTCTTCTATCAGCCGATCGAACAGAATTACAACACGCCTGAAGACGCGACCTGGTTTGAGCACAGCGAAACCTGGCCCATCGACGCTGCGAAGACCGTGAAAGTAGTCGAACAATTGTGCGAGCTGAAGAAGCAGGGACTGCCAATTGTCAACAGCCTGGCCCAACTCAAGGTTATGATCCCCTATTTTCTGGATCCGGCAGGGTCGCGCGTGGCGGTTCAGTCCCACAGTGCCCACGAGCCAAAACTGCTTTGCAATGCCGTAACCACGCTGCAGATTCAGTCTAATGGAGACGTGAAAGCCTGTAGCACCCGTGAAGCCATTGGTAATTTCAGGTCCCAGCCAATCCGCACTATCTGGGCGGAACGGCCGCACTGGTGGCAGCAGGGTTGTTGCCTGGAAGAACGTCAGCGCCCTTCACCATCTGACTGACAACTTTTCATACCCTACCCATCGTTGGTCATTAGTTTTTCCAATGGTATTCCTGGCTCAATCAACTGTCATTACAGTCGCGTTTGCCCATGATCAGCCAGCTTGATCGCTGTTCCACGAGAAAGGTAAATCTATGTTCCTGTTCATGAGATGTTGCTTTCCGGCTTTGATCTTTATGACCGCCATGGCTCAGCAGCCCGTAACCAGGCCGGGAGAGTCAGACGACCTGCTGGAGCTTTCTCGGCTTGAGAAGGTCTGGAATGATGCTTACATACGTGGCGACGTTGTTGCTTTGGACCAACTATGGGGTGATGATCTGATAGTTACCATGACTGAAATGACTGTCATGACAAAGTCAGAGGCCCTGGGTCTGTCGCGATCCGGACGACTGAAATTCCCGCGTTACGAAACATCAGACATTCGCATTCGAGTTTATAACGATGCTGCGGTGGTAACTGGGCGGCTTCAGAGAACACGCAAAATCAGCGGACGCAGCGTTGATGATGATTGGCGATTTACCAAGGTGTATGTTCGGCGCGCCGGCCGCTGGCAGGTGGTCGCGTGGCAAGCTTCGACAAGCGCCAACTCGGTCCAACGGAACCATTGATATTGCGCTAATTCTTGAGGCAAACTGTTAGTCTGCGCTGGCGGAGTTGGCTCGGCCTAAAATACTTTATTGAAGGATGGCCATGGTGAAGGTCTGGTTTCTATCTGTCACTCTCTGTTGTGCTCTCCCTTTATCTGCGCTGCAACCGGCGCAGACTGTGAAGACAAAGGATGTCACGGGCGTCATCAAAAGACACGAGCAATTCAGTTCGCGGTTTGTTGACGCTCGCAATGTTGATGTCTGGCTGCCGGACGGATACGAACCAAACAAAGCGAAGCGGTATCCGGTTGTCTATATGCACGACGGGCAGATGCTTTTCGACGCAACCACGACCTGGAACCATCAGGAGTGGGGTATTGACGAAACGATGACCAGACTAATCAGCGCCGGCCGCATTCGCCCGGCGATTGTCGTCGGAGTCTGGAATACGCCAAAACGCTTTATCGAGTACATGCCGCAGAAAGCAGTCCGCAACCTGGAAGTTCGACCGCTCAAGGACGCTCCGGCAATTACACGCGAGCAGCTTGTTTCAGACAACTACCTGAAGTTTCTGGTCACTGAGTTGAAACCCTTTATTGACGCCACCTATCGGACGCGACCGGATCGCAAGGACACGTTCATCATGGGTTCGAGCATGGGTGGGTTGATCTCCGCCTACGCGATGAGTGAATACCCGCAGATCTACGGCGGCGCCGGTTGCATCTCAACCCACTGGCCGGCTGGTGACGGGATTGTGATCGACTACCTCAAGATGCATTTGCCTGACTCGCAAACGCACCGGTTTTACTTCGATTACGGAACAGAGACTCTCGACGCGAACTATGAGCCCTATCAGCTCAAGATGGATGAGGTGATGAGAAATGCCGGCTACAGGGGAGGAAGGAACTGGCTGACAAGAAAATTTGTCGGCGCCGCACATATGGAAAGTGCGTGGAGTCAGCGAGTGGAGGTTCCGTTGCTCTTCCTGTTGCATAAATAAGCGTCGGCCCTGGTTGGGGCCTTGCTCATACAGTGAAGATGTTTGTTCTGGTTCGCACCATAACTTATGCCGGGCTCTTTATCGGCCTCCTACTGATTTTTGTGCCCGCGCGCCTTTTGTCGTGGTCGGGCATCTCGCAACCTGACGTGATTGGGGTGTCGCAGGTTATCGCAATGATTGTTGGCGCCGCTGGTGCGGTGGTCGCCCTGTGGTGCGTATTCACCTTCGCGTTTACCGGAAGGGGCACTCCGGCTCCCTTCGATCCGCCCCGCCGGCTGGTGATTGAGGGTCCTTACCGCTTTGTCAGGAATCCCATGTACCTTGGGGCGGGGCTGGCGCTCGCCAGTGCCGCGCTTTTCTACTGGTCGCTGCCGCTCGTGGCTTATACGGGCTGCTTCTTGCTTGCTACTCATCTTTTTGTCGTCTTGTATGAGGAGCCGACTCTGAAACGAATCTTTGGTCGAGAGTATGAAGCATACTGCCGCGAAGTCAGGCGCTGGTGGCCGGGCGTCTGAACGGGCACAGGATACCCCCGACTAAGAATCGCTGGGGCCGGGCGCGCAGACTTCCGGCAGCGACGTTGCAGATGATGGCCTACTTTAGTTTTAGGTGTAGGATGCTGATTACTCCGAAGCACGTGGTGATCGCGTTCACATCTCTTTCGCAGGGCGAATTCAAGTATGCTTACGAGCGTCAGTTGAGCGTCACATTGGATGGTGCCCGTCTGGATCCTGGAGAGATGAAAATCAGCGACAGCAGGCCCAGGAGGAGAGGATGAAAGCTTATCTAATTGCCACCGGCACGGTTTTTGGTTTGATCGTGGTGGCGCACATCTGGCGCCTTAGTGTGGAAGGTGCGTGGCTGTTAAGAGATCCTGCGTACCTTGTCCTTACCTTGCTGGCCGCGGCCCTCTGTTTTTGGGCCTTGCAGTTATTGAGGCGACTGTCGAAATCATGACACTCGCGCTTCAAGAAGAAAGCGGTAGGTAACCGTTTAACCACAGTTGCTGATGGCCAAACGATGAAAGTTGCTTTTGGATTGAAAGCGCATTCGGGTTGGGCGGCCCTCGTTGTCGTCGGCAAGCAGCAGGGCGACTTTGTTCTGGTGGAGCGGCGCCGCATCGAACTGGTTAAGGAAGCCTGGGCGAAGCAGCCCTATCACGCCGCCGAGAATCTGCCGCCCGCAGCGGCGCACAATCTGGTCAAGCGCGGTGTGAAAGCTGCGCAGCAAATCGCGTTGCGAGAGATGCGAGCAGCCATCAGCCGGGAACGTAAGCGGGACAACGAAGCTGTGGCGCTTGCGGTGCTGGCCGGCAATCCCCTGCCGGCCTGGAGTGTCGCGGAAATTCTCGCTGTGCATTTTCGCATGCATAAGGCCGAAGGGGCGTTGTTCCGTGATGTATTGGCCCGCGCTGGCGAAGCGTGTGGGCTGCGGCTGCTGCCAATTTCTGAAAAGCTGCTGCTGAGCGAGGCCCAGCAGACACTGCAAATTTCCGCTAACGAGCTGAGAGAATTAATTGTGAGAATGGGCAAGGCCGGCGGTGCTCCCTGGGGCAGAGACCAGAAGGACGCGGCAGTTGGAGCCCTTTCTGCCTTATCGCTCACGGCCTGAACTGGATGTCAGCCAAAGTGATGGAGATCGAACAATTATCTGCGGAGCGCGCGCGCCTGATTCTGCCCCAGCTGATCGTGTTGCTCCAGGACACTGTTAACAGCGGCGCTTCGGTCGGCTTCATCCCGCCTCTGACGGCCGCCATAGCGGAGCAATACTGGTTGGAGACTTTGGCGGAATTAACTCCAGGCCGGCGTTTGTTGCTCGTGGCCAAAGATGGTGGCGTGGTGACCGGCTCGGCCCAGTTGGCGTTGGTCAACAAACAGAATGGCCTGCATCGTGCTGAGGTGCAGAAGCTGATCGTCCATTCCAGTTTTCGCCGGCTTGGAATTGCCCAGGCGTTGATGACCGCAGTTGAAAAGACAGCACGCAATGCCGGCCGCACGCTGCTGGTGCTGGACACAGAACAGGGCAGCGCCGCTGAATCGTTGTATGCGAAGTGGGGTTATGCTCGCGCCGGGGTCATTCCGCAGTATGCCCTCGATGCGAACGGTTCACTAATTAACACGGT
>DAIMCP010000131.1:0-6465 GCA_036726305.1 Pyrinomonadaceae bacterium | reverse complement strand
AGCGCGCCGCCAAGGCCCAGGCTGCGTCCTAGGTTGCAACCTCCCCGTTAAGAACAGAGGGCAACACGCGATACCACGCGCGGTTGCCCTTTTTCTGTCTCCCCGGGTCCAGAGCGGGTGCTTCAGTTCCCGCGGACCGTAACCTGTGCTACGGTAATGGTCCCCAGGCACCCAGGCGGGATTTGCTCATCTGCTGAGATAACCCCATTTGGCATTTAATGAAAACAGTCAGCAGTGAATTTATCAAAAGCGCTTTTCAGGAGGCGGACTGGCCGGCCGACGCCCTGCCTGAGATAGCCTTTCTGGGACGTTCGAACGTGGGCAAGTCGAGTCTTATCAACTCTCTACTGCATGCGCATGGGCTGGCGCGCACTTCCTCAACTCCCGGCAGAACCCAGTCCTTAAACTTCTTTTTGATTGATAATCGCTTTCGTTTTGTTGACCTGCCGGGCTATGGCTATGCGCGCGTGCCCAAAATCATAAAATCCACCTGGGGAGAAATGGCCACTACTTACCTTGCCAAGCGGGCATCCCTTGTGCTATCAATTCACATCGTAGATTCGCGCCACGAACCCACAAAACTAGATTTGCAGCTTCACGATTGGTTTGAGCTTCACGCGAAGCCGCGGTTAATTGTTGCCACTAAATCAGACAAGCTGTCCAGGAACGAGTTAAGAAAAAGCATGGATCGTGCCCGGCGCACGTTCACGGAAGACAAGGTGGTAGCATATTCTGCCAAGACGGGTCAGGGACGCGAGGAAATCTGGAAAACTATTGAAGCGGCGTTGAACGCTTTCAGAATTTAGCTTTTGGCGTTAGAATCCGAGTTCTGAATCCGAGCAGTCCAATCGCGATAATCAGCAACCTATTCTTCAAACCCCCTTTGATATACAACGACTTAGTCATTGACAAACCCCACGCGGTGTAGACTCGCGCCACAGATTACGCGTAGTGCACTGCTGAATTTTTGGATGGTAACCTAGCTGATTGAATAGAGCTACATCGCCTCGCGCGTGAGCGAGATGCACGGGCCCAGCTTAGTCTGCGCGGTTGAAGGGCAGACGTGAATCATTCCAGACTATCCACATCCATTTTCCAGACGATAAAGCGCCGGAAGCTCCGGCGCCAATAAAGTAATTTACAGAGAGAACTTATGGCACAAAAATCATCGCGTTCACGAGCGTCAAACGCGAACAACAATGACGCGAACGGAGAAGACGGCGGCGCAATCGTCGCCACAGCCGAGGCTCCGGAAAAGGAAAACAGGGAAATCACTGAGCAGTGGGAAGATGGTTTCCTCAATCTGGCCGACCTGAAAGAGATGTCCATCTCCAAGCTGACTTCGATTGCCAAGAGCATGGACGTCCCGGGCGCTACCGGAATGCGCAAGCAGGAACTGATCTTCAAGGTCCTGGCGGCACAGACGGAAAAAAGCGGTCTGATATTCTCAGAAGGCGTGCTGGAAACCTTGCCCGATGGCTTTGGATTCCTGCGCGCTCCTGAATACAACTATCTGCCGGGCCCCGACGATATTTATGTGTCGCCCTCTCAGATTCGCAAGTTCGACCTGCGTACCGGCGATACAGTGAGCGGCCAAATTCGGCCACCCAAGGAAGGCGAGCGCTACTTTGCTCTCATTAAGGTCGAAGCGATCAACTTTGAGTCTCCCGACCAGGCGCGTGAGAAAGTCTTCTTCGATAACCTGACCCCGCTCTATCCCGACGAGCAACTGAAAATGGAGACGACGCCCGAGAACCTGTCGGCGCGCGTTATCGACCTGGTGACGCCCCTGGGCAAAGGCCAGCGCGGATTAATCGTTTCACCGCCGCGTACGGGCAAGACGATGCTCTTGCAGGCCATTGCAAATTCCATTACACATAATCATCCGGAAACAACGCTGATCGTATTGCTGATTGATGAGCGGCCAGAAGAAGTCACCGACATGCAACGTTCGGTTCAGGGTGAGGTCATCTCCTCGACCTTTGATGAACCGCCGACCCGCCACGTGCAGGTGGCCGACATGGTGATCGAAAAGGCCAAGCGATTAGTCGAGCACAAGCGCGACGTGGTGATTCTGCTCGACTCAATTACGCGTTTGGCCCGTGCGCACAACGCCGTAGTGCCTCCCAGCGGTAAGATTCTCTCGGGCGGTATCGATTCTAATGCGCTGCAGCGTCCCAAGCGCTTCTTCGGCGCGGCGCGAAATATTGAAGAAGGCGGCTCTTTGACGATCATCGCTACCGCGCTCATCGACACCGGTTCGCGCATGGACGACGTCATCTTTGAAGAGTTCAAGGGTACCGGTAACAGCGAAATCCATCTGGATCGCCGGCTCAGCGACAAACGTCTATTCCCAGCCATCGATTTGCAGCGCTCTGGAACACGCAAGGAAGAATTGCTCATTAGCAAGGAAGACCTGGCCCGCATTTGGGTAATGCGTCGCGTGTTGAACCCTCTCTCTCCAGTCGAGCAGATGGAAGTGGTGCTCGAGCGTTTAGAGAAGACCAAGTCCAACGCCGAGTTCCTGGCTTCAATGCAAAGCTAAAAGGAGAAGGATGGAGGCGGAAGGATGAAGAAAATTGAAGGGTTGTAATGAATGCCTTTGGCTTCATGACCTGCCGCTTTTCCTCGTCTTTCATCGGGCAGCCGGCTTAAGCGCAGCGCTTTCATCCTTCACCTTTCATCCTTCATCCTTTCCCAGTAATGCGAGTTACAATTCTCTCATCTGAAGTTGTGCCCTTCGCCAAGACCGGTGGCCTGGCTGACGTTGCCGGGGCTTTGCCCAAGGCCCTTTGCCGGCAGGGCGTTGACGCGGCCGTAGTCTTACCTCTCTATCAACAAGTCGATCGCAGCCTGCTGAGCGGGCGGGTGATCGAAGACGTTCCCGTAGACTGGCGCGGTTACACGCGGCTGACCCGCGTCTTTCAAAGCGAAGCCGCGGGAGCCCCTGCCTACTTGATTGATGCTCCCGAATATTTTTCACGATCGGCTATTTATGGTTTTCGGGACGATCATGAACGCTTTGCCTTCTTTGGCCGGGCGGCCCTGTCATTGCTCAGGTACCTGAACTGGCAACCTGACATTGTTCATACACACGACTGGCCCGGGGGATTTCCGACCATCGAATTGCGCGCCCGTCGTCGTTTTGATCCGTTCTTTGAAAAGACAAAGACGATCTTTTCCATTCACAATCTTGCTTACCAGGGAAGGTTCGAGCCAGGCGATCTATGGTGGCTGGGTTTTGGCGATCAGCGTGATCAGAATGATTTCATGCTCGATGGAACGGCATCGGCGCTGAAGGCGGGTTTGCTGGCCGCCGATGCACTGTCAACCGTCAGTAACCGTTACGCTTTTGAGATGCAAATGCCAGAACAGGGTTACGGCCTTGACTGGTTGCTTCGTCAGCGCCGGGACCGACTGCTGGGCATCACCAATGGCGTGGACTATGAGCTTTGGAACCCGGAAACAGATCCGTACATTGCGGCACGCTTTTCCGCCGCCGACCTCAGGGGCAAGCAGGAATGTAAACGCGATCTTTTGCGCCGCTTTGGACTTCCGGAAGAATTGAATCGACCCATCATTGCCATCATCTCGAGACTCGTGGCACAGAAAGGATACGATCTGATCCAACCACTGGCCCGTCACATTCTCGATACCGGCTGTTTCTTTATCGCTCTGGGTGCGGGCGCTCGGGAGTACGAGGACTTCCTGCAATCCTGGCATGATGCAGCCCCGCACCGCGTCGGAATTTATAAAGGCTATGCAGGCGAGCCCTTGGCGCATCAGATCGAGGCCGGCGCCGACATGTTCCTGATGCCTTCGCACTACGAGCCTTGCGGACTGAATCAGATGTACAGCATGCGCTACGGCACAGTTCCCATCGTGCGAGCCACCGGTGGCCTGGATGATACGGTTGAGAATTTTGACGCGAGGCACGGCAGCGGTAATGGTTTCAAGTTTCAGTCCTATGCGGCTGGAGCTCTGCTTGAAAAAATACGGGAAGCCCTTTACTTTTATGCGAGGCCCGAAGCGTGGCGAACCATTCAGCGCAATGGCATGAGCCGGGACAACTCCTGGTCAACGGCCGCGAGAAAGTATATCGATCTGTACGTACGCGTGCTCGAGCTCTAGCAATACAATTTAATTACCGCACTGCGAGATTGAGGTCAGTCAGGCCCCCGGATTCTCGTCTGGACAACAAGGAGACCTAAAATGAGTGACAAGGTAAACGAAGTAAGCGACGCATCCTGGGAAAAGGATGTATTGCAGTCAGACCGCCCTGTTCTGGTCGACTTCTGGGCCGAATGGTGCGGTCCCTGTCGCGCCCTGGCACCGACTGTCGAAGCGGTAGCCGAAAAATATTCAGGCACGGCCTCCGTCGTCAAGCTTAACGTTGACGATAATCCCCGAATCTCGCAGCAGTACGGCATTAAGGGTATTCCCACCTTGATTCTCTTTCGCGCGGGCAAAGAGGAAGAACGCGTCGTGGGGGCAACCTCGAAGGATGTCATCTCGCGGATGATTGATAAGCACATCAACACCGCGGTTGCCTAAGCTCCGCTGCTGGCAGAGGCCTTCCTTTCCAGTGACCTGCGGGTCGAATCCCGGTTGTTTCCGGCCCACAAAATCAGAGTTCAGAGACAGTATTCAAGCAATGGCAAAAACCATCGTAGTGATCGGGGCCCAGTGGGGCGATGAAGGCAAGGGCAAGATTGTCGATTTGCTGGCCGAACGCTTCGATATCGTCGTGCGCTATCAGGGCGGACACAACGCCGGACATTCGGTGCAGGTGGGCGATCGCTCTTTTGTCCTGCACCTGCTGCCATCAGGCATCGTCCATGCGGGCAAGACTTGCGTGCTCGGGAATGGCATGGTGATCGATCCCAAGGCCTTTTTCCAGGAGGCGGAGCGCCTGATGGAACAGGGCGTGGAAGTAACTCCAGAGCGCGTCAAGATCAGTTCCCGCGCTCACCTGATACTGCCCTACCATCGGGCCCTGGACCACACCAGCGAAGAGCGTCTGGGGAATGAGAGAGTAGGCACCACGCTGCGCGGCATTGGGCCGGCCTATGAGGACAAGGCCGGCCGCCGTGGAATTCGCACGGCTGATGCTTTGGTTCCCGAAGTGCTGCGCTCGCGCATTGAACGAAACCTCGAAGACGCCAACCGCATCATCATGGCTTACGGTGGTCAGCAGCTTAGTGCTGACGAGATATTCACCGAAATGTCTCAACTCACCGAGCGCCTGGCTCCATTCATCTCTGACACAACACATTATTTGAACGTAGCCGCAACCCGCGGCAAGTCTATTCTGCTTGAGGGCGCACAGGCCACCCTGCTCGATGTGGATCACGGCACTTACCCTTTTGTGACTTCTTCCAACACCATTGCCGGCGGCGCGATTATCGGTACCGGCCTGGCGCCCAATCGCCTGACTGGAGTGCTGGGTATAGTCAGGACCTATACCACTCGGGTTGGTGAGGGTCCCTTCCCCACCGAGATGCTGGAAGGGGAAGCCGAGATGGGCCAACTGATACGCGAACGCGGCCGTGAGTATGGCGCTTCGACCGGCAGACCCCGTCGTTGCGGCTGGTTCGACGCCTTTGCCACTCGTTACGCCGCTGAGATCAATGGGTTTTCATCGGTGGCGCTGACCAAGCTCGACGTCCTCGACGCGCTGGACGAAATCAAGGTCTGCGTCGGTTACAAGCTTGACGGGCGAGAACTTGAATGCCTGCCCTCCGTCTCTCAGGACATGAGACGGGTCGAAGCGATCTATGCTCGACTGCCCGGTTGGAAGACCTCAACCGTGGGCGTCACGCAAATGGCTGATCTTCCGTTGGAAGCCCGACATTACGTCGAGTTCCTCTCGGAACAGATCGGAGTTGAGATCGGGCTCGTATCAACCGGCCCCGAGCGTTCGCAGACGGTCATTATTCACGATTCTGCGCTGGGCCGCTGGCTCATTGACTAACTCTCTACATCCGGAAACGGCAGTTGCAGACAAGAATCTAAAGAAACACGTCCAGTTGGGTACAGGTTTGGAAATTGGAAAGATCCGCCATCCCTGGCTTTGGAAGGCTATGCATAGCGAGAAAAACCATTGCCATTTTCTCGCTCGCAGTGTACTCTTGCCCATCTCAAGCCACGTGAATTCGGTAAGTGTGGTGTACTGTGTCGAGAAGTTAAGCAGCATCTAACTAAACATCAAATCCACACTCAAAAAATGAAGTTCTAAATTTGGTCGGTAAAGGCTTACCAGGAGCTAATCTATGATTTCCCGAAAGAGAGTCTTAACGCGTCGTACAAATACATCTTTGGCGATTCTTTGCGGTTTCCTGCTGCTAGTAGCAGTCTTTGCCAGTGGTAGCCGCCTCATGGAAACGGCACAGATGCAAGCGAACGCGCGGGCTGGCGAAACGAGCCCCGGCGCGCCCGGCGGTCTTCCCGCTTGCTCGGAGAACT
>DAIMCP010000130.1:3928-6568 GCA_036726305.1 Pyrinomonadaceae bacterium | reverse complement strand
GCCACGCCATGCGGATGAAGAACGGGCCGTAGTTGCCGTAGTCGGCGGGCCACCACTCCTGCGACGTGGTGAGGACAGTTTTGAGATCCGCTTTGACCGCCGCGAGGTCGAGCGTTGCGAATGCCTTGCCGTAGTCGAATTCCTCGCCGAGCGGGTTTGAACTCACCGCGCGCTGCCGGAGCGGCGAGAGGTCGAGCTGGTCAGGCCACCAGAACTTGTTGGGATTTGACTGCCCCTGCGCGCTGACTGGATACGTTGACAATAACGATAGCACCGCGACCGCGCAAACGGCGAGCCGCGTCTTGTGATTCTTGTTCATGGACTTCTCCTTGATTGAACGGTAGACCCCGTTCAGTATTAAATGCAGTGAAGATTTTGCTATTGATACCGGACATATTGTTCACGATCATGCGCAACCTCTGGCTCAACCAGATGCGCCACGCCAAACTGGCGGCGCGCGTAGTCGAACTGGACGCCGAGGGTGAAGAACATGGGCAATGGCCCGCGCATCTCAACGACGACCCCCATTTGGTGTTGCTGCAGAAAATGCAACGCGAACAAGTTCGCGCCGCCGTCGAACGTCTGCCTGTATCATACCGCGAGGTCATCCTGTTGCGCGATTTTGAGGGCTTCAGTTACCAGCAGATCGCGGCAATCCTGTGTCCCGCCGGCACCGTGATGTCGCGGCTGGGCCGCGCGCGCGCAGTTGCAGGCGCTGTTAAGCGAATGGCGCGTGGGCGCGGCGGTATCACTCACCTTAGGAATAAGACAGTAATACGAAGCTTTGCACAAAAACGGTTTCCGCCCAGCTCGCGTTTAGCGGACGAACGAAACTGGCCCAGCGATTTATCGCTGGCATGGCAAGAGAAGTGAGACGAAGTCGGTGAAACGCACGACTGAAAAGATCGGATATCTGGCGGTTACCATTTCAGCCGTCCGCTTCACGGACTACAAATCATTTCGCTTCTAATCCCAGCAGTGAACTACTGGGCTACTATCATTCGTCCGCTATGCGGACTGATACAAACTTACTTTTTGTGCAAAGCAGTAAAACGATGAAGCAGTGCGAAGACATACGCATCCGCTTGGCCCCGTACCTGGATAATGAACTCCACAACGGCTAATGCGCGTGTATCACCCCAGCGGCCTTGAGCCGCGACGCGCTCGTTCCTTGAAGCTCCTGGAAGACAACAGCGCGCCGTCGGCCCAAGCCGACGTTAGGCCGGTTCTTCCCATGCAGGCTCGGATGAACAGCTTGTGATTCGGTCCCGGTCTAACGAGCGCGGATTTCGGGCTGTGGCTTGCAGGCCTCGGGAAGCGAGACGCCTTGGATGGCGAGATTATGGCGCGCACGGACGTAGCAAGACGTAACCTACTTTGACGGCTGCGGATTCGGTAAATGCTGCTTCATCTCACTTTCTCGCCTTGTTGATGCCCGCGATGATTTCAAGCCCGTCTCATAATTTGTTGGTTCGGCGTTCGAATCCCTGCAGGGGCACCAAGTTATTAGTCAGAGGGCACGAACCTATCCTGGTAGCCGCTCCGCGCAGTTGCGAGTCGTCTAGCAGGGACAACTAGTTCCCCCAGTGGAAAGTCTAATTGTCGCCGGACAGTCGTCAGACTAAGGTGAGCGCAAGTCCCACCCAGCGATTCGCCCCGGCCCTTCGTTAGCGGCCGAGGCGTAATGCTCGCCCCCGACAATCCAGGCCAACAGCAAATTGGCAAAAGCCGGCCGCTGCCAGAAGTTCAGCGAGATTGGAGGGCTTTGTCCCCCAGGCACATCCGACACAAATAATGGATTACCCTGGAGGGCCCCGTTATTGTTGTTTCCGGATACGTCCCGGCCATCCTGATTATCAAATTTCCACAGTCCCTTAGTCGTAACGAGATTCCCCAGGTGTCCCCACGCCTGTTCGATGCTGCCACCCGGAAACACATAGCTCGCTCCTGCGTACACGGCCTCTAAGGAGAACCTTACCTCGTCAATTTTGCCATTGAAGAAGTAGGTGGCTACACCTATGTTTTCCCTGCCGATCATGAACGGTTGACCAGAAGTTGACGTACGAGAGGGAATCGGAGTGGTATTCATCTCGACACGCGCACCCTGAACATAAAGACTGACCGTCGGTTGATTGAGATTGTCGGGATCGGCAACGTTATAGACGCCCGCAACGTGGTACCACCTATTTGGCAAAATGCTGCTGGGGTTGGTGACAGTTGTGCTGGTTGACGCATTCCGGATGAGCGCGAATTTCACTTTGCCCTTGTTAGTAACCCATAGTTCGTAGCCTCCGTCATTAACCCCTCCTGACAGATTTGGATTGAAGTGAGAGACGACGACCTGCGTGGGACAGCTGGTGCAGGCGCCATTCTGATAATCGATCGTAGTCTTGATCCAGGCTTCAACCGTGAACGAAACCCTCGCCGGTGAAATCACCGGATCAAGGGTCGAACTGTACGGCACCTGAACCCACTGATTGCTGCCGTTGAGCGATAACGAGTAGTACGGAGTTGGTGAAGGAGTTGGTGTCGGCGTAGGCGTCGGCGTCGGAGTTGGTGAAGGAGTTGGTGTCGGCGTAGGCGTAGGCGTCGGAGTCGGTGTGGGCGTTGGCGTTGAAGCCGCAGTTACGTTCAAGTAGT
>DAIMCP010000130.1:0-3828 GCA_036726305.1 Pyrinomonadaceae bacterium | reverse complement strand
GGCGTCGGAGTCGGTGTGGGCGTTGGCGTTGAAGCCGCAGTTACGTTCAAGTAGTCGAAGTTAGCTATAGCCGCAAATTGTTGTCCACCGTCCTGGTCCAACGCGAGGCGAATGGTGTGTGGACCCTGAGTTACAGAAACGCGCGCCGCCGGAGCATTCTGATAATTGCTCCACCCGAACGTATTCGGAGCGACTATCTGGGCCGTGACGATTGGGCTGGCACTGTCAGGGTCGATTACATAGTGAAATGTGCCGCCCTGACCATCCGAGGCTACCCGCGCCACCAGGTCATAGTTGCCGGTCGCGGTAACATTGACCGTATATTCCAGCCACTCGCTCGTGCGAGCATTGCCGACGGCCGCGCCGCCCGAAGCAATACTGTCTGGCACGATATCCACGTCTACATTGGTGCGATAGAAGCCCCAGGCATTGCCCGCATCGTTGTCATGATAGGCCACCCCTTCACCGCCGTTATCAAAATCTTCTGCCTGCGTGATGCCGGGAACATAGTGTGTTCCATTGAAGGGGGTCTGCGGTGTGGGTGTGGGAGTAGGCGTCGGTGTCGGCCCGCCATCACAAGGAGTTCCGGTATGAACACACGTGCCTGTGGCCGCGTCGCAGGTATCTGTAGTGCTCGCACAGTGGTCATTACAGCTATAACAAGTCAGCGGTTGATTCCCGTCGTAGGAGTAAGTCACGTCCTCTTCGCCGGCGCCCGCCGGCGGGAGATCTTTAAGCGTGAGGCGATTGAGCACATCGTACTGCATGGTGATGACCTGCCCCTTCGCATCGGTTTGTGAGATCAGGTTCCCATTGTCGTCATATTCATAGTGCCAGTGACCCATGTCGGGATCGGTCATATCCTGCTTGCGCCCGAGACCGTCATAGATGAGGGACATCACGTTCCCGCCCGGATCGGTTGTGCTTAGCAGCCGGCCAGCCGCATCGTAGTCCATCGTCGTGCTGCACCAGAGCGATCCCAGGGCCGGATCGAAACAGGCAGTTCCGCCTTCGGCCCAGCGCCGCGCACTCTTGACAGTCCGGCCCAACACATCGGTGAAAATCTTTGATAGATTCAGGTTCGGATCGGTTACCGTTGCCAGCCATTGCGTCCCCGAGCCGGCGTAATCGGTCGACGTTACCAGCCCGCCGGGCTGAGTAACCCGCGTAATGCGGCCAAGCGCATCATACTCAGTCGCTGTTGCTAATGACGTGCAGTGAGCCGTGACCGCGTTGCTGGCGGCCGAAAAGCACGGAACATAGGATTTGCTTACTCGTCCCATGTTGTCGTATTCGGAGGTCGCTGCGTTTTCAGGACTTCCGCTTGAGAAGTTAGGATCGACTTCTGCCCGCGTCTGCACCGTCCGCCCCAGCCCATCAACGAATGTCTTGACGTAGCGCCCGTTGGCGGTTCCGTCTTTGGTATGGGCCACCGTGCGCTGCTGATCGATGCTTAGTACTTCGATACCAAATCGAAAATACTCATTCCAGGCTGTCGGTCCCTGGCCGTTATTGCCGACTAAGGTCCCGGTGTTCAGGGGGGCGTTCGGGTATCGCAGGTATTTGGGGGAGCCGGGAACGGGCGTAGCGCCTGGGACGACCAACGGCAGCGGAGTGAGCGTGTCGCCTGGGGCTGCGGTTTCGACCGCTCTGCCCAGCTCGTCATACTGCATAAAAGCGCTCTGGTTGTTTGGATCCCTGGCGCTTAGTGTCAAACCACTGAAGCAGTCAGTAACAGTCTGTGTTTGTTGACCATAGACGTTCGCCACGGTACTCGTCAAAAGTGGGTTGCTGGAGCACAGGCCGAAGGTGAGGGTGCTAGTGGTGGGGTTTCTTCTTAACGGGTCCAGCGTCTGCTGTACGTCGCCCGTGTCAAAGAAATGCGTTTCGAAAAAGACTGGTCCGGAGCTGGACGAAGCTGCCTTGTATGATATCAACGTCGTCGGATTGCCCCGAGCCAATCCAACTGGCACGAGGTTGGGTGCTCCACTCGCTCCGAGGGCGAATTGATCGTAAAAGTACTCCGTCTTAGTCAGGTCAGCGTCCGCCGCATCCTTCAATACGACACTCGACGGCAGCCTCAACAAGTTTCGGTCGATATACGAGGGGCGTCCATTGTGGAAATAGGTGGCCACAGACTTGGAGAACAGAGTGCCTGAGGCGTCGCGAATTCTTTTTATCGTTACGTTTCCAGTCGTGCGAAAGCCAACGTCCGCCCGAATGGTGCTCTGTTCATAATTGAATTCCTCGGTCCACATAACTCCGTCCTTGAAGCGCACCACCTTGTTTGGCCGAACATCAAGATAGGGAACGATACCGTCGGATTGAATTACGTCATGAGATGTTTCGGCGTCGATGTACATTGTTCCGAGAGGAACACTTGTATCTCCGAAAGTACCAGGATTTCCGTAGTAGCTGGCACTTACCATCGATGTACCGCGCCAGAGTTCCTGGGCAAACGTTTTCCCGTCTACATTAGGATTGGATCCTGCGGGCTGCGCGCACAAAGCCTCGCGGCCGATGTCTCCATTGGGATAGGTCCTCTTGATCCAGTTCAGTTTACCGCACTGAGCCCCCAGGCCCAGGTCTTGCGTATTCTCGTGACGGAATGACGTAGTGTTAGCCGGCCCGCTCAAGCCATTTGGATAGATAGTGGTAGCCGTGACGCGGCGACGTTGCAGGTTCTGAGTGAAGAGCGGAATGAATCTCAGCGGTCCCGGGAGCCCCGCGCCGGGAGGCATGAAGGCAGTTGTGGTTGCATCTCCATATTCGAAATCTCTCACCGCCCCATCAGGCTCCATAACCCTGGTCAGGTTGCCCCATGGGCCGTAACTGAAAGTGTAGCTGCGCGAGTCTGGAAGCTGGAGGCTCGTCAGAGTAGTGTATGAGAGGTCGGTTGGATGACACTGGGCGGGGTTGCCCAAAAAGAGGCACTGGATCTCACCAAAGACACTCGGTTGGTCCCAGGCAAAGCTCTGCCATGTCATGTTCCATCTTAGTAATGCTCCTCCCGGGCCGGGTGACGTGATGGCTGTCACGCGTCCCGCAGTGTCCCGATCATATTGTGTGACTCGGCCCCGAAAGTCTGTGACGGAGCGAAGCCAGCCGGTGTTCACATCGTAGGAATAGTTGGTAGCCAGACCATTTCGAGTGATGCTCTGGGCAAGGAACCATAGCCGGTCAATTGACTCACCGCTCGGTTGGTAGTCGAAGAGCCCGGCGTTGAATGGTATGTAAGCGCCGTTGGCCTGCATTGCCAGCGTTAGGGCTGTTCCGTCCGGATAGCGCATGATCGGCTGGTTGGGATTCGACATGTCGAGGGCTATCTGGCCATCGTTGGACCAGAACTGAGTCGGCGGCGAATCGACGAAGTGATCGCGGCCGGCGCTGGCACAAAAATAGGGGCCAAACTCTCCCTGTAAATCGAAGTTGCGTGCTTGTTCGATCCCGCGCTGTTGAAAGTTGCTGCCACCGTTTGTGCTGGCATAGGTATAACGACGAACTACCGAGCAGTGGGTGACGCCAAAGTCGATGCTGATATTAACCGTCTGGTAAGACTCTTTAAGAAAGCCCCCCGGCTCAAAGCTCCAGCCATTGCCGATGCTGCGATCGCCTGCCCGGCCCTGCGTAATTCTTCGGTCCTGAGTGACGGGATTGCCCCTGGAGTCCAGGACCCAGATTTCTTCAAGTCCAACTAACCCGTCTCCTCGAAAAGAACCATTCGGGACGCTATAGGTCGCGCCGTAATTATTAGTGCTGTAACGGCGGCCAGTCTCTTCGCCAATCGGGATATGAGTATTGAACTTGCGTAACGCCTTCTCTAACTGA
>DAIMCP010000129.1:0-6631 GCA_036726305.1 Pyrinomonadaceae bacterium | reverse complement strand
GAAATGGCAGAGGGGACAGACTCAAACCGCGGGGTGACCGAAACAACACAACGTCCTCATCGCGTCAGCGACGACTGAAATACGCCATTGCTCAGCCGTCACTAACGCGACGTTGGTTTGGGTGTTCGATCTGATCCCGCGTTGAAACGCCGGGCTAAACTCATCACAACATTACGCGTCGCGATCTTCTTCTAACGCGTCACAACATTAATCGTTGACTCAACCGCGATCGTAGCGTAGAAACTTCGCGTCGAATCAGAACAGGATGTCTGGAGAGGACTTGCCAAACAACACCCTTGACGCCCTACTCGACAGGCTCACGGGACTAACGCGCCGCTTCGAGCCGGGCGACAGCCTGCGCGCGCAAAAGCTCCTGGGCCAACTCGGCCGGCGTCGTTTTGTGGATGCTGCCTCCTTAATTCGTTTTCACGAGATCCTGCTTTTCCTGTGCGCTTACCCGCACACCCCCGCAATACGGCGAACCAGTGAAGAACAGCTCGCTTATTTCCACCAACGCGTCGCACACCTCGACGCCTCGGGCGCAGACGTTTCGGCGTTTACCGACCCGACCGTGTCCGGCATCGCAGGCACTGCGTTCTCAGCCATCTGGGGCTATGACATCGTGCGCTCTCTCGCAGCGCACTACCCGTCGCGTGTCGAGATTGATTGGGACGGTTACGAGGACGACGCGCAGCTTGTCTCCGTTTTGAAGAGTTGCTTGCCGCTGTTTGAGGACGGAGCTTACGTTGTGTCTCCGGTTCCGTATCTGGCATGGATTCGCGCTGCGAAAAAGTCCGCTGAGACTGATCTTGCCTGGCTGCTTGGCCACTTCGAAAATCTCTCTATCCCCGAAAGAGCGAAAGCTAATCTTTTCGACTCACTCAAGCTCTGGGTTCATTGGAAACTCGGTAAGTCGCCGGCGACGCGCACGCGGATGCAGGTGCGGGTCAACAAGATTTTCTACCACGATGGGCCGCTGATCCGGCGCGGGGATGTTTCACTCGATCGCGAGCTTGAGGAACCGCTGCCACTCCTGCTGAGGAAACTTTCCCGTGCCGAAGGAGAGAAACTTGTCGGCCTGGGCCGTGACATGATGACCGTGCGTTATCGCGAGCTTTATGGATTCACCTACGGCGACCCGCGCCATGTCGTGCGCGCTTCTGCCGGTCGCGGGGTTGAGTTTGTTGTTTGGGGTTTGCCGCCGGGGCGACGTCTGTCTTTACTCGGCTATCATGCAGTGCTGATTCTCAAGAACGGTATTCCGGCCGGTTACGCCGAATCCCTCGCGCTCTTTGAACGCACAGAAGTTGGCATTAATCTTTTCTACACTTTCCGGGACGGCGAGTCGGCGTGGATCTACGCGCGCCTGCTGCGCTTTCTAAGTCAATATCTGCACGTCTCGGTATTTTCCGTTGAGCCTTATAAACTCGGGAGCCACAACGAAGAGGGTATCGAGGCCGGCGCGTTCTGGTTCTATCGCAAGCTCGGCTTCCGCCCGGTCGAAGCTCAGGTTGCAGGCCTGGTTGCGCGAGAAGAACGCAAACTCGCTAACCGCTCTGGCTATCTCACTCCCGCGCGCATTCTGCGTCAACTAGCCGCAGGACACCTGCTCTACGAAGCTCCATCGGCTCCGCATCCCGGTGAATGGGACCGTTTCCGTGTGCCGAACATCGGGCTTGCGGTGCAGCGCCGCCTCGCCTTCCCTGCCCGGCAGTCCGGCGGCGAAGAACGAAAACATCGCCAGGCGCTCGTGACTTCAGTCGCACGAACACTGGGAGTCAAGTCAACAGAGTTGAGCGCGTCCCAACATCGGGTGTTCGCGGATCTCGCTTTGGTGCTGGCCATGGTTCCAGATCTACGACGATGGTCAACAGAGGAAAAGAGCGCCATCAGGCAGATTGTCCGGGCGAAGGCGGGCCGCCCTGATGAATTGCAGTACGTGAAACTGTTACAGCGCCACCAGAAACTCCGCGATGGTTTGCGGACGCTCGGCTCTTGGGAACTTCGGGAGTCGGTCCATCTTTTGAACACGAACCAGTCCGCGCAGTGGACGAATGATAGTAGCCCACCGATTCATCCGTGGGATCAGAGGTGAGGAGGCGCTGCAGTCCGTGAAGCGGACGGCTGAAGTTGAAGGTTATCGAGGATGAATTCAGTCGCCCGCTTCACGGGCTCAGGAATCGATTTTGCTCGTTTACCCAGCACTGAAGTGCTTGGCTACTGTCAGTCGTCCGCTGCCCGGACGAAAGAGCCGCCACCGAACAAGAACGCTTGACGATTGCCGTCTCATGGAGACATTTTCAGAGCGCCAAGCCGGGCTTGGCGCGCTGGAAACTTGGGTCCGCGCTGCGGGCGCGACTACTTGGTCAGCCTAAAGTTCGACGGTTGAAATGCCCTCCCGGCTGGCTGCCCGCCCTTCGCCCCGAACCCTCAGTAGTTGACCGTTCCTGTTAGAGTCCATGTGACTTTAGCTCCAGCGAAGGTCGGGTCGTCGAATGTCTCGACGAAGGTGGCTTCGATCATGCCGCTTGCATTCGCAAACCGGCCCGTTCCCCCCTCAATCTCTAAAGTCGCCTCTCCGAGGGCGCCCGAGAAGTCCTCGTTGATTACTGCGGTGGCTGTGTACGTGCCGTAAATCTCGTCGCCGTTAGCTGCCACGATCCGGAACGTTCCGGTGATCAAAAAGTTCTCATCGAGCGTATGCGTCGTGTACATCTTCGACAACCCAAGATGCCGCATTGTGCCCTTAGTATCGCCGTGGGCGATGAAGTCCAGGATTCCCGGGCCAGTCGGTTCGAAGGTGAACCTGCCGTCCATTACCCCGCTAATGTCTCGGGGAACAGTTTTTTGTCCCTGGCTGCCTGGGGCGGCCGCCATGGCAGCGATCGCCAGGGCCAGGAACAACCAGAATGATAAAGTCTTTCTTCTCATGGTCCTTCTCCTTATTGGTGTCCTTCGCCTAACGCAGGACGGACAGGCATCGGTCGTAGTCGATCCTCATAACGCCGAGGTAATACCCGACGTTGGATCAAGTCCTGCGTACCCCGTTTGTCACTTTACCGGCGGCGGAATGCGCGTGTCTGAGCTAGTGACCATAAAGGCTCGTTCAGGAGGACCCTCCGGAAGTCCGTCTCCATTCGTGTCTGCGCTGGGGAGATAGAGTTTGTACGGTGCCAACAGCGCAAGGTTGATGCTCCTCAACAAAGTGCTGTTGAAGGTTTCCTTTTTGCTGACTTGTGTCTCAGGGTGATTGAGAACCCAATTAAACTAGAAATCAAGCCACGACTTGACATGAAATTGACTTTTCTGTAAACAATCGGGCGCAAACGGCAACTCGCCAGGGAGGGGCACGATGAGCGTCGGCAGGAAAATCCACCAGCTACGATCGGAGTCTCATATTACCCAGCGGGAATTGGGTGAGGCGACCGGCCTGGCCGTCTCGTATCTCTCTCGCGTCGAGAACGGCCGGCTCACGCCTACTGTTCCGACCCTGACGAAGATTGCCGGCGCCCTGGCAGTTCCCCTGACGGCACTGTTCGACGCCGGGGCGCCTCTTGAGGCCAGGGACCAATGCCCGGTGAGCCTGTCAGGAAGGTGCATCCTGGATCACCTGTTTACCGGTCGTGGCAAGAGAGTGAGAAAAGGCGTTGAAGGGTATTCACGAGAGCAGTTGGAGGCACTGCGGCTATGCAATTTCCTTCTCCATACAAAAGATAAAGAGCTACTGCGTACACTGCTGACAATACTGAAAGGGCTACTCGCGCTTAAGCAGGAGGCAAACGGCAAATCCAAATTGAAACCTCCAGTGTGAACTGGCGAGCGTTACTGCCGCTTGAGTCATTCATTCAGCCCCCTGGAGAGCTGTCCTGATCATTTGAGATTTTGCACGAGGGTATACTGTATCGTAGAGATCTTCTTCAAGATGTTGCTGATCACTTGATTAAGCCTAATTTCCTTTTTACCTCAGGCTGTAGTCGCGCGCCGATCTTCGGCAGCTTCTCCTCATCGCAGGAACAGAGTCTGAAGGGGCCAACTCTCATCAACCTCACGAGATCCAGGGAACAACGCCAGTGAAGAAATCATCGGAATCTGTACTGGCAACGTATCGCCCTGGCTGCAGCCGATCCGCTCGAACTGTCCATTGGGAAACTTGATAGCCTGGTCGCTTCTGGAACCGGCGGACAAGGATCCTGTGCCCCCGTTGTAGAGATACACCCACCCGGCGTAGCCCCAGACGGGATCGTAAATGCCAGGCGGTAATCTCTCTTTTATTTGCGCAAAGACCAATTTGACGTCCGCGGACTTACCAAGGGCCAGCCCCGGAATCGGGCTGGTGGCGGGCACAAACGCGTCGCCTTCGATCGGGCCGGGCTTGGCAGTTACTCCGCCGAGCTTTGCGCCCTGAAAGTAATTCTTTAGATACATACTCACAGACAAACTACAGCCGGACATCGCGAAGTCCGGGTCTGGCTTCACTCGCGTAACCCGAACAGTGACGACGGAGGGCTCGTAGATCGATCCTGCCGCGGGTTTGACGTCCGTGCCTTGATAGTCGGTGAAGCAAGGCATAGGCAGAAAGCCGGTCTTCTTGATGCCGCAGTCGGGCTCCTTGCCCTGGCGCTTGATCTCGGCGCGAAGTTGGTCGAGCGCTCCCTTATAAAGCTTGGCAAGTTTCTGCCGCATCTCCGGCGTGCACACTCCTCCCTGGCTCTCGAACGCCTTGCAGGAGTAGTCCACAGCCCCGTCGACGATCTTGCCCTCGGCGATGTCCCCAAGCGCCGCCAGGTCAGGTAAGGTTGGCGGCACGCCCACAGCTACCAGGCCCGCAGACATCGCATTTCCTGCAAGTTGCGCCAGTGCATCTTCGCAGTCGGAGCCAAGCTTCTTGCCCAGCATCTCGCAGGGTGCCGCTTCGGCAAATTTCGACGCGACATAGCTCTTGGCTTCGTCATAGTAGTGTGCCAGTCCTTCATAAGCCTTAACCCAGCCACCTAAACCGGTGAGTACCCAGTCAAAGGTACTCTTCTCATAAAACTGCGGATCCTTCGCGGGGCAGTATTCTCCCCCCGGCTTATAGGCGCCCAAGGGGTGATAACTCCCAGGCGTGTTCAGGTTCATCATTCCGTAGTACGGGTTCTTCAGCACTTTGACGCACCCCCACCGGTGCTCAAGAGGAAAAGTCACAGGCTTGTGAGCGAGTATCTTCACTTCGAAGACGCTCGCCTTCGCCACCATGGCCTCGGTCTCCGCCTTCAGTTTTTCGACCGCAGCGAAGACTCCGGTCAACGGAGCCTGCGGCCTGCCCCGCATTAGCGTAACAGCCCGGCTTGTGGGACCCACTGGCTGGCCGTTGCCATCAAGCAACACGATTCGAATATAGAGGCGTTGGGAACCTGGCACAGAGCCTCTGTCGGGTGGTGCCTTGAGCATCCACGTGCCAACATCGACCAAAAACTTGCGGGTCACACCCGGGGGAGGCACCCCGTCCGGGACCTGCTTCTGACCGACGAAACCCGGTGGCATTAATGGCGAGTCGGACGTGGAAGGCGCTTGGGTCGCCGCCACCAGAACGGCGCTCTTCGCGCCTGGCACAGTAGTGGACCACTGGAATGACCAGAGCCAGTTCTTCCGGTTGGCTTCGGTCAAGGCGTTTGTTCCGTAAGTCAGCGCAGCATGATCAACCGTTCCAATGCCATCCCATATTTCCAGCGCGGTTCGGATTCCGAGCCGCGCCAGACTGCCAGGATCCGCCGACGTCATGGCCTCCGTGGACGCACCCGACGGCGGTTTCCGTACCATTTCCACTGTCTCTAACCGAGTTAGGCGTATGAAATCGATCCCGGCAAGGTATCCGGTGGCCTTCGCGTTCTTGCCCACGATCATTAAACTCACCTTTCGAGGCCCAGCCCCGAGATTGAAACTCCCAAGCTGAACTGGCCCACTCGGCACTACCATCGGCGCATAACCCTCGAACGTTGCAGCTACCTCCTTCCCGTCAACCTGAAAGCGAAGTTGCCCAAAGTCGGGCGCGCGCGTCATGTGTAACTCCACTGCATAGATGCCGCGGGCGGGAATATCCAGAATCAGATCGAGCAAGGCACCGGGCTGTCCGCCACCCCAAAAGAGCTGAGCGTTGCCACTCCATCCCCGTCCGAAACCGGACATCGACTGCGGCGCCACTGTCCCCCCGCTCACGAGAGTTCTTCCTGATGTTGCGAGCGCCTCACCCTCGTACACAGGATTGTCAATAGCGCGTCTGATTTGCGCCCGGCTCGTCAATGGCCCGAGCAGTGCAAGCGAGATCACAATCCCCGCAAAGCATGCTGCGACAAAATCGCTTTTAAGGTTCTTCATATTTCTCTCCCTCTCGCGGGTGCCCGGTCTAGAGGCGCTCGATGGCTCTTGTGGCCAGACTGATGGCAGCCTGCTTCAGCGTTGATTCGTCTTGCTTGCCCTGAAGAGTCAAGCTCAAAAAGCCCTTAGGCCCGCATACTTCCAGATCGCCTGAATTAAACAACGAACCCTCCTTCGAGAATTTCCAGACGGCGATGTCCCCCGTCCCGGCAACGCGCTGGCCGCTGTTGTCGGCCTTACCGAGGTCAGCGCAGAGCACCTGTTCGCGGATGCTGCC
>DAIMCP010000128.1:0-6754 GCA_036726305.1 Pyrinomonadaceae bacterium | reverse complement strand
CGACAACCATCTTCCAGTCGCAGGGTTGTACAGCCGAGCTCCGTAGTCATAGAAACCAGTTGATTCCTTCTCTTTGAAGTTGAACTGGTATCTCGCGTCGTTGAAAGTTCCTGAGACGGAGCGATCCTCGCCGTAGGGCATGTAGGCCTGGCGGCGGATCATTGCGCCTGCCTGATTGGTAACCAAAGACGCGCTGCCCAGATGATCGCCGTGATAGAATTTCAAGCTGCCATCGGGTGAACGTTCCGCAAAGCCGGCAAAGAATTTCCTCACCAGCCCATTCTCGATCCGCATCGAAGGCAGATAGTAGGTAGTAACGCTCGGCTCGACTTTTTTCCAGAGACTCTCACCCAGGAAAGACTTCTGGTTCATGGTTATCCCGCTCTGCAACACCCGGGTCGGCATGTTCTCTGAATTCCAAGTGATGTTCGTACCGTTAGTGGCCGAGATCAGGTTGCCGTTAGGGTCGTAGCTGTAGGTAACGCCGCCCGCGGTCGCCAGGGCGTGTGGACCGCGACCGGCGCCACCGGTGTAGTAGGTCTGAAGCACCCCTTCCTTGTTTATCAGATTTCCCAGACGGTCATACACATAGCTCTGTGTGACACCCGAGGTCATTGATGTCAGTTGATCGAGCGAGTCGTATCCATAGGTCGCGTTCAGTGAGGGCGTGACAGCATCAGCGATCCCGATGACGTTGCCATTGTTGTCAAACGAATAGGTGTAGTCTTGCAGTGTTTGCACCCCGACCACGGTTCTGATCTGATTCAGGCGAAGATTCGTAGCGTCGTTATAGACATACGTCGTGACAGCGTTGTTGCCATAAACCGCTCGCGTGGTTTGCCCGCGCGAGTTGCGGAAGATGCTGCTGATAATGATCTGCCGCCCGCCACCAAAAGGCGTCGTCTTGATCGATTGCTGCGCGCCGCTGGCGTCGTAGGTATAGTCAACTCTCTCGTTATCGGGAAAAGTCTGTGAGACGGGTACGGTTCCCAGACCGGTAGCAGCAACTTGATTCTGTGGCAAGCCGTAAGCAGTCGTAAAGACCTTCGACTGGCCCTCGAAATTATTGACCGTCCGCGTGGTGCGCCCCAGGTCGTCGTACTCGTAAGACGTTCTTCGTTGCCCATTGCCTGACGACGTCAGCCTGCCGATCTGGTTAGCACTCGATGGCGGCGGTGTCGGAGTAGGCGTTGGTGTCGGTGTGGGCGTTGGCGTGGGAGTCGGAGTTGGTGTCGGCGTCGGCGTCGGAGTGGGTGTAGGAGTTGGTGTCGGAGTCGGCGTCGGCGTCGGAGTGGGTGTAGGAGTAGCCGTTGGAGTCGGAGTAGGCGTCGGGCAGCCACTGGTCGTCACTCCCACAGTAACTGTCGCCAAAGTGACGGGCGACTTTCCTGAGAGATCCTGCAAGTAGTAGATGGTCCCGTTGCTGACAGATTTGCTTGTCGTAAAAGTTCCACTTGTACCACTGGCCACTAACGTTCCGGTCGGGGAATTCAAGTGCACCTCAACCTTCGTGGCCCCGCTTGAAGACCATGTCAGTTTCGTGGACCCAAGCCCGGTACCATCGCAAACCTGAATTGGATTGGGTGTGGCAGTGATTGTACCTGTGGCGGCCGGGAGCGCTCCCGTACTCGCACGGTTGCCGCTAACGGGCGAGGGAGGCCAGATGAGAGCGGTTACACTGACGGCTATCACCAGGCACAAGGTGGTCCTGCGCATCAAAGCACCGGCGACGGCAGGTGCGGGGAAATGATGACTCATCGTCTTGTAGCCTCCAGTGATCGATGCGAACCGTAAATACCCGGCATCAATTCGGTTTGTTGGTAGCCTTGCGCTCCAATTGACGCACTCCTTATGGAAGGTCAGCATTGGAGTCCAGATTGAGGGATACCCACACTGCGTTCAGAGAGCTTGCATTAAGATTTGCTGTTGTCAGACTCGCTGCCTGGTCTTAGAATGAGAACCCTCGGTTTCGGGATCCCGCGCAGGTTCACAAACTCCTCCTGGCCCAGAGAGTTTTCTTCTACAACGGCAGCGTGCCACAGTGGGAACAGGAAAGTACTTAGCGGATGCTAAATTTTCCATTAATCATTTCTTAACGCGATTATGAACAAGCCGGCCAATCTTGCTTATGAGTTCGGCCCTTTTCTATTGAACGCCACAGAACACTTCCTTCTGTGCGCCGGGGAGCCGGTGTCTTTGAAGCCGAAAGTATTCGACTTGCTGCTGGTACTGGTCGAGAACAGCGGTCACGTTCTGCAAAAAGAGGAGTTGATGCGCAGGCTTTGGCCTGACACCGTTGTCGAGGAAAGCAATCTAACCGTCAATATCTTCAGCCTCAGGAAGGCCCTTGATAAGAACAACCACGGCCATTCGTACATCGAAACCGTTCCGCGGCTTGGTTATCGCTTCGCCGCCAAAATCAGGGAAGTATGGCCGGAAGCCAATCGCCTCCGTGATCAGCGCAATGAACAACAGCGCGGCGCCGGAGTAAAGTCCCACGCACGCGCGCAAGTACAGCCGATCGCAGTGCTTCCATTCAGACCCTTCGGCGCCAGGTCAAACAAAGGGACGTACCTGGGCCTGGGGATGGCCGATGCCTTAATCACGAGGATCAGCAATTTGCGGCAGATTGTGGTGCGCCCCACGAGCGCCGTGCGCAGGTACGCCGACGGCGAAGTGGATCCGCTCGCGGCTGGCGAGGAACTCAAAGTCTCGGCGGTTTTGGATGGCAGCATCCGGCGAGCCGGGAAAAGCATACGCGTAACGGTGCAGTTAGTGAGCGTTAATGACGGCGCCACACTCTGGGCAGAGAAGTTCGACGAAAATTTCACGAACATCTTCGCCCTCGAGGATTCGATCTCGGAACAAGTGGCCGGAGCGCTGATTCCCAGGTTGAGCAAGAGCGAAAGAAAGCAGCTCAGGAAACGCTACACCGAAAACACCGCAGCATATCAAGCGTACCTTAAAGGGCGGTTCTTCCTGGATAAGAGGACTGAGGAAGGCTTTAGCAATGCCATTGCCTACTTCGAAGAGGCGATTAGGATTGACCCGGAGTATGCCTTGGCTTACGCCGGGATGGCCGACTACTACGAGTTGGTTGCCAACTTCAGCGTAATGGCGCCAAAGGAGGCGGCCGCCAAAGCTAAGGAGGTCGTCAATAAAGCATTAGAGATTGACCCCACTCTCGCCGAAGCGCACCTCTCTCTGGCTTACCTCAAAGAATCCAGCGAATGGGACTGGGCCGGAGCCGAGAGAGAATTCAAGCTGGCTATCAAGTTAAAGCCGAACTATGCGGAGGCCCACCAGCGCTACTCGATTTATCTGCGCCTGCTGGGCCGCTTTGCCGAAGGTCTGGCGGAAATCAAAAAGGCCCTGGAACTCGATCCCGTTTCGCTGAACATGAATGTGTCTCTGGGGTCGCTTCTTTACTTCGCCCGTCGATACGACCAGGCAATCGAACAGCTTTGGAAAACCGTCGAGTTGGATCAGAACTTCGTTATGGCACACGCTTATCTCGGGTTGTCTTTTGGACAAAAGGGCATGCATGAGGAGGCCATTGCAGCCTTTCGCAGGGTGATTCAGATTTCAGGAAATGTCTTAGAGTTTAGCGCGCATCTTGCTCATGCATACGCCGTGGCTGGTAAGAGAACAGAGGCCCTCGCCATGCTCGAAGAGCTGCGAAACCTGTCAAAGCCGCGTCTGGTGTCGCCTTACTATCTGGCCCTTATCTATGCTGGTCTGGGAGAGGAAGATCAGGCGCGTCACTGGCTCGAGAAAGCTTATCAGGAGCGCTGTGAGGATTTAGCGCTGCTGGGAGTTGACCAGCGACTCGATGGCCTGCGTGAGAATTCCTGGTTCACGGATCTGGTGCGCCGGCTGGGCCTCCCGGGAGCCGAATCACAAGGCAAATCTCCTGCACATCGCAACGCGTGAGTGTTCGTCAGAGCGATAACGACGTGTTGGTTCGTGATCCCTTTGTTTGTGTTGAGTTGGCACGACCGGCATCAATGCGCCGTTATCGGATGACCATCCGCTACGGGTCGTTGACACTAATGTTGATGCTCTCCCCACGAACGACTAATATGACGCACAGTGTCGCTTGACCGCGTTGGGTTGAGTTTCTGATCGAGAAAGTCAAATCTGTGAATCGGAGAAGGAACGAGCGAACCAGCGATGGAATATCCACAGCTAAGCAAAGCTCCAATCGTAGAGGCCGTCATAGACTTCCGCGTTACGCTGCCTTCCGACTTCAAGCTTGATGCGTTTCAGCCTCTTCGTTCACAGCTGGCCAAAGACTATCCCGGTTTTGAAGAGCAGCAAATCGTCGAGCAGACGATAAAACAAGCACCGGGAAGTGCGGCTGAGGTTTCGACGCGATTCTCAGGAATTCACGGATATCGACTTCTTTCCAGCGATGGCAAGAATGTTGTCCAGTTGCGTCGCGACGGGTTCACTTTTAGCCGGCTGAATCCTTACACGAGATGGGATGAAGTCTTTGCCGAAGCTTGGCGCCTTTGGTGCATGTACATCGAAGCAGCAGGACCGCTGGAACTGTCGCGGATCGCCGTTCGCTACATCAACCGTATGCTCCTCCCACTGCCATTCTCAAACCCCGAGAAGTATTTGAAAGCGCCCCCCGTGACTGCTGAGGGCTGGCCTACAGAGATGAACTCCTTCCTCTCTCGCGTAGTGATGACCGAGTCTGAAAGCGATGTCTCGGTAACTGTGATCCAGGCATTCGAGCCTCAAGTTCCCGGACAAAGCGGCGTCGCGCTAATATTCGACATCGATGCATATGCCGACGTTTCGCTGCCCCCCGATGATGTTACAATTAGGCAGCGTTTTGGTAAGCTGAGAGAAATGAAGAACCGAGTGTTCTTCAACGGCTTGACAACAAAGACCATTGACCTATTCCGATGACTAACGCCGCTATATCACTTTCCGGCTCGGGTTCGCTCTTGACTCAGGGAAGCCCTGGCGTTGGCGCTGACTATCAGCGTCTCTGGGTTCTGCTTCAAGAGACTGTACAGCGCCTTGCTGATAGTGTCTCGCTCGGTGAGCCCCTGCAGAAGACGTATCAGCAGCTTTACCAGGTGCTTGAGGATTGTGGCCGGTCTGATTGGGATGCTTACGGTGCAGAACCAGTTCTCTTCGAGTCTTATGAAAACGCAAAGCGTTTCGCCCGCGCTCTGCCATTTTCATTTTCTTCTCCTGAAGTTTCAGCCGAACCGGATGGTGAAATCACCTTTGAATGGTACTCGACTCCTACTCGGGTATTTTCGGTGAGCGTCGGGCCGCACAATGAGCTCAACTACGCCGGGCTTTTCGGCGCTAGTCGCACCTACGGAACCGAAGTCTTCCATGATGAGATTCCTGAAGTCATTCTTTCTCACATTAAGAGAGCGATTCTCTAAGCGCAAAACTCCTTCTGCCGCACGTACCGTAGGCGCGAACGAGATTCTGTCGCGCTATATTTTGTCAACGAGATATTTCAGCCGGAGCCCTCTCCGCGCAAAAGCTGAGGCCTACATGCCAAGTCGCGGAGAGGTCTCAGTCTTCCGCATAGACGGACTGAACGAAACTTCGATCTGGGAAATTGGCAGCGATGTTGCGAGGAAGCGAGATCGAACGCTCTACGCGCGTGGTGATACGAAGGCTTCTGATGTTATGAAGCTAGGTTTAGAGATTCGGCCAAATGAACCTCCACCTCGTCATGCAGACCTGGTTGGATGGCCTCAGAATGACAAGCCGCGTCAGAAACTGATAGCGCTCCAGGTTGCTGCGGTCGCAACGTTGATCTTGAAGGCATAAAATTGCAAGGTGATTTCGTCGTGAAAGTGAACAGAAAAGTTCGCGAGACTCAGACGAATAATGCAGGCCACATGATTAAAGAGACGTTCGCAGATCTCAAGCACGCATTAGAGGATGCGCTTGCCTTTGAGGGTGGAATGCGTCACGAACTGAAGCTCACGCGAATTGAAGGTTCCCGCACGCTTAACGAATCAGCCAAAATAGAGGGATCCGACAAAACGTCGCGCGGTGGCTTTGTCAACTTGATTTGGCCCACTTCGATGGTTTGATTTGGCCCCCCCTTGTTACTTCCTTGCTGGTCCTGGCCGGAGCGTCGCCCGGAGGGCGGCGCGGAGGCCGGGACCAGCGCTCACTTCGTGTAAATAAGCGCGTTTTTGTTTAGGGTTTTCATTGTTTTTGCTTTGATACGTATCCAGCCGTAGGGGCTGTGGTAACTGTGGAAAACTCGACGTTCTTGGTCGAGTTTTCCCAGCGCTGTGGGAACGGGGGGAAAACGCACTTTGTTTTTCCCGGGTTTCCATAGCGCGGCAGTTTCCATAGCCCGGTTTTTTCGCTTTGCTGGGTCATCTCCGTCGCGTTCCTCTCAGCTAGTGCCGTGGCCTGGCGTCCTTGATTTGCCGCCCTTCTTCTTCTCCATGGTGCGCCGGAAGCGGTAGGATTCGTTTCCCGTTTCAATGATGTGCGCCTGATCCGTCAGCCGGTCCAGCATCGCCTTGCACAGTCGCGCATTCGGGAACTTCGTGGTCCACTCGGAGAAGGGCAGGTTCGTGGTCACGATCACCGCCGCGCGCTCGGCTCGGCCGGAGATGATCTGGAACAACAACTCGGCCGCCGTATCCGGCATCACCACGTAACCCAGCTCATCGATCACGATCAACTCATAGCGTAGCCAGCGGCTGCGCATCCGTTGCAGTTCCTGCTGGTTTTTGGCTTCGATTAGTTC
>DAIMCP010000127.1:0-6919 GCA_036726305.1 Pyrinomonadaceae bacterium | reverse complement strand
TTCAATTGTCCGCTAACGCGGACAAAGAGACAGCACTTTTCGGGCAAGGCTGCAATTCTGCCGGAACTCGTATTAGTTTGGGTACGAGGCGTTGCAGCACGCAGGATGCGTGCGGTCCCAAGGTCGTCCGGGGTCGACCCTGGCCTTTGCCAGGCGGTAAAGATCACCAGGGGATGTCATACTTCTACTAATTCCCCCTGCGACATACGCAGAAACTCCGCCGGCTCGACGATTTTCCCCTCGATTGCCGAAGCCGCGACGACGTAGGGGGAGGCGAGGTACAACTGGCCGGGGCCGCTGCGGCCGGGAAAATTTCTGTTCTGGGCACTGACCGTCACTGTCTCGGCAAATGGCGATGCGCCCGGGCCGGCATTGATGCAGGCGCCGCAGGAGGGATCGATCAACTCGGCGCCTACGCGTTCGAAGATCTCTATGTAACCCTTCTCACGCGCGTACTGCTTAATCTTCTGTGAGCCAAATTGCAGGTAAAGATGAACGCCTGGAGCCACGCGTTTTCCCTGGGCCAAGGCGTTTTGCAGGACTTCGGCATACATGTCCATGTCGGCCATCTTGCCGCCCGTGCAGGAACCACCATAAGCGGCGTCGATGCGCACCTCCTGCTCCAGCGATACAATGGGAATTCCGTTGCGCGGATCGCCCGGCAGCGCGACCATCGGTCGAATCTCGTCGAGATCGATTTCGAAGGTCGCCGCATACTCAGCGTCAGGATCGCTGTAGGTAAAACCTTTCCTTACTTCCTGGGGATCAAGGTTGCGCGTGCGCACAATGTATTCGAGCGTCACCTCGTCAGGTTCGATAATTCCCGTCGTGCCGCCGGCTTCCACCGCCATGTTAGTGAGCGTGGCCCGTTCATCCAGCGACCAGTTCTTCAGGTCTTCGCCCGCAAACTCCAGCACCTTGCCGATGCCTTTGCTGGTCTTCATATAGTCGCTGGCCAGAATCACAAGCATCACGTCTTTGGCAGCGACATCAGCTCGTTTCTTCCCTTTCAGAACATAACGGATCGTTTCGGGCACGCGGATGCGAATATCTTTAGTGTACCAGGCATTGGCCATATCGGTTGAGCCGACGCCAAAAGCAAAACAGCCAAGCACGCCCGCCATGCAGGTGTGCGAGTCGGTGCCGATCACAATTTGTCCGGGAAGGGCCAGGTCCTCGACCACGGCGTTGTGGCAGATTGCTTCCGAACCGCCATCCGCGCTCTCTCCATAGAGTCTTATGCCCTGGCTGGTCGTGAAATTCTCCTGCGTCGTCGCCAGCCCGTCCGCCTTTTCGAGCAGACCCATCTCGCGATGCTTCGGAGACATCACTTTGCTGAGAAAGGTCAGGTGGTCGCGAAACGCGAAAACCGATTCCGGTTCAGTGACGCGGGCCCCCATTCCGAGTGCCTGCTTAAACAGAGATTCGGCCATCGGCGTTACGTATTCATGTGAGAAGCGCACATCGGCGACCGCAAACAATGCGTCTCCGGGTTTGACCGCGGCGACTCCCATTTCGCCGGCGCGCACAAAAGCATGTCGCGCAATAATTTTTTCCACCATAGTCATCCGCCGCATCCCGGTTTCCAGCGCCGGCGGCGCAATTTCGCCGGCCAAACGGGCCTTGTTGTAATTGAACAGCCCGCCATAGGCGACGATGTCCTGAGAAATGGAATCGAGGCCTTTGGTGAATTCCGTCAAGGGAATCTTTTCACCGCCACGGATGCGTTCGACCAGTCCCAGGTCGGTTGAAGTCAGTAGCCCTATGTTTTGCGAGTTCTGACCGTAAATCTTTTCGATGCTGCCGGCAATGACGAGTCTCAGGCCGGCTGATTTCTCGGCGTACGGTGCGGTCTCGCGCGAGGAACCACAACCCTTTGATAACCCGGAGACGACGACAGCAAAGCCTCCATTCCTGACTTCGTCTTTCCTGACTGCGCCTTCGCGCATGCCGACATAGACATATTGGCCGAGAGTTTCGTCGTAGTAGAAGCAAACCCATCCCGGGGTAATCTCGTCGGTTGAGATATTGCTCATAAGCGGCAGATCGTCACGCTGCAAACGCTCTGCTAGTTCCGCTTCAAGCCGCTCGCGTTCGTCGCCCTCAGCTTCCAGTTGCCGGCGGACCAGAGAAGTATCTTCGGTCAGGAAAAGAATCCTGCCGGTAAAGGTGATTTGCGGCGGTCGTTTCAAATTGTTCAGTTCAGTCATGTTTCAATCTTTACAAGGAGTGTTAATTGCGATTTTCTTATCATTGAGTATAACCTCTGAGTGAAAAATTCTTTAGCCGGGATGATTAACTGATTCGGGCCCGCCCGCCTGGAATTAATTAGAAGGAGACATCATGATAGCCCCCTTGCCAAAAAATGAGCCCGCTCGGTTGGAGGCCCTGCGGCAATACGAAATTCTCGACACTGATCCCGAAGAAGTCTTTGACGACATTACACGGCTGGCGGCCTACATATGCCAGACGCCCATCGCTGTGATTTCGCTGGTCGATAAAGATCGTCAATGGTTCAAAGCGCGGGTTGGACTGGGCCCTACCGAAACCTCGCGTGACTGCGCTTTCTGCGCGCACGCCATACTCGAAGAGACCCCCCTGTGTGTACCCGACGCGCTGGCGGATCCGCGGTTTGCTGACAACCCCCTCGTTACCGCAGAACCCTATATTCGACTCTATGCCGGTGCGCCTTTGATAACGCCCGAAGGGTTTCGTCTGGGCACGCTCTGTGTGATTGATCGCGTTTCTCGCACACTCGATCCCGGGCAGATAGCGATCCTGAAAATGCTGGCTAACCAGGTTATGGCGCAACTCGATCTGCGGCGCGAGCTTGCGGCGGTAACAAAATTGTTGGGCCAGCAACGACGCGTGGGGCAGGAACTCCGGGAGCGCGTGGAGCAGTTGGAAGCAAAATAGATTGACTCCCGCTGGAATATTGACCGCAACGGTGAAATGAAACTGCCACAGGCAATATCCCGCTGAGCGAATCCCTTTGTACCAGGACAGAAATCTTGTTGGCGCAAAGGGGAGAGTGTAGGATTAAGGCGCTCTCGGTTGAACCTGCTGTGACCGGCTTTTCAGGAATTTCAAGGAAAGCGATGGGCAGGCTTTTGCGTAGATAAGGGTGCGAATTACCTGGATATGGCCATCGAACTGACCAAAGAGGATACGGAAACCGCAATCAATTCTCTGCGAAAATACTTTGAAGCGAATCTGGAGCAGCATTTGGGAAATCTCGGGGCAAAGGCGCTGCTCGGGTTCATAATCGAGGAGATCGGTCCCAGCATATATAACCAAGGAGTTAGCGACGCCCAGGAACGGATGCAGCTGCGCCTCGGCGAGCTTGAGTATGAAGTCCATGAAGATGAGTTTCAGTATTGGCGAAGGATTGAGCGAAAGCAAAAAGGCCGCAAGCGAGCCCCAGACGAATAAGAAGCGAACAACATTAGGCAACGGGAGGAGATCGCGAGTTATGTTAAATAGAAGACGAATACTGGAAGTCCTGGTCCTGCTCTGCACTTTGTCGGCGATAGCCCTGGCTGATCAACCTTTTATGAGAGCCGCGCGCACTGATCTGCAGCAGGCCAGAGCGCAACTTCAGGCGGCCCTCGGCAACAAAGGAGGCCACCGTGTCAAAGCAATTGAACACGTGAACAGTGCAATTGCGTTCGTCAATCAGGGAATCGCCTTTGACCGTCGCCACAATCATGCGCAGCGCGCGTTCGGCGAAGTCTTCACCACGCTGCCGGATCAGCCACACATGCAGGCAGCGCTGGCTCACCTGCAGCAGGCAAAAAGCAACCTCGAGCGGGCCACTTCGGATAAGGGTGGGTATCGCAGAAAAGCGATTGATGAAGTCAACGCGGCGATCGATGAAACCAAGAAGGGTATTGACGCCGGCGAATAACGGGCGCCATACCCTGAGTTTGGAACCCGGCTGAATCAGTTGACGACTCGACTAGCCTGCCAGGCGCGCCTTTGAGCACTCACTCGAAGATTACCCAAAGCAAGCTACGTTAGTACGGACGCCAGGGGAGCTAAACTGAGATCAGATAAGAAGGACACCGCTCCAAATCCGCCTCAGGCTGGACCACTGGCGAACCCTTGAGGCGTTTGCCGCTTCTTAGTCTGGGCCGGCAGCTCTCGAGATGGGCGGACCTGCATTGGAATTCTGAAAAATGGGGTTGGGAGGAAAGATGAGGACTCGAAGATTCGGTAAGTATTTGGCGCTCAGTGTGGGCATGTTGTCACTGTTTCTCGGTCTGCCCGTGTATGCGCAACAGCCGGCTAAGAATGCGCAACAGCCAACAAAGAATGCGCAACAACAAACAAAGAATACGAACCCCCATGAAACAGACGACAAGGTGAAGGTCGACCTTTATACGAGATTTGTTGACAACTACAAGAGTAACGAGGCGGTCGCCTACGCCACGGCGCGAGACTACCTGCAGCGCTACCTCAAGGAAAACGACGAATATTCCAAATACATTGAGATGTGGGTCGCGGATTACGAAAGGCGGCAGCGACTGGTCCAACTTAGAGATCTGGTCTACACCGATCGAAATTTCGCGGAAGCCTTCAAAATCGGCAAGCAGGTGATAGCTGAGGATCCGAACCACCTCGACAGCCTGATTGCGCTGGGCAACGCCGGCTACCTGGCCGCCAGCGCTCGCAATGAGTCTTTCAATGCCGAAGCCATCGGCTATGCGCAGAAGGCCATTCAGATGATTGAAGGTGGCAAGTCACCCGAAGCCTGGTCGCCGTTCAAGGGCAAGAGCGACACGCTTGCCTATCTTTACAGCACCGTAGGCTTGTTGAAACTAAAGAGCGCGCCGGATGAGTCGATTAATGCGCTGCTCCAGACTGCCTCATTCGACAGCGATCTGAAAAAATTGCCCACGCTCTATTATTACCTCGCGCGCGCCTACGAGACCGGCCCTTACGCCAGACTGTCGGCCGAATATCAGAAGAACTATGCCGGCAAACCGGAAACCCCCGAGAGTAAACAGGCGATTGAGAAGCTGAATCAAGTCATTGATCGCATTGTTGACGCCTATGCGCGCGCGATAGCTGCGGCGGGTTCGGATGCTCAGCAGGCAAGCAACAAGACGGCCTGGTTAGCGACCCTGACAAACTTCTACAAGTTTCGCCATCAGGACTCGGACGCCGGGCTGACCGAGTATGTCGCCAGCGCCTTAACGAGACCGTTGCCGGCCAAGCCCTAACTAATTCGGACTCGTCCACAGCCGGCGCTGAAAATTGCATCGCGCCGGCAACATCGCCTTCCGGCATTGCCCGGGTTGTTCGACCGAGTCTTGCCATTTCTTGCAGCGGACTCCGTTCAGACTCTCAAGCTGCCGCGGCTTTTTCCAGCCGTTCGACAATCGCCTGTTTTGGAAGCGCGCCAACCACCCGATCTATCAAAGAGCCGTTTTTGAAGATGAGCATCGTGGGAATGCTTTGAATTTGAAACTGGGCGGCTACGCGGGGATTGTCATCGACGTTGAGCTTGGCGATCAAATAACGGCCCGCGGATTCCGCGGCAAGTTGGTCCAGCAGGGGGGCGATCGCCCGGCAGGGCCCGCACCACGGAGCCCAGCAATCGAGCAGGACGGTGAGATTTCCAGCGCCCAGTACCTCGCGCGCAAAAGTTGCGTCGGTGATGAACAGCGGCTTGCTCGTATCTATTGAGCTTCCCCCAGCGAAAGGAAGTTCGTTGCCGCAACGGCCGCATTTCGCCTGCCGCTTCTCAGCTTTTTGCGTCTCAACTCGATTCTTTGCTCCGCATTTACCACAGGCAATAATTGGCATCCCCTGGTTCCACCTTTTTATTTTGGCTTACTGGCCGGAGGGCATAGTAACATGCTGGGGCCGGCATTTTATTGGTTACCAGGAGTCTCGGCGAGTGGGCTGCGCACTCGCCCGGTTCCCTCGCGAAATGCCGCTCCGTAGGGCCGCTGCCGGCTTGGAACGTTGGTCACTGAGCACGCTGATTCAGACAAAGGGGGCTTTGGAGATGTGTCGAATGATTTACCGGGCCGCAGTCGCGGCACTCCTGCTGGTTTCTGCTGTCGTAATGGTGCATGCGCAGGGCGTCCGTGATATCAGCTTCACTGTCTCGATGACCAAGCCCCATACCCATCAGTTCGAAGTCGAAATAAATATTCAAAACGATGCGAATTATTCCCCTCGTGAGGAAACCCTGGTCATGCCCGTCTGGCAGCCGGGATCCTATTTAATTCGCGAGTTCGAACGCAACGTGCAGGACTTCGCAGCCTTCGACGAGGCGGGACGTCCCCTCTCGTGGGAAAAGATTAACAAAAACTCCTGGCGCATCGTCACTGCGGGCGCCCGCCAATGGCGCGCCGCTTACCGCGTTTATGCCAACGAACTTTCCGTTCGTACCAGCGAATTGAATGCGGACCATGCGTTCTGGAACAACACAAATCTGTTGATGTACCTGGAGAATCATCTAAAAGAGTCGGCCACTTTGAAAGTGATTGGGGCGCCAGGCTGGAAAGTGGCCACCGGGCTGCCCCCTGTTGCGGGACAGTTGCACACGTTTCGAGCCGAAGATTTTGATGTACTCTACGATTCACCAGTGGAAGCCGGCGATTTCAAAACACTCGCCTTCAGCGTAAAGGGCGTGCCCCATCGCATCGTGATTGACGGCGCCGGGAATTACGATCCGGGACGAATGCGCGCTGACGTGCAAAAGATAGTAGAGACCGAAGTGGAGTTGATGGGCGGCGACATTCCCTACCGCGACTACACTTTCATCCTGCACCTCAGATCCAATGCGGGCGGCGGCCTTGAACATTTGAACTCCACGGCACTGGGCTATCCACGTTTCGGCTTCGCAGCGGCCGCTGGCGGCGTTAATTCGGCGGCTCCGTTCGCTAACACAACCCTGCGCGAC
>DAIMCP010000126.1:0-7103 GCA_036726305.1 Pyrinomonadaceae bacterium | reverse complement strand
GCGGAGACTTGGGATCATCTGCGAGAATTTCTCGCAGTTGCCGAATGGTTACTTTAAGGACGGCGTCGCTGACAAAGGTTTCCGGCCAGACGGCGTTGAGCAGTTCCTCTTTGGTGACGAGCAGTCCTGAACGCCCAAGCAGGTGGTTGAGTACCGCGAAAGCTTTAGGCCTGAGCTTTATTGCTTGTGAGTCTCGCCACAGGCATTCATTGGCCAGGTCCAGGCAATAAGGATGGAAAATTATGCTTTTTTCGTTCCCCACAGCAGTTCCCAAAATGTCGCGGACATTTACCGTAGGTTTTAAGAATTGCGGGGGATGCTGGGCCTATTGTCCACAGTTAATGGATGGATAGCAATACAAAACGGTCTTTGTGGTCCAGTTTCTTCAGACCGACATCGAAACGGGGCGATTCGACGCAGGGTGGAGCATGATTCTTATTGTAAGGCAACGCTATTCCACTCGCTCCTAATTTGCTTCGTCGCCTGCGTGCTGACGGAGTCCGCGGCACGGAGCAAGAGTAATCAGTTTGTGATACGGCTCCGGCCGCAAGTGAATAACGGAAACGTTACAACAGCTTAACCACAAGTTTATGACTTCCCTGCCCCGCTGAACCTATCTTCGCCTCGGTTGAACGTAGGGGTTCGGCACGATCCGGGAGCAGGCGAGGCCCAGGCGCCAGCAGTGATGGCGAGGTACTCAGACTGGCAAAGTAAGAAAACTCCCGGGAAGCCAACCGCTCGCAATTCTTTTTGAAGGAGAAAATTTGATTCACGAAGTGACAACAAAAGGGAAAAATATGAGTGCAGCGGCAGCTCAGAATACGCAACAGGTTCAGGCTCTGGCTTTTCGTGCAGTTGGGGACATGGGGGGCGCATTCATCATGGCGTTGGGTTATATAGGGGACCGCCTTGGTCTGTTTAAAGCCATGGCGGGGGCGGGGCCGGTTACCAGCACGCAGCTTGCCGAAAAGACCTCGCTCAATGAGCGTTACGTGCGGGAATGGTTACGGGCGATGGTCGCGGGGGAATACCTCGACTATGAAGCTTCGTCGCAACGCTACGTGATGACACCGGCACAGGAGTTTGTCCTCGCTGACGAAAGCAGCCCGCTTTTTGTCGGAGGCGCTTTTCATTTCACGACTCCCACAATTCTCAACACACCGAGGATTATGGAAGCGTTTAAAAACGGCGGGGGCATTCCGTATTCAGAGATCGGCGAGGAGATTCCCTGCGCGATCGAGCGATTCTTCAAGCCCGGCTACATCAATTCTTTGGCCAGTGAATGGCTGCCTGCGGTGCCTGGATTGGTCCCTCGCCTGGAAAAAGGCGCGGCGGTCATTGATGTGGGCTGCGGGCACGGCCAGTCGACAGTGAGCATGGCCCTCGCCTTTCCCAATTCCCAGATTCTGGGCATCGATTACCACGAGGAAAGTATCAAGCGAGCTACAGCACTGGCTGCGGAACATGGTGTCGAGAATGCCAGATTTATCACCACACCGGCGGACCAGATACCAGGCGACCGAAAATATGATCTCATTTGCAGCTTTGACTGCATTCATGACATGGTCGATCCACTGGCGACGGTGAAAGCGATCCGCGAAGCCCTGGCGCCTGACGGCGTGTATCTCTGGTCTGAGCCGAATGCTTCGGCTGAGGCTTACCAGAACCGCAATCTGGTGGGGAGGGCATTTCACGCGATCAGCCCGCTTCACTGCATGACGGTCTCCCTGGCTTATGGCGGCGCGGGTCTGGGCACAGTAATTGGCGAGACCGGCGCGCGAGACCTTGCTCGTCAGGCAGGATTCACGAGCTTTGAAAAGCTCCCCATCGACAATCCGTTCAATCAATTTTTCGCCCTCGGTCGTTAGCCGGGGCGAGTCAACGTCTTGCGGATCGTCACTTTTGTCGTCTGCGGGCAGGATCGGCGGTGAGAGCTTCGATCTTCCTGGCGAGAGACTTGTTTCGAAAGTAAAGGACTAAGAAAGGAAAGCTATGAAAAGAAAGAGATGTCTTGCTTACATTGCACGGCCACTGAAACTGATGGCCGACACGGCAACGCAACGAGTTCACGCGCAGGAGGTGAACCATGAGCCAACGGTCTAATGCTCTTGCCGAGCGCCTCGAACAGGGCGCGCGGGCCCTTGCCACCTTTGCGAGTGAACTCACGGATGCGCAGTGGCAAACGCTGCTTCCAAAAGATGGCCGAAAGATCGGCGTCATCGTGCACCACGTCGCGAGCGTTTACCCGCTCGAGATCCAGTTGGCACAGGCTCTTTCCGGCGGCAAGGCGGTGGAAGGCGTGACCATGGATGCCGTCAACCAGATGAATGCTGCACACGCCAGTGAGTACGACGCAGTCACGAAAGCGGAAACGCTGGAACTGCTCACCCGAAACAGCACTGCAGCCGCGGCAGCAATCCGGGCTTTGAGTGACGAGGAGCTTGATCGGGCGGCTCCCGTGTCGCTTAACGCCGATGCCCCGCTCACGTGCCAATTCATGCTTGAAGATCACGCCGTGCGGCACAGCTATCACCACCTCGCGCGAATACGAGCCGCGTTAGAGTCGTGAGCCGGGCGCGATCAGGCTTACATCAGAGCCGTCGCCAACGTTTTCCGGCTTACGGCTTCTGAAGCTGTGGGAGCGAAATGGATGTCCCCTCTTACTCGGGCTTGCTTGCGTCTGGCGCCGGCGTGACCGATGACGAGGGGCGTTCAGTATCTAGTAAGCCGCCTGGCGCGACTTCAGTTCGCCGCTTCCACCAGGCGGCAAATGAATCCCCAGCCGCCACCGAGTTCACTGACCGCCAGTACCAGCTCGTTTTTGCCCTTTCTCAAAGGCAGGTAGACGGCATCGTTCTCCGGGTTAATAATGCCCAGGAACCCTGGGTCACGAAAATTCTGAGCGCTTCGGCCACGGAAAAGAATCTTGCCGTTGAGAAATACACTGACGTCGTCGCTATAGCCTAATTCCAGCTTTTTCACCTGCTCGCTTTCAGAGTCAATGCTGGTTCTCGCATACACGACTTTCATACCGGACTGCGGTTCCATACGTTTCGAAAAGTCACCAGCAAATGAAACCCTGGGATGCGGGGCTTCTCGATAACGATAGATAACCACAAAGCCAGGCGGCTCTGCTTCCACTTCCTGCCACCGGATGGCATCGCTCTCGCTGGATGAGATTGGCCGTTCAAGATTTCGTGAGAGCGCATCGTAAGATGGCGACAAGCTCCACTTCGTGAGAGTGCCGCGCGGCATGGGCGACAAGTGCCTCTCCCAGGCGGCATCCGGCCTTGTCTGTATTTCGAAATTCGAGAAATAGGTTGCGCCAGTCAGTGCTGCCAGGGCCACCTGGCCGTTCTGGACGCCGCTTTTCAGATCGTTCATCTCGAGAGCAGGCTTATCCATGTCCCTTACATAGAGCTTTGCCTGCGCGCCCGCTACTTTCAGACGCAAGTGGAACCAGACGTCATTTGGGATATCGACCGAACCAGTGAAGCCGGGCCCATTGTAGATTTGCCAGTTGAGGCCAGTGTTGAGAATCGGCGTGTATTGCATGGCGTCAGGTAGGCCGGACTTGTGCTGGCGGAGATAAATCCACTCGCCGTTGGCGCCATCATTGGAAATGCGGAATTGAATGCCAAAAAAACCGCGTTTGGCGGGGGTTGCCACATCCACATCGATAACGCCGTCGCGCATTTCGAAATCCTTTAAAACCGCAGCTCCGCCGTTGACGAAGAGTGCCTTGCGGCCTTGATATTCCATTGCCCTTGCTTCCCCTTCCAGACTCCAGCGCGGGGAATCTGCCGGAACGGACAGAGACTGCGGCACCTGGGGCACTTGAGGCGCTTGCGAATATGCGGCCGAGACATTTGGCGCAAGCGACAGTTTGAAACCTGTGGGCGCAGCCGTGACCCAGGCCGCGGCCAGAGCGGAGCTCAAAAGAAAAATAACTTTTCTGGACGTCATCATTTCCGGCAAGTCCTCAAAATTTGACTACTCACTAAGCCAGGAAATTCGCAGCTTATGGTGCGGACAAGATCAGACGCTCCAGCTAAGTGATAAGCAGGCTTAGGGCGAGGCCGAACGGGCCTTTCCGGCTGCCCCGCGCTGGGCGCGAGGGTGAAAGCTGCGGGAATAAGTCGCCATAACTTTGGTATTGCAATCTAGATGAGTGGTTAGACCAGGCAGATGGCCTAATCGCATCTCGCAAGCGCGCGCGCGCGCTGACCGAGGGGCGGGGTCGAGGGCGCAGTGATGAGGGGGTCTTTGCGGCCTGACCCTGCCCCTGAGGGCGCAGAGAAATTGCGGAATCCGCTCCCACCTCACGAACGACCTCGGCCTGAAAGGCTACGACAATTCATCAAGCATCGCTTTCGCCTCGCGTAAATCCGCCGTATCGAATCCTTCGGTGAACCTGCCATAGGTTTGTCTTAACAGATTCCGCGCTTCTTGCTCTCTGCCCTCGTTCCGATGCAGGCGCACCAGACTAATCAGCGAGCGCAGTTCCCAGGACTTCGCATTCTGCTGTCGGGCAATCTCTATAGACTGATGAAAACACTTTTCGGCCTGAGCAACCGCCGGCGTCCCTTTGTCAACCATCGTTTTTCTACGCTTCGCCGTTAGGGAAAGGCCTCGACTTGTTGTTTGCATCAACAAGAGGTCGCCTTTGAGACGATAAAGCTCAGCTGCATAGTATCGCTCGCCGGTGCGATCGACGACTGCGATCGCCTCGTCCAATATCGGGAGTCCTTCGACGGACTTGCCTGCTCGTGAGAGAGCCTCGGCCAGCAGAGCCGCATAGTGCGGATGAACCAGTTCAGTGCCTGCTGCCCGGAGCGCCGCAATTCCCTTCCGCATTTCTTGGATTGACTGTTCCGGCGGCCCTTGCAAGGCCATCGCCCAGCCACGCGTGATAGTCGCCATCGCCTGATAGAGCACCAACCCATGCTCGTTGGAAACCTTGAGCGCCGCCTCGGCGAACTCTTGCGCCTTCGGAGCATCCTGTCGGAGCTGATGAACGAGCGCCGCAAAGTTGTAGACGTGGGCCAGATCGTGAGGCTCGGATAGATCCTCGGCCGCGGTCAAAGCATCTTGTATGTGTTGCAACGCCTGATTGGGTTGTCCGAGAAACCAAAGCGACCAGGCGGCAAAACATGGCATGGCGACTCCCGGATTCAGTGCGTAGAGAAAAGAATCGTCGCGATGCCTCTCAGGATCGTAGAGCGCGAAGGCTTTCTCGAAGTGATCTAAGGCAAGGCCAAACTCTCCCAAGTGCATGTATGTGATTTCCAGCCCCCAATGACCTCGCATCGCCAGCCCGGCGTAAGGAAATCGCTCAGCCTGGCTCAGGAACTCCTCGGCGATTTCGCGGGCGATCTCTAACTCCCCCCTCAAGGCATGAAATGTCCAGAGGCCCCAGAGAGCCTCAGAAACTTGAGGCGTCGTCCCTAACCGCTGACACAGCTCTCGGGCTCTCCGGTAGGTGCGGCCTACCTCAGCAGCCGCGTAGCCTTCGGTGGCGATCAAGGGCATTCCGAGGGTTAGTTGCAGGCAGAGTTCCTGCGCGGCGCGCTCCGCAGTGTCGGGCAGCGTTCCGAGCAACTCCAGCCCCCGGCGCGCCAAACCCACTGCCTCCTGATAAGCGAATCTGCGGATGGCGTTACTTGCGGCCCGCTCGAGATACGTCGCCGCTCGCTGATTGTCCCTTGCCCGCTCAAAGTGCATCGCCAACTCGGCCGCGATTTCACTGGCCCGCGCGCCATAAACTTCCTCTCCGCGTTCAGCTATTCGTTTGTGCAGCTGCATGCGGCGCGCTGCCGGCAAGCGCGCGTACAACACACTCTGATACAACGCATGTATGAATCCGTACCGCGTGCTCACTTCTCCGTTGGGCAGCTCGTAAACGCCGCAATCGTGAATAAACTGTCGTTGGCGCGCTAGCTCTTCGCAGCGCGCCTCGACCGTCGCCACCTCTTCAGCCAAGCCAGCCGCCACGGCAGGCGTGGAAAACTCCGCTCCCGCCACACTGGCGGCTGCAAGCGTGCGCTGCGCGCCCTGGTCGAGCTTGTCGAGCTGCATTTCGATCAACTGCTTGATGCTGTCCGGTACGTCAACCTCAACTTTCTCGATCTCTACAGCCAACTCCCAACTCCCGTCGTGCTCACGTATCAAACTCTCGGCCACCAGGTAGTCCACCGCGTTGACCATAAACAGTGGACTTCCCTCGGTTCGTTTGTGAATTAGTTCCGCCAGTTCCGGTGGAAAGCGATTCCTGGGGAATCGCACAGACAAGTACCGCGCGACTGCCTCGTCGCTCAGATATTCAAGCGGCAGCTCATGGCATTGCTGCTTGGCCAGCAATTCCTGTTTCACTCCCTTGAGCGGATGACCGCTCACGATCAACTCTACCGGCCGATAGGTGCCAATCAGCAGCAGCCGTGCGGGCTGCCGCTGCCTGGCCAGAAATGAGATCAGGTCCAGGGTTGAGTAATCGCTCCAGTGGAGGTCTTCGAGGATCAGGACCAACGGCAAGTCTGCGCTCAGCGCCTCCAGGGCCTGGCTCATCTCGCGCAGCATTCGTTCGCGGGATGCTCCGGAAACCTCTCGACTCAATGTCTCGCGTTCTGCAGCGCTCACCAGAAAAGGCAGTTGCAGTAGCCACAGCGGCGCGTGCGCGCGCAGCACCTCGGCCACTTGTGGCTCATCCAGGTTCAATCGCCCAATCGCCGCAAGCAGCGGCAGATATGCCTCACTCGTCCCGTACTGTTCCAGACATTGCCCCCTCGCTATCAGTACTCCAGCCGGAACGATGCTCCGCGTGAACGTGTCAACCAGCGCGGTCTTGCCAATGCCTGCTTCTCCTGTAACAAAAACTATCTGACGCTCGCCGTCCAGCATCTGCTCGAGCCAGCCTTGCATCCGCGCCAGTGCTTCGTCGCGCCCCACCACTCCCAGACTCGAGTCTGCCGCACGCAGGGAGGTACTGAGAGGTAAGTTATTTATCCCGGCGACGCGATCTGTCGCCGGCTCTTGCGCGCTTGCTGTGATCCGCCCGATAAAACGATAGCCCCGCCGATGTGCGGTTTCAATGAAACGCGGAGACC
>DAIMCP010000125.1:0-7247 GCA_036726305.1 Pyrinomonadaceae bacterium | reverse complement strand
TTGCGCAGGATGTGCTGCACATGATTGTTGACGGTGGTGCGACTGATATGAAGTTGGCCGGCGATGCCCGCAGTGGTACCGCCTTTTCCCAGCAAGCTAAGAACCTCGATCTCTCTTCCGCTTAGGGCACTCGCGCTAGCAGCCATGCGAGAAGCAATCATCGCTACAGCCTGGTCGGCGGGCACACGTGTTTTGCTGATTATGAAATCGCGCACCAGCATCTCCAGTCGCGTGCGCACGTCCGCGGGCCTAACCACGTGGATTGCATAAGGGACACTCGAGCCTTCCACCTCGGCTATCAGCACACTTATGTTGCACCATTGCGCTCCCGCAACAGTTTGCACCTCTAAATCGAAGTTCTTCAAAGGTTGTCGCTTGCCGATTGCCTGTTGCACGACGCAGTGTTTTGAGCAAACGGTACCGCACTCATCATTTCCTTTAATAATAGATGCACAACTCCTGGCGATAGCCAGTTCAGCGCTAACGCCGAACAATTCCCGGGCGGACTCGTTCCACGCGATCACGATTCCCGCGTCGTCTACTACATAAGCCGGATCAGACGTACCGGCCACCAGTTTTCGAAATTCTTCCCTGCGCATCTTTCCTGCACAACATCACGAGAATGATGAAAGCCGATTATTGTCCTTTTCTAGGCAAAGGGCAATGCTATTCTCGCGCTAAATCGATTTTATGGGACCCCTTAAGACTGCCCGGTATTAAGGGGTCCACTTCCCCGGCCAGTCCCGCCAGAGCCAGTCGACAAGCTTGCTTCGGAGGATGCTGGTCTTCTCATCAACTCTTACCAGGACGAAAGGAGAAATCATGATTTCAAGAAGCCCAGGGCTAATCGCTTTATTGGTCTGCCTGTTGGCGTGTACCTCGTTTGTTTCCGCCAAAACGCCACATTTCTCCACCATCAATTATCCTGACGCGGCGCAAACGTACGCATTAGGGATCAACCCCGCCGGAGACATCGTCGGCGCTTACGACGATTTCCTCAGTCACGAGCACGGCTTTGTCTTGAGGAATGGAGAATTCACCTCGTTCGACTGGCCTAACGCTAACTGGACGGCTGGCTATGGCATCAATTCGCGGGGTGATATCGTCGGTCAGTACGGATGGTCCGAAAGCGGCATCAATACGACCCACGGTTTCCTTTTGCGGGACGGCGTCCTCTATCCCGTCGATATCCCGGGCCAGCAAAATACCATGCCCTTCAAAATCAGCCCCGAAGGCATGATTGTGGGTTGCAACCACCACAATGTTACCAATTCAGGCGGTACGGATTTGAACACCATGATGGGCTTCACCCTGGATACCGCGGGCGTTACTAACCAGACCATGGTCCGCAGCATGAATCTCGGCGTAAACCCGGAGGGAGATGTGGTTGGCTATTACTTCGGTATCCCTGGAGGACCCACGAGCAGTCGCGCCGAGTGGAGCTATCTCATTAGCAACGGGGTGACCACCTGGTTCCAGTTTCCGGGAGCCTATGCCACTCTGGCCACCGACATCAGTCCAACCGGGGAGATCGTTGGCAGGTATCGATTCCAAACTCCAGCCGCACTACATGGTTTTGTCCTGAAGGATGGCGAGTTTGAGTCCTTCGATGTGCCTGGAGCGACGCAGACGTTTCCATTTAGCATCAGCGCCCCGGGCGACATCGTTGGGTATTACGTCGTCGGCACCGGCGCCACTGCCGTATATCATGGGTTCCTGCTTTCGGGCCGAGGACGACCAGAATAGATGGGAGTTTACATACCCTCTGGCTGGCCCTTGTCGGATGTGAACCGAGGGCAACCGCTTTGACGGGAGATTGATCGTATGAGTTAGCGCGGTTTAGGCCGAACTGCCGGACTAAATCAACCCTGCATGCTCCGCACGGCGGATTGCTTCCAGGCGTGTGTGCGCGTCGAGCTTGCGCATGATGTGCTGCACATGATTATTGACGGTGGTGCGACTGATATGAAGTTGGCCGGCGATGCCCGCAGTTGTACCGCCCTTTCCCAATAGCCGAAGAATATCGAGTTCCCGACCGGTTAACTCAGCTTCCCGCGCCGATGTCCTCATCGAAGAGAGCAGATTGAGTGCTGCTGCGCCCGGCATCTGTGTCTTGCTGACTACAAAGTCCTGCACCAGCAGCTCCAGGCGTTTGCGTAGATCAATCGGGCGAATGATGTGCAATGCGTGGGGGTTAGTCGAGGCACCGTTTTCAGCTACCAGGACTGAAACATTGCACCACTGCCGGCCGCTCGCGGTGTTCATCAAGAGATCAAAATTACTGATTGGGTGGCGTTTCGCAACCGCCTGCCGCACCGTGCAGTTCTGAGAGCAAACAGGACCACACTCATCTGATCCACCCACAATTTCTCCGCAGGAACGTCCGTGGACCTCGCTGGCCGGCAGACCGAACAAGCCTGCTGCCGCCTCGTTCCACGCCACGATTAGACCATCTCCATCAACGGCAAAAGCAGCGTCAGATGTGCTGTCAACCATTTTCTTGATTTCGTCCGACCTCATTTGTCTCCCTAATCAGATAAATGATGCAAAGTGATTATTGTCGCCGCCGCTCTCATTAGCAATCATCATTCCGGACAAAAAGGTACGTTAGTTTTCTTGACCTGAAAATGATCTTCTCCAAGGCCACAGGTTACGGAATCAGGGCGCTGGCTTACATGGCCAGCCGGCCTGAACACGGCTTGTTCGGGCTACAGGAGATTGCCGCGCACGAAGACATCCCCCCTTCTTACCTTAGAAAAATTCTGGGCGAACTTCGTCGCCATCGATTCTTGCGCTCTGTCAAGGGCATCCATGGCGGGTATGAGCTGGGGCGGCCAGCCGAGTCAATCACGCTCTGGGAGGTCTTCAGTTTACTTGAGGCAGATCCGTACATGGACATGTGCATCCTCGGCCATCAGAGCTGCTCCCCCGAAAACTCCTGCGCCTTTCATGATGACTGGCAAAAGGTGCGAAAGGATCTGATAGCACTGCTGCAGAACCGGACCATCGCTGAGGCGGCAGCGCAGATTTCAAGGCCCCAGCAGACTGAGGAATAGTTCGCAATCCGTAAACCGCGTTGGGGAATATGACGATGAACGCAAAGGTGAAATTGAGTCGATACCGAATTCCCATTGCTCGGTGCAAAGGAGCAGATCGAGTGGCAAATTCCCGGTCGCTCTCCTGCGGCTTGGCGTCCATTGCTCGCTTCGCGCTGATCATAGTCTTCGTGGGCGCCTGTGGACTAGTCGAGGGCAGCTACGCTCAATCAAGTCCCGAGGGACAAGCGCTATTTGGCGCCAGGTGTTTCAGTTGTCACAACATCGGTGGTGGCGATAAGACCGGTCCGGATCTGAAAGGGGTTACGACTCGACGCGCGAAAGAATGGCTGCACGCATACATACTGTCGCCTACCACAGTCAAGGACAAAGGCGATCCCATAGCCGCCGATCTCTTTCGCCGGTTTCCGGCAACAGTGATGGCGGACCAACCCCTCACCCCCCAACAGATTGATTTGATTCTCGTGCTGATTGAAGAGTTGAGCAGCAAGAACCAACCCTTCATTCCAGCCGGAGCGAAACTGAGCCGCCCGATAGCGCCGGGTGATGTCGCCGGCGGCTGGCAACTTTTTGTAGGCCGGGTCCGGCTCCAGAATGGAGGCGCGGCCTGCATCTCCTGTCACTCGATGAAAGAAGTCGGCAGCTTTGGCGGCGGTACGCTGGGCCCGGACCTTACGGCAGCCAACATCAAGTACCGGGATCCGGAGTTGATATCGATTCTGCAGAATCCGAATTTCCCCACGATGGCCACAGTGTTCGGAACTCATCAATTGACCAACGAAGAGATCGTGAAGCTGTTTGCGCTGTTTCAGGATTCCAGGCTGCGCAATCCGGTGCCGCCGGCCCAGGCCGGGATCATTCAACTCGATCCCAAATTCTTCGTCATCGGAGTTGCCGCAATGCTGCTGGTCTTGCTGCTGCTGCACCTGGCCTGGAGAAATCGTCTGCGCGGGGTGCGGGAAGACCTAGTCGGGAGGACAAATTAGTGAACTGGATCAAAGACCTGATCAGTCCGGAGACGCGCTCGTGGGAGGAGTTCTATCGCAACCGCTGGCAGCACGATAAGGTGATTCGCAGTACTCACGGCGTCAATTGCACAGGCGGTTGCAGTTGGAACATCTATGTCAAGCAGGGCATCGTCACCTGGGAAATGCAGGCCCTCGATTATCCCCTGCTCGAAGATGGCTTGCCTCCATATGAACCGCGCGGCTGCCAACGTGGCATCTCCTACTCCTGGTATCTCTACAGCCCAATTCGGGTGAAGTATCCCTACGTTCGCGGCGCGCTGCTCGATCTTTGGCGGCAAGCAAAGGCGCAATTCGAGGATCCGGTTGAGGCATGGGAATCAATCGTCAACCATCCGGAATCGCGAGCACGTTATCAGCGGGCGCGCGGCAAAGGCGGTTTTCGTCGCGGCAGTTGGGAAGAGCTGCAGGAGTTGATTGCGGCGGCTACGATTCACACGATTAAGAAGCATGGTTCGGATCGCATCGTCGGCTTTTCGCCGATTCCCGCGATGTCCTTCCTGAGCTACGGTGGCGGCTCGCGCTTCCTGCAATTGCTCGGTGGGGTCAATCTCAGTTTCTATGACTGGTACTGTGATTTGCCGCCGGCTTCACCCGAGATCTGGGGCGAGCAAACCGATGTGGCCGAGAGCGCCGACTGGTACAACTCAAAGTTCGTGGCCGTGATGGGTTCGAATCTCAACATGACGCGGACGCCCGACTGCCACTTCGCGGCTGAGTCGCGACACAACGGCACCAAGATGGTCGTCCTCGCTCCTGACTTTAACCAGGTTGCCAAATATGCCGACCAGTGGATTCCGCTGCACGCCGGCCAGGACGGGGCGTACTGGATGGCGGTCAATCACGTCATCCTCAAGGAATTTCACCACGAGCAGGAGACGCCCTACTTCCTTAATTACCTGAAACGCTATACCGACTCGCCCTTTCTTGTCCGGCTGGAAAAGAAAGGCGAGATATATGAGGCCGGGCGCTTGTTGCGCGCCAACCAGATCAAGCGATACGCGCAGACGGAAAACGGTGACTGGAAGTTCCTCGTGTTCGATTCACTTTCGAGCGAGCCGCGCATGCCTGGGGGGTCGGTGGGACATCGCTGGGGCAAGACCCAGGGTAAATGGAATCTCGAGCCGAGGGATCCGACCGATGGATCGTTGCTCTCGCCCCAGTTGTCTTTCATAGATTCGCATTCTCATTACTCCAATGTGGCCTTCCCGGAATTCGGCTCTGATCGCGTCTTCCATCGTGGCGTGCCCGCTAAATGGGTCGAAACCGAAGACGGCGAAGTGCTCGTCACCACTGTTTACGACTTGCTGATGGCCCAGTTCGGCATCGATCGCGGACTCGGCGGCGATTACCCGGCTGACTACAACGACGAGAACCAGTCTTACACTCCTGCCTGGCAGGAAAAGTGGACCGGAGTCAGCCGAGACACCGTCATAAAGTTTGCCCGCGAGTGGGCTGCTACTGCCGAGAAGACGCGGGGCAAGTGCTCGGTGATCATCGGGGCCGGCGTTAACCACTGGTATCACAACAACCTGATGTACCGCTCGGCCATCACGGCCTTAATGCTTTGCGGCTGTGTGGGGAAGAATGGCGGCGGGTTGAACCATTATGTGGGTCAGGAAAAACTTGCCCCGGTGGCCGCCTGGTCGAATATCGCTTTTGCGAAAGACTGGATGCCGCCGTCACGTTTGCAAAATGCGCCGTCGTGGCATTACGTGCACAGCGAACAATGGCGCTATGAGCGCGAATTCACTGACTATCACACCGTGCCGCACAACGGCGCGCCCGATGGTCTGGCCAGTGGCCATACAGTGGACATGCAAGCCAAAGCAGTGCGCTGTGGCTGGCTGCCTTTCTATCCGCAATTCAACAAACCCAACAGTGAAGTCGTTCGCGATGCAGTGGCCGCCGGTGCGCGCAACGACCAGGAAGTGGTTGCGCATGTAGTCAGCGGTCTGAAAGATAAAACCCTTTCACTGTCGATGGAAAACCCCAGCGCTCCAGAGAATTGGCCGCGGGTCTGGTTCATCTGGCGTGGCAACGCCCTGATGGCCAGCGCCAAGGGGCACGAATTCTTCCTCAAGCACTATCTCGGCACACACCATAACGACATCGCTGCCGAATGCGCCGCCGGCTCAGTCAATGACGTAGTGATGGATGGTAAGGCGCCGGAGGGCAAGCTCGACCTGGTTGTAGACCTTAACTTTCGCATGGACACGTCGGCGCTCTATTCCGACATCGTGCTGCCCGCCGCTACCTGGTACGAGAAGGCCGACCTGAATTCAACCGACATGCATTCGTTCATACACCCGCTGGCGGAAGCTGTACCGCCGTGCTGGGAATCGCGCAGTGACTGGGACATCTTTCGCGGCCTGGCGAAGAAGATCAGCGAGCTGTCGGAAAAGCACCTGCCCACACCCATAAAAGATCTGGTAGCCACTCCGCTGGCCCATGACACGCCGGACGAGATCTCGCAAAGCGAGATCAGGGATTGGGGCAAGGGCGAATGTGAGCCGATCCCGGGTCGGACGATGGGCCACTTTGCGGTTGTCGAACGCGATTATCCAAACCTTTACAACCAGTTTATTTCCCTGGGCCCGCTGGCCAAAAAGAATGGCATGGGTGCGCACGGCGTGAAGTACGGCATTGAAGATTTTTACGATGCGGTGGTTGAATCGCAATCGCATCCCCTGGTCGAATGGAATGGCCAGAAGTATCCGTCGTTGAAGAAAGCAGAGCACGCTGCCGATTTGATCCTCCTGCTCGCACCCGAGACGAATGGCGAGCTGGCCTATCGGGCTTACCAGTTCATGGAGAAGAGAGTGGGACTGCCGCTGGCAGACCTGGCAGAAAAGAATCGCAATGCGCGTACTTCCTACAAAGATTTGCAAGCGCAACCGCGCCGCCTGCTGAACAGTCCGATCTGGTCGGGCCTGACCAGCGATGGCCGCGCCTATGCACCTTTCACTTACAACTATGAACGGCTGGTGCCCTGGCGCACGCTCACCGGCCGGCAGCAGTTTTACCAGGACCATGAAGGCTATATCGCGTTCGGTGAGAATCTGCCGACCTACAAACCCTCGCCCTTGCCGGCGGACTATGGCGACCTGAAATACAGCACCCGGGAAGGGAACGTGAAGGCGCTGAATTATCTGACGCCGCACGG
>DAIMCP010000124.1:0-7464 GCA_036726305.1 Pyrinomonadaceae bacterium | reverse complement strand
AGTTCCCGTATTACTGGTCTGGCCATGCGCTTTTACGTTGATGGCACAAGCGCCGACACCTTCACCCGGGTTCAGGTCGATAATAAAATGTGTGGTGGTCGCCTGCAAGAATTCCAAAGCCATCAGAGCAGTTGAAGAAGACGTTCTCTGGTCCGATGACTTATTATGCCGCGAGGAAAAGCCAAGCCGCAGTTAAGAAAGGGTTCAATTGTTTTCCCAAGCGCCGGTAATTTCTCCCGATATTGAAATGGTCGGGTCGTGTATCATCGCCAGCAACTTCTATTTTCGCGATAGGACATGGGAGGCGCAGACCCTGGTGAAGGTCGAAAGAAATGACCGACTAAAGTCGGTACTCTGCACGCCAGTAGGGGCGCCATCCTGAGACTCATATGAAGGTCCAACGTCTGCTATTCTTTTGTCTGCCAGTTCTTTTTGTCTCTGTCTCTCTGGCGCAGACAGCTGATCAACCCGCACACGCCAGCAGCCAGGCATTTAATCCGTCAACTTACCTGTGGTATCGAACTCCAGCAGCGAAATGGGATGAAGCCTTGCCGGTCGGAAACGGACGGCTGGGCGCCATGGTATTCGGGACGATTGCAGAGGAGCGCATCCAGCTCAATGAGGAAACGTATTGGACTGGCGGGCCATACTCAACCGTCGTCAAGGGGGGCTCCAAAGTTCTGCCGGAAATCCAGAAATTGGTATTTGCAGAAAAATATCTTGAGGCCCACAACTTATTTGGCCGGCATCTGATGGGATATCCGGTTGAGCAGCAAAAGTATCAGAGTTTAGCCAACCTGCATCTGTTTTCCCCCTACGGGCAAGACGTAGCTGATTACCGGCGTTCGCTCAACCTGGAAAATGGCATAGCTACCACGGCCTTTACTATTGGCGGCGTCCAATACAAACGCGAGGTCTTCTCGTCGGCGCCCGATCAGGTTGTTGTTATCCGGCTGTCGGCCAGCAAGCCGGGAAGTATTACTTTCACAGCCAATCTGAGAGGCGTGAGAAACCAAACTCACTCCAATTACGGCACGGATTATTTCAGGATGGATCCGGCGGGCCAGGACGGCTTAATTGTGACGGGAAAATCGGCCGACTATTTGGGCGTCACCGGTAGAATAAAGTACGAGGCCAGGCTAAAAGTCGTTTCCGAAGGCGGCTCGATTAAAACCAAGGGCGTTGACCTGAACGTTGAAAATGCGGATGCAGTCACGCTCTACGTTGTCGCCGCTACCAATTTTGTTAATTACCATGACGTAAGCGCGGATCAGCACCAGAGAGTTGAAAACTACCTTAGCCATCTCGCCGGCAAGTCATACGAGACGCTTAAAGAGAGCGCCGTGGCCGATTATGAAAAACTCTTCAACCGAGTTTCATTAACGCTGCCGGCGGTGGAGCATTCATCCCTTCCTACTAACCAGCGCAAGGAAAGAAACCGAACCTCACCTGATCCAAGCCTCGCTGCCTTAGCCTATAACTTCGGCAGGTACATCCTGATTTCATCATCGCGTCCGGGAACCCAGCCGGCTAACCTTCAGGGCATCTGGAATGACGATATGAATCCCGCCTGGGATTCGAAATACACCGCTAACATCAATCTGGAAATGAACTACTGGGCGGCCGATTCAGCTAACCTTGGGGAACTTTCCGAGCCGCTGTTTACCTTGATCAGGGAATTAACCGATCAGGGCTCAGAGGTGGCCCGCGAACACTATGGAGCGAGAGGTTGGGTCTTTCACCAAAACACAGACATCTGGCGCGTCGCGGCCCCAATGGATGGGCCAAGTTGGGGCACGTTTACTGTCGGCGGGGCCTGGCTGTGTACGCATCTGTGGGAGCACTATGAGTATACCCAGGACAAAGCGTTCCTTCGTGAGAGTTATCCACTCATCGAAGGCTCGGTACAATTTTTCCTGGACTTCTTAGTCAAGCACCCTAACGGAAAATGGCTGGTAACGAACCCTTCCACCTCGCCCGAAAATTTTCCTGACGGCGGCGGCAACAAACCCTATTTTGATGAAGTAACCGGAAGCAAGCTGCCCGGCACGACTATCTGCGCCGGTTCGTCGATTGACATGCAGATTCTTTACGATTTATTTGGATACTATCTGCAGGCTTCAGAGATCCTGAATAATCAATCGCCCCTGATTGAACAGGTGAAACTGGCCCGCGAAAAATTGGTACCGCCGCAGATCGGCTCGGATGGATCGCTCCAGGAATGGGCGGATGACTGGAGGTCACTCGAAAAGAACCATCGTCACTTCTCGCATCTGTACGGACTGTATCCCGGGAAGGTGCTTTGGGAAAAAAGAACGCCGGCGCTAATCGAGGCTTATAAAAAAGTTTTGAATGAAAGAGGCGATGGCGGCAAGGGGTTTTCTATGGCCTGGAAGATGGCGCTTTGGGCCAGACTCCGAGACGGCAACCGGGCCAACAAGATCTTCAAAGGGTATTTGCAGGAACAGAGTTGCTCGCAGCTGTTTGCGTTATGCGGCAAATCATTGCAGGTTGATGGCTCTCTCGGAGTAACGGCGGCGATTACCGAAATGCTGCTGCAATCGCAAGATGGATTGATCGAACTGCTGCCGGCGCTGCCAGATGAATGGAGCCGGGGAGAATTCCGGGGCGTGTGCGCCCGCGGTGGGTTCGAACTGGATTATCAATGGGTTGATAAGAAAGTGACTCGGGTCAGGATTCTTTCAAAGGCCGGCTCGGTTTTTCGTCTCCGGGTTGACCGTCCTGTTCAGGTAACTGACAACGGCAAAAGAGTTTCGGCGACAAAGGCGGCCAACGGAGTTGTTGAGTTCCCCACGATCAAAGGTAACGTCTACTTGCTGGTAACTCAATAGAGCCGGACCAGGCGAAGATCACCGAGGTCCTCATGGTTTCGATTCTTAAACCAGATCCAGCCGGTCAATCTCGTCACTCAACCCGAGGTACTCCCAACGCAGCAAAGCGATGGGCACATTTCCGTTCTTCCACAGGTAGTCGTGAAACGCTCGCAGATCGAACTTATCTCCCTGGTTGAGACGCGCGTCCGCCAGGAACTTGATAATTTGGAGCTTGCCAATCTCATAGGTAATCGCCTGGCCCGGAGATGAGGCGAAAAATGTGGCCTCCTGTCTGGCCGTGCCCCGATCCACGGGAACAATCTGCTCCAGATAGGCGGCAGCCTGATCGATAGTAAACAGTCCCAGGGCCAGGTTTACATCCACTTCCACGCGCAGAGCCCGCAACCGCATATAGCTGTACATGATCTCGCGCAGTCTGGGGCTGTCGTCGAAGAAACCAAACTGCTGCATCAGCTCTTCGGCATAGAAGCCGATACCTTCGTTCGCCCCTGAGTCGTAGTAGCGCCGGCGAATCGGATTCTCGTGGGCCCAGGCCAAAACCAGTTGCAGGTAATGTCCCGGCACACCTTCGTGCACGATCAGCGGTCGCGGGTCTTTGGCAATCGACAGTGAGAAATAATCCAGCTCCGGAGTAGGTCGCTTGATATAACTGATGCCGTCCTCGTCCAACCTGGTTGCGGACGTGAGGTCGTCGGCGACACCCATGAAAGCCAGCGGCTCGAGGTAGGCGGGTAGTGGCAGGTTGCGATAGTGCTTTACCCATCCAGGCACCGTAAGAATGTTCTTTGCTTCGAGAAACTCGCGTGCCTTCTGCTCTTCAATGGCCTCCCGCTCTATCTGCGCCTGCTGATCGGGAAACAATTGCAGTTCGGGCAAACCCTGGTTGCGAGTTTGCTCCACCGTTTCAAACACGACCGAGCGCTCCCATTCCTGGACGGCCATCGCCAGCAATTGCTCCGGCGTGAAGGGCATCAAGGCAACATGCTTAAGAAAGTAAATGTAAGCCTCGCGGCCCACGGCCGTATTCTCGGACATCGCTGGGAGCTGAGCATTGAGCCACTCGTGAAACTCTTCGAGTGCGACAATAGCCTCAATCTTAGCTTCGTGAAGTTCAGACGCACTTACTTCCGAAAGCAAGGGCGCGAGAGTATCGGCCACGGTGGTAAGCCGCGCCCTTACTTCCCTCAGCTTCTCAATGGCCGCCAGCGCAAATGGCTTTATGGCCTGGCCAGCCAGATTCTTTTGGCCCTCGGCAACTGTCCGGCGAAAGCCCTGCAGGACCCTGAGGATCTCGCGGCTGCGATTTGCTTCAAACGGCGGGGGCTTTAGCAACTGCAGGAAGAGCAGTCCCAAAGTTTGATCGACGTAGAATCCGGGATTCTTTTCCTGGCCACAGGTAACGTTCAACTCCCAGTGCACTCGCGCAATCGCCGATCCAAGCAAGCGGTGATCGACCTGCTGAGAGATGGGCCAGCCGCTTGAGTCAATGCCCTGCCGTCGAGTTGTGAATTCGCCAAGCTCCCGGCGTTGCCGCTCGATCGCTTGCTGCGACCAGTCGGAAATCCAGTCGGGCGGTCGTTCCAGGCGCGGAATATCATCGCTCGAGGCTGGTTGATTTTCGGAGCGCCACCTCCAGAAGTCCTCTGCCAATTCCTGCAGCTGGCGATAGTCAGACGAGTCCGCGCCTCTTTTGGTCGTAGTCATTTATGGCCCTCTCCCTTTTTGCGTCGGCAATTTAGAAAGTAAGTGGTCCTCAATCACATTCAGAGCTTCGCCGGATTCACTTACTATGATCGTGCTGCGCCGAGTGCATTGGTGCAATCTTTGCCGACGAAAGTAGTTCGGATACTCCGATATTTCAAGTCCTGCGGTGCTGACGAGATCTGCAAACCTTGTCCTTTGGGTGACAGGTTGTTCATAATCGCTGCACCAGAGTCAGCCGGTGACATTGGCCCGCGGGTCAGACACCGGTATTGCCAAACTCCATTGCGAAGGAACGTTCATGCGCGAATTCACGGACGGATCGACGGCCATCGTTCGCGGAGCGATCGATTCGGGTTGCACCTTCTTTGCGGGTTATCCGATTACGCCGGCCTCACCGATCCTGATGCAGATGATGCGCGAACTGCCGAAGATCGACGGCGTCGCCGTGCAGGGCGAAGACGAGATCGCGTCGATCGGAATGTGTATCGGCGCCACGCTGGCCGGCGCGCGCGCGATGACCGCTACCAGCGGTCCGGGACTTTCACTTTATAGCGAGAATATCGGACTGGCGATCATCGGCGAAGTGCCATTGGTGATCGTCGATGTGCAGCGGCTTGGTCCGGCGACCGGTGGCGCGACAACCGTCGGCCAGGGGGACGTGCAGTTCGCGCGCTGGGGAACGGCAGGTGGCTACCCAACAATCGCGCTGGCGCCTTCGTCGGTGGCGGAATGCTATTCGTTGACGCGGCGCGCCTTCGACTTGGCCGAACGCTTCCGCTGCCCCGTGTTCCTGCTCACCGACAAAGAACTAAACATGACCACTACGACGGTGGAAGTCGACAACTATGAAAAGCCCGCGGTGCGCAAGCGCGCTATACTGCCGGCGAGGGAGTTGCCGTATCGGTACCTGCCGGCGGATGACACACCGCCGCTGGCGCAGTACGGAGGCGACGGCGCGGTCCGCTTCACCGGTTCCACGCACGACGAGCGCGCGATTATCACGAAGGCGCCCGCGAAGGTGGCCCAGTTGAACGAACATCTCCGCGCCAAGATCGAAGATCACGCCGCCGAGATAGAGCTGGTGGTGAAGGACCTTCAGCCAGGCGCCACAACGCTTTTCATCAGTTACGGGATCACGGCCGGCGGCATGCGCGAAGCCGTAGCGCAGATCCGCGCCGGGGGAAAGGCGGTGTCGGCGCTGACAATTCAGGGGCTTTGGCCGGTTCCGGAGTTGTCGATCCGCGAAGCGCTCGCCGGCATCAATCGCATCGTCGTCGCTGAACTAAACCACGGTCAGTACCGGCGCGAGATCGAACGCCTGGCCAACGGAATCGAGGTCGTGGGACTCAACCGCGTCGATGGTGAGTTGATCGCGCCTGAGGCGTTTGTGGAGACTGTTGAGTAGCCTGCGGAGCAGGCGTCAGCGTAAAGCCTGGGGCGTGAGCCCCAGGATTGAGGCTGTAATCAATTCGGCAGCCCGCGCAGCGGGCGACAGCCCTTAGTAACGAGAATGAAATGTCGGACTCCTACACAAACTTTCTTTACCACATCGTCTTTTCAACTAAGGATCGCCGTCCTCTGATCACACCCGCCTATCAAGTGCGTCTCTATGATTACATTGGCGGCACCGTCCGAAGCCTCGGCGGCATTTCGCTGGAGCTAAATGGCACAGAAGATCACCTTCACCTCCTGGCAAAGCTCCGACCTGATCGTGCGCTGTCTGATGTGCTGCGAGATCTAAAGTCGAACGCCAGCGGATGGATGCACAATGTGTTTCCGGCACTGGAAGATTTTTCGTGGCAACGTGGCTACGGCGCATTCACCGTTAGTCAATCAAACGTTGAGGAAGTTCGACAGTACATTGCACACCAGAAAGAGCACCATCGAAAGGTCTCATTTCGCGATGAGTTCGTTCAGTTCTTGAAGGTAAACGGAATTGAGTATGATGAGCGATACATTTGATGTGAGGGCTGTCGCCCGCTCCGCGGGCTTTCGTGATCTTGTCTCAACCCGATCCCGGGGCTTACGCCCCAGGCTTTATGCTGACGCCTGCTCCGCAGGCTACACCGGGTCGACGGCGAGCTGCTCGATGAACGACTAAGAGACTGTAATTGATCTGCAACTTGAGGCACTTCGTAGGCAGTCGACTGTAGCTTCGGCCCAAGAAAAGGCAGACGTCCGTGTGGACCTTGAACCTTCTGGGAGCAACTACAAATTCGTCATTACTAACTGGGGGCGTGTTCCGGCACGCAACATCACATTCGATCTCGACTTGAAAGAAGGGCGCATTAGTCCATTGGCGAATGACTACGACGACAAAATCCCAAGCCTTGTTTTAGCACCAGGTTCCCGTTGTAGTCTCAGCGCAGCGATTACCTTTGGCACAGGGACGACTTTCCAGGCAAGGTGGGATTGGCACAATCCCGACGGCACTCAAGAAGATCGGGGATCCCAGCTTGCGATTTGATCGTGCAATCTTCGGGATCACACGGTCGTGCGACTTGGAGATCGCTCCTTTTTCAACTTCTGGTCCGGCGAAGGTCGGATGTAAACACCGCGGCCGTCAACTGTGAGGTTCGATGAACGATCACACTACCGTCACCACGTTGTCCACTTATCGCAACGAAACGCCGTATCCCTTCTGTCCCGGTTGCGGCCATCACTCGATCCTGGATCACCTGAGCGCAGCGCTTATGTCGCTCAAGGTTGATCCTGAGAAGGTGGTGCTGGTCAGCGACATCGGTTGCTCGGGTCTCTCGGATCAGTATTTCGTCACCAGCGCCTTTCACGGCCTGCACGGCCGCAGCATCACCTACGCCACCGGAATCAAGCTCGCGCGCCCCGATCTCAAGGTAATCGTGATCATGGGCGACGGCGGCACCGGCATCGGCGGCGCGCACCTGCT
>DAIMCP010000123.1:0-8172 GCA_036726305.1 Pyrinomonadaceae bacterium | reverse complement strand
GGGGATGCTGGCTTGTTTTCTATTCAGAAGACTCACCCTGCTTGCGACTCCCTGGGTAGGAGTTGTGGCCAGCGCCATAATTATAGGTTCGGTGACTTTGTTGATTCTATGTCTGCTGCCCCGCGGTCGTTCAGCGTTGATGGATCTGAAGCACTCGCTGCAGCTCTTGAAGCCTGTTAGTAACGCGCCGATGCCAGTTCACAAGTGATAGTATGGGTGCGTGCGGAAGGCCATGGACTCCGGCTCTGCGGGTACTGAGATGAATGACGCCGACGAAAGCGTCGGAGAGTTTTGTTTAATCCCCGCAAAGAGACTCCAGCTTGGAGCGACTGAGCATTACGAGTATATACTCAGGATGGCAGTCTGTTTTAGGACTTCGAAGTGTGATCGAGAGGTTTTGTTGGAACGTCGAGGTAACCACTGAATGTGCGGCATTGCCGGATTTATAGATCTCTGGGACCAACGCTCTGCGCGTGGGCTGGATGAGCGCGGCGTCATCCTGGAGAACATGTGTGAAGTGATCCGGTACCGTGGGCCCGACGATTCCGGCTCTCTGCTGAAAGACGGGGTCGCGCTGGGCATGCGACGGCTGTCGATCATTGATTTGGTAGGGGGCCACCAGCCGATCTCAGGCGAGGACGGGACGGCTACGGTCGTCTTCAACGGCGAAATCTATAATTTCCGCGAACTGCAGGTTGATCTCGAAGCCCGCGGCCACAAGTTTCAGACGCGATCGGACACTGAAGCCATCGTCCATGCTTACGAACAATACGGCACGTCCTGTGTGGATCATCTGCGGGGGATGTTCGCTTTCGCGATTTGGGACGACAAACAAAAGCGACTCTTCATCGCACGCGATCGGGCGGGAGAGAAGCCGCTCTACTACACGCTGACGCCGACCGGCACGCTAGTTTTCGGATCGGAGCTGAAGTCGCTGCTTGAACATCCGGGGGTCAAACGCGAAACCAGTGCCGAGTCCCTCGATGCCTATTTTTCACTCGGATATGTTCCCGATCCTCTGAGTATCTTTAAGGACATCAAGAAACTGCCGCCGGGTCATTTTCTAACCTTCAGCAATGGACAGCTGCTGGTTAAGGAGTACTGGGACTTTACCTACGAGAGCAACGGCACACGTAGAAAAGAAGAAGACTACCTCGAGGAGTTGCGCGAGCTGCTGGACGAGTCGGTGCGCATTCGCCTGGTTTCCGATGTGCCATTGGGAGCCTTTCTTTCCGGTGGCGTGGATTCGAGCACGGTGGTTGGCCTGATGGCCCGACACATGACCCAGCCGGTCAAGACTTTTTCGATTGGCTTCCTCGAAGATAGTTACAGTGAACTGAAGTACGCCCGCCAGGCGGCAAAGAAATTTGGCACAGATCATCATGAGTTTTTCGTGACGCCGGAGATCTGTAATGTCGTTGACGAATTGGCCTGGCACTTTGACGAACCCTTTGCGGACTCTTCTGCCATTCCCACCTACATAGTTTCCAAGCTCGCCCGCGAGCATGTCACCGTAGTCCTTTCGGGAGATGGCGGAGACGAGTTGTTTGCGGGCTACACGCGTTACGTCACCGAGCGCAAGCGGCGCAAGTTTGGCTTGTTACCAAGACAAGTCAGACGGGGTCTAATGCAACCGCTCAGCCGCACGCTGCCCCACGGCGCCTGGGGCCGTAATTTCCTGCACAATGTGGCTCTGGATCCCATCGATCGCTATTTTGACAATGTCTCGATTTTTACCGGCCTCAATAAGCGTTCGCTCTATACATCGGATTTTTTCCACCAGCTGGGCAGTAACAGCCATGTCGCCACGTCGTTTCAGGAGTTCGGGGACAACGTTGGCACCAACTCGCTGCTGGACGCTCTGTTGTATATCGACAGCAAGACCTATCTGCCCGGAGACATTCTGACGAAAGTCGACCGCATGAGCATGGCGGTCTCGCTGGAAGCACGGGTGCCTCTGCTGGATCACAAGTTGATCGACTTTGTGACCCGCATTCCGGCTTCGATGAAAATGACTGGCGTAGAGACCAAGCACTTGTTCAAGCGCGCAGTGGCCGACCTGGTGCCGGAAGAAATCCTCTCTCGGCCTAAACAGGGATTTGGAGTGCCGATCCAACAATGGATTAACGTACAGTTGCGCGAGCGCATCCGGGACACCTTGACCGATTCCCGATTTCGGGATCGGGGCATCGTCTCGCCCCGGTACACCGATGTACTGCTTGATGAGCACGAGCGGGGCCGCCGGGACCATTCAATGGCCCTCTGGTCCCTATTGATGCTTGAGCTGTGGCACCAGGTCTTTGTCGACGGCGGTGACCGGCACGCCAAATTCCAAAGTGGGGAATTCATCCTCAATCGCAGCTCACACACGCTGGCTGAACGAAATCACATTCAGGAGTGGGAGCGCGAAGAGATCAGCCGCAGCGCGATCGAATCTGCCTACACGGCCAAGGGACCGTTGCGGTACAGCGAAAGCGAAATAGATCGTTTCCTGCATGCTTCGGCAGACACTATCTATCCGCTCGAGTACTCGCACTATCTGCTGGGCGACGTCAGTGGCAAGACTGTGCTTGATTTTGGATGTGGCGCCGGCAAGAGCAGTGTTCTGCTGGCGCGACGCAATGCCAAAGTGATCGCGATGGACATCTCTGAACCCATCATGCACGTGGCCCGAGAGCGTTTGGTCAAGAACAACATCGAGAACAGCGTGAGCTTTGTTAACGCCTCGGCGCACAACATTCCCCTGGCGGACGAGTCCGTCGATCTTGTTTTCGGCATCGCCATACTGCATCACCTGCATCTGCAACTGGTTTCGCGCGAGGTCTTCCGGATCCTGAAGAAGGGCGGGCGGGCGATTTTCCAGGAGCCCGTGCGCAATTCAAAAGTGATCAAAATGTTACGTGGATTGATCCCTTACCAGGCGGAGGATGTCTCTCCCTATGAACGGCCCCTGACCGATGAAGAGTTGGTTGATTTTGGTCACGGCTTCTCAGAATATCGCAGCCGGGCTTTTACCCTGCCTTACATAAATCTGGCCGGCATTCTGCCGGTGGCTAACAAATTCATGAACCCGCTGCAGCGGTTGGACGGGGCCGTGCTGCGAAAGTTCCCTTCGCTTGACTATTACGCCACCGTCAGGGTTATCGAAATGGTGAAGTAGCAACGGCACCTATCGCATGACCTATTAATGAGTGCAGAGAGCTTTTGCTATTGAAACCAGTTGTTCTTCAATTAATTGACAGTTTTCATCAGGGCGGGTCAGAGCGACAGGCGATTCAACTCACCCGCCTCTTGCACGAGAGTGGGCGTTACAGCGTTCGCCTTGCCTGCCTTAACCCTGACGGTGTACTGAAGTCTGAGGTTGAGAGCCTACCGATAGGTGAAATTCCAGCTTTTCCCTTGACGGCATTTTACAACCGACAAGCGTTTTCCCAGTTGCGGCGCCTGGCCCACTATCTGAAAGTTAACGAAGTGCAGGTGCTGCACACTCACGATTTCTACACCAACGTCTTCGGCATGTTCGCCGGAGCACTCGCGCGCGTGCCGGCGCGAGTGGCGTCCATGCGCGAAACCGGCGGCATGCGCACCGCTGGGCAGAGGCAAATGCAGCGACTGGCGTACTCACTCGCACACCAGGTGGTTGCCAATTCGGAATCTGTGCGAGTGGAACTGATCCGCCAGGGAGTTCAGAAGGTCAAGACCATCGTCGTGTACAACGGGATCGACGTGTCGCGAGTGACTGTTCCTGCACCCGCCAGTCGCGCTCTTTCGTTTGCCCGCATCGGTTTGCCCGCGGCGCAGGAGAGTAATGACTGTTACGTGACCATCGTGGCCAACATGCGTCATGAGGTTAAGGACTATCCGATGTTTTTGAGAGCGGCGCAGCGTGTTCGTCAGGTCGTACCCAATGCCGCTTTCCTGCTGGCAGGCGAAGGGGGACTGATGCCCGCTTTGCGAACCCTCGCGCGGGAATTGGGGATCGAAGCTTGCACACATTTCCTTGGCCGTTGCGAGGCCGTGGCAGATTTGCTCAGCATCTCGGATGTTTGTGTGTTGAGTTCGCGGGCAGAAGGTTTTTCCAACTCGATCCTGGAATACATGGCTGCCGGGCGGCCAGTGGTAGCAACCAACGTCGGCGGAGCCGGCGAGGTTATTGTGGAAGGAAGTACGGGTTATCTTGTCCCGGCCGGAGCTGAACAACAAATGGCCGAGCGGATCATTGATTTGTTAAGCAACAATCAGCGCGCAGAAATGGGAAACGCCGGAAGACAACTGGTCGCTGAGAAGTTTTCGCTCGCGGCCCAACTCGCCCAGACAGAAAAGCTCTACGATAGACTGCTAGCCGCGCGCCAGAGGCCATATCAATAGCCCGGTGGGCCAGTTGCAGTCAGGATGGGCACAACCCAGCTCCGGGTATATGTAAGTAAAATCGTTCATACGCGAAATGTCGCGCAATCGTTGAATTCTCTCTTCTGAACAGTTCAGGCATGGAAGCAGCAAGCGAATCAAAGAATCCGGCGGCCAAGCCGAGCAGAGATGCGGAGAGAAAGCTGCACGTCCTAATCGTCGGCCCATCCCTGGACATTCTCGGGGGCCAGGCAGTGCAAGCTGCGCGCTTGTTGAAGCGTTTACAGGACGAGCCTTCGCTGGAAATGGGCTTTCTGCCCATCAACCCTCGTTTGCCGGGGCCACTACGAAGGCTCCAGGCAATCAAATATCTGCGCACCGTCGTGACTTCCTGCTGGTACGTCGTTTCACTATTGGCCCGCATTCGCAAATATGACGTCATCCATATTTTTTCGGCGTCGTATTTTTCTTTTGTGCTTGCTCCGACGCCGGCGATCCTCGTCGCCAAGCTCTACGGCAGGAAAATTGTGCTCAATTATCACAGCGGCGAGGCTGAGGACCATCTGCAGCATTGGCCTTCGGCGATTCGGACTCTGCGCCTGGCCGATGAAATTGTGGTGCCCTCGGAGTATCTGGTTAGAGTTCTGGCTCGCTTTGGATTGCCGGCGCGACCCATCTACAACACTATCGAGACCGAAGCGTTTCAATTTCGCGCGCGTCCGCAACTGCGTCCGATCTTTCTGTCGAATCGTAATTTTGAGTCGCACTATGGCGTAGATACAGTGTTGCGGGCGTTCGCAATTATTCAGGATCGCATTCCGGAGGCTACCCTGACCATAGCTGGTGACGGCCCGCAGCGCTGGGCTTTGGAAGAAAGCGCACGCGAACTGAAGTTGCGGCACACCGAATTCATCGGTCAGATCGAGCACGACAAGATCCTGGCGCTGTATAACGCGGCAGACATCTACCTGAATGGCTCATTGATTGACAATCAGCCGCTGTCCCTGCTCGAAGCCTTTGCCTGCGGGCTACCTGTGATTACTACCAACGCCGGTGGTATTCCCGACATTGTCACCCATGAGCGGACCGGTTTGTTGATACAGTGCAGGGACCATCAGGCGATGGCCGCAGCGGCCTTGCGTTTACTCAACGACCAGGCGCTGGCCGAACGGGTCATTGCCTCGGCCCGGGAGGAATGCCGGAAATACAGTTGGGACGCCGTACAGGCCCAGTGGCTGGAGTTGTATGCCACTCTGGGCTTTGCCACTCAAAGAGCGACTAGAGTCGCGGTACCCTAAGTGCCTGGGGTGAGGGGTGCCCCTGGTCTGACGATGAGCAAGCTAAACAAACTACGACGGTTGAGTTTGGACGAAATCAGGGTGCGCGGCGCGCAATCCCTGAACTCGCTGCTGGAACGGAGCGGCTGGTCCAGTCTGGCAAAGCAGCCGGCCGATAAGGAACTCCTTGAACTGCTCGAGCCCAGACTAAAATCCGGAGATGAACTTCTCGAATACTTTCGCGCCCGCACGACGCCCAGCTTCTTCGCAGGCCTGTCTGATCGGGAGGCAACTGTTCAGACCCTTCATGCCCGCTGGCCTAACGCTCACCATGAAATTGTGGGGAAAGCTGAGCGGGTGCGGGCCGGCAGGTTCGACCTGCTTGGCTTGCGTGAGCTCAGTTTTGGCGAGCCGATCGATTGGCAGCTTGAACCAATCACCAGAAAGCAGGCACCACTTGAACATTGGAGCCGGGTGAACTATCTGGACGCCGAGGTAACCGGCGACAAGAAGATTATCTGGGAACTAAATCGTCATCAGTACTTCGTTACCCTGGGGCAGGCATACTGGCTGACCGGCGATGAACGCTATGCAGACACTTTCGTCTCGCACCTCACCTCGTGGATGGATCGGAACCCACCCAAGCTGGGTATCAACTGGGCCAGCAGTCTGGAAATAGCGTTTCGTTCGATCTCCTGGCTTTGGGCGCTGCACTTCTTCAAGGATTCAGCAGCGCTTGATTCGTCGCTGCTCCTGCGGTCGTTAAAACTTCTTTATCTTCAGGCGCGCCACCTCGAGACTTACCTCTCGACCTACTTTAGCCCGAATACACATTTAACCGGCGAAGCACTGGGACTTTTCTATCTGGGCACGATCTTGCCTGAGTTTCGTGCCGCGCCGCGTTGGCGGGAAACCGGCCGGCGTATTCTGCTGGAGCAATTGGCCACTCATGTCCGGCCGGACGGAGTATATTTTGAACAGTCAAGTTATTACCACCGCTACACAACGGATTTCTACATACATTTTCTGATCCTCGCGGGTCTGAATAATCAAGCTGCCGCTGGCGCGGTTGAAGACAAATTACAGTTGTTGCTGGACCACCTGATGTACATCACCAGGCCGGATGGGACTACTCCCCTTTTCGGAGATGATGATGGCGGGCGGCTGGTGATGTTGGACCAACGCGCCGGCAATGACTTTCGAGCAACCCTGGCCACCGGGGCCGTACTGTTCGCGCGCGGCGATTACAAGAACGTCGCGGCAACGGCGGCCGAGGAAACCTTGTGGCTCCTTGGTCCCGAGGGCCTGGCGGAATTTGACCGGGTGAGCGCCCATGAGCCCGCGGCACAGTCCAAAGCTTTCGAAACTAGTGGCTACTATGTCATGCGCGACGATTGGACACCGGCCGCAAATTATTTGCTGGTTGATTGCGGCCCGCACGGCACGGACAACTGCGGTCACGCACATGCGGACGCACTTTCATTCGAGCTGGCGGCTCGCGGAAAAACCTTGCTGGTTGATCCCGGCACTTATACCTACACCGGTTCGAAGGAGATGCGGGATTGGTTTCGTGGTTCCACCGCTCACAATACGTTGACCGTTGATGGCCAATCGTCGTCTCAACCTGACGGCCCGTTTTCCTGGAGCAGCATCGCGCTTTGCCAGACGCTGTCGTGGATTACACGCGAACGATTTGACTATTTTGCCGGGCAAAACAACGGTTATGAGCGCCTCGTACGACCGCTCAAGCATTCGCGGGCCATACTGTTTCTGAAGCACAATTACTGGGTTATGCGAGATCGAGTATGTTCAGAAAGCTTGCATCGCTGTGACCTTTGGTTTCACCCCGATGCCGGCATTCTGGCAGGCTCAAGTGCTGTCGAGAATGAGGTGGAATTAATCGAGGCTGGCGGCCCGACGAGATTGAGAATTGCATGTTTTGGTGCCAATTCGAGCTGGCAAGAGGAAAAACGGTCGGTTTCCCACTGTTATGCAGAGAAGGTTTCGGCGCCGGTCTTTGCCTTTTCCACCCCGGCAGGCGGTAATGAGGATTTCGTCACGTTCCTGATACCTGCAACCAGGTCTGAACCGGACGTTGAGATTCGCGAAGTAGAAGCAATCGGAGGTCGCGCCTTTGAGATCCATAGCGCAGCCATGCATGACATACTTATGATAAAGACCGCAGGGCGCGCGGAGATGGCGCTGCTGGCTTCGGATTTTGATTGGACCTGGGCGAGATTTGCCGCAAACGATGCGACAATCCCTGAGGAGATGATCCTGATTGGGGGTCACAGATTAGAACTTGAAGGTCGGGAAGTGCTGCGTTCCGAACTCCGGCTGGACTTCTTGGCAGCCACTCGGGTCGGTGAGCAATTTCTTATTGAGACGGATGACGGGGTCTTGCAGCTGCCGTTGCCTATTATTCTTGGAGGCGAAAAGGTAAGGGCAAAGGGCTAAGGGCGAAGAGCAAAGGGCGAAGAGCAAAGGGCGAAGGGCGAAGAGCGAAGAGCCAAGACGAAAAACCAGAGACCAAAGACCAAAGACCAAA
>DAIMCP010000122.1:0-8236 GCA_036726305.1 Pyrinomonadaceae bacterium | reverse complement strand
TTTGGTCTTTGGTCTTTGGTCTTTGGATTTTGGTCGTGGTTTCCTGGTTATGCAAGCGGTAAGGGCCGGGCTCTTCACTTGCTGGAGGTCAAAGACCAAAGACCCCAGACCAAAGACCTACTCACTACCTTTCCACCCTAAACAACGTATATCGGCCTGTAGGCTCGAGCGAGATCTCCTCTACTTGCGCCACAACTGCAAAGCGCGGCCCTGCAGCCAGGTCGTTTCGATAAGCCTCGACGCTCTGCGCGGGCCCTTCGACGAGAGATTCGACGCTGCCATCCGGCAGGTTCCGCACATAGCCTACCACCTGGTGGCGGGCAGCGGCGCGCTGCGCAAAGAATCTGTAACCAACACCCTGAACGTCGCCCCGGATCAGAAACCTGCGCGCAATCTGTCCCGCCATCTGTGTCCACCTTGTTCAATTTGATCGGGCGCATCTTAAAGCAAACCAGGTAACCAGCCAAACGCCGCGATTCGATCGCGCTTAAAGACACTTTCGCAGACGCCCCTCCTGGCCGTGGCTAAGACTAAAAGTTCCAATCGTCTCCTTCCCATTGCCAAGCGTCACAGTCAGGGTCATCTTCTTTCCGTCCGTCCAGCCACTGAAGATCGCTGGTTGCTGATCTCGTTTTTCATCTACACGGATCGGCCCACCATGCTCTCTGACATGACTGCCCTGAAGTTTGAATTTGCCCTTGCCATCGATCTTGAAGGGCCCTTTGATGGTCCCATTCGCGCAGTCATACTCGATCGTTGCAGTGCTGCCTTCGATGTGTATTCTTACGCCCTGACCTCCCCATACTCCAGCAGGTATTGTTTGCATTTTGCGTGGCTTGCCTCCAATTGCAGCGTAAACAGCTCCAGAGATCAGAATCAGACAGAGAGCGAGAGCCGGTTTCAAGTGTTGGTATTTCATAAAATAATTTCTCCTCCCGCTTGTACGATGCGCGGATCATATCAACCGATGTAAAGCAAACTGCCGGCTCTTGCACGCCACCGTTACCCAACCCGAAGCCGGCGTTAAGGGCCGCTGAGCTCCACGATGGCAATGCCCCCGGACGGGATGCTGATACTGACGCTTCCCTGCTTGCTCACCTCCAGGGTTCTGTCGCCGGTCCATTCGCCGGCCCGACGGATCGGCTGGCCGCGCAGGGTGAGGGTCACGGTTACCACCGCACTCCGATCGACCTCGGCCATGCCCTGCTGCGGTTTCGTAACGCCGTTATTATTGATCAGCGTAACGGTCCAGCCACGGTCTGTGCGGTTGATCAGATGCTCGACATCTCCCTCGATCTTGATGGGCGTGGCCTCAGCAAAGACGTGTGCCAGTAAGTGTGCAGCGAACGGAGCGATGCGCTCGTCCTCCCCCAATAAATCAGGTAACGCGACAAACACCAGCTTGCCGCGGCCAAGCTTGTTGACAGTCACCAAAGGATCGCCGTTCGGTACCGCGATAAGGATCTCACTGCCGCTGCTCGCTACACGGTCGTAGCGAAATATTTGGCCGTGGAGATCCTGCGGCGCCTCGCCCTGGGCCAGGCAACGGGCGTTGTGTGCTTCGCCTTTATCGCCGAGCAGGCGGACGCCCAGAAGTTCGGTACTCAGCCCTTTGGTTTGCGCGGAGTTCAAGACGACGACTCCGCCGTTGCGCACGTAGTCCGCTAGTCTCCGGGCCCAGTCGTTGGACCATTCAATACTGCCGCCAGCAACAATAGCTCGATAGGAGTTGATGGCGTCAGCAGGTCCATTCTTCACAGCAGGCGCACCCTTGGTGCGAGCGGCTGCAGGCAGGATGCCTGCGGTCCCAGGAGCGTTACCGGGGGAATCCGAGGCGACCAGCACATCAAAGATATCGCCAAAAGCGCTCGAGACAAATGCCTGTCGATCGGCGGTGGCCGGCTCGCCTTCGCGGACCGTACCAGGATAGTAGGCAACGCCGAACAACTCACGCAGGGCCCGATCGCTGCGATTGATTTGCGACAACTCGAAGGGCCACTGCGGATAGTCGGTCATTTCGAATCCGTGGGCCGGGTCGAGCAGGAAGGCAATCGGTGTGTAGGGAGTACCCCGATCAGGATGCTTCTCGGCGAACTTCATGAACTCTTGAGTGATACGCCCCAGAGGGTTTAACTGAAAGGGATGTTCGCCGGGGCCCGGCTTGAAGAACTGATCAAAGCCCTGCTCAAGGTAGATGGCTGAAGCTCCCGCCATGTAATAAAGGTAGTAACTCTTACGGTACCACGAAAGCGATGGCCCCATGGTCGCTCCGTAGCGCGAGTGGAAGAAGTTGTCCGGGCCGGCAAAGTTTTGCGCCTTGGTGAAGGTGGTCGCCGTATCGCCAAAATTCGGTGCGTGGTAATAGAGGAAAGCGCCTCCGTATTGTCTGGCCGCCCCCCGCGTAAAAGCGATGCGCATGGCGGTCATAGGTTGAACGGCAGCAGTTTCCATGCCCAGCAAACGCACGCCCCAATCACTCAGCGCGTGGGCAAACGAAGTGCTTGAAGTCGATTGGGCCGGAATCATCTGTTCCCACATTGCCCCCGTCGGCGTGTGAAAAGTCTCGCTCCATTTGCGGGCGATGGCATTTGTGTAGAAAACCCGATGCGCTTCCAACAACTGGCGGCGCGTCATCTCTGGTGTGATCTTCAACTCCTGCGGAGCCCGGTCCCAAACATAGCCGACACTTTCACCGGAGATCCAACCGAGAAATTGCTCCCGGAATTCACCAGTCAACAACTTGAACGCTGCCGCACCATCCGCAGGGGACAACTCCGCGGCTCCATAATTAATTAGTACCGCAAACGGCACGTGCGTCTCGCGCAGGTAACGCAAAAATGGACTGCCTTCTTTGAAGTATTCGGGCAGGTTGTTGAGATAAACGACCGGCACAACAAGCTTCGAATCAAAGATCGGAACTTCGCGCGAGCCGCTGTACTTCTTTACAAATTCTTCAATCGGTTCAGCATTAAATGGGTAGAGCGGCCGGTTGGCGGCGGGTTGCTCGTAAAGGGGCCAGAACTCTTTTGAGATGTTCCAGGGCATCAGAAAATCGCGACCGGCGACCAGCGGCCGGCGCCAGGCGAGCGGTATAACCGGAGGAGTTTGCGAGTCGAGCAGCGAAAGCAACGGGGCGCGCGAGCTGGTCCAGTTACGCAAATAGCGCATCGCTGCAAAATCCGGCTTGCTTCTTCCCTGTGGTGTGTATCCAGCATCGTTGGTCAAGAGCAGGCAATCGACCTGACGTCGAGCCTCCGCCGGTTTATTGATTTCAATCGCCAGCCGGGCCGGTCCTTTTTCCAAAGTTGAGGGCGCTCCGTCCCAGGTAAACGCCCAGCCCCAGTACAGGCTCACTTCATCGTGCGGATCGACGACATCCCTGGCTCCGAATTCGTGGCTAAAGACCTCCCTGCCCTGTTGCGTTATCCGCACCACAAAGTTTTCGGACCGGTTTGCCCAGTCTGCATAGCGAACCCAGATCCGGTAGGCTCCGGGGCGCGGGACTTCCAGGTCCTGATAAATTGTCGCCTGATTTTCGTCAGGGGCGGCGGCGGCGGAGTTCCATTCACTTTCACCGCCCTGCGTCCATTCCGCAGAGACGCCCGGACCGCTGATGGCCCAGCCCGGCGCTTTTGCTTTGCCGGGATTCAGATACCAGGGATTAAGCAGCGGCTCGTGCAGCCGTCCGGTCGAGAAGCCACGCATATTCTCAGCCTCATACCAGAGGTATTCCGTTTGTGTGGCGGCTTGCGGGAAAGCACTCGCACACGCGAGCAGCAGGAAGAGTATGGAAGGATAGAACCGGTGGTTTTCCATTCAGGTTTATGGTCGCAACAAACAAAAAAGTCTCCCAAAACGAAAAGACGCAAAGAGGAACCGGTGAAGTCTTCTTTGCGTCTCAGCGCCGTTGCGGAAACAGTTTTAGCCCAAAGCGTCGAGACACTCGTCCAGCGAACGCCGGCGACAGGTGAACATCGGTGTGTCGCGCAGCGTGAACGAACTTGCCTTTGTCTCGCGCAACTCCTGCACCAGATCTAAAAAGTCAGCCGGATAATCGGTTTCGAAAGCTACGACAAACTCCTGATCGTCGAGACCAAACGAGTAAGTAGTATGCAGCTTTACCGAACGATACTTGGTGCCGATGCGGATGTGTTCGTCCATCATCTCCTGACGCTGTTCGGGCGAGCGCGCATACCACTCGCGAGTTTTCACGAAGGGATAAACGAAGAGAAAGTCGGACTTGCCCGGAACGATGTGCAGTCGATCTTCGACGTGTTCCGGGTTGTCTTTATCGATGTACATCGAGCGTTTGGTCATGGAGAGAAATGACTGTGTGGTTTCGAGATACTTGGCCATTTCCGATTTGTTGAGGGCCGCGGTCATCTCCTGGAACGGCTCGAGTTCGTAGCCAATGCGCCAGATCATGAAATCGGTGTTGGTGCGTAGTCCGACCGTTGAGTAGGTGTGCATCAACAACTGGCTGCGAAACTTCTCAAAAGTGTTCACGAAAGCTTCCCGGCAATTCTGGCGCTCAGCTTCGGAAAGAAGACGCCATTCAGGACGCGCGCGATAGAAAGTGAAGTTTACAAATTGCCGCGGCAATTTGGGCTTGGGATCTTCAAGCTCGGTGCTGTGGGTAGCCAGGCGCAAAGAGCCTCGCGCGATATTACCTGGTTCTGTGTCAGTACTCATGCGATTGACCTCTGCCGCTATTCTTTTGGAATTATACTTGTCGGGTTAGACGAGCAATCCGTGGTTCGGGTGCCGGATTATTCTGCGGTGTTCTGTGATGGATTGCAACCGAGCAGCACCAACCTCAGGTCAGCCGCAAAATTTGGGGGCGGATTCCGGACGCAAGATGCGTGCGTCCACGTCATGCTATACTCGCGCCTACTTTTTTTCGAAGGAGAATGACGGATGAGGCTTTCACAGTTGGCTATGATCGCGATTGCCAGTAGCGTGCTCGCGACCGCTTGCAGCAAATCGGAGCCGGCCACCGGGGTAACGCCGCGGCCTACGCAATCGGTGGCTGCGGCCAGTCCGACCCCTGACGAGTTTGCGAAGGCACGCTCCATCTATGCGAAAGACTGCGCGGTGTGTCACGGCGACACCGGCGAGGGCAAGACGGCAGTGATTGATGGCAAGAAGATTAAAGCCCCGTCTCTGCGCGCCGGCCATTCGATGAACCACTCGGACGTGGACTTCATTAAGCAGATCTCGAAAGGCGGCGACGGCATGCCTGCGTTTGAAAAAAAAATGACGCCGATGGATATCAACGAGATGATTCACTTCATTCGCAGAGTATTCCAGGCCGGCACTGCACCGCCGGCGAAACCGTAACTCGCGTTCTTTGAACCTTGTATTTTGGTCTCCTGCGTAGGGCAACACGCAAAACTTGCCTTGCGAGCCGGATCGAAGTACAAAGAACCAGGTACAAAGCTCACCTTGGTGTGCACCCGTAGCTCAGTTGGATAGAGCGTCTGACTTCGGATCAGAAGGTCGCAGGTTCGAGCCCTGCTGGGTGCACCATCTAATACTCTCACAGATTGAGGCTGATGCGATGAACTTCAGCACCATGGTAAGGAGGGGAATCCGGCAAAAGCTTAATTACTAACTGGCTGTTCTGAATCTCAGATTTCCCCGATACGCCCAACGCCGGACATCAGCGACGCCCACAAACCGAAGACAGCGTTAAGCCTTACAGGTTCCAAAAGCGAACTGCGCTCGTACCTCGATGTGTAACTCGATCGCTCCTTAAGAATTAGTTCAAGCACCCCTTCTTTGGTGTCTGCCACCGCAACCTGGCAAAGCGGGCACATGGCCCCAAAGCTCGTTTCCCATTCCTCGACAATTACGGCATATTTCATTTATCTGATCCCCTCTCCCTTCCGAGGCTTTGTCAGATTGCGATCTTACTGACCAACGTCCCCCACCGGCACGGCATTTTTCCATGGTCTTTCGAAGTGCGCGTCAAAGTACTGGTGGAATATGTCCTGGTTATCCTCCGTCTTTCGCACTACCAGTGTCATGCAGCGATGGGATTCGTTTTCCAGGGGATATGGATTCAGCAGCATCATGTCCGACGTAGCAATTCCGAAAACGGTGGGGGCACCGCGATAGTATTTCATCTGGTCGACACTCACGCCGAGTGCCGTTAGCTGAGTGACAGCGCCCCGCACCTCACCTGCGATTGCCTCAGGTGGCCGATTCTCCTGTTTGGCCCGGCGTTCTGCTGTTTCGGGATGCGTCATCATTATGTGTAACGCACACTTGCTTTCGATCAACTCTTCAACGAGGCGAGGCCCATGGAAGTCACTTGCGTCAGTGGCCATGAACCCACGCATCGAGGTACACGTTATGTAGACCAAGCCTCCGCCTCTACGGCTTCGCACGATCTCTTGCCGGAGGGCAGCCCCAAAATAGGTCAGCGCGTCACTCCGTGATCGATACACGCGCTCGAGTCCGAGACTCTTTGCACCCGTCGCCAGGACTTCCGGCTCTGATGGGGCAGGAGGGATATGGTCGATAACTTGCTCCATGTCCGGCCACCAGCGTTCAAAACAACGGAGCAGCCGGTCGTCGGGCAAGGCACCCTCGCTCCCTAGTGCGCGGTTGATGCCGCGGATTAGTTTCAACGTTCCGGACTTGGTGGCCTCGACGGCATCAAACTGGCCGAGGGGTTGCTTGAGGTCACGAGGTTCCATCTGGACAAGATATGGGACTACGTGCGAGCTACCCAACGCCTTCGCGAGCGCGCCAGCCTCGAACAGCACCCACGGTGCTTGTGCTGATTCTGGAGTAAGACAGACAACGCCAAACTTGGTGTCCTCGAGTTGCTTAGCTAGCTCGGCATTCCATCGAGTGCCAGGATCAATGTCTTCCGAAGATAACCAAGGGTCTACTTTGTGGACCACGTCAGCCAGCCAAGCTCGGAGTCCCGTGGCCACGAGCTTACCTCGCTGTCCCGACCAACTGATGAAAACCTTCATTGAACTTTCTCCTCATTGCTACTGAGTCTGTGGCAAGCTCACGTTAGAGACTTGTAGGTTGAATGTCAGGCCGGTTATCCAGAATGACTGCTGCAAAAGCAGACCATTCCAAGGTGCTACGACGATGTCAGTTCCGACTCAGTCTGTGTCACCCCACCACGACATTATTTGCAGGGGCTCGATGTCGACAAAAAGAGCCTTGCGGTGAGTTTTACCGATCACCAGCAATTGAAGCAAGCTTTCCGCTGGCGCGATAGTGCCGCGCAGTTGCTCTATTATGTGCGCAAGCATTTCGCCAGGCAACGAGGGGCCTTTGTTAATGAAGCCCGGCTCACCGGCTTCGGCCTCCTTGGTGAACTGGTCGGCAGATTCGTTGGGCGCATGCCATCGACAATAGTCGGCAGACGGCGGCCACGTTTCGAGCAACGCGATTTGTTAAGCCAATCCTTCCCGGAGATTTGCCCTAACTAGCATTTCGCACTGGCCCACCAACTTTGAGGTGGTCTATTTGTGTCCCTCGGCCACCCAATTGCTGGAATAAATCAGCAAAACCGAGCGGCGCGGGACAAGTCAGCCTCGGAATAGAGGCTTTCCGGGGGCTCTTGCAGCGGCTCTACGGTCCCAGTCTCAGCCGTGCCTGCCCTTTCTACCTTGCTATTAACCCCCTATTAGTGCATAGTGGGCTCCAGTTAAATCCTTCTCTCGCGCATCGACGGTGATGCGCTCCGCGCAGAAAGATAGTTGGCGCTGGCGTTTTGGATGGTTCGAGAGCAGGCTGATTCTCAACTTCAGAAGCGCTCCCGTGAGCACCCGAACCCGGTCCTTCGCTGACTACCGTTACTCCGAAGCCAGTCCGATTCGCAGCTTCTTTCATTCCCTGTTAGGGAAAGGTACATCTACATGTCTATGAAACTTTACGTAGGAAATCTCTCATTCCAGACCTCAAGCGAAGATTTGCAGCAACTTTTTGCGCAAGCGGGCACGGTCGAATCGGCTAGCGTCGTGGAAGATCGCGACACAGGTCGCTCACGCGGCTTTGGCTTTGTTGAAATGTCCAGCAAGGAAGAAGGCGAAGCAGCTATTGCCCAGTTCAACGGCAAGGAAGTTAATGGCCGCGCTCTGAACGTCAACGAAGCCAAACCCCGCGAAAATCGCGGCGGCGGCGGCGGTGGCGGCCGCGGTGGCTTTGGCGGCAATCGTGGTGGCGGCGGCGGCTTCGGCGGTAATCGCGGCGGCGGCGGCGGGCG
>DAIMCP010000121.1:0-8526 GCA_036726305.1 Pyrinomonadaceae bacterium | reverse complement strand
TCGAATGTAATAAACCGATCCCCGCACGGATAGTGAACAAACACGCGCGCAACCAGTGCGAACTGTTCGCGGCTCGAATTGTGGTCGAGCGCGAAACCTCATCAGGCCCGCCGACAAATGCTCGGGACGCGTTCGCCAAACTCTTTAAGAAATGAAATGTACACCGAAGGTGTTGGCTAATTTTAGCCCAGGGTTGCGCTTTCGCAACCCTGGGAACTAGACGCCTTTAGTTTGAGTTTATTCGCAACTCTGAAAGAGTTGCGAGGGAGTCCGCAATTAAACACGGTCGCGCAACTCTTTCAGAGTTGCCTTATTGATAATTGCGGCGCGCGATCCCAGGGTTGCCAGGACGCAACCCTGGGCTGAAATTCGCCAACACCTTCGGTGTTAGCTTGTGGAAGAGTTACCGCTTTTCAGGCGGGAGCGAGATTATCCTGGCGGCGAAGCGTGCATGCTCTTCCGGGTCAACGGGTTTATGCCTTACATGCGTGCTCGCCGGGTCTTTGCCAAGATAGTTGTCGCCTTTCCAGTTCTTCGACGGTCGGATGGGTCTCGGCACAAAGCCACCACCACAGTTCGGACAGACGTTTTTCAGGATGTCGTCAACGCACGCAGCACAGAACGTGCACTCGTAGGTACAGATGCATGCCGCAAGCGAAGTCGGCGGCAACGGCCGATTGCAATTCTCACAAGTTGGTCTCAGTTCAAGCATGAGCAGAGGGCGCAAAGAGCTAAGAGCAAAGAGCTAAGAGCCTAAGACACTTTCTTGTTAGTCGCAATCTTTATAAACTCCGTTCCTCTTTGACGTTCCGTTACGGTTCGAAGACAGCAATCGCCCGCACAGGCGAGCCGGTGCCTCCGCGTATCTTGAGCGGCAGGCCGATAAAACGAAAGCGTCCCCGACCTGGCAGCCGGTACAGATTGATCAGGTTTTCGTAATGCGTAAAACCCATCTCTCCACAGACGCGATGAACTTCGTTATTAGAAACGTGTCGTACACCTGGCGCTGCCGGTTCCACACCAAAAGCCGCAATTCCCTGCCGGCCAAGCCAGCGCGTCGCCTCTGTGCTGACCCCAGGACCGTTGTGCCAATCATCGGTCCCGAACGCTCGTCGATAATGATCCGTGTACAGCAACACCGTATCACCCGGTTTGATTTCGAGACCGGTCTTGGATAAGGCGCGTTCTAAATCAGCAGTTTCAATCAATTCCCGCAAACCTTTAGCGGACAAATCCAAACAGATGGCCTCCGTATAGAACATCGTCAGCGACATGGTGTCGATAGACTGTCCCCGGTACTGGCGGGCCATGTGGTTAATGGCATCAACGTGCGTACCGGTATGTTCACTCAGTTCCAATCGGTTGACCGCTGGTGAAACGATGTCGCTATTGGTAATGCCCTCCAATTCCTCATGTGATTGGTGTATGGTGATTTTCACTCCCGGGAGACTGGGAAACACTGGCATCCCAGTAAAGATCTCCTGACTCAGGTCGATTATTTCAACCATATGTTCAATCGCCTCTCTGAGCTATGCACCCTGCGTAGATGAGAATCATATCGCCCTTCTTCGCCTTCAGGGTGGCGCCAAAGGGAGTACCTTAGGATTCCTCTGTGCGCTTCAACTCCGCCAGCACGATTGCGATGAAACCCAGCAACTGATCCAGCGAGTGAAATCGCGTTGCCATGCACGAGGCTACGTGCTCAACCCGGCCCTCGAAGCGGCCGTTTTCAATCTCTGTTTTCGCTCGAAACTGGATCACGAAAGCAGCATTGTATTGCCATTGTTCCATCGGAGAGGGAAACTACAGCAAACGCGCATATTCAGTCACAAACCTGCCGTAAAGCTTCCGTAACGTTTGGTGAAGCTGGTGGGGAGCGAAAACCGGATGGAACTGGATCCCTTCTCTCTTTCCCCTGGCCAACAAGTGTCTGAGGAGAGCAGCGGATGCTTCCGCGAGGTTCGAGAGGATCAGCCTCTCCGCTCCACCGAAACCGCATATCAGCGGAGTTTGTTGCGCGCTTTTCCATCTCACTTTCAAAGGGTTGATGACTTGGCCTCGTCTCGATGCACACCCCCGATTGAGAATGCTGGCAAACAGACCGCTATGTACTCTGCCCCGTCTGATGCGGGGCTGCTGTACTGAACCCATTCTCCCCGCCGGCTGAGAATGGCCTGCCCTGCCCTGACCTCGAAGGTCTCGGTCCTGGTTTTGACCGCCAGCATGCCTCGCAGTACAACGGTGTACTCATCGAACTCCGGCGTCTGACCCGGCTCTTCCCACCCGCCAGGACTTATCATTCGTGCGATACTCACGGTAGCGGTATCCGTGTTCACGCGACCAAAATACTCTTCGATAATCTTTGGCTTGTTGCCTTCAGCCTGGATAATCGATGGATCACTAATAAGCATTGGCATCAACGAACCCTCCACTCGAAAACTCGCATAACGTTGTCCTAAACTGCTCGATTCTTCAACTCCCCCTGCGCCAACTCAACCATCGCTTCGCTGCTGTTAGTTCCTGGTAAACATGCGGCCTCTTTTGCTTAAGGAAAGTCAAGCCCGCCGGCGTTGCCTGGACCAACGAGCGCCCATTGGTGAAGACCGTCTTCACGAGCCCGCGATCAGTCGCGTCCTCCCAGATGGGAAGCTTTGGACAGGATGTACGCCACGCATCCATAGTCTCATCGTAGCGGCGTTCCTTCCGCCGCACCCATTCCACCAGATCCAGCATTAGATTTTCGAGAGTATCAGTCATACTGCTATAGCCGCCAGCGCGGCGCGTTCATCAGCGCGCCGGGCCGTTCGGGCGGCGGTCCCTGCCTCCTGGCACTGGCAAAAGCGGCCCGACGAAAACCCCTTTTGTATTGCCAGCGCTGCCACAAGAGCGGACAATAGCCCCGCCGCGCCTTCCAAGTCGTAAATTTGCCGTAAAGCTTCGGTAACGTTTGGTGATTAATGTGGGGAGTGAGAAACGGATATTTTTCGATCCTTTTGCTCTGGACACGGCCAACGAATGCCTTTGGCGAGGTTCGGATGCCATCAAGCTCAGGCCTAAGGCCTTCGCGGTGATTAACTATCTGGTCGGACGCCCGGGTCAGCTTGTCACCAAAGACGAACTCCTCAACACGGTTTGGCCGGAAACCTTCGTCGGCGACGCAGTTCTCAAAGTCGCTATTCGTCAGCTCCGCGAGGCTCTCGACGACAATCCAAAATCTCCGCGCTTCATCGAAACCGCACATCGTCGCGGGTATCGGTTCATTGGCAGTTCAGAGATGGCCCCAGTCCGTACCGCAAATTTCGACGGCCAACGCGGCAGGCTCGTGCCGTCAATCCTGCGCACCAGCGATTCAGCTGTGGAAGTTGTGGGACGCGAGTCAGTTCCTGCAGGACGCACCGAAGGCGCAAGATTACGCAGAGGTTGCGCTCAAGGTTTCTAGCGAGCATGGGTTAGCGCTATATCAGGCGATGGCGACGATTACGCGCGCCTGGGCGTTGAACGTGCAGGATGGGCAGGAACCAGCGATCGAGGAAATGCGACAGGGGATTGCGGCGCTTCAAGCGACCGGTACTGAACTTGTTCATCCGCACTATTCGGCTCTGCTGGCCGAGGCTCTATGGCGAAACGGCGCGCCCGGTGAATCACTTCGGATCCTGGATGAAGCGATTGCGGCCGTCAATCGCACAGGGGAAAGATATTATGAGGCTGAGCTCTATCGTCTCAAGGGCGAAGTCTTGTTGATGGAAACAAGAGGCCCGGAAGTCTCGCAGGCCGCCATGGCTGGAAAGACCGTGGTTGACACCGAGCCGACAGTGCTCGCTAACGCCGAAGCGTGTTTTCATCAGTCGATAAGGATCGCCCAACAGCAAAAAGCGAAGTCCTGGGAACTGCGCGCGGTCATCACCCTCGCCCGCCTATACCAGACACAGAAGAAACAGAAAGTAGCGCGGAATTTGCTTAGGCGAATCTATGACGAGTTCACCGAGGGATTCGACACGGCGGACTTGCGCGTAGCGAAGGAACTGCTTGAGGCACTGCGTTAAGGAGTGCATCCGCACCCCTAAGTTCCGTTGAATTACAATAGGTCTCTTCTCTCTCACGGCGGCGACACGGGTTCGCCTCCCGTACGGGACGCCAATCTATCCAACGTATGATAGACCCGCACCGCGATGCCGAAGAGGAAGAAGATGCGGGTCGGATCGCCGACGAGCACCTGGGCGCGGTTGAAGGCAAACCTGCCCCCACCCCGAAACGAGCGCCGGTAGTAGCGTTGACCTTCGATCAGATTCCGCGCTTCATTCGTTCGCGTCAGGACCAGCGGGGTTTCGGGGGTGGTTGCGAGCGTGTTGCGCTTCTTCGATGGTGTGGAACTTGAAGACGCCGCGCGGGTAGCGCTTCGGAGCGATCGCCCAGTAGCGGGCGCAGTGTCGCAGGAAGCGCTCGAAGTCCGGCCGCCGGGATTCGGGCAAGGGCGCGTTGTTCATTTCCTCGATCGAGCGGAATTTCTGCACCGGCATGTCAGCCCTCATCTTTCAAATCAAAGCGTTCGCGCAGCGCGGCGGCGTCCAGGTGGTCCTGTGTCCGAACGGTCCCCTTCTTTAGCCGATAGAGCGCTGCTGGTGTCGCGACCCACACGCGGGTGCCCGCGATTTCCTTGATCTCAGCGTCGACGGTTTCGAATCTGGCTGATTCGCCAAGGCGCGTGAGTATATCGAAGTACAGATCCCCCGTTGGCGGACAGTAACGGATGGCTGGGTATTCCCCCAGCAGATCGGCGGAGGATATCTCGTCGATGTGCGGGTCGCCATCGTACGCCTCGCGCAAGGAAGCGCGAAGCCGTTCGACGTTTTCTGGTGTGGCGCGGATGAAAAGATCCAGATCTTCCGTCGCGCGCACGAGGCCATGGAACCCCATCGCCGCCGCCCCAATGAGCACGTACTCGAGGCCCGAGGCCTCAAAGGCGCGCAACACGCGGATGATCTCGTCTCGGTCCACTCGGCTAGGATAGCGTGTCGACAGGCGCGCGTCACCTCAGCACAGTGTTTCTCAACAATCCTCTACAAAGGTACATTGTCGAATCTTTCGCTGTTTGCTTCCATTACTCGTGTGCGTGGCATTTGTTGTGAATCGGTCGCCAGTCAGCCGGTAAAGATCGTCGTAGGTGTAATTGACGCTCGGCCAGGCGTCAGTTCTTCAAAGGGTCTCAAAGCATGGCCGCCGGCGTGGCGCCGGGCAAAATCAGCATCACGTCAAATTCATGGATTAAGCGGGTAGCGCGAACGTCAAAGTCTTTTGTCCGACTACCGAGAATGGGTCGCAACGCCCGGAGATCGATCAGCGTAAAAGAGTCTTGGTAAACGAGGTCCGCGAGGAAGCCCACACCTTGATCATCAAAGGAACTTGCAGGCCCCGGCACAAGACTCATCGTTGAAGGATTGAACCGTGCGTGCTTCACAGTTCGTGGAGGTCCGACTTAAAGATGGAACGACTTTCCGCCTTCGAGGACCGCGGCTTCGGCTGCCAGATCACCGATGTCATAAACCTCGGTCATGTCGCGGCCACGCACCATGTGGCTGGCGCCAAACTTGAAGAGAGTTCGCGGCGCACGCCTTTTTGCTTTCTCACTCCGCCAGTAACGCACAAATATCTGCCTTAAAACCACCTTCTCCCGTTTTAGCAGAAGTGCCCAGCGAGCCTCTGGAAGGCATTTGGGTCAACCCGAACCTTCGTGGTACGCAGCTTGGTCTTCGCTGCATTTCGCAGTCGGCTCGAACGCTGCTGGCGAAAACAAAGTCGCTGTGCGGTCTGGTCAATAAGAAAAACGTCTCAGCGCAGAAGATGTATCAGCGTGCGGGCTTCAAACTGCGAAGTACGTACGACACGATCTTTGTTTGAAACCGACGAGTGGCACGCTGGCGAAGCGAAACTAAACGACCCTGCCAGCGTCAGCTTTGAAAGCTGAACCAGCAGGGTCCTTTTTTCTGGCAGAGCCGGCGGGACTCGATCTGAGCACGAGCAGCTGCAGCCAGCACCCTATGCCATAAGCGGGGGGCGACTCATGGCACTACCCTGAAGGGCGTTTGCACGTAGAGAAACTCGCCGGCCGGCAGGATGTTACCAAGGAAACCCGTCGCCATACCCAAGCCGTCGTTGTGCCAGTCGGACATCGTCAAGTAAACAAGGACCTGATACTCCCCAGGCGCCCCCGCAGGCGGGATGATGACGGGGAACCCATGCATCGGCAGGCGGCCGACCTCGTCAACCGAGAGGTCAATCCCGAGATCAGGGTTTGCGATGGGGCCGATCAGTGGGAGGAGCTGGCCAAAGAATTCGTGCGCCCGGACCAGACGGAAGGAACGCTGCGGATCGAAGTGGTGCTCGGCGACCAGCACATTGGCTGGAAACGTTCGCACCTCGACGCGGATGTCCGTGAGCTTGCTCATAAAGTCCTCGGCCGGGCTGCTCGAGTGGAAATTGTAGCCCATCTCTTGGAGCGCGGCGCGGAGAGGCGGCTCGTAGGACTTGTTCGTGTACCAGAGGAAGTTACCCACAGCGAAGCTCGAGCCCTCCGGGACCGCAACCGGGAACGCGGACGCGCAGGTATTGGGGAACGGCGACGGGTCGGGTGGAACCATGTCCATCTCCCAGGAAATCACTGGCAGGTTGACCTTCCACACCTCGTTCAGATCCTCGCACCACCACGTGAGAGTGTGTGGCACATCTCCCTGAACCGAAACCGGCGCCTGCGCCACCTTTGGATTCCGGGAAGCCGATTTGATCCGCCGATCGAACACGAAGGGGCGGATAGACGTCCGCGATGCGGCAGCTTGTGGACGGCCTTGGGGAACTCGGAAAGCGTTTTGCGCGAGTCCGACTTGTTTCCCGCCCAGCCAGAGGATGGCGAGAATGAGAATTAAAAATCCAACCTTCAGGGCTGACTGTGATGATTTCGTATCTTTCATGGTGAATCTCCTTTCACGGCCTGCTTCTTCAGCAGACGATGTGTAATTTCGTTATTTGTTTTCCGGGCAAGAGCTTCAGCAGATCGCGCAGCCGGAAGCGTTGCCGGCCCGTCAGGTGATCCCGACTGAGACTGGCCGGTTGCTGGCCTGATTCATCCGTCGCGCGCGGGCCCTCCAGTGATTCGCTGCCGATGTCTATGACAGGCAACTCAGGGATGGCAGTGGTTTCCACAACATCGCTGGCGGCCTGAATCACCATGACCTGCCGGCTGTACCTCGTGATCTCAATGCGGCACATCTTCTTCATGTCGAAATCCTTCGTTGCTTCCGTTCCGATCTGAATGGCTTTAGCTCAGAGCGTGCTCTATAATTGCGGCCATCCGCTCCCTCCGCCGCACCAAACCGCCGGGGGTTTTCCCTGTGCCGGGCACCATAGCTGCAAAGCTTTGTGCACGTAACGAAAGTTGGCTGAAAAGGAGAGGAAAGTTTCGCGAAAACTTCGCGAAACGTGACTGATTCGGCTCCCGCAAATGCGTCTAATTCGCCTTGAGCAACGACACGATCCATCTGGTTGAGGAATTTACTCTCGACCTCGCGCGCGGCTGCCTGACGGATGCGGGCAAGGAAGTGCATCTCCGCCCTCTCACTTATGAGGTGCTCAAGTATCTGGTCCAAAACAGAGGGCGCCTGATCAGCAAAGATATGCTCATCGAGGAGGTGTGGCACGGGCGAGCCGTGACGGACGGTGCTCTCGGCAAGTGTATTGAAGAATTGCGGGAAGCACTGGGCAAGGACGCTTTCAAATACCTTCGCAACATTCGTGGTCGCGGCTACATCTTCGACTTTGAGGCGGAGGCAGAAGAAACGATCGCCGCGTCAGAGCAGGTTGACGTTCTCCGAGTGGTGGTCGTGGACCAGGAGAAGGACGGCCTGCTATACACGGCGGGAGAAATCCGAAAACACAAACTCCTTTATGCCATTGCCTTGTCGGTTCTATTGGTCGCGACGGGTGGGCTGGGATACTGGTTCTTTGGCGTTCGTTCCTCGAATACAACGCAAATCAACTCAGTTGCCGTGCTGCCATTTCTGAACGAGAGCGGAAACCCCGAGGTAGAGTATTTGTCGGACGGGGTGACCGAATCACTCATCAACAGCCTTTCGCAACTGCCGAACGTGCGTGTTATGGCGCGAACCACTATGTTCAGCTTCAAGGGAAAGGCGATAGATCCCCAGGCTGTCGGCAAAAAGCTAAGCGTGGACGCCGTGCTCATGGGCAAAGTCGTGCAGCGCGGCGACAGCCTCATTATCCAAACCGATTTAGTGAATGTTTCCGACGGCTCGCAGCTGTGGGGCGAGCGCTACAACCGGAAAACCTCTGACATTCTCGCCGTGCAGGAAGACATCTCCCGCGAGATAGTTGGCAAACTGCGGCTCAGATTGAGTGGAGAGCAAGAGCAGCGCATTGCCAAACGCTATACGGAGAACACAGAGGCTTACCAGCTTTACCTTCTGGGCCGCTTCCACTGGAACAAATTCACCGAAGAGGGAGTGAGAAAGAGTATTG
>DAIMCP010000120.1:0-8642 GCA_036726305.1 Pyrinomonadaceae bacterium | reverse complement strand
TTTCTATTTACGTGGGAAAGCGAGTCGGGCTACGGAATCTACGCCCGCAGAGCGAACGATCTTCGCATCAACCCAATCCGGAGCACAAGCATGGCCTTCTTAAAAGCCCGTATCCTGGCGATAGCGTTAATCCTGATTTCCGTCGTACTCATCTACATCAACTGGCGCCAACTCTGGCAAGATGGCAGTTACTCATTGAAGATGGCGGCGTTTGGGCCCCTCATCGGCATAGGTGGATTGTACCTACTGGTCTCCCCGGGAAAGGGCGGGAAGCCAACCACCACTAAAGAAAAGATAATGGTCCTGATTGTGTTTGGCATTGGCATCATTGCGGGACTGATTAATTGGTACCTGATGGATCCGGGCTTTTTCGGGAAGTGAACCGGAATCTGAACTGCGTCACAGCTTTTGGTCTTTCTCGCCTGCGGTACCTTTTTGCCGGAGACGATTCTCGATGGCAGCACGTATGATCATCTTTTCGATTCCGCAAATCGTCGCTCAACCGCCGTTGATGGTGAGAGGGGCGGCGCTCTTAAGTAACTCGTCGTTGAAGGGAGGGTCGTGAAATGCTGTTCATGGTGATTGAGCGCTTCCGGGACCGTAATGCTGTGGCCGTCTATCGGCGGCATCGTGAACGGGGGCGAATGTTCCCGGAGGGTTTGCAATACGTTAACAGCTGGGTCGAAGCCAACTTTGACCGCTGCTTTCAGTTAATGGAATGCGACGATCCGAGTCTTTTTCAGCAGTGGATTGAAAATTGGCGCGACCTGGTAGAGTTTGAAGTCATTCCCGTTGTAACCTCTCAACAGGCGAGAGACGCAGTGGCTCCGCTATTATGAGGTAGAATCGGTCGGCAGCCGGTAACCAGAAAGACAGGAATCAGATTTTATGTGTCGCAATATCAAGACCCTTCACAATTTTAAACCGCCGGCTACGGAAGAAGAAGTTCGCGCTTCTTCGCTGCAATTCGTCCACAAGCTGAGCGGCTTCTCAAAGCCTTCCAAAGCCAATGAGCCGGCGTTCAATCGTGCTGTGGAGCAGGTGACGCAGGCAGCCCGCGAACTGCTCCAATCGCTTGTTTCCAATGCCCCACCGCGGGATCGCGAAGTCGAAGCCGCTAAGGCTCGGGCCAGGAATAAGGAACGGTTTCGGTCTGCCGAAGCCTGAAAGCCTGGATGAGAATCCGGCAACCAGATGACACACGGGCATAGTCACGCAGCTTCCCACTATGGGCGCGCCTTTGCGATTGGAGTGGTCCTTAACCTGAGCTTTGTCGTCGTTGAAGCGGTCTACGGACGTCTGTCTCATTCGCTTGCCCTGATAGCAGATGCCGGACATAACCTGAACGACGTACTCGGTCTGGTGCTCGCCTGGGGGGCGATGCTGCTGGCCCGCCGTGGTCCAACTCCGGAACGAACCTATGGATTTCGGCGCTCTTCGATCCTGGCGGCCTTAACCAACGCCGCTGTCTTGCTGGTGGGCGTGGGCGCAATTGCCTGGGAAGCTCTCGGCAGACTGAACCAGACTGGTCCCATAAGAGAAGGGGTCGTAATCTGGGTGGCTTTGATAGGCGTTCTCATCAACGCCGGCACGGCACTGATGTTTATTTCTGGTCGCAAGGCCGACTTAAACCTCCGCGGGGCTTTTACGCACATGGCCGGCGATGCATTGATCTCGCTGGGGGTAGCCTTAACCGGGTTGGCGATACTCGGCACCGGGTGGTTTTGGCTCGATCCGGCCGTCAGTCTGGTGATTGTAGCGTTCATTGTCTATGGCACCTGGGGTCTGCTGCGCGATTCGCTCAACCTTGCTCTTGATGCCGTTCCGGAAGGAATAGACATGAAGGGTATCAAGGACTATCTCGCTGGCTTGCCGACCTGCGTTGATGTTCATGACCTGCATGTCTGGGGTGTCAGCACGACCGAGGCGGCGTTGACGGCGCACGTCGTCATGGCTCAGGCTGCGTGCGATGACGCGTTGCTCGCGAGGACCGCAACTGATTTGCGCCAGAGGTTCGGGATTGAGCACACCACGTTGCAGGTAGAACTCGGCGATCCTACCTTCCCCTGCCGCTGTCGCCTGGGATCGTGAAACAACCAACTCGGCGCTGAAACTGTAGTCTCAGGTCAGATTTCAGGACAGCAGGAACCGCAGGCTTTGTATTAGAAGACCTGGGCCATCGAGCAGTTTTTTCGGCAAATGCAGTGCTGCAGCAAACCCTTAACCAGGAGCATAGATCGGTGAATCGAATTGCAAGACCTCGAACCCGGAGACTCACAATCATGGCGCAGGATCCCAGCGTTCGTGTCGGCAAAAGGATCCTTACCACGGAAGTCGAAATACCCGCCGAAGAAATCGCGCCTGGACCGCGTGGATATCGAGTTCAGGTGATCGACTACGACGCATCCACCGGTACTCTCTACCAGCCAATGGATTACGAAGACATTCAAAGCGGCACCTATGCCGACCCGTTCAAGCTGGATCCTGAGGCGAGTAACGAGGAGCTGCTGAAAGATCCCCGTTTCCACCAACAGAACGTCTATGCGATTGCCATGAAGATCCTGGCGCGTTTCGAGTTCGCGCTTGGTCGCCGCATTAGCTGGGGCTTTCCCGGTCATCAGATCAACATTGCTCCCCACGCATTCGCTGACGCCAATGCCTTCTACTCCAAGCGCGACCAGGCGCTGGTGTTCGGTTACTTCGTGGGTTTAAGCGGCCAGACCATTTTTACCTGCCTCTCACACGATGTGGTGGCTCACGAAACGACGCATGCGCTGCTGGATGGTTTGCGTAACCGCTTCACCGATCCTTCGTCACCGGAACAGGCCGGGTTTCACGAGGGGTTTGCTGACATTGTGGCCCTGCTTTCAGTTTTCTCGCTAAAAGAAATTGTAGGCACTCTTTTAGATCCCAATTTTGCCAAACCAAAGAAGGGGGTCCGGGCCGGTTTGAACAATCCGCCGGTGAGTCTGATCAATCCGCAAGATCTGACGATTGAAAAATTGAAGGAATCCGTGCTCCTGGGACTGGCAGATCAAATGGGAGGGGAAATGGTTGGCGTGCGCGGCAATCGTGCCGCAGCGTTACGGCGCTCAGTCAAACTCAAGCCCATGAAGCAGGCTGAGTACGAGAAGCTGGACGAATTCGAGGAACCACATCGCCGCGGTGAAATCCTGGTGGCCGCGATGCTGAATTCCTTTTTGCAGGTCTGGCGGGCGCGCATTGAAAAGTTGGAGTGCGGGCGGCCGGGCGCCAACCTGGATCTTCTCCTGGTGGTGGAGCAGGGAACTGACGCCGCCGAACAGTTGCTGACCATGGCCATTAGGGCGCTCGACTATTCTCCAGCGACTGACCTTCAGTTTTCAGACTACTTAAGCGCGCTGATCACCGCCGACAAAGAACTGGTGCCGGACGATAGCAAGTACCAGTATCGCGAGATACTGCGCAGGAGCTTTAAGGATTATGGAATTGAACCAGCCAGCAAGAACGCCGACGGAAGCTGGGAAGCGTGCGACGCCCATTTGAAGTACGACCGAACGCATTTTGAGTCGCTGTCCAGAGATCCCGATGAAGTGTTCCGCTTTATCTGGGAGAACCGTCAAGCACTCAGATTGCACGAACAGGCCTATACCAAAGTCATTTCAGTTCGCCCCTGCCTGCGTCTCGGTCCAGACGGGTTTGCCCTGCGGGAGACCGTAGCTGAGTACATTCAGATGGTAACTCTTCAGGCCGAGGAACTGCAGTACTTTGATCCGCCGATCGGCAAGCCCAAAGGAATGCCGAAAGACCAGGAAGTCACAGTCTATGGTGGCGCTGCCCTAATCTTTGATGAATACGGGCGTCTGAAATATCAGGTGTTCAACCGGGTCAACAACTCCGTGCGCCAGACTCCTCGTCTCAAGTATTTGTGGAGGTCCGGGTATTTCGAAGAAAAGAGTTCCGGGGAGAGTGCTTTCGCCCGCTTGCACTTGACCCGAGCGCTGAATTTGCGGACCACAGTTGCGGAGGAATTTTAATGCTTGAAGAAACCGCTTTGCAGCCGTCAAAGTTAACTATTCGAGCCTATCAAGTGGGATTCGGCGATTGTTTTCTGCTCACCTTCAACTATCCACAGGCTACGGAGAAAGCTGACCAGGAGCGACATGTGCTGATTGACTTTGGCAGCACGGGAATGCCACCGGGTATCGACTCCAGCGAGCAGATGATGAAGGTTGCGCTGGATATCAGGGGCCGCTGCAATGGGAAACTAAACCTAGTGGTGGCCACGCATCGTCACAAGGACCACATCAGCGGCTTTGCCACAAAAGCAGACGGAAGCGGCACCGGCGATGTCATCGCGGCCTTGAAACCGGATTTTGTGATCCAGCCATGGACTGAAGATCCCGCAGCCAAAGATCCCAAGCCTGCGCCCTCAGCCACGCTCAGGAAAGGAGCAGGTGTAAAAAGAGGCCTGGCCGATAAGGGAATGTTTGGCTCGGCACTCTACATCAATTCATTGCGGGATATGAATTCGCTGGCGGCGGCGATGCAGGATGAAGTCAGGCACCTGAGAAATGATGACGCGTTGAGCCCGGAACTGGCCGAGCAAATAGAGTTCCTCAGCGATGACAACAGTCTGCCCAATGAGTCTGCGGTAAAAAACCTCGCACGTATGGGGGAAAACCTCTATGTCAGTTACAAATATGGATTGGATCTGACAGCCTTACTGCCCGGCGTCAAAACTCACGTGTTGGGACCGCCGACACTCGAGCAACATGCCGAGATAGAGAAAGAGCGGTCGCGTGACGACAACGAATTTTGGATGCTGCAGGGCGCGGCTCAGGAATTCTGGAAGCTGCAGGCCGCCACCGGAGAACTGGTCAGGCAATCCAACACCAGCTCGCAGCGGTTGTTTCCTGATGCCGACATCTATGAGGAGTTTTTCCCGACCACCGCGCGCTGGTTTATTCGCCAGATGCAGACCCTGCGCGGTGAGCAGTTACGGGGACTTGTTCGCATCCTCGACAAAGCGATGAACAACACCAGCGTAATCCTTCTGTTCGAAGTGGGAGGCAAGAAGCTATTGTTCCCCGGCGATGCGCAGATCGAAAACTGGGAGTATGCCCTGCAGCAACCCGATACCAGGAAGCTTTTGGAGGATGTCTATCTGTATAAGGTGGGCCATCATGGCAGCCGCAACGCGACTCCCCGGACTCTGTGGAACAATTTCACTCGCAAGAGCGAGGACACAAAAAAAGGGGACCGTCTGCGAACGGTCAACTCCACGATGAAGGGAAAGCACGGTCACGCAAATAACCATTCAGAAGTGCCACGCCAAACCCTGGTGACAGAACTGACGGACAAGAGCGACTACAAGACGACGGAAGCAGCGGCTGACAAGAAAGAACTTTACGTGGAAGTGGAAGTCAACCTCCAAAGCGATCTCTAGTAAGCTGAAAAGCGAGTGGACGAACCGAGGGCCCTCTCCCAAAAGGAGAGGGCCCTCGATCTTAGTACCAGCGACCTGGTTAAGGGCGGCAGAATTTAGCCGCACATGTTGCCGGGTTCTCGTCCTTTCTTCAGGCAGCAGAGACTTTGGTCAACCCGGCTATGGAGGTCTGACTAATCATCTCAGCGTCCTGACTGTGATGATATTCGAGTATCCTGAGTTACCTCCTAAATTAGAGGCCCGCACGCGATAGCGATACCGCGTATTGCGCGCCAGACCAGTATTTGAATAACTGGTGACGTTTGGACCCAGCACCGCAATCTCTGCAAAGCTTGAGCAGTTATTGCCCTGACACCTCTCGACTCTGAAATTATCCTCGTTCGTGGAGTTGTCGGTCCAAGTCAGGTTGATCTGACTTGTTGAAACCGCCGTCCCGGCCAAATTGCTCGGCGCGTTTGGCGCCGGCGTCGGAGTCGGCGTCGGTGTCGGAGTCGGTGTCGGAGTCGGAGTCGGCGTCGGTGTCGGAGTCGGCGTTGGTGTTGGGGTTGGGGTCGGCGTAGGCGTAGGCGTCGGCGATCCGCCACAACCCGGGAACTTGAAAGAGCCAATGCGCGTGCGCCAGTTAAAGCTGCTGGTGGTCGCGTAATACTCCTGCGTGTACCAGAAAGTACAGTCGTCCACTGGATCGACCGTCATATCGCTGTAATCGCCCCAACGACCGCTGGTGCCGGTTTGACTGCCGGTACCGGCAAAGAGCGTGACCTCAGCCTGAGGCAAAGTATTCACTGGGTCGGTCGCCAGCCGGCCCGCATAGCGAATCTGCGGAAATATCGTGCTACTGGAAGCGCTGTATCCGAGTGCGATATTGCCCTGCTGATCCATCGCCGCGCTGCCCATCCAGCGATGAGTTGTGTCAGGCTGATAGGTGCCCTGTTGCGCGACTGTCACTGGTCCTGCCGTGACGTTGCGCAGTTCGAACCAGCGCGGCGCGGCGGTAGTGCCTGACTGAACCGTAAAGTTACCGACGGTGGCTTCGTGACCGTCAGAGAAGAATCGCGTGGCCAGCCGGAACATCAGACGGTCGGCGAGATTATCCAACAGCGCGGTAGTTCCCGATTGGGGAATTCCCCCAGTTCGCAAGCTGAAACCCGCAGAGGCGGGAGCGGCGAACAGCGTAAAGGTTGAGTTAGTTGGAACGGCGAAGTCTACATGAAAGTGAAAAACTCTGAAGGTGCCGCCCGCAGGGAATTCCACGAACGACGCCGGCGCGCCCACTGGTGGCAGGTTTGAGCCGTCCAGGTCGGCAGGCAGGTAAGTTTCCTCGGCTGAGCCGCCGGTGATGCCGGGGGTGATAAAGGTCGCCGGCAGGCCGGCCAGCATCTTGGCGCGATCAAACGCGAACGGTTGCGGGCCGAGGAAGGCCGTGCCGCTCGAGTTAAATATGTTCATGGCCATGTAATAGCCGTCGGGCCAGACACCGAGATGCGGATAGTCGAAAAAGTTCGAACCGAGGTGAAAGCCGTAGCGGTTCCACGTGCCCGTGGCATCGCTGGTAGTGGAAACCGCGATGCATTCGTCAGTAGGAACGCCAGTGCTGGCAAACTGGCTGATGAGCCAGCGGTTGGCAAGCTGATCGTAAAGCACGACCGGGTCGCCGGAGCCGGCAGTTTCGCATGGTCCGCCAAAGCCGCTCCAGACTGTCGAAATACCTACCGGCCCAAGGACCGAAGCACCTGTGGTCTTGTTGAAGACCTGGAAGCCTTCGTTGACAATTTGCACGTATTGCGTCGCGCCAACTTCGCCATTGGTATCGGGGGGCGCGCAGTTGCAGGCCACACCCGGGAAGGGGATGCCGTTAAAGTTGAGTAGGGGCGCCGGCATGTTGACGGTGATGAGACTCCTTAAGTCGCTGAAACTACTCTGGACCACCGGGTCGGGGCTGTCTGTGTGCCTGGTTGGAATCTTCGGATTAATGTTAGCTTCATGCTCGCCCTTGGAAAATACCGGCTGAGCCTTCATATCGCGCAGCGGTATTGACGTGTCGTTGTGGTATGAAGCGGTGACGGTTATGTTGGCCCTTTGATCCTGGCCGGGATTGGCGGCGGGCTCCGGGTTCGGAGCCAGAGTTTTCTCGGCGCCGGCCCAGGTGGAACGGGCTGCCCGAGTGATGCGCGGTAGAACTACTATCGAGGTCAGTAGCAGCACCGCCACAAGTACGCTGATCGTTCTCGCATTTAACTTCATTCTTGGTCCTCCATAAAGAACTGCATTAGAAATTGCGACTCGATCCGCGACCGGATCGAATGTGAGGTCCAATGCCGATGCAGTTATGTCATATTGTTTAAATTATCGTCAGTGGCCTAAGGGCAAGCCCACGTCGGAGTGTGCTTGCAAAACTAACACAAGATGGAACTTTTTGAGCAAAGAGTTTTGTAATATTTTCGTTGCACTATCGTGAAGAGCAGGGAGCGTAGCATTGATTCCAGCGAGCGGACTCCCGTGTTTTAGAACTCATAAGCGATTAGACATATCGACGAAGTGGCAGGGCATGTTCGTTCTTACATGTTTGGGGAAATCCGAGGTGCCGGTTTCGATGTATCTTCGACCGCGATAGAAATGCGGCAAATCATCGCGGAGGTTGACGATCTTTATGTCCATGAAGCCACAGCCCAGTTTCCGGCAGTGGTCCTCAGCTGCTTTGATCAGCATCGAACCCAGTCCTGAATGCTGGCGTGCGGGGACGACTGCCAGCAAGCCCAAATAGGCTCGGGAAAGTTCCGGCTGGCCTGATTGTCGATCCGGGTGTGGCTCGACATAGACACATGCCAGTAGCTTTCCCTTACTTTCGGCCTGGAGGAATTTTCCCGACCGCAGCAACTGCCGCACTTCGGACAGGTCGATGCGATCCCCCTCGACAAAGAAAGACTCAGCCGTCCCAAAGGCCAGGTTAATGAGGGACGTGATGCTCTCAGCGTCCGCCGGTTCAGCAAAGCGCACCTGAACGGCTCTGTCGGTTTTGGATTTGCGAGTATTCACTTTCACTCCGCTTCTGAAATAGAACTGAGTCAGAATGAAGTATAATTCACGGCCGGTTCTGACGGGGTCGAGAGCCCGGGCATCCTGCCCCCCATCTGCTGACTTCATTTCCTGGGTGCCAGACTCTAGCAGGCTGCTGAAAAAGTAACCTTGTTGCATGGTCCAACGTAATAGTGGC
>DAIMCP010000119.1:0-8686 GCA_036726305.1 Pyrinomonadaceae bacterium | reverse complement strand
CTTAAGCGGGAGCCGGATTGCTGCCGGTAATCGGGGGCAGGATTGGTTTCAGGCCGGATGAAGGCTCCTTAATCTGCGGCCGTTGTTCTTCGTCTGCCGGCAAACCGCCCGAGGGATCTTCATCCAGCGGCAATCCGGCAACTACGCGGCGTATTTCAACCGCATCCAGCGACTCGCGTTCCAGCAACGCCTCGGCCAGCCGGATCAGCGTATCCCGATTTTCCTGGATGATCGACTGCGCGCGATTGAACTGCGCGGTGACGATTCCCTTGACTTCCTGATCGATCTTAATTGCTGTGTCTTCAGAGAAGTCTCGGTGTTGCGCAATCTCACGGCCCAGGAAGATTTGCTCTTCTTTCTTGCCGAAGGTCAGCGGCCCCATGGCCGACATACCGTACTCGCAGACCATCGCCCGAGCCAGTTCAGTGGCGCGCTCGATATCGTTCGAAGCGCCTGTGGTAATGCTGCCCAAAAACGACTGCTCCGCAATACGTCCACCCATCAGAATCGCAATCTGACCCAACAGGTACTCTTCCGTGTAGTTGTGGCGGTCACCTTCGGGAAGCTGCTGGGTTACACCCAACGCCATACCGCGGGGAATGATGGTCACCTTGTGGACCGGATCCGCATTGGGAACTTTCAATCCCACGAGCGTATGCCCGGCTTCGTGATAGGCGGTCACGCGTTTTTCTTCGTTCGAGATCACCATGCTCTTGCGCTCAGCGCCCATCAGGACTTTGTCTTTAGCCAGCTCAAAATCACCCATGGCGACGAACTTCTTGTTGTAGCGCGCGGCGTTCAGCGCGGCCTCGTTAACCAGGTTGGCCAAATCGGCGCCGGTAAAGCCCGGTGTGCCGCGGGCGATAACGCTGATGTCCACGTCTTCGCTGAGCGGAATCTTGCGCGTGTGAACTTTCAGGATACCTTCACGGCCACGCACGTCGGGCCGAGAGACAACCACACGTCTATCGAACCGCCCCGGCCGCAACAGCGCCGGGTCAAGGACGTCCGGCCGGTTGGTCGAAGCGATCAGGATCACGCCATCGTTGGATTCAAACCCGTCCATTTCCACCAGCAATTGATTCAGCGTCTGTTCGCGCTCGTCGTGCCCACCACCAAGCCCGGCGCCACGGTGACGGCCGACGGCATCGATCTCGTCGATGAAGATGATGCAGGGCGCGTTCTTCTTGCCCTGTTCGAACAGATCGCGGACGCGCGAAGCGCCGACACCCACGAACATCTCAACAAAGTCCGAACCCGAGATTGAAAAGAACGGAACATTGGCTTCACCGGCAATCGCGCGGGCCAGCAGGGTCTTGCCCGTTCCAGGAGGCCCCATCATCAGAACACCTTTGGGAATGCGGCCGCCCAGCTTCTGGAATTTCTGCGGTTCTTTGAGGAATTCGATAATTTCCTGCAGTTCTTCCTTGGCTTCTTCGACGCCGGCGACGTCCTTGAAGGTGACTCGCTTTTGCTGATTATTCAACAGTTTGGCGCGGGATTTACCGAATGAGAGAGCTTTGTTGCCGCCCGACTGCATTTGCCTGAGCATGAACACCCAGATGCCGATGATAAACAACAAGGGCGCCCAGGTGATCAGCATGGGCCAGATATAGCTGCTGGTACCGGACTTGTCATCGACTTTGTCGACTCGTTTTTGTCCGTTAACGACTTCGTAGGCCTTTCTCAGGATGTCGGCCTTGATATGCTCGTTGGTCAGGGGAGCGCGGTATTCCTGGCCGCCTTTGTCAACCGCCACCACCTCATTTTGTTCGACGGTCAGCTGCTTCAATTCACCAGCCGTGATCTTGGCGTCAAGCGTTGCCAGATCGATGGCCGAAGAATTCTTACTGTTGGGATTAACCAGTTTATAGAGCAGCAGCGCGCCGGCAACGATTAGTAACCAGAAGATAATTTGTCTAGCAGTAGAGCTCAAAGTTTTCAAAGCCTCCGACGCTGATGATAACCCAGAACAGCAGTTCTTGTCGCGCCCCCAATTAATTAGCCTGCAACTTGCCTTTGCCAGGCTCCAATGGCTATCCAACGGGCCACTTATGATGCGCCGAGCAGTCTTGCGGTTGTGCCGGGCAAGCTTTGCCAGGCCAAGCGCGCCTTAATCATCCCGCGCGCGCTTTCCGCCGGTATTTCGCGATTTTTTGACGCTCAGCTCGAGCCGCTGCTGCCGTCGGACAACCTTGTCTCCGCCGGGTAATTCCGCCGACCGCCCACCTTTTTCGCCCAGCAACAACTTTTCGATGGCGAGCACGTGCTGGAGCTCATGCCGGCGCAGGTCGCCCCTTCCCTGCAAGATCCACTGGCGCAATGCCCGCCGGCGCACAGCCACCGGTGCTTCAGCCAACACCGCGACACTGAGCGCCGGCAGAGTTTCGGCGTTGTCACCCAGCGCCGCGGCCAGCAAAAGTAAGCTGGCCTGCTGATTCAACACACTAAGGTCGTCTCGCAGTAACTCCGCTGTGCGCGCCAACGCCTCGACGATCCTGCCGTTGAACGAGGCCATCAGGGGCAGTAGTTGTTTCCGCACTCGGACGCGAGCAAATTGTTCATCGTCGTTCATGAGATCACTGCGGTAATCGACTTTTCGCAACCGGCAATAGTCCTCAGTCTCGGATCGACGGGCCCAGTTGAGCAGTGGCCGAGCCAGCAGCAACTGCGACGACTTTCCCCAGCCGGAGGCGCTCTGCAAGCGGCGTCGCGGACTGGCAGTTTGGGACAGGAGTGAGCGAACAGGCTCAATTCCCGCCAAACCTTCAGCGCCGCTGCCGCGCAAGAGACGCAGCACAATCGTCTCAGCCTGATCATCCATTGTGTGAGCGGTGAGAATCAGTTGCGCCTTGAACGTCGCGGCGGTTTTCGCGAGGAACTCGTAACGCGCGCGCCGAGCGGCTTGTTCCAGGTTGTCGCGAGTGATTCGAGCACGCTGGCCCACATCAACTCTCTGGTTGACAATCTGGTAACCGAGATCGCGTGCGAGCTTAATTACCCACCGTGCGTCAGCTTTGCTTTGCCGGCGCAAGCCATGATCCAAATGGGCCGCTATCAGTTCGATTCGCAGCTCCTGTGTCTTAATCAGTTCATCGAGGGCAAGCAGCAGCGCCGTGGAGTCAGCGCCTCCGGAAACGGCGGCGATGACTTTCGCTTCTGCCAAAGGGAGATGCAGGTTGCGCCAGGCATGCAACAAGCGGCGCGAAAAGGCCGATGATTTCACGCGCGCTGATCTGACCGGTCGCAGGCGCTTAACTGCTTGAGTTTTTGTCGAGGGATTATCCATTCGGCTTTGGATTGTCGTGCGTCAGAGTAGCGGCGTCAAACGACGAGCCGTACGCTAGCTCCTCTTTACCTGGTTTCAACCATGCACTCATCGTTGGAAGCATCCAACCTCAGGTCGCGGTTTCTCTTGATCGAAAACTCTCTCTCGAACAGAATGTCTGAGACCGAAAGAAAGGGAGCCTGATTATATGGATCTCGTACGAAGAAAATGGCTGGCTGCCGCCTGCGGCCTGGGCGCCGGCGTTGTCCTGACTGGTTGTAATCCATCCGCGGGCGAGGGCGATGAAGAATCTGACAAGTCAGGCTCGAGGCTTGCGGCGAGCGAAGTGTCGGCGTCGGAAGACCTGATGCGCGAACATGGTGTGCTGCGGCGCGCCCTGCTCGTTTACCAGGAAACCGCGGTGCGGATACGTGCCTCAGCCAGCGCCGTTGAGCCCGAAGCACTTCAGAAGACGGCCAAGCTCTTTCGTGTTTTTGGCGAAGATTACCACGAGCTGAAGCTGGAAGAAGCGTACATCTTTCCGGCCGTGCAGAAGGGCGGGGGAATGGCGGCCGCCTATGTGGGAGTGCTTATTGCGCAACACAACCGGGGTCGCGAACTGACCGAGTATATTTTGTCGGCAACCACAGGAGAGAAATTTTCAGCCATCACCGCCGAGTCGCTCGCGCGCGTCATGGAATCACTGGTGCGCATGTATCAGCATCACGCGGCAATTGAAGACACGATGATTTTTCCTGCGTGGAAACGAACGCTCACGCTCGACCAGATGGACGCGTTGAGCGAGAAGTTCGAAGAGATCGAAATGCAACAGTTCGGCAAGGACGGTTACGAAGCCGCCGTCAGACGCATCGGCGACATCGAAGCCAGTCTGGGACTTGCTGACCTGGGGCAGTTCACTGCGCCACCGCTGCCGTTGACAAATGAGACGAAAGCACCGCCAGACAAGCCGGACGAGAAGAAGAAGCCAGAAGAAATGAGACGCGCTTGAGTCCGTGAAACGGACGGCTGTCAAACAAATGGAGAAGCGAAGGTTTTTCATCCGTCCGTTTCACGGACTTCTCTGCATCAAGGGCATGGGTTCCCGGCGATGAATCGCTGGGCTATTTTCAGCCGTCCGCTGAAACGCGGACTTTGCGGGCAAAGCTAGTGCAGAGAGGTGTAGGTGTTGGCGCTGACTTGAACTCCTCGAGGACCGGTCAATCGTCGAGGTAGTTGAGGTCATGCCTTTTCCCGGCCTTGAAAGACCGGGCTAAACTCAGGTGCCGCTACGCGGCAAAAACCGGGCGCCCGCTTAAGGTGGGAGGAGGTCATCGAGCGACTTCAAAAGATCGTTTCCGCGCAGACGAAGTTGTTTCTTTCCAGCCTGCCCCAGCGAGACGATTTTGCCATCCGGCCCCAGGAGCATGGTGGTGGGAAACGAATGGATACGATAACGGAGCTCGACTGTCTTGATGCTGTCATAAGTCGCCTGCGTCCAGTTCAGGCCGCTCTTGCGCAAGACAGCCTTTACCATCTCCGGATCGTCGTCATTGTTCATCCCCAGAATCTCAAAGTCCCGCGCCTGAAAACGCGAGTACGCCGCCCTTTGATAGGGTAGTTCGCGCCGACAGGGCCCACACCAGAGGGCCCAGAAATCCACCAGCACGTATTTGCCGCGAAACTCAGACAGTTTACGTTTTTTGCCGTCGAAATCAGTAAAAGTAAAATCAGGCACCTCGGCTCCGATGGTCAGTTCGACGCGCTTGTAATCTGACGCCGGATGCTCGCGCATCACGATCAGGTTCTTTTCCAGGTCCACCTTCTTTGTGGAAACATAACGTGACCCAACCCGGAACACTACGGTCTCTTCACGAGCTTCCGCGGCCTCTGGCGAAAAATGATCGAGGTCGATCTGGCCGTCGCCGTCGCCATCTACTCCCAGCCAGCCATTACTGGTGCTCACTTTTTTTGACTGCGCGTTAAGCTGGTATTCAACGAGCGTGGGTTTGCCCTGAATATCGACCTTCCCTTTGGCAAAAGCGATTTTTGACTGCAGCACCATCCGATCGTTTTCATTCATTTCGTCCCAGCGAACGCCCTTGTAGTACTGGATGAAGATTGGATAGGACTTGAAGAGGGGGTTCTTAAAAGGAAGTTGCAGCGTTGTTTCCAAAATGTAGGGATTGTCATCTTCGCCGCGGGCCAGTTCGAAGCGTTCGTTATCAGCGAGCACTCCATCGCCGTCCAGATCCGCGAACAGGACTGGGGCTTCATCTTCCGCCTCGACCAGGAGGGCGAGCAGCGATGACTTGTCCTTGAGCGGATCATACAGCCGGCCTGCAGTTACTTTCGTCCCGGCAGCGAGAGGAGTGGCCAGCTTGATTTTCGAGAAGTCTCGCAGCGGATGGAAGATGACCTGCTCGACATCTTCAGTATGGGCCACCAATTCGCCGTCCAGACTGCCGCTGTACTCGGTGTCTCCCGGAGGCGGCGACGCAAGGGCCGCAAAATCAAAAATGAACAGGATCAGGAAGCTGAAGAGCGCCAGACCAGAGAGTCGCAGGGCTGTGACGAAGTGATGACGGCGAGGCATGTATTCTCCTTTGAGAGTCGGAGTCCGCGAAGCGGCAAGCGAATTCTAAGTCGCGGGAAGAGCAGTGTCAAAAACTTTTCTTTCGCAGCCCCGACGCCTTATTAGTGAGGCGGAGCGTTTTGTGAGTTTGTGGCTTGCGGCAATCCCTCAATCAGGATGCGCCCGGTTGCATTGCTGGGAGGCTGAATGCCCAGGATGGCCGCGAGTGTCGGTGCGATATCTGTGGGTGCGGCGGCCTGAAAGTATCTGCCAGCCTTCAGTCCGCTGCCCATAATGATTAGCGGCACATGAGTGTCGTAGGAATAGGGCGAGCCGTGCGTGGCGGTGATGGCATATTCAATGAAGTATTTGAATGGATCGGTAACCATGATCAGGTCGCCACTTCGCTGCGGGTAGAATCCGTGCAGCACGCGGCGTTCAATTGGATCGGTAAGAGAAACCGCGCCGCGTAATAATTGGGCCCTCGTGAAGCAGCGGGCGATGCCAGGCACGGTCATAATGCCATCGGCGGCGACTCGCTCGATTTCGTCAAGGCTGACGCCGTCACGTTTTAAAGCGGCATAGTTGAAATAAAGGTTGGCATTGATAAGGCCGTCCTTCATCGTTCCGAAGTCTTCGTACCGGAGAATATAGTCGCTGGTGGGATCGGGCGTTTTACTCTCACGGTTGTAACGGGCCGAGATGGCTGCGCGAATTTTGGCTAAGGCCAGGGCGCTGTTAACCCGTCCGCCGGGCAAGCCAAGGGCTGTCGCGTGCTCGGGTATCGGCGCCATCCCGTGGTCCGCACTGAATACAACTACGGTGTTACGCAGACCAACATGCTCATCGACGAAATCGAGCAGCGCCCCGATTTGACGATCGGTGCGCAGCGTTATATCCATCTCCTCCTGGCTGTACGGACCATAACGGTGCCCGACATAGTCGTTGGCGGAAAAACTCAGGCTCAGGACATCGGTGATCTCGTCCTGTCCCAGCTGCTCGTTGACGATCGCCTGCTCGGCGAATGAAAGCAGGACCTCGTTTGAGAAAGGTGAGTTAGCGAGGGCATTATAAAAGTCCGGACCGACTGCGGCCGCACCCCCGGTAATCTTATGGGGGAAAGCATTGGTATCTCCCGGGATATTGCCGATATTCTCCCAGGGCGGGGAATCAGCGCCGACCCGTTTCAGGTACTCGGCTTCGGGCAGCAAACGCTCCCACACTTTGCCAAAGTATTTGTCGGCCGGATGAGTTGCATCAAAATCCTCGACCCACTTTGGCAATTGGGCGAAATAGTAGCTCGAAGAGACTATGTTGCCGGTAACCGCGCTGATCCAATAAGCGGCATTCGGATGGCGGCCCGCAGGCAGAATTGCCGAGCGATCTTTTAATGAAATGCCGATCACCCTGGCGCGATCGTTACTCGCGAGGCGCAGTTCATCGCCGAGGGTCGAAGCCATCAGACGACGCGGGCTGGAGGCTATCTCTTTGGCTCCGCCGCCGAACAACTTTACTCCGTCGTCCGACACGCTGGTGACTTTCTTTCCGGTCTCGCGGTCGATCCACTCGTTGCCGACGATACCGGTTTCCGCCGGATAGGCGCCGGTCATCAGCGTCGCGTGGCCCGGCGCTGTGTAGGTCGGCATGTGATCGTAGTTCGCGTCCACCCAGTTGGCTCCGTTGTCGAGGAGGCGCTTCAAGCCGTTTGGCGCAAAAAGGTCGGCATACCGTTCCAGATAGTCGTAACGAAACTGATCCACCACCAGCAGCAGCACGAGCCGCGGTCGCGCCGGCGCAGTCGCCCGCGCAGTTTTACGGGATTGCTGACCCTGGGCGGGAAAAGTTAATAAGAGGAGAGAAAAGGTGACCAGGATGGTCAACAGACGTTGGCGGAGGCGAGCTTTATAAGTCATTGGCGCATGTTATCCTATTGTCTTTCGCCTGTCAGTTGTCGGCTGCAGGATAGCTGTGTTGGAAGAGGGTATACCTATGGGGAGCGGCGGCATTTGCTGGACTCGGCCGTTTGCGAAGAACCGAAGCGATACGGCACCGAGTCGGTGGTTGCGCTGCGCGGCTCTGCGACCTAAGGATTGAAACAAACATGAAACGACGCAGACTTCTTTTCCTTTCTTTGATTCTTCTTATCATCCAGGGATGGCCCGCCGGGAATGCTGCCGCGCAACAGTCCGCAGACACCCTCAAGCCTACGCTTATCCTGGTTTCGCTCGACGGCTTCCGAGCGGACTATCTGGGAAGGTATCAACCCCCGACACTGACGGCGTTAGCCGCGGACGGTGTGCGCGCCAGATGGATGACGCCCTCCTATCCCTCTTTGACATTTCCGAATCATTACACCATTGCTACCGGACTCTATCCCGAACATCACGGTATCGTATCCAATGATATCTACGATCCCGTTTTTGATGCCATGTTCGGGCTCAGCAAGCGGGCGGAAGTGCAAAATAGTCGTTGGTGGGGTGGCGAACCCATCTGGATCACGGCCGAGCAGCAGGGGCAAAAAGCATCGGCGACCTTTTGGCCCGGCTCGGAAGCAAACATCAAAGGCAGCAGGCCGACTCACTGGAAGCCTTACGATGACAAAGTATCAGACGAGGATCGCGTTGATTCGCTCTTGTCATTGTTGGACTTACCCGGCAGCGAGCGGCCTACCTTTCTGACTCTTTACTTCAGCGACGTGGACCACGCGGGACACAGTTTTTCACCCAGTTCACCCGAGGTCGCGCAGGCGGTGAGCGTAGTGGACCAGGCCCTCGAAAGGTTAGTGCGCGGACTAAAGTCGCGTAACCTTTATTCGCGAGTTAATATCATCGTCGTCTCGGACCACG
>DAIMCP010000118.1:0-9386 GCA_036726305.1 Pyrinomonadaceae bacterium | reverse complement strand
GTCGCTCTTGGCGTTCAAACCGCCCCCTACTGCTGAGCTCTATCCGCCCGTGGTTTCGGGTCGCGCTTTCTTTGTCAAAGTAAAAATCGTTCCGCCACCGGCGCGGCCGGCCCAGCTGACAGCGGCCCCAATTAAGCTGGCGCGCGCGTGGATATTCGCGAGGCCGCGACCCTGCGCACGCTGATCTGCCGGAGCGAAGAATTCGCCGTCATCTTCGATCATTAGTGAAAGATCGCCCGCTGCTGTGGTCTTAAGCTCGAGCTCTACATGCCTGGCCTGCGAGTGCCGGCAGATGTTATTGATGATCTCCTGAGCGATACGGTAGATCTGAATTCGCTCACCGGACTCTAACTTGATGCGGTCTTCTATTTCTTCGCCCGCAATCATCTCATATTCAAGCTTTCTTTCGGGCGGCAAATGGGCCACGGCGTTCGCGAGGGCCCATTCGAGAGCGGCCGCCAGGCCTACGTTGTCCAGCACCGAAGGACTCAGATCTTCACAAATACGCCTGATTTCATTTGAGACTGATTCAATCTCCCGGCGGAAAGCCGCCGGCTCGAACGCGCCCTTGACGATCGGCGGCAGACTCTGGCCGCCACTGGTCGGGGTATTCGCCATCGGCATGCTGTCTGTTATCAGCAACAAGCGGCGCAGGTCAGCCAGCGTCTGGTCGTGCAGGTCACGGGCAATGCGCCGTCGTTCGCGCTCAGCTTCGTTCGCCAAATCGAGCCGAGCTCCGGCCAGATCTCGATTGGCTGTCACCAGGGCGGCGCTGGTGCGCGCGATGCGCCGTCGCTCCAGAATCGCCCAGAGCAATGCCAACAGCGCCAGCAGCAAGAGCACCGCCAGCGCTGTCGAGGTCCAGGGAAAAGGCGCACCCGCGACATTGAGCTCGAACGAGAGTGCGTCAGAGGCAACCAGGTCCTTTGTAAACGCACGTACCGTCGCCCGGTACTTCCCGGGTCTTAATCCTTCCATCGTAAACTGTGAGTCGCGCGAGAGCTTTTGCTTTATCACCTTGCCCTGGCTGTCGGTCAGAAGAAACGCGTATTGGAACTGCTCGGGAAACGTGCGGCTGCTCGTGGCCGTGACCTCCAGCAAAAGGCTATCTTGTGGAAACTCGAGATTCAGCCCCGTGCGCAATTCATCCGGTTGATGCACACGCTTGCTGATAATGCGAGTCGCTGAGAGCTCCGGTTCCACCCGCCCGGGACGATAACGCACCACGCCTCGATTGGTCCCGATCAACAGGAACGCGTTCCCGTCACCGTCTCGTTCCGGCAGTACCGCGAAAACGTTTTGCGAGGGCAGGCCCTGCTCGACGTCTAACTGTGAGACTATTGGTCCATGGGTCTCGTCCAGCAGAATCTTAAGCAAGCCGCTGCCCGCCGTGGCGCACCACGCTTCGCGATCCGTGGCCTCGTTGATTGAGACGACACCAAGAGCATCAACTCCGGGCGCGACAGCCGCGCAACTTGAATTGGGAGAGCACAGAAAGGCCCCGCGGCTGGTAGCAAACCACAGCGAACCCGCCCCCGCATGATCGATCGCTCGCACGGCGGTGTCTTTAAAAATCTCAAAGGCCGGGTCCGATTTGGTCGACTGGCCATCGAACACGAGGAGACCGTTGGTCGTGCCGATGAGAAGCCGGCGGTCATCCGCAAACAGGCTGAGTACTTCGGCTGTTTCCTCTCCTCCATTGGGCCAGACGCTCCTGGCTCGCCCTTCGTCGATCAGTTCGACGCCGCGCCCAAAGCTGGCGATGTAGGTGCCACCCTGGAACTGCGCGATAGCCCTAACGCTGCCGGCTGAGTCGACCACACCGGAGGCCGATCCGATATGGGTAAAGGATTGCTCCGGCTCACCTGCACCCTGTCCAGGTCGGGAACCGATATAGAATCCGCTTGCCGAGCCGACCAATAGGCGCCCGCTCTTGTCTTCGCTGAGAGCGTAGATGATGTTGCGGGCGAGACTGTTGACGGGCTTCCAGGCGCTATTCGCCCGATCATAAAAGAAAAGTCCGCGATTCGTCCCACAGTAGACGGCGCCTGCTGACGTTTGATAGAAGGCCCGCACAAAATTGCTTTCCGCGTTATCGCTGATTAACTCAACGCGCGGCGCGTTCGGATCGTACCGGCTGACACCGCGGTCTGTGCCGAACCAAACCACCTCTTCGCGATCCACAAAAATGGCATATACGTGGTCCGATCGCAGGCCGCCGAGCGTGCCGTCGAATGTAAAGCGGACTAAATTTTTCTGGCTGGTGAAATGAAAAACACCACGCCCATCCGAACCGACCCACATGTCTTCGTGCCCGCCATAACGCAACGCGGTCACCGGACCCGTGGCAGCTTCGCCACGGACAATGCGAGCGACATCCTCGCCTTGATAGAACCCGCTTTCTTCTTTCCTGCTCCGGCTGCCGATCCACAGCGCGCCTTGCGGATCAGTCTCGAGCGCACGAACAAAGTATGCTGGCGGTCGCAAGTCAAGCGATCGGGCGCCGCCATTTTCGATCTCGAGAACGCCGCGACTTGCCGAGCCGGCCAGCAGTTTGTCGTGAAAGATGGTCAGGCTGGTCAGCGGCAGCGGTCCGGGCCGCTCGGCTTCCGAACTCTGCAGGGGTGTGGCCAGTAACTGTCTTGTCCTGATACTGGGATTCTCTATTGCACCCTGCATCAGACCGGTAATTTCGGCAGACGATTCAACTGCGTCCCAAAGGCACTCGTAAATCATTCCCTGTTCAGTCGCCAGGATGACACGGCCGCGTGCGGGCGCGATGATCGCATTGATGGTTTTGCCGTCCAATTCTCCGATGGCTTCGAACTTTCCCCTGGCCAGGCGCGTCGCGCCGCGCTCAGTGCCAATCCAGAGAGATCCGTCCTGATCAACTTGTAAGGCGAGTACACCACCCTCAGGCAACGCCGGATCAGAAACTGCCTGGGTCCTGCGCCCATCAAACTTTGCCAGTCCGGCTGCGGTGCCAAACCACATGGTGCGGTCGGGGCCCTGCGCGATCGCGTGGACGCGATCCGAAGGCAAGCCGTGGAAGAGCGTCACTGCGCCCCATTGGTGCAGGCCGGTTACGGGGGTTGGTGATGGCGAAGGTGAAGGCGATGGGGAAGGGGAAGGGGACGCGGTTGGCGAAACCTGCGGCGCTTCATTTTGAGCGAATGAAGAGAACACGAGCGGAAGTAAGCAGATTGCAGCAAGGAGGATAGAGGGGAGAAGGACGCGGAGACAGGGAGACAAGGGGCCGCGGAGGGAGGCATTTGGAACTGAGTGCGCGCCCCGTAATCGATGTGAGTGTCTCCGCTCCGGAAATAGCCGAGCCGTTACCAGCCACACCCTCACGAACGAGGCAATCGACGCCTGGCCTTCAGGCCGATCATGCTTTTCAGGATTCACGCTTTGCTAGCGCCGCGGCTTTACGGCATCGCGCCTCTGCTCATCGATAAAGCGCTTGCGGTCACGCTCAATCCAAACATCCAACTCGGCTGCTGCCTTTTCCAATTCATCGTTGTTCAGCAAGCCGCGTCGCAGTGCTTCAAAAAAGGCACGGGTGCGGATGTTGTAGGCGAGCTTGTCATAGGTTTCGTGTTCGGTTCCTTCGGCCATGGAGACGAACAGCTTCTCATAGAGTGTCGCCAGACGGCTTTCAACACCACGCAGGGACAAGCTGCACTTGCGCGCGATGGCCCAGTTGGAAAGCCCAAGGGCGAGATAATAAAGCGCCTCGGCTTCGAATTCTGTCAGGAGCGGTCGCTTGAAAGAATCCTTGAAAGCCGGATCGATCATGTCGGCGCCGTCTTCCAGGACAGCGGCCACGAAACGCAGGAAACGCGACTCGGGATTGTTCTTATGAATGAAGCCGTAGGCGGGCGGCGGATCTACGGATTTGACGATCTTCCGAATCTCGTTGATGTAAATCTCGTGTGGAAACTGGGTCCAGAAGATGATGCGCGCCGCAGGAAAGTCGCGCCAGATCGCGCGTGCGGCTTTGACGCCCGACAGCTTTGGCATCTGGATGTCCAGGATGCTGACCTCGGGCTTGTGTTCCAGCGCCAGTTTGACGGTTTCTTCACCGTCAACTGCTTCGACCACGGGGCCGTGCGCGGGAAACTCTTTCTCAAGAATCTCGCGCAGGTAATGGCGTTGGGCTACGTTGTCTTCGGCTATTAAAATGGACATCTGGTTATGGCTTGTTAGTCAGCCGCGTTCAGCAAACTCGTCTTTGCCGCGTATTCAGAAAGTGGCTGAGCTCTTCTTAAGTTGCAATCTCTACCGGTAGCAATTTTCATCAGCGTGGCGGAATTGTACTTCATAAAAACCCCGTAGCCACGATTCCAGGCTCCATAATTGTTCGCTAGCCTTCGTGATAGATGAATCTGTAAACGGGTTGATCGCGAAGAAGTGATTTTATTCGCTTCCGAAGCTCTTCCTTGTCGGCCAGCTTGTAATTAATTTCAAAGAAAGCCCAACCTTTCTCCCGCTCGCCCGCGTATACCTCATCAAGCAGGATGCGAAGAATGCGTGACCGCGCGAATAACTCGTCTGAGCTATCAATCCCCTGGTTATAGCCCTCTACATTATGTAATGCATACTCGCGGAACATCTTATTTGCCGGCAAATACCTTTCGGCCTTTTCGTTGTACTTAAAAATAACCGTGGGGAGAGGAATCTCCGAAATCGACATCTTGTCCTGAAGGTCATAGAAGTCCGTAATGGGGACCAGGATCTCTAGAACCCCGTCCTGGTCGAGATCCTCAACTCGCATGTCGTCCGTTTCGCGCCCGACACCCCAGTACTGGCCGTCAAAAATGACGTGAAAGCGAGGCACCAGGCTAACGACCCATTGTGTTCCGCCGCGCGAAACGTCCTGCGAGACTACCAACTGCTTGATCGGGCGGCCTAGAAAAGCAAAAAGACCGAAGCGCGTGGAGTTTCCGTACCCTCCATAATAACCGGCGTCAAATTTGGCAACCTCACGGTTCTTCTGCGTGACAACGGCGTACGAAACGTCTATTTGCCGCGCTGAGGGCTTAAATTCATGAGGGTAGTCCAAGGTAACGCTTTGGTGGAGGCGGCTGACAACGTAACCGTTGTAGGCCAGTTGCTCTTCCTCAACAAACGCGTCGCGCAATCGGTCGTTATCGTCTATCTCAACGGCCCCTTGAGGTTGCTCAGTTCTCAGACTATGGGGAAAAAGCTCAGGGTCTACCTCGGTTACTGCCGCAGTTCTGGGAGTCCGAGCCACCAACTGAGTGAGTGCAAGTCCGACTGCGAACCCGCATAGAGCAGAAACAAGTCTCAATGAAAACTTCCGCATGGTTGAGTGTGAGTTGACTGGCTGATAGAGGCAATGAGGCTGGCCACACTTGAGACACGGGCTAACACTAACGATCGCCAATTGAGACTGTGTGATACCATTAATCCCTTCGTTAAAATCCTGCAAAGTATCGAGGCTGCTAATGCACTTTTCACAAATCGCGCGCTTGACCGCTTTAATTTTAGTCGTGTTTTCCCTCGTTACTCCCATGCTCGCCGGCACTCCTGCTCCGCGCAGCGGCGCGCGCTCACTTGCGACTCCGCAGCGCGATGAAAAGCTTTGGCGGCGCGCACTCGAGATCCACCGCAAGGCCATCGTCGTCGATACGCACAACGATGTGACGACGCCAATGACCAATGACGATTACGATCTCAGTGGTACTCCACCAGCGCCGTATCGCACCAGCATCGCGAGCATGAAAAAGGGCGGGCTAACGGCCGAGTTCTTTTCGCTTTATGTCAAGCCTCATTACGCCACTCAGGGCGGCGCGGCGCGGCGTACGCTCGACATGATCGACTCTGTCTATCGGGCCATTGAACGGCACCCGAACGACCTGACCTACGCAACCAGCGCGGCCGATATTCGCCGCGCCAAGAAGCAGGGGAAGATAGCTGCCCTGATGGGCATCGAGGGCGGCCACGCCATCGAGAACTCACTGGCAACCCTGCGCGAGTTCTATCGCCTGGGCGTACGCTATATGACCCTGACCTGGAATAACACGAACGACTGGGCCGACGCCGGACGCGGGGAAAAGAAACATAACGGGCTGAGCGATTTCGGTAAGGAAGTCGTGCGCGAGATGAACCGCCTGGGAATGCTGGTCGATGTTTCGCACGTATCGGACAAGACAATGAGCGATGCGCTGGATATTTCGCAGGCGCCAATTATCGCTTCACATTCATCGGCCCGCGCGCTCAGTAATGTCCCGCGCAACATCCCAGACGATCTTTTACGGCGCATCGCGAAGAATGGAGGCGTGGTCCAGGTAAATTTTTACAGCGTCTTTGTCGACGCGGCCACGGTCTCGCCGCAAAGCGAGGAACGTGATCGGCGGATCAAGGCGCAACAGGATGCCATCAACCAGAAGTACAAGGACGACCCGGAGCGGCGCGCGGAAGAGAGTGACAAGCTGGAAGCTGCCAACCCACTGCCCCCGCTGCCAATTTCCAAACTCATCGATCACATCGATCACATCGTCAAAGTCGCGGGCATCGATCACGTGGGACTCGGTGCGGACTTTGATGGCGCCAACGATATGCCCGAAGGCGCTCAGGATGTTTCGATGCTGCCGAATATTACCTATGAACTGCTGAAGCGCGGCTACAGCGAGCAGGATATAAAAAAGATTTTGGGAGAAAATTTTCTGCGCGTCTTTGCCGAGGCGGAAAGGGTCGCACGGGGCCAAAGCAGCAACATCAGCGGCGACGGCAGCACGCGCCGGATAAGGTAGCCCTGATGTCTGGTGGCATTCGCTGACTTAAACGGCGCGGTGTCGATCGTGCCGATCGTCACCGCGCAGAATTTCAGAGAGTGGATTGGAGATTAGTCGCCTCTTCGCCCCTGATCTTGCTGGCCGCCTTGCTGACCTCCCATTTGCGACCCCGCGCGGCTGCCTTCCTGAGAACCACCGTGAGCGCCTCGTGACTCTTCCGGTTTCCCCGTGCCTCCAGGGCCGCCACGCTCCTTGCTCATGTTCTCCCGGTCCTGCGGATTGCGTCCCGCTTCCTCCTGCTGGTACTGGCCGCCGGTGTTTGCGCCAGCGCCGGCGCCCTTCGATTTTTCTGTGCCTTCGTTCTTAAATTTATCGTCTGCCATTTTTACTCCCTCCTGGTTCGTACTGTTTCTATCTCGACAAAGTCCGAGCTGAAGAAAGTGTCTCAACCCGGCGCTTGTTTGGGTTCTCAAACCAATCAAGCCGCATGCCAGCGCGCGCCTGCGAAATTGTCCCGGTTTCGCGGCGCGTGATTGCGGCTCAGCTCAGCCATCCGCGAAGAAACAATACAGGTCACGGAAAAAAAGCGTACAGGCTGAAGCGCGACTTGCTGTGTATGTCGCGTGTTATACTTTTCTGCGATCATGAAGGCAGGCGTCTACATTCACATACCTTTTTGTCGCTCGCGTTGTTCCTACTGCGATTTTGCTACGGGCATGTACGAGCGCGACGCCGCGACCGCTTACGTACAGGCATTAGTCGCTGAAATTGGGGATTTCCAGGATGTTGTACCAAACTGCGAAGTTGACACGATCTATCTTGGTGGCGGCACGCCTTCGCTGCTCCACCCGGAACAGCTCGCCCAGATCCTGCAGGCAGTGGGCGAGCGTTTTGCCGTAGCCAGCGAGGCGGAAGTGACCATTGAAATGAATCCCGGCGATGGTCAACCCGGTTCCTCCGGCGCCGATTCTTCCGGGATCAATACCGGCGATTGCTTGTCCGGATGGCGCGAGCTGGGCATCAATCGCGTCAGTTTTGGGGCACAGACTTTCGACGATGACGGGCTGAGGCAACTGGGTCGAACGCATACGGCCGCCGATATTCAGCGCACCTTCCGGGCCCTGCGTACAGCCGGCTTTACAAACCTCAATTTTGATTTGATCGCCGGGCTTTCGGGTCAAACGCTTGCCGGCTGGGAACGGAACCTTGACCAGGCACTGGCACTCAGGCCGGAGCACCTTTCGCTTTACCTCCTGGACGTACATGAAGGCACGCCGCTCGCAGATCAGATTCGTCGCGGCCTGCGCGCCCAGCCGGACGAAGATCTGACGGCCGAGATGTACCGCAGGATGATTGAACGCGTCTGTACTGCCGGTTATGAGCACTACGAGATCTCAAATTTTTGTCTACCCGGTCACGAGGCGCGTCACAACACCAAGTACTGGCTGGGGGCCCCTTACTATGGTTTTGGCTGCTCCGCACATTCATACGACGGAAAGTTCAAGCGCTGGTCCAACGAACGCGATGCAGCGCGGTATACCCGGCTGATCAAGGCTGGTCAGACTCCGGTGGTGGAAACAGTTGCGCTGAGTGAGCAGGACGCGCGCGCGGAATCGATGTTCCTCGGCTTGCGCCTGATGAAAGGATTGAATTTGCGGACACTTAGAGATCGTTTTGGCGTGGATCCCTTCGCACCATATCAAGGTGATTTGGCGCGCTTTGGTGCAGCCGGCTTAATCGAGATTGACGGTGATCTCATCAGGCTGACGCGCCATGGCGCATTGCTGTCAAACGAAGTATTTGCCGCTTTTGTAGCTTGATTTGCGCAGACTATTAGCTTGCGTCGCGACTCGCAGGCAGCCAACGTAAAGATGATCATAGCGATTGACGGTCCATCGGGAGCAGGCAAATCAACCCTCGGGCGCATGCTCGCACGCGAGCTGGGATTGCTTTATATCGACACCGGCTCGATGTATCGGGCCGTGGCGCTGGCGGTTATGGAATCCAGCATCAACGCCACGGATGATGTGGCGGTGGGTTCGTTGGCGGCGCGGATTGACATAGATCTTAAGGGTGATCCCGAGGCATTGCGGGTTACGATCGACGGAAAGGATGTCACTGAGGCCATTCGCACTGAGGCTGTCACGCAGATGTCGTCAGTTATTTCAGCTATTACAGAGGTGCGGCGCGCCATGGTTGCGCGCCAGCGGGTGATGGCCCGTCGCGGCGCCGTACTGAATGGGCGGGATATCGGTACCGTAGTCTTTCCTGACGCCGACGTGAAATTCTTTTTGACTGCCAGGCCTGAAGAGCGAGCCCAACGCAGATTCGCCGAGGAACTCGAGCTGGACAAGAGTGTCGATTTTGCTGAGACCCTGGCCGAGATGACGGAGCGTGACCGCAGGGATTCAACCAGGATTGATTCGCCATTAAAGGCCGCAGCGGATGCGGCTCTGATTGACTCAACCGGGCAAACGATTGAGGAAGTGTTTGCTCGCATGATGGCCATCGTGCGTGAGAAGTCGAAATCCAGGATTTAAGAGCAGGGTTTCTAAACCCAAACCAAAAGTCAAAGACCAAAGACCAAAGACCAAAGACCAAAACCTCAATGTTTACCGGCATCAT
>DAIMCP010000117.1:0-9620 GCA_036726305.1 Pyrinomonadaceae bacterium | reverse complement strand
GCAAAGGTCTGGGGTTCGAGCCCCCACGCGCCTACCAGAAAAATCTGGCGGCTTGCAGAGCAAAGAACCCAATGCTAACCCACCCGACCAATTACCCGACCAATTCGGTGAGGATTCTGAGGAATAGGCAGAAACTGAGGAATGCCACTTTATGTCATTTGCTCAATGTTTTTGAAATGCTCAGATTTTCGAGGACCGAAAACCTGCCAAGCGCTGCCGTGTCGACGCACCGCTTTACCCTCGCAAAACTCAATTAAATCGCGCAATTTCATATTTTTTGCCGTCCAACCGACCAATTACCCGACCAATTCGTTTTTGAAAGAATCGCTCTCCGTGTTTCGCGTGTTAATACAAATTAACTTAGACATTGCCGAGTAATTTTCTGAAGTCCGCTGACCATGCCATCCTTCTGCCTTTTAGACAGATCTCCTGAACTAGAAGGGTAGATACTCAATGACATTCTCCCATTCAACCATATCGCTGCACGAAACAATTATTTCAAGATCATTGATCACTTTGCTGACGGGCAATCGCCTCGAAACAATGATGAGCCCAGCAATCTTTTCCGCTCTGGAGATCCGGCTTGTTGCGTGATAAGACATCGTGCGTCGATCATGAGTGACAACAATGCGTTCATGCTCCGCCGCCCACGCTAAGAGATCGGGATCCGATGTATTACTTAGGCCGACCTGATGGGCGGTTATGACATCCAAGGTCGGAACGCGAAGTAAGAGACCGCGAAGGATGACGTGATCGAGATCTTGATCGATGAGCAGCCGAAGCATGACGGTCTATGCCGTCGGCGTTGCATCGCCGCTCTCTTGAGCCGCAGTCCACCGTTCCAAAATGCGAGAGCGTAGCTCGGCAATCTCGACTTGATACTCAGGATTAGATTCCAATTGTTCTTGAAAGCAATCAGCCGCTGTTTCCTGTTCGTTCAGATAGGCCTCAATTTCCTGGCGATGTGTAAGATAGTAGGCAATACTTGAATAAACATCGCCGAGGCTGAGAGAGGGAAAGCTCTGCACAATTTGCTCGGCTGTCGCCCCGAGTTTGAAATGATGAATGATGGAGTCCAGGCTAACTCGCGAGCCTTTAATACGAATGGTTCCTTGCTCGGTGACAACAAGCGGCATGCTGATGGTTTCTTCCAGTGCAAGCATAGTGGTTTTGATTATACCTGATTGATGGTCCGACCAGAAGATAAACGTGGCCGGAAGAATATCGAGGGCCGCGCCAGTCCTTTGTGTCGTTGTTTCTGGTTCATTTGGCGGTCCTTTTCATCGGAGCTGCTCGGTGGATGGTAACGAGGATCTGAAGGCTGAACTGGCGAAGGCGATAGCGGAGGGTGAGTACTTGCGCGAAGAAAACGCGCGGCTCAAGCTTCGTCTTGGCGAAGCTCCAGATCGTCGCCCACGCCCAGAGCATCTACCGTCGCTGGTCAAAGAAAAGCCACAATCATCGACAACAGTAACCGTTGACTCTCGGCCGGAAGTCAAAGTGTCCTTGTTCAGGAATCTGTTTCGAGGCAGGGACGACGTGTACGCGGTCAGGTGGGAAGGAAGGAACGGCAAGACAGGTTATTCGCCTGCGGGTGACCGCGAGTGGGACCGACCGCCTTTCACTGGTCGAGTGCCGAAGAAATCATTTCGCATCACCAAGCTATACTCACTAAGCGCGGAAGTGATCAGAGATCATTTGCGGGGGATGCAAACCATCGGAGTCTATCCCCTGCTAACAGATGATACCTGTTGGTTTGTCGCCGTGGATTTCGACAAGAAGAGTTGGGAAGCGGATGCATGCGCCTTCTTGAAAATGTGCCACGAGACCGGCGTGCCTGCCTCACTTGAACGCTCGCGCTCGGGAAACGGAGGTCACGTCTGGATATTCTTCGCCAGTCCCGTACAGGCCGGATTGGCCAGAAAGCTCGCGAGCGCTATCTTGACGCGAACCATGGAGCTGCGGTACGCCTTGGGCCTCGACTCTTATGACCGCCTGTTTCCAAGCCAAGACACGATGCCCAAGGGCGGATTCGGAAATCTCATTGCACTGCCCTTACAGCGCGGCGCTCGCGAAAAAGGCAATAGCGTCTTTGTGGACGATCAACTTCAGCCGTACGACGACCAGTGGGCGTTCCTCTCCTCGATCAAGCGATTAACCCAGGACGAAGTGCAAGCGCTCGTTCGCAAGGTCTACCCAACCGGCGACGTAATTAACGTTCGATATGGAGAAACTGACTACGATGGCGCCAGTGATCCGTGGCTGCTTCCACCATCTGGGCGAATCGCTGATACGGCCATAACGGAACCGCTGCCGCCAAACATCTCAATCAACCTTGGAAATCTGATTTACGTCGAGAAGAAGGATTTGCCCAATGTGTTCTTGGATCGCTTGACGCGCTTGGCGGCATTTCAGAATCCGGAGTTTTATCGGGCCCAGGCGATGCGGCTCTCGACTTTTGATAAACCCCGAGTCATCGCTTGTGCCGAGGACTTGCCTCATCACATCGCGGTGCCTCGGGGCTTGCTGAAGGAAGTACTCGATTTGTTTGAGAGCCATCGCATCGCGGTGAGAGTGGCGGATCATCGGTTCGGTGGCATTCCTCTCGACGTCGATTTCCACGGTGATGGCCGTGCGGATCAGATAGCGGCGGCAAACGCTCTGGCTGCTGACGATGAGGGCATCCTTTGCGCTCCGACAGCATTTGGCAAAACTGCCATTGCTGCGCAGCTGATTGCGCTGCGGAAAGTGAACACTCTGGTATTGGTTCATCGGCGTCAGCTAATGGACCAGTGGCGGGAGAGACTGGCGCTTTTCCTCGGGCAGGCCATCAAGCATATCGGCCAGATAGGGGGTGGGAAGAACACCCAAACCGGGCGCCTTGATGTTGCAGTCATACAGAGTCTAATTCGAAAGGGCGAAGTGAAGGACATGGTGGCCGATTACGGCCAAGTGATCGTGGACGAATGCCATCACGTCTCCGCTTTTTCATTCGAGCGAGTGCTGAAGAAGGTAAAAGCGAAGTACGTGGTCGGATTGACGGCGACGCCAATTCGCAAAGACGGTCACCACCCAATCATCCTTATGCAATGCGGTCCTATTCGCTTCAACGTTAGCAGTAAGAAACAGGCTTTAGCTTCAGCATTTCAATACGAAGTCATACCCCGGTTAACCGCATTCACAGTGCCTCCCGAATGGAATGACATAGGCATACAAGATATCTACACTGCCCTCGTTCACGACGATCAGCGTTCAGACTTGATCGTTGCCGATGTTGTGGGCGCAATCGAAGAAGGGCGGTTTCCGCTCCTGCTCACCGAACGCACGGACCACTTGGACCTCTTGTTTGAAAAGCTCGCGCGACGAGTGCCGAACATTTTTGTGATGAAGGGCGGAATGGGCAAGAAGCAACGCGATGCAATTGCTTCGGAGATCGCTGCGGTCCCGGAAGGCCAGCCACGAGTCATCCTCGCCACGGGGCGGTACATTGGAGAGGGTTTCGACGACGCCCGACTCGACACGCTCTTCCTCGCTATGCCCATCTCGTGGCGTGGAACTTTGCAGCAATACGTCGGGCGCCTTCATCGGCTTCATGAGGACAAGCACATAGTTCGAGTGTATGACTACGTCGATGCTTCGGTGCCAATGCTGAATCGCATGCACGAAAAGCGATTGAAAGCGTACGAGGCTGTCGGCTACACCGTCGCGCGGCCGTCGCACGAGCTAGGGGCTCAGGCTGATTTGAGATTCGCAACTATCGAACGGATCGCGGTTCAGGCGGCTGTTGCTTTTGAAGAGGCCCGAGGGTGTAAGGTCGAAAGCGTCGAGAGCGATACTCGTGGCTTTGATCTGATCTCGCGTCGTGCTCTCTCCAAAACCGAAGGAGAACAAGTCGCGACGCGGTTCATCGAAGTAAAAGGACGCGCGGCGGTTGGTGAGATCGCCCTCACCGCTAACGAATACAAAACCGCCCTACGCCTGGGCGATGACTACTGGCTATACGTCGTATTCAATTGCGCATCACAACCTCAGGTAACCACCATTCAGAACCCCGCACGCTTTGATTGGGAGCCGCTCTCAAAGATTGATTGCTACCGCTTAGGTTCTGAAACTATTTTGAAGAGCCAATCACGTCAGCAATAAACACGTTCGGTAGATAGGCTCGTAGAGTGGACTAAATAGGAATAGATAAGGATTTAGCAATTAACTGGAGCGTTTTGGAGCAACGAAAAACGTGGTTGTACGGTGTAGGTTATTGAAAGGATTGGTAGGCGCGTGGGGATTTGAACCCCAGACCCCTACCGTGTCAATACGCGCTTAAAGCTTTCAATCAAACTCACAATGGGTTGACCAAAGCGAAGCCAGAAAGTAGCAAGCGGCTTGCAGATTGTGTCAAGCACCGGTTGCCAAAAGAAAAACTTTGGTCTTTGGTCTTTGGTCTTTGGTCTTTGGGTTCTGGCTTTGGGCTTTGAAGTTTGAGGTTGCACCTTGGCATCGCCAACAATCGACGACAACACCGATGCATTCACGAATTATCAGGGCACCTAGGCGTTTGCCGTCTCGCCGGCCAACTGCTCCCACTCCTGATACAGCTGGCGCAGCCGCGCATCGGTGCGCTCATATTCCTGATTGAGTGCCTGGAGCTTCTGCGCATCGCGCGCCACCGCGGGCTGACTCATCTTTTCCGAAAGGTCGCGCAATTCCCTTTCGGCTGCGGCCACTTCCGCCTCGACCACCTCCGGAGCTCGACCCGCCGGCTTCTTCTTTTTTACAACCTTCACGCCAGGCTTGCCGACCGGTCGCGCCGCTTTACCGGTTTCCTTCGGCCTTGCAGTAACGACCAGGGGTTCGCTGGGACCTGACTGCCACCCGGTCATCCCTTCAGCCGCGCTCGAGTCCAAGGGCGCAGCGGCTGGGGCGGACGATCCGCCGCGTCTCTGCCCGGCCTTCCAATCATGGTACTGGGTGTAATCGCCGTCGAAATGCTCTGAGGCCCCGGCACCGTCAAGGGCCAGAATTTGCGTCGCGACGCGATCGAGAAAATAGCGGTCATGGCTGATCGTAACAATCGTACCTTCGTAAGCATCGAGCGCTTCTTCCAGCGCTTCGCGCGAAGGTATGTCGAGATGGTTGGTGGGCTCGTCGAGCACCAGGACGTTGACCCGCGAATAGATCAGTTTGGCAAGCGCGAGTCTGCCTTTCTCGCCGCCCGAAAGATCACCGACGTGCTTGTAAACGTCATCACCGGAAAAGTGGAATTTGCCGAGGAATGACCGCAGCTCTCCTGCGGTAGCCGAGGGCGGAGCAACCCGTCGTAACTCCATGATGATCTCATTGCGGTCGTCGAGATCGTCGAGTTGCTGCGCGTAATAACCTATCTGGACCTTGGTCCCCCAACGAACTTCTCCCTGAAGCGGTTCTATTTTTCCGAGGATGGTTTTTAGAAACGTGGTTTTGCCGGAACCGTTGGGCCCGATGATTCCCAAACACTCGCCGCGGCGCAGGACGAAGGAGATGCCGGCCGCCAGCAATTTTCCCGGATAGCCAACCGCAGTTTCTTCCACGGTCAGCACATGATTCCCGGTCCGCTCGATCGCTCGCATGCGAAAATCACCCGAAGAGCGATCGGCCCGGACGGCTTCAACTCTCTCGAGCTTGGCCAGCATGGTGCGGCGCGACTTGGCCTGCTTGGTCTTCTGCCCGGCCAGATTACGCCGGATAAACTCTTCGGTCTTTTCGATCAGATGGCGCTGATTTTCGTAGGCGCGCTGTTGTGCTTCGCGCCGTTCCTCACGTTCGACGAGGAAAGCTGAGTAGTTGCCGGTGTAGGTGGTGGCGCGGCCATTCTCCAGCTCGACGATGCGATTGCAGGCACGATCAAGAAAATAACGATCGTGACTGATAATGACGTAAGCAGCCGAATAGGTCTGCAGAAATTCTTCGAGCCATTCGACTGCCGCGACGTCAAGGTGATTGGTGGGCTCGTCCAGCAACAGGATATCCGGTTCAGCCAGTAAAAGCCGGGCCAGACCGAGGCGATTTTGCTGCCCCCCTGAAAGTTTTTCCGTCTCCAGTGTCCAGGTTTCGCGTTCAAAGCCCAGCCCCTGCAGAATCGCTTCGGCCCTGGCCCCGTATTCAAACCCGCCTTCGCGCTCGAACTCGTGCTGCAGGTCGCTGTAGCGTTCCAGCACTTTTTCAAGGTCTGCATCCGCTTCAGCCATGCGGTGTTCGAGCTCATGCATTTCGTGCTCGATCTGCTGCAAGTGCCCAAAGGCGGCCAGAGCCGCTTCGTGAACTGTCGTGCCGGCTTCGAAGTGAATATGCTGGGCGAGCAGCCCGAGACGAACGCCGCGCGCGCGCACCACCTCGCCTTCATCAGGCGCTTCCTCGCCGCTAACGAGGCGAAAGATCGTCGTCTTGCCGGCGCCGTTGCGCCCCACCAGTCCGACATGCTCGCCCGGGTTTATCTGCAGCGAGGCGCCGCGCAGCACGTCCTGCGCTCCATAGGACTTATAAACATCTGAGAGTCGAAAAAGCATGCTTAAGAAAATTTCCCGGGACTTGCTGCTGGTACTAAGTGCGAAAGTACAGACTTCAAAGCTCAAACAAAAGCAGGTGCGATCCAGTAACCTCAGGATCACACCCGCCTTGAGATTGGTGCCGCTCCCGAACGATTACTTCGTTGCCGGAGAAGCCGCTGTCGTCGCCGCTGGCTTGGGCGCACTCGCGGCGGGCGACGCCGTCGTTGCCGGCTTCTCGGTTACGCTGGCGGCCGGAGTGGCGGTTGGCGAACGCACGGCTTCCGGAGCTGCCGGTCTCAGCCCCAGGTTACCGGGATTGTTGAGCATGCCTGCGGCCAGGTTATTGACTATCTTCGCTTCGCTCAAGGCGACTTCCAGCAGAGCCGCATTCAGTATTTCCTTCCGCGAATTGACCAGGGCCTGCGTTATCTGCTGGCGTACATTCGGACTCTCAAGAGTCAGATTCTCAGTCTGCAGACGTTTCTCTTCCAGCTTGAAGATGTACCAGCGTCCGCTGTTGAAGTGTTGTGGTTCGGTGAAGCTACCAACCTGCATTGGTCCAAAGAGCCTGGAAATTAATTCCTGGGGGAAACCGGTTTGCTTCAGGTCCTCTTCCCCGGCAAAGCCAATGTCTCCGCCCTTGGGAACACTATTAGCGTCTTCGCTCCTGGCCCGCGCCACCGTCGCAAAATCAGCGCCTCCCTTGAGTTGCTCGTAGATGCCTTCAATCTTGAGCTTGGCCTCGGTTTCGTTTTTGGCGTCGTTTGTAATTCCCTGACTGCTGTTATCAGCCGGGTCAACCATTATCATTGCCAGCGCAACACCGCGGGAATTCACAAACTGCTGGCGATTGTTGTTGTAATACTCTTCGACTTCCCGATCGCTAATGCTGATCTTGCCCGCATACTTGTCCTGCAGGTTGCTGATAGCCAGATCCTTTTTCGCCTCTTCTTTCAAAACATCCATCGTAATGCTCTGGGCCTGGAGGCTCTTGGCAAAGTCTTCGTCAGTCATGCCGGTCTGTTGCTTCTGCTGGTTGATCGCGGCATTAATCTGATCTTCGGTGGGGAGAAGTTTTTCCTTCTCAGCGCGCTGGAAAAGGACTTCTCTCTGGATTAGTTTGTCGAGCACCTGCAACCGCGCCTGGGCCATCTGTAACTGGGAAAGTTGCGCCTGTTTGCCCCCGGACTGGAGACTGATTTGGCGCTCAACCTCCGCGGACATAATGGGTCTGCCATCAACGGTAGCAGCTATCACGTTTCCCTTGCTGCCATCTGCTCCTCCATCCTTACTGCAGGCCGACAGGCCAAACATGGTCAGACCGACCAGCATGATGGCGGCCACTAAATTAACGGTTTTCTGCACTTAATTCTTTGCTCCTTAAAGGTTGTCTGTTTGCCGACGATCGCGCCGCGGCTTGACGGCCACAAAATGCGTCTGCTATAAGCTTACGTTTGTGAATCTGACGATATTTGTATCAATCGGATCCCGATTAGATGTCCAGCGTTATTGCGATTGTTCGGAGGTAATTCAAAAAAGTAATGGCTAAACGATGCGAAGTCTGCGGCAAGGGACCACAGTTCGGAAACAATGTTTCTCATGCTAATAACCGTACCCCACGCCGCTTTAATCCAAATCTGCAGTCGATCCGCGTGGCCCTGCCAAAGGGTGGAGCGCATCGGATGAAGGTCTGTACCAGCTGTATTAAGGCCGGCAAGGTCGCTAAAGCCGCCTAAGAGACCAAATCAATTCTGCAATCCCTGAGGAACCGGCAGGCGCGATAGCCTGGCCGGTTCAGTTATTATCCGGCGACCGCTATTGCCTCAATTTCTACCCGCGCATCACGCGGCAAGCGGGCAGCCTGGACCGTCGCTCGGGCCGGCGGAGTCTCACCAAAGAATCTTCCATAGACCTCGTTCATGGCGACGAATTCGTTCATATCCACGAGGAAGACCGTGGTCTTGACAACGTCAGCCAAACCGCTACCGGCAGCCTCCAGGACGGCCGAAAGGTTCTTTAGAGCCTGCTCAGTCTGTTCGGCGATGCCACCCGAAATAAACTGTCCGGTGGCCGGATCGATCGGTATCTGGCCCGAGGCAAAAACAAACCCCCCGGCCTTAATTGCCTGAGAGTACGGACCGATCGCCTGCGGCGCCTTTTCTGTCTGAACGCTGTCCTTAACAAACATGAAAGTCTCTATTTACCTGCCTGAAGCAAAGCGCGCATTCTAACAGAAAGACAAAGACTGGCAAAGTTGAGGCATCTGCAGCCTCAAACGGCCCCCTGCAGACGCTCTACGTCCAGCACGCCCGGCACGCCCTTGATTGAATTAATCACTTTGTCCAGATGTTTGACGTCGAATACCTCGACGGTGACTTCAATCTGCCCCCGCTCGTCAGGAGCGACACTGGCACGCGCATCTCGAATACCCGTCTTCATGTCGGAAATCGCTCCCGTGATGCCGGCGATCATGCCCGTGCGATTTTCAGTCACCGCTCTCAACTTCACCGCGTAGGCAGTTTGATCCCCGCGTCCGGCCCATTCGACATCGACGATCCGTTCACGGTTGACCATTAGTTGCTGAACATTCTTGCAGCGCGTCGTGTGCACGGCGACGCCCTTGCCGCGCGTGATGTAGCCGACGATTGCTTCGCCATGCAGGGGATTACAGCAGCGCGCGCGCGCCACCATTAAATCATCAACCCCGCGTACCACAATCGAATCGTCGCCAAAGTGAATCAGGCGCTTGACCGCGCGCACTCCGCTCCGCAGCCGCGACTCCTTCTGATTGTCGAGTTGCTCGAATTGTTCCGGTCCCAGGTACTTGGCAATTACATTGCGCGGGATAAGCTTTCCGTAACCAATCGCCGCCAGCAGGTCGTCCACGCGCCCATAGCCGTATTCACTGGCGATGCGCTTCATGTTCGCGTCATTGTTGCCCAGCAATTTCTTGGGCGACAATTGAAAACGGGACGCTTCCTTCTCGAACAACTTGCGCCCAATCTCCATCGACTCTGCGCGTTGCTGTTCAGCCACCCAGTGACGAACGCGATTTCTGGCGCGGGAAGTGACAATGAAATTCAACCAGTCCCGCGAGGG
>DAIMCP010000116.1:0-9744 GCA_036726305.1 Pyrinomonadaceae bacterium | reverse complement strand
CACGCAGGATGCGTGCTGACTCTGCATTAACGGCCTCTCTCCTCGTGGAAAGCATTTAGCCAAAGGTCAGCACGCAGGATGCGTGCGGTCCCAGGGGGGAGGTCGGCCAATGTCCCGGCTCAAACTGGGTGGTGGTCTCTTGACATTGCCTGGGTCAAACCATTACTACTTTCAGGCATCCAATTGACCGGAAGCAGGTTCTAAATATTCTCCCGCTAATCCACTTATCGAGGTACCAATGAAACTTAGAAAGCCCTTGTGTGCACTGATACTCGCACTTTTTTGCCTGCAAACATTTAATCTTTCCGCACTGGCCGACGAAGGCATGTGGACCTTCAACAATGTGCCCCGTGCCGAAATCAAGCGCAGATACGGTTTCGAAGTCACCGATGCCTGGCTGAAGAAGGTGCAACTCGCGTCGGTGCGCTTTAACAACGGCGGCTCGGGTTCGTTCGTCTCACCCAACGGCCTGGTGTTGACGAATTATCACATCGTGGAAGGTATCGTGAACGAAGTAAGCACGCCCGAAAAAGACCTGGCCAAGGAAGGTTTCGTTGCCCACAACGCGTCAGAAGAAATCAAGGCCCCCAGCCTGGAATTGAACGTGCTCGAAAGCATTGAAGACGTTACCGCAGGTGTCAACGCGGTGGTTAAACCCGGCATGTCAGACGCTGAAGCATTTCAGGCCCGGCGTGGGGAAATCGCCGCTATCGAAGGCGAGTCGACCAGGACTACCGGCCTGCGATCCGACGTCGTGACCCTTTATCAGGGGGGGCAATACAATCTCTATCGCTACAAGAAATATACGGATGTGCGTCTCGTTTTTGTGCCGGAGTTTCAGGCCGCTTTCTTCGGTGGCGATCCCGACAACTTTAACTTTCCGCGGTTCAATATTGATATGGCGCTGGTGCGCGTTTATGAAAACGACCAACCTGTCCATCCCGAAAGTTATCTTAAGTGGTCCAAGGCAGGTTCGAAGGAAGGTGAGCTGGCTTTCGTCACGGGCAATCCCGGCAACACCTCTCGCCTGAACACCGTGGCCCATCTGCAGGAACTGCGAGATACCAGCATTCCCATCATTTTGCGTTTGCTGGAACGCCGCGAGGCCATGCTCAAGAAATACATGGCGCTCGGAGCAGAGCAGACGCGACAGGCGCAAAACGAATTGAACAGCATTCAGAACTCATTGAAGGTCTATCGGGGCCAACTCGCGGGCCTTAAAGACAAGGCATTGATGGACCGCAAAATGAAGGACGAGTCTGCTTTGCGCAAATCGATCGCGGCGAACCCCGATCGCCAGAAGCTCTATGGCGACGCCTGGGACGCAATTGCGAAAGCGCACCAGGGACTGCCCAGCTACATTCGTGAACGAAGAATTTTTGACCAGGCCGGTGGCTTCAACAGCACCTTGTTTGGTTTCGCCCGCACGCTGGTGCGGCTGGCGGCTGAGGACGCCAAACCAAATCCCCAGCGGCTGCCTGAATTCACCGACGCTCGCCGCGCTTCTCTGGAACTGGCGCTTTATTCGCCGGCCCCGATTCACAACGATTTCGAAAAGCTGAAACTGAGCGATTCGCTCGGGTTCATGATCGAGTTACTCGGTGCGGACAATGCTTTGGTGAAACAGGTAATGGATGGCAAGACACCTGAGGACCGGGCCAGCGAATTAATCGAGGGCACCAAACTTAAGGACCCTGCTTACCGCAAGGAGTTGGCAGCGGGCAAGTGGGCGGCGATCGAGTCGTCTACCGATCCGATGATTGTCCTGGCGCGCACGATTGATGCGAAAGCGCGTGAGTTGCGCAAACGTTATGAAGGCGAGATCACGGGTGTTGAGCGGGCTAATTATGCCAAAATCGCTCGTGCACGCTTTGACACCGAAGGGACAAAACTCTACCCGGACGCTACTTTCACGCTGCGGTTGTCCTACGGCGCGGTCAAGGGATACATGGAAAATGGCAAGAAGGTCATACCGTACACGACACTGGGAGGACTCTATGATCGCTCCGCGCGGTTCAAGGCAGAGTTTCCCTACAACCTGCCGCAGCGCTGGGTCGATAAGAAATCTTCGCTGGATCTGAAAACACCCTTTAATTTTGTCACCACGAACGACATCATCGGCGGCAATTCCGGCTCACCGACAATTAACAAGAACGCGGAATTGATTGGCCTGATCTTTGACGGGAACATTCAGTCGCTGGTGGGCGATTTTATCTATGACGAGTCCGTCAATCGCTCAATCTCGGTGGACTCTCGCGGCATGCTCGAGGTGCTGCGCAAGGTCTTCAACGCCAATGAAATCGTGGCTGAGTTGACGAAATAGGTATTCTTCGCAACCTGCGTTCGTTTTTCATGGTCCAGGGTAGTGACTAACCGCTGCTCTGGACCGTCTTACTGTCAGGCATTCAAGTGGAGTGCATGCCCAGGCACTGTCCCGGGGTGCGCACTGCCCCGGCCGATATTGTTTGGAATTTCCCTGGTTGCCGCTCGTGCCCTTGCGGGTATAAGCTGAGCTTGAAAGATCCCAGCCCCATACCTGTTCCAGGGAATTCCGCTGAGCGCACGGTTGCGCTGATTTATCCGACTGCAGTTTTATCGAACTGAAAGGAAAAAGACGATGAAAAGACTTATTTTATTAGCCATATTGCTCTGCACAGCCAGCCTCGGCCTGAATAACTTCTCAGCCCTGGCCCAAGGACGATACTCCGACACAGTTTATCTGCGTGACGGGCGGGCGATACGCGGCACACTGCTGGGTTTTGATAGCGGGCGCTTCGTCGTGCGCGTCGAGCCAACTTATACGACCATGCAGGGTGCGCCGGCAGATTCAGAAGTCACGCGGCCTCAGACCGCCGAAGGCGAGATACAGTATTTCCGCCCCAACGAAGTCAATCGCATAGAGATTGGCGGACGCAGTATTGACGGGACGCGCCTCGAGACGCGTACAGTGCAGGTAACCCTCGATTCCAACTGGACCGATAGCGGGATAGATTTGAGGCGGGGCGAACGCGTGCAGGTCAGCGCCTCAGGAGTTATCACCGTTGGGCGCTCGCGCATAACCCCAGATGGCCTGCAACGGACCGATCCGACAGCGCCGTTACCGAACGCTAAAGAAGGCCAACTCATCGGCGCCGTTAGCGATGATACACGGGCGCCGATTATGGAACTCGGGTCGAGCCGCGAATTCACCGCCGACCGCGACGGGCGGCTCTATCTCACGGCTAATCGCGGAGCATTCAACGATGCGCGCGGCAGCTTTACGGTGCAGATTAAACGCCAGCGTAACCTGGCGTTCGACCAGGGCGATACCTACCCTCCGCGCCGCAATCCATTGGGAAGGTCGCGTACGCCACAATCAGACACGGCACCACGTGAAGTAACCATTGACGTTCCCGGCATGTCGCGGGGCACGGACACCGGCGTCGATGTGCGCGCGGGTGACCAGATAACTTTCGATGCCAGCGGCATTGTGATCGCCGGTCCGCGAGTTGGCAAGGTAGGGCCGGAAGGCGGGCGTGCCAGCGGTTTCAGCGCTAAGCCTGTACCCTCCGCAGGGCCTGGAGCGCTGATTGGCTACATTCAAATGCCCAACGGCCAAACCAGCCCGGTGTTTCTCATCGGCAGGCAACTGATTTTCACAGCAACCGCCGACGGCCGGCTGTTTCTGGCGATCAATGACGACAACTACAATGACAATAGTGGCAGCTTCAGCGTAATAGTCAGGTTCTGAGCCAGGCGGGCCGCTTTGTATTGGTTAATGAGTGACGGGGCCGGCTAAGGCCCCGTCACTCATTTGTCGCCAGTCCAGTTCGCCGGTTCCGGTGCGCGGATCGCTAACGCCTCAATTGAAAAGGCGGCGTCGAGATCCCTCTCAGTCCGGGTAAAGCATCTCCACGGCTCCTCCCGAAGTCGCGAGGGCCACAGGCCCGGAAGGTTAAAGCACACTGGTTCAGGGTTGATTGACAGCGAACCCTCTGATTGCTGCTTCGAGTTCGGCTTGCAAGCGCGCGCGCTCGTCAGCCGCCGCGCGACGATCTTTCTCCAGCTGCTCCAGACGCGACTCTTGAGTATCGGCTTTCGCTACATAACGCGTGATGAGCTGCTTTGCCTCGCCTGTGCCGCTTAATGCTTTAATGTTCTCACGCAGGCGCTCCTGATCTTCTCCGATCCCGGTCGCTTCCGCCTTGATTGCCTCCGTGCGCGCATCCGCCGCCGCGATACGACTTTTGATCTCGATCAGTTTTTCCAGTTCGGTGCGGGTTTTGGCGTCGATGTAGTTGCGCGTAACAAACAACTCCAGCTCCGCGCGGGTAAAATTAGTTAACGCATAGCTCTCCATTAGGGCGCGCCGCTCATTGACCACCACCTCAGCCGTCTTGTGCGGTTCCAGCGGTACGCGAAAGCGATAGTAGCGAGAGCTCTTGCCATCCGGCTTCTGCGTGTCATCAGTCAGTATCCAATCCGGCCTGACTGGATGCTCGATAAAGACCGTACGCGGTTTGTCGGTTTGGTTTGTAAGGGTGTAGACCTTCCTGCTCGTCTGATGGTAGTGGGCCTGAAAGACTCCGTTGACTACGCGCACCAGAAACGTGGGCGCGCGGTCTTCTTTCGTGGTTGCTGTGACCAGCGTTCCCAGATCCAACGCAAAGGAAATAAGCCTTTGCTCGCCCGGCTTGAGGCGCTCCATCAAAGCCTCGCCGGCATAGGCATCACCGTCGATGATTGTCATTGAGCCGCCCTCGAGTGTGAGGGCAGTCGTGTTTCTCAGTAACAGGCCACCCATCGGCCGGTCGCGACGGACTGCCTCGTTGTAAATCGACACGCGCTCGCCATCCATGCGTGCCTGCACGATAGGAATCAAGGCTGAGCGGTCGTGGGGCACGGTTACCGGCTGGTCAATCTTGTATTCGAATAAGTCTCCAACTTCGTTACCGGTGGCCGCTGCTTCCACCCCGGAATCCGGACCAGTGATGGCATCGCTCAAGGAAGGTGACGGGGCAGCCGCGTCAGAGGCCAATAAAGCGAGATTGTTGACAGTGTTGGGGCTCCGGGGCAGATCGAGTAGTTGGCGCTGTTGAATTTGTTGCCTGCCCCTAGCATTGTTAACACCGTCCACCACGAAGGCATTCCCCGCGCTTCTCACGGTCGATCCCACGCCGCCTGCCGAAACGCCGCCGGTTTGTCCCGGCTCATAAACCTGCGGCTCCAGTTTCAGATCCGGCGGCATGGGCACTATCGGGCGATAGCGATAGAACGGTTGTTGAATGGGTTGGATAAAAGAAACGGGTGTGCCGGAAATAAGCGACAGCGAGATGTTGTTCCAGTCTTCGTCGCCGACGTTGTCCACAATGGCCCATCCCTGGAAGAAGGGCTTGCCCGCCTGGTCGAGCACCACCCGGTAAGTGGTCTTCCAGATCGGCGCGGCGATGGTGTAACTCACCAGCATCTCGCGAGCGCCGGCGCCGTCCGAAGTTACGACGATGGTCTTGGCATCACGACGCCGGGCCGAAGCCGTGGCATTGGCAAATTCCCCTACGTCACGCCGCGTGCCTTCATCCAGCAGTTTTATGGAACGAACGTCTGCCAGGTCAAAGCTTAATAATTCACCTGACTCTGAAGCGATGACCAAAGCGTGGGTGACGAGCGCCGGCTTGTTGGCGTCGATCTGCGACTTTCGCTCCTCGACAGTCAGGATCGAACCTGTGGCTGAGCGGGTGCCTGCGCCGACCAGCACGCGCGCACCCTGCAGTTGCGCCAGTACGCCGGCCAGGCCGCCCTTGTCACTGTTCTCGGTGCCCGGCTCAATCGAAAAAGGGATATCTGCCATGCGCGCCGCTGGTGGCGCGCTGGAGTTATAACTCACTGCGCCAATCCGCCCTTTGCCGAGATCCAGCACGACCATCGATTTCAAGACATCATCAACCTGCGACTGCTTGAACGAGAGACTGATCTCAGCATGATCGTTCACCAATCCGCGCCGCTCGATGTAGGCGACTCCATTGCTGTAGAGAATCACTCGCTTGATCGGCAGAGACTTGTTCAGTGTCCTGGTCGGCTCGGCGGGCGGCGGCAGTCGTTGCTGCTGATTTCTGGCCGTAGTTCTTACATGGGTGATGGATCGGGTCTGAGCCAGAGCGTTAAAGGAGAAGGTAAACACGAGGATTAGGATTAGCGCGTTTTTCATGTGCGTCAGCCCTCCTTGGGCAGAGGAAGAAGTAAAGAGGTTGGGAGACGGCCGCTTCCAGAGATATGTAACGTGATAATTTCTGGCAGCCGAGGTTTGAATGCTTTGTTTCGGCAGCAGGTAATGGATGCGAAAAACGCACTCCCGGTTGACTCTATGGGTCTTTGAGTCGATCACACTTGGAAACAGCGGCCGTCGAGGTAGAGGAAAATGCAGCTACGCTTTTTCCAGGTTAGCGTACTTTTGCACCAGTTTCTTTTGACCGTGCCCGGGAAAGCTGACTGTGAGTTTGGTTGATTCACCGACACCTTCGCGGCGCAGGACCAGACCCCGGCCGTACTTAGCATGGCGCACATAGGACCCGGGCACAAAGTCAGACGTCTTATGATCATCCTGACCATGGGCCACGGGCGAGACATCCGCCCCACGCCGTTGTCCACCCTTGACTATAACCGGCGGCGAGCCTCCTCTGGTGTTCCCCATTTGCTGGCCGCGGAGCTTGAAGAACTCGGCGATTGAGTCAACGCTGTCGTAAGTCTTACCCGCATATTTCTTTTTCTCTTTGGGTGGTTCGTCCGGATAGGCGATTGCCGACGAGCCACGCGCAAAGGAAAGCCAGGACTTGCCCATGGTCAGATCTTCAATCATCTCCAGTGGCATTTCATTGAGAAACTGTGAGGGCTCCGAGGCCAGTTCTTCACCATAAACGCGGCGCTTCATGGCGTGCGTCACATACAAATACTTTTCCGCTCGAGTGATGGCCACATAACAAAGACGGCGTTCCTCTTCCAGTTCCGCCTGGTCGGTGGCTGAGCGTGAATGCGGGAACAATCCATCTTCCAAACCGACAATAAAGACTAGGGGAAACTCGAGGCCCTTGGCAGAGTGAGCGGTCAAAAGAGTAACGGGCACGTCGCTTTTGTATTGGTCCGTATCCGAGGCAAGCGCAGAGTGATCAATGAACTCTCGCAGACCCTCAATCCCTTGCTCGTCATAATCCACGGCAGCATTTACGAGTTCCTGAAGGTTTTCGAGACGCGCCTCTGCCTCGTCGGTGTTCTCGGACTTGAGTGAGAGTTCATACCCGGTGTCGAAAATGGCCGCTTTAACAAGATCCGATACCGGTGAGGCGGAAAGCGTGGTATGCGCCGCTCCTGCCTCGCTTGCCGGCGAATCGAGGGACGCCACGCGCATATTTAATTGCGCATCTACATCTAGCGGGACGGCTGGGCTATCCGCACCTGCCAGGTCAGCGAGACGATTTATGATCTGCCTGAAGTTCTTCAAGGCTGCAATCGCACGCGGACTGAGCCCTTCAGGCTTTTCCATTACCGAAGCGATGGTTTCCCAGATGGAGAGCCCGGAATCGCGAGCCCGGCGCTCAATTTCCTCCAGTGTCTGCTTGCCAATGCCGCGCGGTGGACTATTAATGACGCGTTGCAGGGCGATTGAATCGGTCGGATTCAGGGCGAGTTTCAGATAAGCGATGATGTCGCGCACTTCCATGCGCTCGTAAAAAGAAAAGCCGCCCACAATGTTATATGGCAAGCCTGCGCGGCGCATGGCTTCTTCAAAGACCCGTGACTGCGAATTTGTGCGGTACAGCACGGCCGCGCGGATATCGTACTGCTCGTTCCGGTGCTCGCGGATTTTTGCCGCCACAAAACGAGCTTCAGCTTCGGCATCGAGTGCCTGGTAATAGCGAACGCGATCTCCAGCCGGATTCGAGGTCCAGAGGTTCTTTCCCTTCCTCTCCGTATTGTGTTTGACCACCGCGCCCGCGACGTCAAGGATGGTTTGGGTCGAGCGATAGTTCTGCTCGAGCCGAATCAACTTCGCTTTTGGGAAGTGTTTCTCAAAATTCAGGATATTGGTGATGTCGGCGCCGCGCCATTTGTAGATCGACTGGTCCTCGTCTCCTACCACACAGATGTTTTGCTGCTGTTGGGTCAACAGGCTGACCAGCGCAAACTGCAGCGCATTCGTGTCCTGGTATTCGTCTACCAGTAGGTAGCGGAATTTCCGATTGTACTTATCGCGAACCTCCGTGGCATTGCGCAACAAACGCACGGTCTTGATCATTAAGTCGTCGAAGTCGAGGGCGTTGTTCGCCTGCAGGCGTTCTTCATAGGTTTTGTAAACGCGCGCAATTGCCGCCCGGCGTTCGTCTTCGTAAGCAGCCCGCGCGGCATAGGCAGCGACATCCTCGCCGCGATTCTTGGCTGAGCTGATCGCGCTTTGCACCGAGCGAGCGCCCAGTTGCTTGTCGTCATAACCCAGATCCTTGACGGCATTCTTGATCAGACGCAGCGAGTCGTCCTGATCGTAAATCGTGAAACTGCGGCTGTAACCTTCCTGCAACTGCTCGATGTCCTGACGGAGAATGCGCACGCAAAGGCTGTGAAAAGTTGAGACCCAGGGCAAACCCGCTAGTTCGTGGCCCTGTAGCAGGTGCTGCACACGCGTTCGCATCTCCTGCGCTGACTTGTTGGTAAAGGTGACCGCCAGAATATTCCATGGCGGGACTCCTTGTTCCAGGATCAGGTAAGCGATGCGGTAGGCAATGACGCGGGTCTTGCCTGATCCCGCGCCGGCTAGAATTAAAAGCGGCCCCTCAGTATTGATGACGGCCTCGCGCTGCTGCTCATTGAGTTGTGAAAAGAGTTGGTCCATCAAGCCCTCATGATCAGCATCACTTTATTAAACCCTGTATCGCCTTGAATTGCTCATGCCGGGCATCACGCATTAACTCGAATAGGGCCATCTCAATCGAGCAGGGGATGGCGCCGCTCGCCTGCATCTTCCTGGTCGCGGCTTTTCTGTCGTTGAAGTTGCGCGAGGCTACACAATCCGTCAGCAAATGGACCTGGAATCCCCGGGCCAACAACTCGTGTACCGTCTGGTTCACGCAAATGTGCGCCTCGATACCGCAGACAATCACTTGCCTGGCTGCGCTCTGTTGCAGTTGAGACTCAAAGAGAGATGCGCCGCACGAGCTGAACGACGTTTTCTCGATGACCGGAGCAGCCTCCGGTAGCACGGCAGCGATCTCCGGTGCGGTGTGTCCCAGGCCTTGGGGATATTGTTCGGTGACAATAACCGGGAGACCTAACAGCCTTGCCCCCTGAATCATGACCGCGATGCTGGCCGCAAGGTCGGCAAAGTGGGGAATCTTTGGGCGAAAAGCCTCCTGCATGTCGATGATGGCCAGCACCGACTGCGTAAGTTGAAGCGTATTTTGATGCAGCATGTTTACCGGTAGAAGCATTTAAGCATACGAATCTAACCTCGCAAAACTGGTCCACCGGTGTTCAGGGTACCGCCTCTCAGTCGGGCTGTCAGAGGCGGGCTGTTAAAGAAGGGCGAAAAACTCTTAGGGGGAGTGGGGGAAGAGCGAAAAACTTTTACGAGAGCTGTTGCGAAAAAACCCGACTGAAGTCGGTACTCTGAGCGCCAGGTGTTTAGAGTACCGCCTTTTAGGCGGGCTGTTAGGGAAGGGCGACTTACGAGAGCTGTTAGGGTTGCGCGAAAAATCCGACTGAAGTCGGTACTATTCTAGT
>DAIMCP010000115.1:0-10466 GCA_036726305.1 Pyrinomonadaceae bacterium | reverse complement strand
AGAAGGTCCCAAGGGTTTGGCTGTTCGCCAATTAAAGCGGTACGTGAGCTGGGTTTAGAACGTCGCGAGACAGTTCGGTCCCTATCTGGTGTGGGCGGAGCAGAATTGAGGGAATCTGTCCTTAGTACGAGAGGACCGGGATGGATCCACCTCTAGTGTACGAGTTATGGCGCCAGCCGTAGCGCTCGGTAGCTAAGTGGAGCATGGATAAACGCTGAATGCATCTAAGCGTGAAGCCAGACCCAAGATTAATTCTGCCAGTGAGACTCCTTGTAGACCACGAGGTTGATAGGCTGGAAATGTAAGTGCAGTAATGTGCTCAGTTGACCAGTACTAATCAGTCCCTTGGCTTGACCATAAAATTTACTCAAGCAACATGCTTCGCGCTTGCGCGAACTTGCCGAAAGGGAAGACAACATAATCACTATTCGATTCTCCGAGACCTTTTAGGGTCTTTGGAACCTGGGTCTTTGGTCTTTGAACTTCTCCCCATGGTTGACTCAACCTGAGTGAGCGCACAAAGTCCAAAGCACAAAGTCCAAAGCCCAAAAAGTTGTTTCACAAGTTTTCCGGTGATTTTGTCGGCAGGGTCACACCCGTTCCCATCCCGAACACGGAAGTTAAGCCTGCTGGAGCCGATGGTACTGCACGGGTAACTGTGTGGGAGAGTAGGAAGTCGCCGGGATTATTAAATGAAGCCCGCTCAGTGTTAAGCTGAGCGGGCTTCATTATTTTCTGCTGCTGAGCCATGGCCTTCGATACCTACTTCCGCGCCTCCTCTTATGCCATGATCGCTGTGGCGACCCTGGCACTCCTCGGGGCGGGAGCCCTGCATTGGAGTCTGGGCCTGATCTTTGCCGCCGCCACCCTGGTGTCCTGGCGAATTGAAGCCAGCAAGTGGCAACTGTCCGAGCGGTCCGGGCTCATTCTTGTTCTGCTGGCCGTACCCATTTTCTACCTGGATTGGTCCTACCAGTCCGCACTTGGACTCGCAGACGTTGGCGAGTTGCAGACTAACGCCCTGGTAAGTGCTATTGCCCATCTGATCGTCGTGCTGTCGGCGATCAAATTGTTGCAGGTAAAGTCCGACCGCGATTGGGTATTCCTCTACTTGATTTCCTTTTTTGAAGTGCTGTTGGCGGCCGGCTTAAGCCTTAGCCCTATTTTTCTGGCTTCACTCACTATCTATTTGGTTTGCAGCATCTCCACCGTAGTGGCTTTTGAGATTCGGAAAACCCGTCGCGGACTTAAACCGGTGGGAACGCGCCTGCTGTTGGCCCCGGAATCGCAAAGGTCCCGGCGGCAAAGGATCCCACGCAATGCCGAAATAAGAAGCCTGCCGGCCTTGTCCGTGGTCTTTCTAATTCTCATTGGACTCTTGTCATTGCCCTTATTTTTGGTCGCCCCGCGTGCCGGCGCCGCCGCGTTTACACGCCGTGGCTCGGGTCTGACGAACTTTATCGGTTTTTCCGAGAATGTGCAGTTGGGTGAGCTTGGAACCTTGAAAGAGAACAACCAGGTGGTTATGCATGTCCGTCTTGATGTCTCCTCGGGAGCTTCCAGCCGTGAGCTCAAATGGCGCGGCCTGGCTCTGGATGAATTCACCGGGCGCGGCTGGAAAAAATCACTTGAAGCCAGACGATCCGAGAAGCGTGTGGAAGAGCGCTGTGACAATGGCGGCGAGCAGTCGCGCACGGGCTGCGGGATTTTCCCACTGGATACCACTGAAGCCGTCCAGCGCCTGACAATACAAACAATCTTCCTCGAGCCCATGGACACTCCTGTGCTCTTTGCCGCACCCAGAGCAGTTGCTGTTCAGGGACCATTTCCGTTCCTGAGGATGGACAGCGAAGGGTCGATCCAATCGCGGCGTCACGAACTTGAACGACTGATCTACCGGGCAGTGTCGGATACTACCACGCCAGATGCCCGGCTCCTGCGGCGCGACGGGCAGGCTTATCCGGCTTCACATTTTCATTACCTGCAGCTGCCCGAATCGCTCGATCCACGGATTCAGGAATTGGCGCGCACAATAATTCTCAGAGAGTACGCACGCAATAGCTACGATGCTGCGCGAGCGATCGAATCAGCGCTCAGAAATGACTACGGCTATTCGCTGCAAATGAAAGCAACGGGTTCCACGCCCCTGTCTGACTTTCTGTTCAATGTCCGCGAAGGTCATTGCGAGTATTTCGCGACCGCCATGGCCGTAATGCTACGCACCCAGGGGATACCGGCGCGGGTGGTCAACGGCTTTCTGACCGGTGAATATAACGACGCGGCAGCAGCTTACACAGTGCGGCAAAGTGATGCTCACTCCTGGGTCGAGGTCTATTTTCCGGCGACCAAATCCTGGGTGACTTTCGATCCCACACCGGCCGCGGGACGGCTCGCCAGCCAGCACTATGGCTGGTCCGGACTGTTGGGGAAATACGCTGAAGCTTTTGAACTGATGTGGTTCCAGTATGTGGTCGGCTATGATAAGCAGGAACAGCGCTCACTTGCTACTTCAGTGAATAACCGGCTTTTTAGGTACCGGCATACATTCACCGGCGAACTTGCGGCGCTCGGCTCACTGTCGCGCCGCCACTGGCCAAAAGCTTTGTTCCTGGTCATGATCGCTGCATTCGTAGTCCTGCTAAGCCTCGTGCTTTGGCGCATTCGCCATTTCGGTTGGCGCCGGGCCTTAGGTGGCACGCGGGCGGCGGAAGCGCCGGGAGTTTCGAAAGTAGAGTTTTATGAAAGACTAATTCGCTTGCTGGCTGCCAGAGGGTTTAAGCGCGATCCAGGCCAGACACCGTTGGAGTTTGCTGCCGGGTTAGGCTGGCAGGAGATGCTTCCGCTCACCGAGGCTTACAATCGCGTGCGTTACGGCGCGGCTAATTTGTCTGCTCCAGAGTTGCAACGAATTGAGATTTTGCTTTCCGGTTTGGAAGCGACCCTGGCAGAAAACGTGACCGAAGGCTCGTCTGCGCTAACCGGCAAGCCTCCCTCACCGAGGCAGAACAAAGAGACTTTGAAGTCAGCCTCTTCCCAGGATCACTCGTTACGAAATTAACCAGTTGAGTATTTAATGAAGAAAATTGGCTTTATCAGCTTGGGCTGCCCTAAGAATCTCGTCGACAGCGAAGTGATGATGGGACAGCTGAAACAAAAAGGTTTTGAGATCACGGCCGATGCCTCGAGCGCGGATACCCTGGTTGTCAACACATGCGGCTTTATTGAGTCGGCCAAACAGGAGTCGATAGACGCAATCCTGGAAGCGGCTCGTCTGAAGACTGATGGGGTGGCGACGCGTCTCGTCGTCGCCGGCTGTTTGGTGGAACGCTACCGGGACGAGTTGAAAGCAGCCATGCCGGAGGTCGATGCCTTTATTGGCACCAGCCAGATTAACGACATCCTGACGGTTTGCAATCCCCGGACAAATGTTCGAGCGCTCCCGGTAGTCTCCCTCGGCAATCAAAGCGCGACGTATCTCTACGACGAATCGACGCCTCGCGTGCTGGCCACCCCCGGTCATTATGCCTTCATTAAGATTGCGGAAGGGTGCGATCGCCCCTGCGCCTTTTGCTTCATTCCCCAGATGCGCGGCCATTTTCGCAGTCGCCGCTTTGGCTCGATAGTCGCCGAGGCACATCAGCTTGCTGAGGAAGGTATCCGGGAATTGATTTTAGTAGCGCAGGACTCTTCGCGTTACGGTGAAGACCTCGGTAAAGAGGACGCCCTGGCCCACCTGCTTCGTGAACTTTCGCATACTCAGGGCATTGAATGGGTGCGGGTGATGTACACCTACCCAACCCATATCAGTGATGAATTCCTTGAGGTGCTGGCGACTGAGCCCAAGGCCGTCAAGTATCTCGACATGCCTCTGCAACATGCTTCGCAGAATGTTCTAAAACTGATGAAGCGCGGAGGTAATCGTGCCAGTCTGGAGCGTTTAATCCAGCGCGTGCGCCAGCGTGTCCCCGGCATCGGAGTGCGTACAACTTTCATTACCGGTTTTCCGGGTGAAACTGATGCGGATTTCGAAGAACTCCTGGCGTTTGTGAGGAATGTCGAATTCGATCGTGTGGGAGTATTTACCTATTCGGACGAGGAAGGGACGGCGGCCTCCGACTTGCCCGATAAGGTGGAACCGCGCATTGCCGAGCGACGTCGTAAGCAGATAATGAAAGAACAAGCTCGCATTTCGAAGCGAAAGAACAAACTGCGCATCGGTACAATCGTGCCTGTCCTTTTTGAAGGAGAGTCTAAGGAGAGCGAATTGCTATGGCAGGGACGGCTGGAAACTCAGGCGCCTGATATCGACGGCTGTGTGCTCATTAATGACGTCCCGGATGGGGTATTGCCGCAGCCAGGCCAATTAATAAATGTTTTGATCACCGGCGCACAGGAATACGATCTCGTGGGCCGCATTGTAGGGTAGCGCTTTTCAGGCTGCTCCACCGATCTTGCGAATGGCAACCAAAGAATCCAGCGACGAATTCAACCGATCCACAGCGGCAGATCCAGGCGCCACTTCAGGAAAGGCACGTTCAGCCAGGGACTATCTGGCGCTCGCCATCGCCACCTGTGGAGTTGGCTATTTGCCGATCGCCCCGGGCACCTGGGGTTCGCTGGTGGGCGTCGGCATTTACCTCCTGTTGCGCTTTCTCACATTCCACTTTACGAGTGCGTTGGCGCGGCCCAACAGTGTATTGCTGTTTTCTCCCTGGTCCATTTTCATTGGCATCGAGCTGTTGGTAATAACCGTCGTCAGCCTGATAGGCATCTGGGCCGCTTCGCGAACTGAAATGTTGGCTGGCCGCAAAGATCCCGGAAAGGTGGTAATCGATGAGGTAGCCGGACAGTTAATCGCGCTGCTGCCGGTCTTGCCGTTCGCTCCCGGATGGTTAAGTGTCATTGCAGCTTTCCTGCTTTTCCGCTTTTTCGATATCGTCAAGCCCTATCCGGCGCGACAGTTCGAGAACCTGGAAGGGGGACTCGGTATTATGAGCGACGACCTGGTAGCCGGGGCTTACGCCGCCGTTGTCACCTCCGTTATCATTGCCACCGGACTGATTGTGATCAATTAAGGGGGAACAAATGGGAGACAGGAAAACCAACCACGAGTCCTCGCAATCCGCTGCTGAGCCTTCGTCCACCGCAACCAGTAAGAAGACACTCAGCGATATTGAAGAGACACAAAAGGATTCCGGACCTGCCGGAGGCGATCGTAGCTCGCCTTCCCCGGACGGAGAATTTGCCAAGCGGGAAAGGTTGAAGGATGAAGGATGAGGAGCCGACGCGGGGACGCGGGGAGTAGGGACGCGGAGAGGCGGGGAGCAGGGACGCGGAGAGGCCGGGAGCAGGGACGCGGAGACGCGGGGAGTAGGGACGCGGGGACGCGGGGAGTAGGGACGCGGAGACGCGGGGAATGGGGACGCGCAAAGAGTTTGCTTCTTCAGCACATCCGCCGCCCTGTATTTCACTCCTTGCGCGACATGTCCCCGCGTCTCCGCGTCGCTCCTCTCCGCGTCCGTTCCCTCCGCGTCCGTTTTCTCCGCACCCTCGCTTCAAATTCACTGGTTCTGCTTCATCCTTTTCCGCGCCGGCCCCTTGCCAATCCAGCCCCGTCGCCAGAAGAACCCCAGCATTCCCACTGCAACCGCGATCATAATGACCCAGACTGTGTAATAACCATAGCGAGAATGAAGCTCCGGCATATTGTCGAAATTCATGCCATAAACCCCCGCAATAAAAGTCAGAGGCAGCATGATTGCCGAAAAGATTGTGAGCACTTTCATTATTTCATTGAGCCTGTTGGAGACGACCGAAAGGTAAGCTTCCAATGAACCGCTAATTAAATCACGGTAGCTTTCTGCCAGGTCCGTGACGCGCACCAGGTGATCATAGATGTCCCGATAGAAGGGAAGCACCGGTCCGCTGATCAGCTGAAACTGCCCATGACTCATGCGATACAGCACCTCAAGCTGTTTCGATGAAATGCGCCGCAGCCTGAGCACGCTGCGTTTCAATCCAAGGATCTCTTCCAGAATCGCGTCATTGGGACGACGGAGCGTAAAAATATTGTCTTCCAAATCATTTATTCGTTCGTCAAAATCGTCCATCACCGGCAGGTAGTCGTCTACTATACTGTCGATGATTGCGTGCAGCAGAAAAGGCGCGCCCCGCTGGCAAGTAATTGGACTCGACCGTATCGTCTGCTTTATTTTCTCGACGCTGGCAAAGTGGTCGTGATGATATGTGACCACATAATTACGTCCCAGAAAACCGTCCAATTCAATTGTGTTAAAGCGCTCTGAGCTGGCATCGGTGCGCACTGCATGGACAATAAAATAAATATAGTCAGGAAATTCTTCGACTTTTGGATGATGGCGATTAGCGCGACAATCCTCGACAGTCAACGGGTGAAAGCGAAAGACATCCAGCAGCACGTGGTCATCCGCCTCGGACGGGGACTCCATGTCTACCCAGAAGATGACCTTCTCGTCGCGTAAGAGCGCGGGGATGTATTCGACAGTGAACCCTTCCTCGACCCGGTCCGCGCCTTCCCGGTAGACAAAGATCTCCATGTTTCCCCCTAATTTAGTTTGGTGAAACCAGCTACATGCCCGGGCTGCCCGCGAGTTCCTGTTCAACCGAGGGCCTGAAAATGCCCGCGACTTCCGGCAGCTCACATGTCTACGACGTTCTTATACCATCTTCCCGGGGGACAAGTTACGAGTATTTGGTTTGGCTGCGGCTAAGCTGTGGGAATTATACTCGCCTTAATCAATGACTCATCGGCGGGACCCCAACGAATAACGTTAGGCGCATTGCAGACTCTCTGGATGGTGGCTCCGCATACAAAAAGAAGAGGATGAATCTCAAGAGCCTGTCGCGCACGCGGCAGCCACGGTACGCTGAATCTATAGCTCACCAGTGCTAATTCGGGAAGATGGTGTCGTAGAGGGCTCGCAGCTTAAAGCCCGCGCGTTGATAGAACCGGTGAGCTGCTTGATTTTGCTCGTTCACCAAAATACAGATGGACTGAGAGGACTCCAGGAGGGTTCTGGCAAGCTGTGACAGACAGCGCAGACCGAAGCCCTGGTGCCGGCTTCGAGGATTAGTCCAAATGCCTTCGAGATAGGCCACAGCCGGTGTGTCGGAAATGACGTCGGCTTTGAAAATGAGTTTCCCGCTATCGGTCCGAACCCAGGTGCGGCCTTGTTCGATGCGCCGTGCGCACCGTTTGCGAAAGCCCTCCGGGTCGCGTTCCAAGGGGTTGACGCCACTTTCCTCAAAAGCCATTTGGGCGTGCACCGGCATGATTAGCTCGAGATCATCCAGGGTAGCCAACCGCAGCCCGGAAACTTCCTCCAGCGCCGCCACGGGCCAGCGTAACTCGAATAAGAGCTCGCGGCAGGCGCGGCGCATCTGCCTGCCGGACTCCGCATAGTAATTCCAAAACTCTTCAACGCGTTCCCGCTCACCCAGAATGAAATGAACGGCGTCACATGAGCGGGTTAATCCCGCGAACGCTTCGAGAGCGCGGTCGGTCGTGGTTTCCATGAGGGTTGCATGGCCAATCAGGGCGACGCCTTCGAGTTCACCTTGGCGGTTACAGCAGCCATAGAAGGTCCCGCGATTGAGCGGACTGACCAGGCCATTGTCATGAATAAACCCGACCATCGTGACCGTGTGCAGTGGGCGTGCGGCGAGAAAGCCGAGCACCTCTGCTTCATGCTCAGCGTCGAGCCGCACTGTCTTAACGTCGCCAATTGGGGCTGAGAGCGGCGGCGGTGCGAGTTTTTGTGCCAGGGCGCTTCGGTTGTGCATGCCGTGATGCCTCTTCACTGTGGAATCGACAATGGTATTTGCTGTCGTCCTTGGTCCGACGCCGCAGAGTCCAAATTCAATACTAGGGAGCGGCGGACATGGCTGCCGTGCTATCGCCGGCGACTATTTGGTTTCCATATGAATAATCGCCGACCAGGACGCCGTCTCCAACCAACACGCCATCACCCAGCAACACACCGTCGCCGAGCAGTACTCCATCACCAAGGAGCACCCCGTCAGCCACCAACACTCCATCACTAACGAGGACGCCCGTGTTGAGCAGCGGTCCCGCTGTGTTGCTGACGCCGGGGGTCACCAGGCTTACGTTTCTGGTGATTACACCATTCGTGATCGAGGTTCCGTCCGCCAGCAGCTTGTCCTGCGCATACATACCCTGCCAATTAGTCATCAAAGCGCTGCCGTAGAGCACGCAGAAATTTGTGACTATGCCTCGGCCCCAGATTATCCGCTCGCTGGTCCCGTTAAAGGAGTTTTCCTGATCCGCCTCATTCCAGCTATTCAGCATAGGAGCGCCGATTGCCAGGGTGGAGGCATTCGACTTAACCTGTCCGGCAATCTCAACCGCGCCTTCGGCGTTAACCTGGCCGGCGCCCTGCTCCAGCGTGTTGAAGTTGCGGAGCGGTTGAGCTGTGTACATCAGAATCGCCTTAACCAAACCCGGTGTCAGGTTGGGGTTAGCTTCCAGCATCATGGCGGCGGCGCCCGCCACCACCGGTGTAGCCATCGAGGTGCCGCTCAGATACATCACCTGGTCATTAGCCTTCGATGAGGTGCCTGTCTTGAATGACGGAAACATTGTTATCAAGCTGGTTGGCTGACCGATGCTGCTTTGAGAGATCGCGCCGATTAACTTGTTACCCGGAGCAACGAGGTCGGGCTTGATCAGATTGTCATAGTGTTTGACGCCGGCGGAATCGGTGGTATAGCCGCGCGTTGGGCCGCGTGAGCTAAAGGTGGCGATGGTATCGTCGGCCCTGGTGTCGGTTCCGAAGGAGTTGGTCGCTCCCACGGTGATAACGGAGGGCTCGATGCCGGGCGAGTCAATTCCGCCATAGAGTTTGTGTCCAAATATGTCTTTGCCGCGATTGCCCGCGGCGACCACGACCACGATTCCGGCGTTGTACGCGCGACGAGCTGCCAGGCAAAGCGGATCGGTCCGGTAGCTGTCTCTTACCGGCGCACCCAGGCTCATGTTGATGACGCGGATGTTGTAGGTAGCCTTGTTCGCAATACACCAATCAAGCGCCGCGATAACGTTGCTGGAAAGGCCCATACCATACTGATCGAGAACTCCCAGGCTAATCACACTGGATTCATAGGCCATACCGCCGTAGTAGTCCCACTTGTAGGCAGGGCTGCCAAATAGCATGGAGGCAACGTGGGTCCCATGGCCAAAGTAGTCTTTGTTAATCGGAACACCGGTGTAGGTTTTTGAGTAAACGACGCTGGGGCGCCCGGTTGATACTTTGATCAGGTTGTGGGCGTTGTCAATACCGCTATCGAGAACGGCGATGCCGACGCCGGTGCCATTGATGGAAGTGAAACCGGAAACAGCAGTGCGGGCATCGGCTTGCGCCGCGCCAGTCGAGTTCTCAACGTGTCCATGTGAAGCGATGGCGCGATCGGGACTGACATAGGCAATGTCGTCGTCATACTCCAGCTCGCGCATGCGCGACAGCGGCAACTCGGCGCTGATTAGACCCAGATTGCTGAAGGTGTTCTTGACGCGGCCATTGTGGCTGGCCAGTTTTGTCACAAACTCAGCGCGCACGGAATCGTTGACCATGATGCCCTGGGCCCTTATGCCGGCAATGCCCTTCTTGCCGCTGATCTTGCTGGCGCTTAGTTGGATGATGACTTGAGCAGTCTTATCGCGTCGGCGGCGTGACGCGACCGCATCGACGATTTCCTCGAGGTCAGGAGCCAGCTTGTGCCGCCAAGAGAGGCTGCCCTGAGGCGCATCCGTGCGGGCCGGCAAATCCTGCGGCTCGTCCGGAACAATATTCTCTTGACTGAGTTTCTGCCGCAGTCGCGACTGGGCCAGAGCACTGAGGGGAGCAAGCTGCAAAAGCAGCAGTGCAGCCAGCAAGAGCGCGAATTGCTTTCTTATTTTTGTACTTAAGCTCATTACAGTCATCTCTCCTCGAACGGTTTCCCCGAGCACTTCGCCAGGCACTCTGGCCAAGTCGGGCATTGCCAACTTGGCAACACTTGTGCCAACACCTGGGCAAGTGGCGGGATCCAAATGAAATCAGGCCGGGAACAGGTGGAACAGATAAGACCGGCGACGACCCAAATCAGACTGAATGATCGCTGATTGGTTTTCTGGTCACACTGACCGCCTCGCAGTCTCCTGGCCTTAGGGCGCCACGTCGCAGGGACGGCTCGACGATATTTGGCGCTTGCGTGGGGGCGCCGGTGTCGGGGTTGACAACATCACCTTGCCGGCAGCGAGCGCCCGCGAAATCGTGGTCATGAAGGCTGGAGTGCAGACTTAGCAAAGAAGCAGTGAGCAGCGCAGGCCGGTGGCTAGGGCTGCCGGGTTGGACTCAACAAATTTGTCTGCCAGCACCGCTCGATCAATGTTGCGCTGACCGGCTCCCGCAGAATTATTCGCTCCGGCG
>DAIMCP010000114.1:0-10723 GCA_036726305.1 Pyrinomonadaceae bacterium | reverse complement strand
GTCGTCAAGCCCCGTGACCCTACCGTCCTTGTTTAAGGTTATTGTGCTACGGCCGCCATTGAAGGCTGGCCAGACGCGAAATTACCACCGAGAGCTTTTTGAAAACACAAGACCTGCTCTGCCGCTCGGAAAACTCGGAGCTTGACTTATCGATTGAAAACGAGCTGCCAGAGGACTAATATCTCCTTTGCAAGGGGTCATTGTTCGGGCAGCGTAGTGTCCTCTCGTGCTAGGGTCCTATCGAGCCTTCGAGTTGGACGTCCTCTATCGTTAAATGCTCTTGGAATCGCTTGGCAGCCGAACCCATTGTCCCGGGGAGCGGGAGCACCTCTTGTTGACCAACCTCGCGTATTTTGCCTTCTTGGTTCAGAGAGGTTTAAGGTCATGCCCCCACTGGCAAAACGTGACACACTTTTGCAAAGCTCCGGTTGGATGGTGCCCGCCTGCCTAATCACTTTCATCAACTTAGTACTCTTGTGCTCGTCGACTGTAAGCGCACACGCGTGGGTTTCTTCTGAACCTATGAAGTCGGACCTTGAACTCAGAGGGTCGACACAGGGCACCGGAGAAGTCCGCCAGCTCAAGCCCGGCCCTCAAATCGAGCGGGTGCTTGGAGGAGGTGAATCTCATTACTACCACCTTGCGTTTGAGTCACACCTGTACATGCGCGTCCGGCTCGAAATGAACGGCATAAATGTTGTCTTGACGCTGCGGGACCCGGACGGGAAGAAAGTTGACGAGGTAGATACCCCGGAAAGCACCTACGGCGAGAAATCCATTACGCACGTGAGCGCATCGGCGGGTGACTATCTCTTGGAGGTGCGCGCACCTGACCGGAACGCGGCTGCCGGCCGGTATTTCATTATGATCTTAAGACGGTTACCGGCCACCGAGGCGAACATGAGTTTGATTATCGCAGACCGTGCCACCGCTGAAGGGTGGCGGCTGCACGAGATAGGCACCGGAGAGGCTTTGCGGCAGGCGATCGGAAAGTTCACCGAAGCAATTCCTCTGTGGCACTCTTTGGGTGACCACTCTGAGGAAGCCACCACTCTCATGTTTCTGGGTGAGGTCCGGTATAACTTGAGCGATTACCAAGAGGCGCTCGAAGCATATGAGCAGGCATTGCCGCTCTGGAAAGCCTGCGCGGATCATATCGGTGAAGGCTGGACTTTCAACAACATAGGCGCAATCTACAGCTCGTTCGGTGAAAAACAGAAAGCACTCGATTCCTTCCTCAGATCGCTTCACGCCTACCAGGAAGCACTTCCCGCTAAGCTTCCCGCTAATAAGACTCAAGAGCGCGGCTTGGGCATTTCTCTAACGGCAATCGGCGGGGTTTATGTCACTCTGGGGGAAAAGCAGAAAGCGCTCGACTATCTCAATAAGGCCCTGCCGCACTGGCGAGCCGCGAAGGACACGAACGGTGAAGCCCGCGCTCTGTTCCAAATCGCGGAAGTCCAATCAGCTCTCGACGATTACACGACAGGACTCGACAACTATCTTAAAGCGCTGCAATTCTGGCGCGGCACGTCCGATTTGATAGGCGAAGGCAGAGTTCTTACAGGCATCGGGAGGCTGTATACAAGTTCGGGCGAATATCAAAAGGCGCTTGACCATCTGGGCGAAGCCTTGCAGGTGAGAAGCACCTCCGGTGACCGGCGAGGCCAGGGTCGAACGATGACAGAGCTTGGCGTTGTTTACTCCTTGCTCGGCGATTCTGAGAAGGCTTTTGACTTCTACGCAAAAGCGCTGCCTCTTCACCGCGCAGTGAGTGATCGCGAGGGTGAAGCAAACACACTCTACCATCTTGCCCGCGCCGAGCGTGATCTTGGCAATCTCCTCAAGGCGCGGGAAGAGATCGAACAGGCGCTCAGGATCATCGAGCAGGTGCGAACGAACATTGCCGATGAGCAACTCCGCGCCTCGTACTTTGCAACGGTTCGCGATTACTACGAGTTCTATATCGATCTACTGATGCGGCTGCATCGGAACGATCCCTCAGGCAGATTTGATGCGATGGCTATCCAGGCGAGCGAGCGGGCGCGAGCCCGGAGTTTGATTGAGATGCTCGCCGCGGCTAGCGTCGATATCCGCGAGGGCGTTGAGCCTCAACTGGCTGAGCGCGAACGCAATTTGCAACGGCAACTCAATGCTAAAGCCGACTTCCAAATGCGACTGTTAAGAGGCAAACACAACGAAGAGCAGATAGTCGCTGTAACGAGAGAGATCGATGCGCTGACAAACGAATACCAGGAAGTCACAACGCAAATAAGGGAGTCCAGCCCTCGCTATGCCGCGCTGACTCAGCCCGCACCGCTGAGTCTAAAGGAGATTCAACAACAGATTCTGGATCCAGATTCGCTGCTCCTCGAATATGCACTGGGTGATGAGGGGAGCTTTTTGTGGCTGGTAACACAAACGTCAATCCAGAGCTTCGGACTGCCAAAGCGGGCTGCAATCGAGGAGGCAGCCGTGCGTTTCTATCTGTCGCTGACGGCGCGCAACAGTCATCGAAAGGGGGAAACAGACGAGCAGCGACGAAAGCGCTTGGCCCAGGCAGATGGGCAGTACCCAGAAGCGGCGCGGACATTGAGTCGGATGTTGTTGGCGCCCGTTGCCTCGCGGTTGGGTGAGAAACGACTAATCGTCGTGACCGAAGGAGCGCTGCAGTACCTGCCGTTTGCGGCGTTGCCGGTTCCCGAATCAGACATGGAGACGGGCCGAGGCGGAGATGGGGAGAAGGAAAGGAACTCAACCAATCCGCGCGTCTCCCGATCCGCGCGCCTCCGCGTCAATTCCGAACCATTGGTTGTCGATCATGAGATTGTGAACCTGCCATCGGTGTCCACGCTGGCTGTTTTGCGTCGGGAAATGAGTGGACGAGCACCTGCGCCAAAAACGATCGCAGTAGTGGCTGATCCGGTATTTACAGAGGATGATCTCCGTGTCAGACACGGCGCGGGAAAAGACCGTCGCCGGTCCGGTACGAAAGCAGCAAGCGCGCTGATCGCAGACGTCCAGCGGTCAGCAATCGAGTTGGGCGCAGTTGATGCCAACTATCGCATTCCGCGACTCCTCTTTTCACGCGCAGAGGCGCTGGGAATCCTATCGCTTGTGCCCGCAGATGCGCGCCTGCAGGCTCTCGATTTCGCCGCGAGCCGAGACACGGCGACAAGTGCCGAGCTCGGGCGCTATCGCATCGCGCATTTCGCCACGCACGCCCTACTCAACAATTCGCATCCCGAATTGTCCGGCATCGTCCTCTCATTGGTTGATCAGAATGGCAAACCACAAGACGGTTTCCTTCGCCTGCACGATATCTACAATCTGAAGCTGCCGGCTGACCTGGTCGTGCTAAGCGCATGTGAGAGCGGACTCGGCAGAGACATCAGAGGCGAAGGAATGATTGGATTGACGCGCGGCTTTATGTACGCCGGAGCGCCGCGAGTGGTAGCAAGCCTGTGGAAGATTGATGATCGAGCCACAGCCGAATTCATGACGAGGTTCTACGCCGAGATGCTTGGCGAGCGGCATCTGCCGCCGGCGGCAGCACTCCGGGCAGCGCAGCTCGAGATGTGGAAGAAAAGTAACTCGTCAAACCCTTACTCCTGGGCTGCGTTCACGCTTCAAGGTGAGTGGCGCTGAAACGAGTTTGCAGCGCGGCGGCAGGCAGAGCACGACGCCCCTTTGGGTCAGCCGAAGCCAAAGCGCCGACAATATCCGCGCATTTCAAGAGCTAGCGAACGTCTTGTTCAAACTTCCTCGCAGGCGGATGCATGAAAGAGTCCCGCCCCCGAAAGAAAGACTGGGTCCTGACCCGAGAGGCATTTGACTGTCTGCTCCGGCTGCTCGATCCGGACGTGGAACGCGCCGCGGAAAAGTATGAACAGATCAGGCGCGGCCTGATACTGTTCTTTCAATCACACGGCTCCACCAGCGCCGAAGATCATACAGACGAAACTATCGATCGCGGCGCCAGAAGAATCAGCGAAGGAGTCGAGATCTACACCAGCAGCCCGTTTCTGTATTTCTACGGGATAGCTCTCAAAGTCTTGCGGGAGTACCAGAGAAGACCGGCGTCAGCGCTGCCGCCAGCACCACCGGCAGACCACGAGGAAATGGAACAAAGGCTGGAGTGTATGGAGGGCTGCCTGCAAGAGCTTGACGCGGAAACCCGAGCGATGCTTGCTGAATACTGCCAGGGGGATTTTCGCGCCAGGATGGAGCACCGCAGACGGATGGCGGAGCGCATGGGAGGGTCGCTCAACACGTTGAGAATTCGCGTACATCGAATCAGGGAGCAATTGGAGAAATGCGTCAAGAAATGCGTGGAGCGGCGCGAAGCAGCGAAGATGTTCTGAAATTTGCGTGAGTATTCGCCATTAAGGAGGAGGGGGCAAGGTGTCACTCTGTGCCTTTTCAGAGTTGCTCACGTCCCCGTGGTGATCCTTTAGCGGATATGAGGGACAACTTGGACATCGGTGACAAGACAATAATCGGCTACCTGCTCGGGGAATCAGCGGCTGACGAGCAAAAGCTGATCGAGGAAAGATACTTTTCTGATCCTGGCTTCCTCGATCTAGTTCTCGCAATCGAGGACGATCTGGTTGATGCCTACGTACGTCATGAGCTATCCCCGCGTGACCGCGAGCAGTTCGAGAACTATTTTCTTGCTAATCCCGACCGGCGCGAAAGAGTCGGAGTAGCTGCAGCGTTGCTGAGCCAGCTTGAAGCATCCGGCCTGTACAGCCCAGCGCCGGCGATCGCAACTCCGCTGCTGAAGCGATCATTCCTTAGTTTTCTCCGCCGGGAGGGCTTTGTGATGCGATTGGCCTTTGCTGCTGTGCTTCTGGTCACAGTGGTTGGCGGATTGTGGCTGTTCATCGAGAACCGGCGGCTGCGTGCGGAACTCGGTCAGGCACAGCTCGAGAAGACTCATTTGCAGCGGCAAGAGCAGCAGCTTCAGCAGCAGTTGACAGCGCGAGGCGTCAGGAACAACGAGCTGGCGCGCGAGCAGGAGCCCGAAAAGTCTGCGGGCGAAGACTCTAAACAAAAACCCGCCCTCCCCGCGCCGTCCACCTCGGTGCCGGTCATTGCCTCATACGTTCTAACGCCGGGCCTGACGAGAGATGTCGGGGAGACAAACAAACTGGTCATTCCGCCCGGCGCGCAATTGGTAAGGCTGCAACTCAATCTTGAATCGAAAGGTGAGTACGTGCACTTCCATGCGTCACTTGAGCGAGTTGGAGCGGGCGAGATCTGGCGTCACACCGTTCAAAGGTCTCGCCGCGCCGCCAGCAATGCTCTTAGCATTAGGCTCCCAGCCAGTATCTTCCCGGGTGGAGACTACTTGCTGACACTCACGGGCACGACCGCGACCGGCGAGACGGAAGTCGTCGGCGACTATCCGTTCACCGTAGTGAAACGAAGCTGAACTCCAATCCTCCCGCTCCCAAAGCGTCGATCTCTGCTTTGCGCAGACACTGCTACGCTTTCAAAAGCCGCCGCAAGATTGATCTGAAATTTGTGACTCCCAAACGCATTATTGATTGAGAGCAGTCGAATGCGTTCCTTGGCCCCTGGCGAGGTCATGGTTTTCGATAGTGTCTTCAGACGCGAAAGCTTAGGGAGGATAAACAGATGACAAAACACTTAATGTACGTTGCGGCATGCGCTTTGTCTGTCTCGGTTGCTATCGTCGCCGCGCAAGAGGCCCAGAAAGTGAAAGTACAAGAGCCTGAATACCTCGGTCAGCCGCATTACCTGGACTCAACCAGCGGAGCACTGACCCCCTTGGAAAAACAAGCGGCAGTTATGAATGTGGCGATGAATTGGGTCGGAGATATGAAGGGTGCATACGAGGTCAAGGGCGGGAAATCTCCAGTAAGGCTTGTAAGCAACCAGAAGATGGAGTTTGTAGTTCGTGTTGCATCTCTTCAAGTGGACCCCAACAGCGTCATTCAACTCGTTTTGCTCAAGGCAAAGAGCAATAAGCGTCAGCTCGTCGCCATGAAAGGAGGTCTTTTTGGAGATATGACGTTGAACTCCCACGCGGGAGCTGTTGATTTGAACGCGAGTAGGTACGGTGAATCGTCGTTGAAGATCACCCCGGTGCAGCCGTTAGCACCTGGAGAGTATGCATTGAAGGCTCCGGAAGCAGCTGGAATACCTGGAATGGGATCGGCCCAGAGTGAAATCTTCTACTGCTTCGGTGTGGATGCCAGCACGAGCGGCCCTGCCAAGCACAAACAGTGATTGGCAGCCGCGAGGGTGAGTCCGCAACCTAAGGTCTTCGCCGATCACAAAGGAGATATCATGCAGAAGATCCATGTTCTTATCACTCAGTTTATCGCGGTCGGCTTCCTGCTTATCGCTCTCAGTAACCCTGCGTGGGCTAGCTGGCCGCACACCTGGGGCGGCGGGTCTGATGACCGCGCCGGCAGTGTCGCTCATGACGGACAAGGAAACTTGTACGTTGCAGGTGCCACCAGCAGCTTTGGAGCCGGGGCTTCAGATGTATTGATCGTGAAGTACAGTTCTGCCGGTCAGGTTCTTTGGTCAAAGACCTGGGGAGGCGGCGGTGACGAGGATGCGACTGCGGTCGCGATCGGTCCGGACGGCTACATCTACGTCACCGGCCGCACCTCGAGCTTCGGTGCCGGCTGGTTTGACTTCTTCTTTCTTAAACTTGACACCAGCGGGAACCTGCAGCCGGGCAGCACCACCTGGGGCGGTGGTAGCTATGATGTGGGTCATGACATTGGTTTCGACTCTGCGGGCAATATCTATGTTGTAGGGGAAACCTACAGTTTCGGTCCCTGTTGCAGTTCGTCGGTCCTTATGAAGTTTAGCCCCAGCGGAGGCGCCCCGATATGGACAACGTCATGGAAAGGTCCGGCTACCTACGATGCTGGGTATTCTCTCACGGTGGATTCCAACTTCAATGTGATCGTTGCAGGAATCAGTTGGGACTACAGTGTTTTTCCACTCCACAACTCGCTCCTGCTGATTAAGTACGACGCGAATGGGAATCACGTGTGGAGTAAGAATTATTCCACTCCCTTCCCAGGTCAAGACGAGTCTTGGAACTTCCGAGCGCTAACTACCGACAGTGCTGGCAACATCTACGTCGGGGGTCGGCACGCAAATCAATGCCAGACCTTCGATTTCAGCCAGTGCAATTTAGATACGCTCGTCCTGAAGGTTAACTCGAGTGGGAACTTCCAGTGGGCTAATACCTGGGGTGGATCTGGCTATGACACTGCCGGGAGTATTGCTCTTGACCCTAGCGGTCACTTGTTGGTTTCGGGCATCGAGGATGTGTTTGGAACTCCGATGCTGTTTGTGTTGAGCTATGACACCGTTTCCGGGAACCTTCTGTCTCAAAGTGGACGGAACCAAGGGACGGTATCCCCCGGAATAAACGTGGCGGGTATGGTGCTCGACAACACTGGCAACGCCTTCGTCGTCGCCGCAGCCCAGAACAACTCTGGTGCTTGGGCGGGAACTTCTGCAACCACCGGTACTCTACCCAACTCAGTCGTCGCAAGTCCTTATTCGCTTGGCGCACCAGTAGCGCCAACCTTTGGCCTGAACACGATTACAGTTCTGCAGACCGGGGTTGAGGACACCGGTGGCGGTGGAAGCGACGTTTTCATTAGCAATGTAAGCCCGGTTGGCCCGACGGCGCCGCCGGCTTGGATCAAGTTGTCCACCACGGGCGAGCCCCCCGCGCCGAAAAGTGGGGCGATCATTTCTGTTTATGATCCATCCTCCAACCGGTTGATCCTATTCGGTGGTAATACAATTGCCCCTTGCTGTACGGCTTACAACGATGTGTGGGTGCTCACTAATGCAAATGGTTTGGGCGGAACAGCTCAATGGATCAAGCTCAATCCAACAGGGCCATCAGGCTTTCCAGCTCCACGCGGTCATCACAGCGCTGTGTATGACTCTGCGAACAATCGCATGATCATTTTCGGTGGAGGTCAATGGAATGAGATCTCTCCCGGTTTTTTCATCTTCGTTCCTCGGTTCAACGATGTCTGGGTTCTCACTAACGCAAATGGGGTCGGAGGTACTCCTCAGTGGATTCCGCTTTCTCCTGCAGCCGGGCCACCAGCGCCCCGCGAGACAGCCAGAGCGGTCTATGACCCAGCTACTAACCGCATGATCATCTTCGGAGGCGGGAACAATGGAATCAATGACGTGCCCAATGATGTCTGGGTATTGACGAATGCCAATGGCTTGGGCGGAACATCCGCCTGGATACAGCTTCCTCCGATCGGTCAAATCCCTCCTGCCCTTCAGTCTCATGCTGCAACATTCGATCCGATTACGAATCGTATGACGATCTTTGCTGGTTCTACTCCTTCTTTCACTAATGACACTTACGTATTGACGAACGCGAACGGCTTAGGGGGTTTACCCATATGGATTCATCTCTCCCCCGCTGGCACGTTGCCCGCCGTTCGAGGGACGCTAACCTACGGTTACGATCCTATCCAAAACCGGTTGGTGATTTTTGGAGTGGGTAATTCATCGGGGTATCTTAACGACACCTGGATACTCACCAATGCCAATGGCCTGGGTAGCACGCCAACATGGATTAACACTATTCCTAACGGCGCCTCGTGTTCCCCCCCGGCGGCCGTTACCACTTCAGGAGGAACCTATGATGCTGCCGATAACCGGCTAATCCTAATAAGAAATGGTCCAGATGTTCCTGCGGCGGTTGGACTGGAGGTATGGGTGCTGACCAATGCAAGTGGGACCACACCAGCTGCACCTTGTACTGCACCCCCCACCGTGAATGCTGGCGGACCGTATTCCACTCCCGAAGGCGGCTCAGTCACAGTCAGCGCCAGCGGCTCCGACCCGAATGGCGACAGCCTTACCTATGCTTGGGACCTAGACAACAATGGCTCGTTTGAAACCTCCGGTCAGAGCGTATCCTTTAGTGCGTCGTTGCTGGATGGTCCAAGCAGCTACACTGTCAAAGTGCGCGCAACAGATCTGGGTGGATTATCCGCTGAGTCGTCCGCGACCGTGAATGTGACAAATGTCGCGCCGACAGTCAGCGCTTCGTTTGGAGCAAGCAGTGTCAGTTGCGGCGCGAACAATGCGACACTAAATGTCAACTTCACAGATCCCGCCACGGCGGATACACAGACAGCGCTGATCAGCTGGGGCGATGGCAATACCCAAACGGTGAACCCTGCTAACAGTCCGTTCTCGCGCTCACATACCTACGCGGCGGCAGGCTCGTATACCGCCACGGTGACCGTGACAGATGACGACGGTGGTGTGGGCACAACTACAACCAGTGTCGCCGTGAAGTTCAACACCAGCGGCTTCCTGCAACCGATCAACGCCGATGGGACGAGTGTCTTCAAGTACAACAGCACCATCCCGGTCAAGATCAGTTTCACAAACTGCAACGGTTCGGTTCCGAATAACCTTGCTCCTACCATCAGGCTGACCATGATCTCAGGGGCTACGCCCGGGCTGGAGATTAACGAACCCATTTCCACCAGCGCGGCGGATACAACAGGTGTAATGCGCTTTAGCACGAACCAGTACATTTACAACCTGGCTACGAAGCCGCTGCCTGATTCTTCCGCGACGTACCTGATCACAGTTACGGTTCCGAGTACCGGACAAACTGCGACGGTGCAATTTGGTCTGAGACCATAATTGTGACCCAAGTGGAATAGACACGTTGCCTCGAAAAGTAATCTCCGCGGAGGTCTGTGTCCTATCCAGACTAAGGGCGTTGCTACCGGGCGAAGACAAGCAACGCCCTTTTTGCCACCGGCTCCTCTGAGATCGAGCAATAACGCAGACATTGTGCGGATGCTGAATGTCTCGGTCAACGCATTCGCTGGGGCTATTAACGTTAATAACCCCACATCGATGTGACGCCTCCACCAATCGGCATTCGGGCCAGACTTACTCTTCATGGCGTCCGAGTATTTGATAGGACGCCCAGCAAAGGTACGCCGACTGTTCACGGACGGTGCGTCTCTGGGTCACTACCCCTTAGCGCGTGATGCCTGGTTCTCAAGCCCATCGGAATCGAGTTATTTAGATGACAGTCGTGGCATATGTCGAATGCAGAGCGGAAGGTTGTGTCTTCCTTGTAATCCCGAGGCATTCTGCGCCAATTGCGGCATTGCTAAACCCCAGATCCAAGCTCCAAAGATTATTTAGGATCTGTTGCTTCTGATCCGCGGCATTACGGCTGCTTCTTAGTCAGCGCAGTTATCGTCGTGCTTTTTATGGCCGTGAGGTACCAGGGCGTTTGTGACCCATGACGCGCGGCACACAGCGGACACCCGGACGCTACAAGTTGGCCGCGACGTAGCGACCATTGGTTCCATTACAGGTCACAAAGACCAGACATCTTCCGCGGAGAGCCTAGACAAGGCTATAGACGTATTGGAGACTTTTTGCTTGAAGTGGAACGCGCTCGGTTTGGACTCGGCTGATTGAGTACACTCGTTTACGAAGGAAGTGAAGCAGTTTGGTGTCGGAGGTCAGACTCGAAAGACATGAGAAGTGAACCTCGCCATATTTTGCGTCTAGCGTGTCTCGCGCATCGACCTCACGCTGCGAAGCAATTTCTTAGCTACGTTGTCATCAGGATTGAGGCGAACCAGTTCTTGAAACTCGCGTTCGGCTTCCGCCAGTAGACCAACCTTCGCGTAGAAGACACCCA
>DAIMCP010000113.1:0-10999 GCA_036726305.1 Pyrinomonadaceae bacterium | reverse complement strand
AGGTCTTACCGGCTAGTTCGCCCCGCATCTCGATTGTGTAAGAAGAAGCAACCTCTCCATGGCCCTGAACCCCCGGCAAGGTGGAGACATTGGATTTGTAGAGAGTAATTCGCACCGGACTTCCTGTTCCGACTTCGATTTCCCACACGCCGTTGATTTGTGCCGTGACAGGAGCGGCGATTGGGCACATCGCGAGGCCGCAGGCGAAAACGAGAATTCTGAACCACTTCATAGGGGGATCCCTCCGGTGCTAATTAAGGTGCCAGTTTCCTAATTACGCTCATCTCTCCGCCGATTGTTGACCAGCTGCGGCCTAAGGAGGCAGGGTGCGATTGCTCAAGATAAACATTTCAACCACCCTACGGCAAGTGTCAGGCCGCCATGGTCGAAAGGATTACCACCAGGCCCAGAAACAAGACCCTGGACGTGAATAGTCTTAGATCAGCCGCAAAGAAGCCAATCAGCCGCGAGCCCGCGAAACGGGATCGTCTGCTGGCTGTGCTGGTCGGGCAGCTGCGGATTGTGAAATGGAAAGTGCCTGAACAAACTCCTGGGGCCGCTCTGGCGAAATGAGCCAGGGACGCCCAGCCGTGCGCTCGATCCAAACCAGATCGTTGATCCGGGAAATGTACATCTGAACAATTCCTCGCCTTTGCGTCCAGAGCCAGCCAAACCCACCCCAAAGACCGCCGGCGCCGACGCGCATGCCCCAGCCTACCTGGGATCTGAGCTCTCGAGCGTTGACTATGCGCACGTCTGCGATGCTGTCAAGTGAAATTTGCCTGCGCTTAAGCGGCCAGATTACTTCCAGCACATCCTGATGCACTACAAACCGAGTCGGACGGAAGCGAAGCCAAACCCAGGAGTAGAGCCCTGTCAGCAAGATGGTGGGCGCAATCAACAGACCCCTGCCGAATACCACGCTGAGCAGAAACAGGGCCGGCAGCGCCAGCATTACCAGCGTAAGGATTCGAATCATGAGGCACATTGGTGCAATCCGGAATGTTTTCATCGAAGTCCCGCTTTCGTCCATCCAGGCGGCCACGTAAGGAGGCACTGTTGCCAGCACGTCTTTGCCTTAGCCCCGGGGAATCCCTTTTCCAACGCACCGGGGCAGAACTTGCTGCTACCTCAGCGTATGTCCGCAAAGCTTGCAGTGTTCATGATTGTACGCGCAGTCCTTGCATGTGAAATGACCCTTCGTACAGGTCTTGCCGCCTCCCAGAGGTTTGTCCTTCCCGCACGTGTCGCAAGTTCGTTTTGACATGTTGTCTCCTTAAAGTTTGAGTTTCATTACAGAAATTCCATCGGCAGCCCGCTTGAATGAAAACGAGATTCCAAGAACTCATTGAAGCTGAACGCCCGGGCGGGAGATTTATCGCCGGAAGTCGTTTGCTTCTCCTTGGGCTTAGCCGTGGCGGCCTGGAGTCTGTTGGACACATGGTAAAGTAAGCTCTCTCTCCAATGCGGTGACGGATTCATTCAACGACTTTTCGAGCTGAGTAGGGTTAACGTCGCAGAGTTTGCTGTAGTGTGAACTGGCTTTTCAAGGTGCATGTACCTTTGCTTTTTCCAGCGAACCAATCCGGTCATGCGCGTCTTGTACTAACGCACACTGATTCTCAACTCTTTCGCGGACGTTAGCCGGCAGGTCTTTCTGCAAAGCCTCCCTATAGGCTTTCACTGCAGAAACTTCCCCGCGTTCACATTCCGAAATAATAGCCCCTTCGTCTTCGCCGGTTACCGTCCACTTGATAGTCATCCAGCCGCGATGTAGAGCGGCGGCAGTGCTGCCTGTCTCTTCCGCATTTCCACCCAGTGTCCGCACTTCGTTCTGTAGCTCAAACGCGAAATGCCCGCGTTGGTGCGAGTAAGTATTAAAAAGCGCGATGAGTTCAGAACTCTCCACTCCTTCGGCAGCAGTGCGAAAGCCGTTCTGACCGTCTATGCAAGTTTCTATCAGATTGTTGAGTGTTGAAATTACTTCATCGTAGTCCATGGCTATCCGCTATTCCTTTAACTGTACATTCTGGTAAAGGTACATCGGCTTGTATTGGAATAACCGGTACAGGTTGTTGAGATCCTTGAAATGCGGGTCGAAAGCAAAGCTTGCCGGCGGGACAAATTGCAGGAAGCCGCTCTGGCCCAGAGTGAATATGTTCTCAGACACGATCTTCGGCCGGCTCAGCAGCACTATCTGTGCATAAGTGGCGCGGTTGGAATTAGGAATCGTGGCCACCACGCCCACGACAGGATGCGTGAAGTTGATGACGCCGCGCGGCGCCGTCCAGGCGGCGGGATTCGGACCCTGCGAGGCCGCGAGCGCCGCGACGACCTGATCAAACGTCTGCGACATCCGCACGTTTGGATTCGCGCCGTTGAAGTAGTCGCGAGAAGGTGGCACGCCGGAAGAGCCGGTCAACGCAAAGTCCAGGCAGTGCAGCAGCATGTTGCTGCTGGCTTCGCCTACGCGGCTGCTGCCGAGTTCATCGATAAAGGTGTTGCGGATCATGAGATCCAGCCAGGCGGAAAAGATCACCTCTCCGGCGTAAACATTCGTGCTGGTGATCGCGTCGGGAAAGGCGCTGCCGTCCCACGCTTCGACAATGGTTTTCGCCTGACCGCTGAGCGGGTGCGCGGGCGGTATGGCGTTGAGCGCCGCCACCAGGTAAGGCTTGAGATACCTGGCCTCGCGCCCGATGCCTTTTACACGCGCGATGTCCGTGGGGATGTCCCGCATATCGTCCATCGAGATCATGCCGGTTCGCAGACGGTCCTCGATGTCCAGCAGCCGGAACTGCTTGCCGAAAATCTGGTTGTCAGCGTTGTCGTAGTCCACCGAAGGCTTGTTGTTCCAGTTGGCGAGATATCCCTGGGCTGGGTTGATGGATCTTGGCACCGGAAGGACGCCGCCGGGCCATTCCGCAGAGCCATCGCCGGGGAAGGGGAGACGCGCGTCAAAGCCGGCCGGGCGCACCGGGACCTTGCCCGCTTGCCAGTAGGCGATGTTCCCTGATTTGTCGGCATAGAAGAAATTGTGAGACGTCGGAATTAGGTTAACCGCATTTTCGAACTGCCCCAGATTGCGGGCTCGATCAAAGCCGAAGAATCCGTGCACGCTTTCCATCTCGCGCTGCCAGTGAGCCCGCTTCTGCGTTAACACGAATTGTCCGCCGGGAATAGCGGCAACGACCGGGCCGTGAACGCTGCGCGATACGGTGATGACTATTGGGGCCCCGCCCCTGACGTTAATCGTTTCCACGCGGTTCGCGAATGGCACGCAGGAGCCGTTGAAAACATAACCAGTGCCCGCGCCGCAGAGTGTCTCGAGGTAGTGGTCCAGGTTGTCCCCGGTGGCGGTGGTCGAGGTCCAGGCCACGTGGTCATTGCGGCCGATGAGCACGGGCGGGACACCGGCGAAGGCCATGCCCGTAACATTGAAGCCGTTGCCACCCTTGAGTTGCACGTCGTGCAGCACCTCGGGCGCGCTGAAGCCCATCTGTGGCCCGCCGTAAAGCATCGCGTAACCACTGGTGCTCCTGGTCGCGCTGACAACCCAGCCGTAGCTCCCGAGTTTCGTGGGGACGCCGATGGATTCCCAGAATTTGATCACATCATCGTCATCCGCAGCGGAAGTGCTTGCTGCCACGGGGAGTTGCGCGCTATTGAGGGCGCCGGCGGACTTTTGCCGTTTGCCGATGGCCCCGCTCGTCGGCACGGTCACAGGCGAATCGGGATCATTAATCCAGCGCACGTCATTGAAGATCGCGTAGCCGGCAGTGGCGCCGTGCATGCCCATGAGGCTCGCGAGCAACTGCTGGTTCGTGGCCTCGCGGCCGCCAATCTCGCCGAAGCGACGCACCATGAAAATGCCGAAAGCGATTGAGTCGCGAATGGTCCAGGGCTGGGGTGCAAACCCCAGGGCATAGAACTCGAACGGAAGCTTGGCGGGATCGGCAGCGATCACCTCGACGAGGTAGCGATTGATGCCGTTTACGTACGACAGGAAGATCTCCTGCTCTTCCCCGTCGAGCGCCGCGAACTGCGCGTCAAGCTCTGAGTTCGTATAGCCCACCGTGCGCATGCCCCGGTCCGAACTGACCGCCGGAGCGCCGAAGATTTCCGCCAGGGTTCCACGCGCGGCACGCCGGTTCAGTTCGAGTTGCCAAAGACGATCTTCTGCTACCGAGTAGCCATAGGCTTCGAACAGCCCACGATTGGTCTCCGCAAAGATGTGCGGGACGCCATACTCGTCGCGGTAAATTGTCACGGCTTCACCGTTTACGTTGAGCGTTGTGAATCCCGGGGTTGCAGCTCGGGCTTCCGGAGCTGCTGAAACGGAGAGCATTAAAAGTACGAGAAACGATAAGAGTACGCGTGTATGCCGTATTGACATTGGGGGACCTCCTGCTGTTTATGAGATAAATCTATCCACGGCCGCAGAGCGGCGGAGATTTCCTGGCTGGGTAATCGGGTTTCAGGGAAGATCATCTTGACCTCGCCCGAGGGCGTCCGCGGGAACCGCTCCGCTAACGAAGGGCTGTCCCGGTGACTTGTGCAGAGTGGCGCCAGACTATCGCCGCTGCTCCGGAAATGTCAATGGTTTGGGAGAGAGGAAGCCGAGGCTGCGGCTGCAAACTCATGGATCGGGTTCAAAACGTCAATAGCCGCGTGCGGAACGGTACGAAATGGATGACTCAGAACTTCCGAGACGACATTTGTAGCACAACCCAACTAATCGCCCACCGTCCGCGAAACCCGGTAGCACATTTCTGAACTTACAGATGATAAGAAGGACGAGAGTCGAGAGTAACTGAACTGATTGTTTCTGATTGCTCCGTTACTCGATAACACTCAGGATCGTCGCAGAGTCCCCACAAAAGTCCCCACAGTGGAATTCGTTACTTTCGAGAAGCTTTGGTTACTTGTTTCGGCGAAATCATGAGCTTCACAATCTTCCCGTTCCTGTATATCACCAGCGGAGTTCCGCTCTGCGCCGCCACTTCGCGGGCCCTCAGGGCCGCGCGTCGCAATGCGGCCTCAACGCCGGTTAGTCGTCCGTTACTACTGGTCTGCTTCTTCTGCTTCACGGCTTTCATCCTTCCTCAATCAGTTCCGCCCGTTCGTCCGAATTGTCGTACAACTGCCATGAGTCCACAAGTCCGCGATAGGTTTTCTCGAAGTTGCTCCAGCCTTGTTTGAATCGCCGACGGATGACTTCTTCGGAGACCGAGTGTCCGCCATGGTTGACTCTCGCGGCGACACGCTCAATCGCCAACGATTCGTTCCTGAGTTTGAGAAAAATCAGGTGGACACGGTATCCGCTGCGTCGCCACCGCGGAATGAGTTGGGCATAGCGCCGTCCTGCGAGGGTCGTTTCGAAGCAATCTGCCACACGCATTATGGCAGCTCTCTTAATCGAGTTCAATCAACTTGAGCTATTGAAAGAATTGGAGGCGGCGATCGGAATCGAACCGATGAATAAAGGTTTTGCAGTTAATTTGAGCTGCTAATCAACCAATATCATTGAGTGTCACAGGCGCGTAAAATAAGGGCGTCTGGGTGAGAGCCAATCTCTGCTTGATGCTCAGTATGGCTCGGTGGCTACTACAGTTCCTACTACGCCATCCTGCAACTCTAGCGACTGGAAGGCTCCTTGTCCGCGCTAAATCATATTCTAAGATCTGGATCATGTGCGTAAGATAGGAACAAAGGCGTTCCCATTATTGTTCTTCTTCTGATTCCATTTACGAAAATCACCGCTTCAAACCAAGCGTCGGTCCGACTGCTGAAAAAATTGTATTTCCCGGAATGTGGAATCACTTCCCACTCTGTAATCCCCAATAATGGGCTGGTGGTTCCTAAAATATGAAACATCCGAGATAATCCGAGATTAATCATCTCTAGGTGCGATGTTCCCCTGTTGCCCGCCTTCTGCCGCAATCTCGACTTGTACGGCAGGAGTGCTAAGTAACAGCCTTCGGAACAAGCCGGGTCTCCGGCTGACTACGGGCCAGCGCCAATAGGTGGTAAAAGCACACGCCGACGCGTCACAGCGGTTTTTCGGTTCACGTAATTAGGTGTCTCTTATTGCATCAGCTAAATAGCGAGCGAATTGCTTGATCAGTCTCTTCTCATCCTTGTCGTCGGTCGAGGTCGCATCAATGTTGACTGTGAAGTGACGCTTCCGAAGTACGAGACTGCTATGGTAGGGTAGCGAGTACTGCTCCTCCCCGCCGTCTGGCTGTTCGCCTCGGCCATTCATGTGAGCAGCAAATTCTCGGATGCCCGATGTAGCCTGCTCAACGGACCCATGACGAATGATGGTTAGGCTGACGACTGTCTTGCCGGAAGTCCAGTGATGGATCGCAACATCAGTACTGCCTTGCATTGGTTCGATGGTTTCATGAGTCCAGTCAGGTAGCTTATCCTGGACCAAATCAACCAATCGAACTTCTAAGTCAGACAGGTCGGAAGACTTTTGAGCGTCAACTATACCCATCACCGAGATAATCAAAATCAAAACCAACAACTTCATAATCACCTCCTGTTCGGTGAAGTTCGAGTTTTGCGCTTCTTGGGAGTAACGTCGAATGTGATGGCGCCACTTTCAATCCAGGTCTGACCAAGGTTAAGACGCGCCTTTAGAGATAACTGATAGTGACCAGGCTCGAGCGGTCCGTACCAATCGCCCAATTCAACATAGCCGATTCGCTTGCGCTCGGCTGGCGCAAGTTGGAGGGTTTGAAGCGTAGACCGGGGTGGCTCTCGATCAATTTCGTCTAGCGTCTTACTTAGGCCATCGCGATACCCCATCCTGTCACCATCCCTGAATAACTCCGGACGATTTTGTAGAAAGGGCTCGAGTATTAGGATCCTAACAGGTTCCTGTGCAGTGTTGATAGCGTCAACCCGAAAAGAGATCCTCGAGCCGGCCTCATAGGGACCGCAGTCGGAGCTATCGCCCTTGTCATCAGGTAGATCCTTACTCTGAACAAGTGCGATATGAATAACACTCGGGTCGCTAACGAAGTTCGGCTTGGGTTCCTGTCCGACGAACTCCGTCGAGGTCAGAAACAACAGTGAAAGCAAAGCATTTATCATTGTCGTTCTCATAAGACGTTTAGAGAGATGGGCATGTATGAAAGTTGCCCCTGTTACGATACTCAGGAAAGCTACTAAAGGCCCCGATCACGCCCAAGTAATCACTGTTGCTATTAAGAACGCCGACCCAGAAATCGAATCCGCTTGGATCCGGTTGGCGCCGCAGAAAATTCTCGTAGCAATGCCTTACAAACGCTGGATTATAAGTCGAAGGATCAAAATTGGGGGAACCTGGAGGGTTAGCCATCGCCGGATCGGATTGTTGGAACTCGGCTGAACGGAAGAATTCGTTGGCAATGAGGGTCCGCCTGGTCGTTATGCAAGCCCGATCAAAGAGGCAGCTTGCTATTTGCGACCTCCAAAAAATCCATCCTCCTGAATCCGGCGCGCGGTTGAGAAAATCCCAATATTGCTGGTAGACGAAACATCGAGCACCGTCAATCTGATTTGTACTTGCCGCAAATGTGTCGCCCGGGCAAGGCGCATACGAGGTTGGAGGTGTATGCAGTATAGGTAATGCGTTAGTACCTCCACTTACTACCTTGGGAGTGTTTGAAAACAACATTCGGTATTTTAGAGGCACGCTCGAATCGAAAACAGCTTGGCCGTTAAACTTCCAACCAATATAACTATACTGGTAAGTCGATTCCGAAGAAAGTCTTAATGGTCGTTGGAATGAGGTAGGACTCAGCGGATCCCCAACGAAATAATAAACGTATGTCTGAAAGCGATCATCAACAAAGAAGTCGTCATACGTGTCAAGGTAACCTTGCCATGTAGTCTCAAGAGTGTCAGCTGGCGCATCGAACGCGACGACTTGAAGATTCGTGCCTAGGTTAAAAGTGGGTGGTATGTGGACAAAAGCAGATTGAGCTTCGGGACCGTCAATCGCCCAACCTGAGTCAACGTCGTCCTCCGAAGAACGAAAGGTGCTACATTGGATGTTTCCGGCCCCATGAGTGGGAAGTACGAATTGAGCGGGAGGAGTGTCAATTAGTTTTTTCCTAAACTCACTAATGAATTGCTTGATTTTGATGCCGCTCTGACCCAAATCAGTCAGGTACTGACCAGGTGGGATCTGTGCATTAGCGGAGAAAATGACGCCTATGTCTGCCCCATTCGGCTGCCAACATCCTAGGGAATATCGTACTCCGGTAACCGACGGAATGGTACTACAGTATTGATCTCTTGAAAGTTGATCAATCGCGTTCGTCGCAGCGGTAAAGCTAGTAAGGGTTGGGAGAATCGCATTGATAGTAATCTTGCCTTTTGCGGTGTACCCATTAAGGGTATAAGTGATCTCGGCAGTCAACGTTCCCACGTCAGTGGCCCTAATGTTTAAGGTGGAAGCATTTGTTGACCCGGTGATTAGTTGATAAGGTCCGGTAATGATCCATGAATAAGCTCCGCCTGTCCGCCCGGCAGGGGTGATATTTGTATTCAGGAATATGTTAGCGCCGACCAAGGCGTTTTGGGTTGTTCCGTTTAGCGATCCACTGATTCGCGGGTTGGTAACAGTCACGTTGAGATCAGGCGTGAACCCGAAGTCGTCATAGTAAAGAGGAATGGGGGTGCCGAAGGGGTCGTAATTTGAGATGTTGTATATTTCCACGTCAGTAATTTGGGGAATCCCACCTAAGAACAAGATCGGTAAGGTGCTTTGGCCGAAAACGCTGTAAGCGTAGTATGTTTGGTAAAAAGTGTGGTTGCGGTAGACATCTATGAAAACGGCGGGAGACCCATAAGCCCTCCCGACATTCAAGACGTTGAACGTCAGGTTGTTAACCGGCACAGAGAAATCAATAAACGTGGTGAAGCCTCCTGAATAACAACCGCAATAATTATTCAAGCCAGTGACCGCCCTATTTCCGCTGAATTGCGATGGATAAGTCAAAGTATAGAGATCCCAGCCGAATGGGCCTCCCGATCCACCGGAGAAATTAGTGGCGGAGAAAAGAACGCGAGGACCGTATTGGGTCGTGACTAAAGTGAGGTTTGGCGACTCATCAAAATTTAATGTTACCGGTGTGGGCCCTTGTGCGGATACGAGGGCGCTCGCAAAGAGAACAAGGACAAAAACCATCAAGCGAGAGAATTGTTTCGTCATGAAAACCTCTTTAGTAAGGGACGAGGGTACTAGGTTTGGTCGAGGAAGCAGCGGTAAGTTCGGGCCGCCGTGGGGTCAAAATGAGCCTATGGCACGAGCAGATCATGGTGTGAGATCTGCACGGTAACCGGGGAGGCTGAGAACAAATCGGACTCTACTACGGGTCAGATGGGCCGTCAATAGAAAAAAACATCATGGTGGCGTACATCGCGGATCTATCGGGTTGTAATCGTATCGTCATCTACTAAGCGGGAAAGTTCGTCAACCGGGATGCCCAGCGCTTCTGCGACTCTCTCCGCCCTGTCGCGGAGGCTGACTGGCTCTATCTCGACACCCAAGCTCTGGCGTGGCCGACCGTCTGTGCGATCAAAAATCTCTCGCGCGGCGTGAAGGTTGCCGTCAGCCGCCTGTTCGCAGATGACGGGAGCGGTCACCTGAAAAAATTGGAGGCGGCGATCGGAATCGAACCGGTGAATAAAGGCTTTGCAGTTAGAACGGGGTCTCTATCACTGAATGTCATTGAGTGTCATCGGCGCGTAAACATTGGTGTTTCTGACCCTTAGTTACTCGGTAACACTCAAGATCATCGCAGAGTCCCCACAAAAGTTCCCACAGTCGAAATTCTTGACGCTCAAGGGGACTTGGTCACTTGTTTGGGGATACAGCCTGCGGAGTAGGCGACAGCATTAAGCCTGGGGTGGAGCGAAGCGAAACCCCAGGTTCGGACAGCCACAGAATCAAAAGCCCGCGAAGGCGGGCGGCAGAGTGATCGTCGTTGCGGGTTCATGATTCCGAATCCGGATTGTGGTTTGCGCTGTCGCCCCGCTTCGCAGGCTCGCCCTGTTTTTGTTTCGCTTATCTCAGACGACCTTGAGAGGTGGTTGCTGTTCAGTCAACGAGGAACTCGATAGAGAACTTGGCTTCCCCACCGCAGTACCATTCGCTATACTGCCAAACTGCAAACCCACGCGCACGTGCGAGCGCATTGAGCGCTTCGCGCAGTGTGACATTCTTGCGATGTATCCTAAGTGTCACGTGGCTTTGAGCAGGCGAGCTAAGTCCACCAAGTTTCAAACCCTGACTTAGTTTGAGGTCGCCTGCGGTCTTGGTCACTTCAGGCAATGCGATAATTCGTTCAAGGGCTAAGTTCAGGTTCGAAACTTTACTTACTCGGAATTCTCTAATGCGTACTTTGAGTAGGTCTGGCTCGCCGTTCATGGGAAGAAGATTGATGGCGCCGTTTTCACGGACCCAGGTGTACTGCGGGTCTACCTGTATGATCCGGTTTAGCGCTGCCCGCAACGATAACCCTGATGACACTTGTTGACCCTTAACCTCCACGTTTCCGCAATTCCTCCTCCAGACAATGCCACCTGGTACCCGTGCTGCAATCAGAGCCTTCCAGAACGCCTCCCGAGTCGTCACCCGTGAAGAGTCGGTTTCCGCCGATTGAGTGCCTTGGAGAAGGCTCTGCGACGTCTCGCTTGTGATCTGCGTAGTCTGTCCCAGCATTATTGGTAATGACATGCTAATCACGACGGAAACCAGGAGGCCGTTGCTTTTTCTCATTGCTTCTTCTCCGCTCTGGCCGCGGTCTATGGTGTCGTGGATGTGACCGTTATTGAGTAGTTTCCCGAGCCGTCCTTTGACAGAGCGCATGCGTTTACGGTCGTCAGGCTATAGGTCGCTTGCCCGACCTGCACACTGAATTGTTGAACAAACGAGAGGCTGAACGGAGGCGGACACGTTGGTGACGATCCGCTGAGGGCCTGAGTGTCCCCAATGACG
>DAIMCP010000112.1:0-11013 GCA_036726305.1 Pyrinomonadaceae bacterium | reverse complement strand
TTGGTCAAAGTGGAAGCTCGCGGCGGCGTATTCGATCAGCGCCCGGTCCACATAATCTTTTCGCGATTCGACGACGCTAAGATGGTTTAATACATTTGCCAAGCCATTATGAAACTTGCCTTGAAGTAAGTGATTTGCGCTTAATTCAAATAATGGAACGGCTTCATCATAGGTTCGTAGTGCATCGTTGAATCTCTTTGCGGATCTCTCGACCAATGCTTTGCGCAACAATACCAGAGCCCTGGTTTGCAAATTTGTCTTATCAATTTGAACGAGTGCATCCTGAAGAAGCACTTGGGCCTCGTCAAACGCTCCTTCTCGCCAATAGCAGAGAGCCAGATTCGATTGGGCGTCCGCTGTCTTCTCGGTTTGACCAGAGGCCGCAAATATCCTCATGCTTTCACAAATTAGGTTCTTGGCAATTTCCTGGGCGCCCTCGACTTGTTTCACGCCGCCAATCCAACCCGTTAACGATCCAGCTCGGAGCAAAACGCTAGCCTTTGATTCTTCCTCCAAACCTTCGACGTTTGGCATTTGGCCCAAGTTTCCGCACAGCTCGGCCATAGCCTCCAAGGCTTCCTCGTAATCCCCAGCCTCCTCAAGTTCCCAAGCTAGCGCGCAACGCAGTTCCGCCCTTTCATTATTGGAGAGGCTCGGATCGCAAATCTGGTGAAGTATCTCCCTCTTTAAGTTCATGTGAGCATTTCCTTTAATTTGGGCTGGCAAAAATATTTGCAATCTCCCACCAACAGGTTATAAGTCCCCCTCAAACGGGTGCTAGGATAGTCTGAGGGAGATGTTCACCGGGTAAATTTTCCCATTCCCTGCAACCAAAAAACTCGACATTTAGGAGACAATACCCATGAAATCACTCAACCATGCGTTTGCGGCGCTAGCGTTTAGTCTGGTGCTTGGAGTACCGGCGCTTGCCGGTATCATGGACACGCCCGCTCCGCCTCCGCCTCCGCCTTGTAGTGCCTCTCTGGTTGTTCCCCAAGAAGAAACAGCTACTCCCGGGGATAACCATATTGTAGGGGACTCAAGCGGTCTCGTGACGGATATAGCCCTGAATTTATTGCAAACCCTGTTGACAGTATTCTAAGAGCTTATTGACTGTCCGACAGTTTGAGTTGCCTCGCCACCACTAAGACCCCTGCGTGGTGGCCCGATATTGCTGTGCCTCGGCCCCTGAGAATAAGCAACACTATCGAGGTGTGAAAATCGAGGCGCGGTGAGATTAAACCTGGAGTCAGTAAATAATCAATAGATTTCTTCAAATAGGTAGATCGAATTTAAAGGAGTTGCGTTCACATGCAATTCTACTTGCCAAGAATCCTGATAAAAATCTTCACTCCGACACGACGTGCTTCCATAAATGCCTCGGAACCCCGTCACTCTCAATGACAGGGACTCTCTGTTTTGTTGTGGGAATGCCTCGAAACCCAGGGTTTGGGACCCGGGGACAATGGTCTTGACATAAAATTCCCCATAGCTTTCAATCAATTTGGTATCGTTTTACGTACCAGGGCCCGCCGGCTCGCTCGGTTGGCTCTAGATTCCGCCTGAAAGCCCTCTTGGAACGCAACGCATGTCTGCTACTTCTCCCGAAACTTCCCCAAATGCGACCCTCCTGATTGTCGATGACGACGCGCTCGTCCGGACCAATCTGCGGCGCGTGTTTGAGGATGCGGGTTATCGAGCCCTGGCCGTCCCCGACGCTCCGTCGGCGCTGCGCATTCTGCACCGCGTGCAATGCGACCTGGTCGTGCTCGATCTCGAGATGCCGGGGGTGGACGGCTTCGCCTTATGCCGGTTGCTGCGGGCCCAGAACGCGACCAGTAAACTCCCAGTGATCGCGTTTTCCGCAAGCGATGATGAAAACCGCAAGGTCGAAGCGTTCGCCGCCGGTGCCGATGACTACATCACCAAGCCCTCCAGCTCAGGCGAGCTGCTCTCCCGCGTCAGCTCGCACCTGCGCGCCGCCCAGCGTGAATGGGCGCTGTTGGGCAGCAACCGCGAACTGCGCTTTCTCGCCGATCTCGGCCGCGGCCTGCTGCTGGCCCTCGAGCCGGAGCAACTGGTGCGGCGCGTCGCGGGCGCCACCTATGACGGCACGGGCGCCGTGCTCTGCGCCGCCTATGTCGACCTGAGCGAAAACACGAGGGTCGGCTGCGTCTTTGACCGCGAAGGCAGCGCCGAGAATGATTCGCTCCTGCACCTGGAACGTCTGGCCGCGTGGCTCGCGAGCGAAAGCTCCAGCGGCCCGCGCGTGATAGACGAACCGGCGGAATTTTTCCTGCGCGATGAAGCCCACCGGGTCGAGTATGCCGCGCCGCTCAGGTTTGGCGGCCAGAACAAAGGCGCGCTGGTGGTGGCCTTCGATAACGCGGAGGGTTGCGGCGAGACCGAATGCCGGCTGGTGGAAGCGGCCGCGCAACAGGCCTCGCTGGCCGCGCACATCTCTTCGCTTTACCTGGAAGCGCGCGACGCTTCGGCGAGCCTCGCGAAAATTGTCGAAGAGCGCACGGCCGAGGCGGAAGCGCAAAGACGCTTTACGGACGCGATTCTCGACAGCCTGCCGCTATCGCTTTACGCCATCGATCGCGACTATCAAATCGCCGCCTGGAACCGCAATCGCGAATTGGGCGAGCTGGGCCTGCCGCGTGAAGCGGTGATGGGCAGGAACATTTATGAGGTGCTGACTCGGCAAAAACGCGACGTACTGGAAAAGGAATTTGCCCACGTGTTTGAAACAGGCGGGATCGAGCGCATTGAGCAGGAGACCGTGACCGAGGAAAACGAAACACGGCACTGGCTGGTGAGCAAGATTCCGATGTGGGCCAATGGCGGCAAGGATGTCACGCACGTGATCGCCGTCGGCGAAGACATTACCGCCCGGGTTGAAGCCAATCGCGCCGTGGCGCGGGCTGAAAAGCTGGCGGCGGTGGGGCGGCTCGCTTCGGGCGTAGTCCATGAAATCAATAATCCCCTCGCGACGATCTCTGCCTGTGCCGAGGCGCTGGAATCGCGTTTGAAGGAAGGCGACTTTGCCGGATCCAAGGCCCTCGAAGACTTGCGCGAGTACCTGGGCTTGATTCGCAGCGAAGCCTTTCGCTGCAAGAGCATCACTACGGGCCTGCTCGATTTCAGCCGCACGCGCGCCCTGCGGCACCGGCCAGTCAATATCGCGGAAGTCATTACCTCGGCGGCGCGCCTGGTAGCGCATCAGCAGCGCGGCGAAGCTATCGAGATAGTTTTAAAGACGGAAGAAGAACTGGCCCAGGTCTCGGGCGATGCGGGACAGTTACAGCAGGCGGTCATCGCGCTCGCGACGAATGCAATCGATGCGATGCCCAGGGGCGGGACACTGACAATCTCAAGCGGCAATTATGATGCGGAAGTACGGATTGAAGTCGCAGACACCGGGGTGGGGATTTCCCCGGAGAATCTGCCCAAGATTTTTGAGCCTTTTTTCACTACCAAGGAAGTGGGGCACGGTACCGGTCTTGGCCTCGCGGTCTGTTATGGTATCTTAACTGAGCACGGCGGCGGGCTTGATGTGCAGTCCACCGTTGGCACGGGCACGACGTTTACGATTACTCTCCCGGCCATCAATCAAGCGGCAACAACTGAAACGGAGAATTGAGAGCTTTGGCCGATTCACAGGCACCGCGAATTCTGGTAGCAGAAGACGAAGCCAACCTGCGCATGGTTTTGCAGAAGGAGCTGGAGCGTCATGGCTATCGCGTCCAGGTCGCTCCGGACGGCGAGGCGGCGCTGCGCCGGCTCGAGGAAAGCAACGTCGATGTGCTGCTTTGCGATATCAACATGCCGCGCATGGACGGCATGGAGCTGCTGCGGCGCGTGCACGAGCGACCGAATCCGCCGGAAGTGATCATGCTCACCGGCCAGGCCACGGTCGAGACCGCGGTCGAGGCGATGAAGCTTGGCGCCTATGACTATCTCACCAAGCCGTACAGCATTGTGGAGCTGGATGTGCGCGTGCGCCAGGCGGCGGAAAAGCGACAACTGCGCGTTGACAACCAGCGCTTGCGCGAGCAACTGGCGCGGCAATCGGCCCTGCCGGAAATCGTTTCGGTTTCGGATGCGATGAAAGAAGCTGTGCGGCTGGTTTCGCGCGTCGCGCCTTCGGATACTTCGGTACTGATCACAGGTGAGTCAGGCACCGGCAAGGAACTGATTGCCCAGGCGATTCACAGGCTTTCGACACGCGCCCAGGGCTCATTCATCGATCTCAACTGCGCGGCGTTTCAGGAGTCGCTGCTGGAATCAGAACTGTTTGGCTATGAAGCGGGGGCGTTTTCCGGCGCCAAGGCGCGTAAGCTCGGCCTGGTGGAGCTGGCGGATGGTGGTTCGCTATTTCTGGATGAAGTGACTGAATTGCCGGCGCAATTGCAGGCGAAGCTGCTGCGGGCGATTGAGACACGGACGTTTTTCCGGGTCGGCGGGGTGCGCAAGGTGGAAGTCAATGTGCGCATCATCGCGGCCACCAATCGCAATCTGGAAGCGGTGCAGGCGGACGGATCGTTTCGTTCGGATCTGCTCTATCGCATCAATGGCTTTCAGATTGAATTAAAAGCGCTGCGCGAACGGCCTGAGGACATCGAGCCCCTGGCGCGCCATCTACTGAAACTGGTGGGTGGCATGAACCCGCCGGAGATTGCGCCCGATGCACTGACGGCCATGCGTGCTTATCATTGGCCGGGGAATGTGCGGCAGTTGCGCAATTGTCTGGAGCGGGCAGTGATACTGGCCAACAATGGCGTGATCACCGTCAGCGAGCTGCCGCCTGAAGTTGTGCGCGCGCCCTTCCTCGCGCCACCAGCGGCGAGCGCTCCGGCCGTTGCGGGCGCAGCAGCCGAACCAGTTCCCACCTCGAATGCGGGTGCTACTTCGTTACGCGAGGTGGAGCGCCAGCAGATACTGGCGGCCTTGGAACAGACTGGTTGGCATCGTGGCAAGACTGCCGAGCTGCTGGGAATTTCTCCTTCGACACTCTATCGACGGCTGCGCGATTACAACCTCGAACATCGTCTGGCCTGATTTGGAGCGCGGTGGCCGAGCGCAGCGGCAACACCGTTCTGGATTAACCTAAGGTACTCAAGCTGGTTGGCCACAGCCAACAATACAAGGAGTTGACCCTGTCCCCTCTCCACGCATCGCGCGATGCGTAACGGTCAATGTCCCTCTACCGTGGTCCTCAGAAGGAGAAGCCGAATGTCTCTCCTCAACAATGCTGTCCCGGCTAACATACGATCATGGATTATCCTGATTCTTTTCGGGGGGCTCCTCGTAAATCCGTTATTGCCGAGCTGGGACCTTTGGGCCGCTGGTCGGGATCATTTATTCCGGACTTACGTAAGAACGCTTCTAATTCTCCAGTTGTCGTAGTCGGTACCAGAACCCTAATGGGGAATGGTGATATCAGAAATCTGCAACTTACACATGTAAGGCTCAAGAACTATTCAGCAAAGACTGTTCTGGGAGTACAACTCAAGTGGCTGGTAACAACCAGTTTGGAACGGTCGAGAGAGTTGGCGCCAGCGCAGTACACGGGACTCCTCGAAGCTGAGCTGCCTCCGGGAGAAACGAAAGAGATTGAGACCACGTTAGTTATGTTTTCAAAGTCCGTCAAGACTCTAATCAGAGCGGGAAGTTTGGACGGACGATTCGTCGTTCAGGTGTTGACGTACCAAGTGGAATTCGCTGATGGCTCAACGTGGAACGACGACTGGGGCGGTCCCAAACCGGGTGAGCGCGGGGAGCGATGGAGAGGTCGTGAAGACCAGAATGGTCTTCCAAGTGACCCTGAAATTGCTTTGCAGAGTTCCTGCCCCAATACTCAGTGTAGTTACAATTCACCGAATTCAACCTCGTTCTGTGACGCCGATCTAGTCCCTGGATTGGTTTGCCTAAGGGGAGATCCCTGCTCCCCTGATCGCGTCTACTGTGAATGTCAAAACGTTAGTTGTGCCATCTACACGCCGACTCCAACACCAACTCCGACTGCAACGCGCTGAATTTGATAAGCCGGCCAATGGCGGCAGCCCCGATGGGTGATCAATTGTAAGGATGCTGTACTTTCGTTACTGCGGATCAGTCTCGCTATCGCGCCAGGGCCAGTGACACGAGCGATGCGCAATTGGGGCGTTGGGCCTGGGATGTATTTCTGGTGAGAGCGCGCGAAGATTAAGGCAGAGTCCGTGACCTTCAGCAATCGCCAAAAAAAATCGGCGCGAACGTGGAGCAACCCACTCGCGCCGAAATTCCTTTTAAGGAAGCGATTATGCTTCAGCTTGCATTACGGGTGGCCCCACGCTGTTTGCGGCTTTCTAAGCGCGCTCTTTCAGGCTCTTCTTATCAACTTTGCCGCGATCGTTTTTCGGGAGGGAGTCAATGAACTCGATCCAGCGCGGATACTTGTAGAGCGCGAGGTTGGCCTTAACGAATTCCTTGATTTCATCCGCCAGGTCCGCGCTCCCCACGTACCCAGAGCGCACGACAATAAACGCTTTTGGCTTGACCAAACCATCGCCTTCCTCATGCCCGATCACCGCACACTCCAGCACGGCTTTGTGCTGCAGCAGGCAGTTTTCGATTTCCGCGGGGGCGACAAACACGCCCGAAACTTTCAGCATGTCGTCGGTCCGGCCGTGGTACCAGTAGTAGCCGTCCTGATCGACATGGAATTGATCGCCGGTCGTGCACCAGTCGCCTGCAAACGTCTCTTTTGAACTCTCGTGCGCGTTCCAATAGCACAGGGCCGCCGAATCGCCTTTGATTCTCAGCGTACCCATTGCGCCGGTCGGCACCTGGTGACCGCCGGCGTCGACAATGCATGCTTCGTACCCTTCAACAATGCGACCAAGACTGCCGAGTTTTACATCGCCGGGGCGGTTGCTGATGTAGATATGAAACATTTCGGCCGAGCCGATCCCATCGTAAATCTCTACACCAAAAACTTCTTTCCAACGGCTGTACAACTCCGGTGGCAGCGCCTCTCCCGCGGAATAACAGAAGCGCAGACTCGAAAGGTCGCGGCCCGCCGCGCCCTCGAGATGCAACATGGAGTTGATCATGGTCGGCACGGTGGTAAGAATCGTCGGGCGGTAGCGCTCGATCATCGAGAAGATTTTCTCGGGCGTGGAACGCTCCGCGAACAAGGCCGTCGCGCCACCGACTGCAAATGGAAAGAGGAGGTTCGTGCCGGTGGCATAACCAAAGAAGAGCTTGGGCACAGAGATTGTAAGATCGCTTTCCGTAACTCCGAGGGTGCGCTTGGCGTAGACTTCGGTGTTGTAAGGCAGATCGTGCTGCAGGTGGACGGCGCCTTTGGGATTGCCTGTCGAACCGGAGGTGAAGAGCCAGATGGCGATGTCGTCCCGCGAGGTATCGGCGGCCCGGCAGATACTCGGCTGCGCCGACACGCACTCTTCAAACGAAAGGAACTCCACGCGGCTTTGTTGTGGGTCGATGCGTTCCTCGTCGACTGTGCCCGGGTTGCGCACCACGAGCACGGCGCGCAGGAAATCAGAATCGCCAGCGGCTTCAACAAAGGACTTGATGAATGATTCGTGCACGACGGCGACTCGGGCCCGCGTGTAATTGAGGTAGTAACGATAATCATCCGCCGGCAGGAGGGGATTGACCATCGTGATTACGGCCCCGATGCGGGCGGCCCCAAACCAGGTCCAGACGAACTCCGGGCAATCGGGAAGCACAAGCAGCACGCGTTCCTCGATATCGACTCCCAGCCCGCGCAGCGCATTGCCGGTGCGGTTTGCCAGGCGCGCGACCTCGCTATAGGTCCAGGACTGCTCTTCGAAATAAAGACAGGTCTTGTCCGCTCGCCCTTCCTCCAGATTGTGATAGAGGAAGTAGTCGGCCATGTTGAAGCGTTCGGGGAAGTTGATGTTCATTCAGGCGAGCTGGGTTCGTCGGGGGTTCCCAGCAAGGAGTTAATGAACTCGAGCAAGCGTTGCTGATCTACGTTTTCGGTCGGTGAAGTAAAACGTGCTGCGAAGCCAATCTCGTAAGACTGGTCCACAACTTCTCCCCAGACATGGACTGGATCAGCCTCAGGCAATTGAATTTCGAGTCTGACCAGTTCCTTAGGTTGCACGCGGCCACCGCTGAGCACAAAACATCCGCTCACGCTCAGGCTGGTGATCGTAGCTTCATTGCGCTCGAGTACTCCTTCCCAGACGGTGGGGAGGCTCACTAGAACTCGCTGGGCGCTTCGTCGATCGTATTGCATGGCTCTCCTGGAAGATTATTCAATGTAAACATTGCGGGTGGCGAGGGGTCAACGACCGCCCACCAGGGATTTATTTAAGTCGCCGGAAATCAAGGCGACTGCCAGAGGCGATGACCCTGTGGACCAGCACTTCGTGCCGGCACCACTTTCTCCTGAGATGGCAGGATCAGCAAGCGATTTATTGCTCATCCGGCCCATAACAGTCGAAGGAAATTATCTGATAACACCACTGCGGGCTGTGTCAACTCATTTTGCGGCAAAGGAATAACCATTTTTGCGTAGCACCCAGGTCCAAACTCAGATGAATTTCCTATTGTTTACTTCGTCCAGCTGACCTGACCTGGCAATCAGAAATGCCACCGAGAGACTCAGTAACGGCCCCGTGATACTAAAGACTGAACGACCGATGGTTCCCCCGGAGTTATTAAACGCACCGAGAATCAGGGCGACTGCCCCCGTCGAGATTGAGGCAATGATCCACGCTGCGGGGAAGTATCTTAACCGCCAGATGCCCAGCGGAAGCAACCACGCGAAGACATACCAGAAACCTGGCTGGGAAAGGCACCGCCACAACCCACTGAGGAAACCGACATTTGCTCTCGCCTGAACAGCAAATTCCCAGGGCCACCTGAATGTTCCCACCACCACGGTCTGGGTGGTCATCACGGTTGCCAAACCGGTGATTCCCAATGCCACTATCCATTTGAGCCGCGACATTTCCCACTTGCCTGGACGCGCCTGAACCAGCCACCAGGTGAGAACAAAAACACTGGCAAAGGGAACGAACGTTTCCTTGGCTAAGGCGCCCCAGACTCCCCAGACGGGTAGCAGGTACCATCTGTCGCGCAAAAGGCTCCAGAGCACCGCGGCCATAAAGCATGATTCTCCGGCATCAATCAAACCCACGAGTTGGAGGTTGGGAACGGCGAAGTTGAGCAAATAGAGTGTGCCCCCCAACAACGCGACACTCAAATCGTTCAGGACCTCGGTGCCCACGCAGATCAGCAAACACACTGTCGCGGCGCAAAACATAGAGTTCGACACCAGTAGTCCGAAAAAAGCCGGATCCCAGGAAAGCAGATGTGATTGGGCGAAACGGTAGAATGGTCTGGCTACAAATGGGACAAGCAGGCGGCCCTGGAAGAAACTGTTGAAGGCAGAGCGTTCGCCACCGGTGACGAGCGCATAATATTTCGGGGTATCACTTAAGCCTTCAACTTTTCGTGGATCGTACCGCGTCAGGGTGGGATAGCCCAAACCAAAGCAGATCAGGAAGAAAAGCGGCCATAGAATCAGGAGCTTTTTCCAGCTGACCAACACCCGAGGATAAGCAGACTGATCCGGCAACACGCGGTTCTCTGCCTGGAAATCGGTTGTTTTGTTTTCGCTCACTCGGTGGCGTTTTATCGGGTAAATCACCTTGCTCAAAGAACCAGTTGGCAGTTATTCCCGCTAGGTCTATTTTGCAGCAAAGGGACAACCACCTTCGCCGTGGTTCAGGTCCAGATAGGTGCGCGCTTCCCACAATTCCGGGAAGAACTTCTTGTCCAGGGTGGTGCGCAGGTAACCGATGCCTTCGGATCCGCCCGTGCCACGTTTCGCTCCCACCATGCGTTCGACCATCTTTACGTGATGCGAACGCCAGAGGGAAAAGTATTCGTCGTGCTCGAGGAGCGCTTCCTGAAGCTTGAACAACTCGTACCGCTCTTCATAGTGAGTCAGGAGTTCGAGCACTGCGCGCGTCCTGCGGCCATAGAGTTTCTTACGCTCGCTTTCGTCGCTGCCCCGATCGTCGTTGGGCGCATCCAGACCCTGACGCTGCAACAGGTTGTAAAACCCTTCCCCGAGACTCGGGCTGCGGAAACGCGCCGTCAGACGCTCGTGGGCAAAACCATCTTCGCTGAACGTCTGCAGGATCTGTTCATCCTTGAGCCCGGAAGCAAATTCAATTTCGCGAAACTGCATTGACTGAAAGCCGCTGGCAGGATTCAGCTGGTCCCGGAACTGCAGGAAGTTGATGGGCGACATCGTTTCGATGATATGAATTTGATTGACGAGGAGTTTTTCGATCTCGACGATGCGGCTCACTGCTCGTTCTGCCGCGGGCGCCCGGTCCTGGTCCATGAAAGAAATCGCCGCATCAACTTCCTGCAGAATGACTTTGAACCAAAGCTCATAGGCCTGGTGAATCGTAATGAACAGCAGTTCATCGTGATGCGCCGGACTGGAAAGACATTCCTGAAGTGCGATCAACTCCTGAACGCGAAGGTATTTATTGTAGGAAAGGAGCGGGTTGTTGCCGTAATCAGTCATGGGGGGTTCGTCTGGTACTCGTTGCGGACGTGTCGGACTGCTATGCGAAATTCAAACCCTCGCTGGAGAACACAACTCGAAGAACAGGTCGCGGCCATGGTTCAGAACGCCGCGACGACTGTTTCCGACTCGTGAAAGCTCTGTTGGTCGCGAATTTTCTTCATCTCGCTGATGACCAGATCCAGCTCTTCATCTTTTGTATAAAAGTGCGGCGAGATACGGACCCCGGCGCCGGGACGATAGTCGACAATGAACTCGCGCCGGATTAGTTCCTTCGTGATCGCGCCCGCCTGTTCGTGGCTGATAGTGATGGTGCCGCCTCGTTGCGAAGCATCTTTGGGACTGGTTACCTGGAAGCCCGCTTCTTCCGCGAGCTCAATCAGCCGCGAGGTTTGCCGCCTGCTCTTGCTGCGAATCGCTTC
>DAIMCP010000111.1:0-11261 GCA_036726305.1 Pyrinomonadaceae bacterium | reverse complement strand
TGAGTTGCCCGCATCCTACGCGCGGCTCGTTTCAAGTGTCAAGGATTTCCCCCTCGCGACAGGATTTCCCCCTCGCGATTTCGCCCTCTTAACAGTTCCAAAGTAACTGAAGGTGTTCAAGTGAGGGGACCGGCCCAGACCGATAAATCATTGTTCCAAAATCGGGCTCAATAATCATCGGACTCAATAACCTGCCTGCTGTGTCCGTTCTTGACAGTACTTCATACCTTGGTCTAAATTTCGCTCTAGTCTCGGCATAATACACAGAAACGACGACGCGGGTCCGATCGCGTTTGCCCCCTCAACGCCCCGGGCACCGTCGCCCAGAGGCTCAATCCCCCAGGAGATAACTTCTGAGGACGCAAGGACCACTGCTCAAGTTTCGCATTCTTTCTGCTGCCTCAAGGCGGTGAATGTCAACTTACTCAACTGAAGGAGAAATTATGAACAAAAGGTTTCTTTGGTTATTTATGTTGCTGCTGTGTACTGGCGTATTGGTGTTTGGTTCGCAAGTAGTTAGCGCCGCAACTTTGACAGTTGGGTGCACTGGTTCAACCTACCCGACTATTCAAGCTGCTGTAACTGCCGCGAATCCGGGTGACACGATTGTGGTCTGTCCCGGTACTTATACCGAGCAGGTGACGATTCCAGTGGGCAAAAATAATCTTACACTCCGATCAAGGACACCCTTGGCGGCAATTATTAAGGCGCCGGCTGCCATGCTGTCCCCGAAAGCGATTGTCCGCGTAAACGGCGCGAGCAATGTCAGCATCCTCGCCTTTACCATTGCTGGGCCTGGTGGCGGCCCCTGTGACTCGCTTGAATACGGTGTGCTTGTAGACATGGGCGGGTCAGCCTCGATCCGCGGTAACCACATCACCGAGATCAGAGACAATCCATTTGGCGGCTGCCAGAACGGGATTGGCATTCAGGTTGGTAGGTTTGCGAGTAGCCAGATCGGCTCAGCTAGTATCAAACTGAATTTGATCGACAAATATCAAAAAGGGGGCATCGTTATCTCGAACACCGGCTCCCAGGCTGACGTTTCCGGGAACGTGGTGCAAGGCGTTGGTCCGACAGCATTGATCGCCCAGAATGGAATTCAGGTAAGCGCCGGCGCGAGGGCAAATGTAGAAGGGAACGAAGTGTCGGACAACATCTACACGCCCCAATCAGTCGTGTCTACCGGCATACTGCTTTTTGAAGCTGGCAGCGTGAATATTGATCACAATGAGGCCAGGAGAAACGACGTAAATATTTTCGCTTTTCACACCGCGAACCCTGTCATTACTCATAATAAGGTTTCTGACGGGCCCTTTGACGGCATCGACCTGACTGATGGGACCACCGGAGCGATTGTTTCGCACAACACATCGCATAACAACATCCTGGACGGCATCTTTGTTGATGCGGCTTCGACGAATAATACAATCACACACAACAAGATGTCTGGGAATGGATTGTTCGATGCTGAAGACCTGTCTGCAGGGATGGGTTCGTGCGGCACCGCCAACACCTGGGAGCACAACAAGTGCGATACAGACAACCAAGGTGGGTGTTTGTGTAGCCAAGGGGGTAATGGAAACGCTAGTGCCGTCACCCGGACGCGATTAAGCACGGTAGCGGCGCCGACTTCCCGTGCTCCGTCACCGTCCAACTAGCCGAGCAATTGCTGGTCGCACATCCGACCGCCAGGAACTGCTGAAATGGAGTCTGCCGCGGAGGATCGCGGACGAAGATGGATCTAAACCTGAGTAGTTCAGGATCGACCTTGTCCGCGTAACCCCCGCGGCTTCTTCCTGCTGGTTTGCAGATCCCAACTGCGTGTTTCTTTCTCTCCGAATGGCGTTCAATCAGATGACGCCAGCCGATACTAATCCCTCCCCAGCAGTTTGTAACTTTGCTCACCATCTTCCACGAATCACAGGGCGCCGCCTTTGCTTTCTGGCAGACTTGGGTCTAGACTTACCAACCTTTGTTCGTAACCTTCGCAACAGACCCGCTTAACAGAGACCAGAGAATATGTTGAAGACACTTTTGATCGGTGTACTGTCCGTTTTCCTCCTCAACGACCATTCTGACAATTCCGTTGCGCGGTTCAAGCCTGGCGGTCAGGAAAGTCAGACAGGCACGCTTGCAAAGATGATAGTTGCCAGTGGCAATGTCGCCATGGATCTGGACCTGGGCCGGATGAATGCAGGCGCGTACCGCTCGCAAATGAGCACGTTGCGGTTCTCAGTGGCGCCGAATTCGTTCTTCACGGTACTTGTTTTCAACGGTGACTTGCGCGGTCCCGAACGTGGATCGATGGCCCTTATCGCGCAGAATTCTGCGACTCTTCCCGCCGTTCTGAATGATTCCTTGAACCAACTCGTTATTGAAAGAGTAGATTGGACGGAAGCGTTTGAGTTCGTCGTTCGCGACGGCAAGACAGGATTCACCTTTTTCAATATTGAGGGAAATCTTTACGACTACGATGTCAAGACGCAGGTGTTCAACATAAAAGAGGGTCGGCTGCTGGTTTCGAAAGAGTTTGCCGTCAAGCTCGGACGTCCGTCACAGGCGGGCGCCATAGTAGGAGAACTCTCTGTTACCGCAACCATGCGGACAATCGAAATCACGCAGGTCGTTAATGGCGAAGTCGTATCAGCAGTAATGCCCCCGGATCAGAGACCGGCGGCAGGCAGTGTGCCGGGTCCCGATGTCATTGTTGGAGACCTCTCCGGGTTAGCGCAATTTGGCACTAGTAGCGGAACTCAGGTCGGCCTGGCTGTGGCAACAGACTCTTGCAATGCCGGAGTCGTGCCGTTGAATTGGCTGGCCTTACCAAACAACGATCACCCGGTCATCCCCCAGAATCTCTATCGGATGAGCGGTGGCGCGACGAACGACGAACGGTTCGAACAAATTGGCCAGTCCAACGTGAAACACGCGTTCACGGCTTTGCAACTAAACATCTGCGGTTTCGGTTGCGTCGCGACCGCCAGCACTACGCTCGGCTCCGGATGCTCAGACCCTTACTCGGCTAGTTTGAATTCCGGCTCGAGCGGTAACAGTCTGGGATCGCGCGCGTGGATAAATCCTTTTACTGGCGCTTACCCGCGCGGAGATTCCAGCACGCCGCCAAACACCCACACCGGCCACACGCACACCGGTCCTTCGCACAGAATTCTGGTCGAAATAAATGACCTCAACACCTCGCTGAATGCCGGGGCCACCTATTACTCCGAAGCCCAATACGTGACGCCGCATGAGTATGCCTGGTGCATCGCGAATCCCGGGCAGTGCAACATGAACAACAATGCTTCCTACCGCCAGTTCACAGTCACCGGCACGGGCAGCCCTTTCACTTTTACCGCCGTCGGCTCCACCGCGCGATCGAAGCCCGCGGTTGCTGCGTGGACTGGAGCAACCAGTGTCCAGATCCAGCCCGATGCGGCGAACGATGGCATTGGACAGGTTGCCTATAAAGTCACCAACCCATCGCCGGGAGTCTGGCATTACGAGTACGCAGTCTATAATCAGAACCTCGATCGGGCGATCCAATCCTTTAGTGTACCTTTGGGAGTTGGCATCACCGTCAGCAACATCGGATTTCATGCGCCTCCGCAACACCCCGGATGGACGTTCGATGGTACCGTCGGGAATACCGGTTACAGCAGCACGCCCTGGACTGCGGTGCAGACACTTAATGATCTGACCTGGGGTTCCCAAACTTTTGCCCAGAATCCGAACGCGAACGCGATCCGCTGGGGGACACTGTATAACTTCCGCTTTGATTCTAATCAACCGCCACGGACGACGAATGCGACGGTCGGCTTCTTCAAAACCGGCGCGCCGATAGTAGTTCAGATTCAGGCCCCGACGCCGCTGCCCGCCATTTCGATAAACGACGTGTCGCTTGCCGAGGGCAATTCGGGAACTTCATTGGCAACGTTTACCGTCAGCCTGTCGGCCTCCAGCACGAGTACCGTGACCGTCCAATATGCCACGGCGAACGGTTCGGCTACGGCCCCTTCGGATTATGTCACCACCTCCGGCACCGTGACATTCAATCCTTCGGAAACCTCCAAGCCTGTTTCCGTCACCATCAATGGCGATACGCTCGAGGAGTTCAATGAGACCTTCTTTGTCAACCTCACGAGCCCGACGAACGCCACCATCAGCGACACTCAGGGTGTGGGCACTATAAACAATGACGACCTGCTGGCGAGCCTTCCCAGCGGCTTTGCGGAGACACAGATCGCCGGTCTTTCCAGTCCGACAGCGTTTGCCATTCATCCGGACGGACGCATCTTTGTCTGCGAGCAAGCCGGGACCCTGCGCGTGATCAAGAACGGCGCGTTGCTGCCGACTCCCTTCACGACGATTTCAGTCAACTTCCCAAACGGTACCGAACGAGGTCTATTGGGGGTTGCCTTTGATCCCAACTACGCAACTAATCGTTTCATTTACGTCTATTACACCGCGCCGACGCCAACAATTCACAATCGCGTTAGTCGCTTTACGGCTGACATTGCCAATGAAGACATCGCGGTAGCAGGAAGCGAATTACCTATTCTCGACCTCGAGAATCTGAGCGCCACCAATCACAACGGCGGGGCTATACACTTTGGTCCTGATGGCAAGCTCTATATCGCAGTTGGCGAGAACGCCGTCTCTGCAAACAGCCAGTCGCTCGCCAACCGTCTGGGGAAGATGCTGCGTATTAATTCCGACGGAACGATTCCGCCGGATAACCCGACTTCCTTTCCGAACATCGCTGGCTCTCCCACAGGCAATAACCTTGCGATTTGGGCAGTTGGTTTGCGAAACCCCTTCACCTTCAGCTTTCAGCCCGGCACCGGTCGCCTGCATATCAACGACGTCGGGCAAAGCACCTGGGAGGAAATCAACAACGGAACTGCCGGGTCGAACTATGGCTGGCCTACCTGCGAAGGAACGTGCGGTACAGGTGGCATGACGAATCCTATTTATCAATATGCAAACGACGCCTCGACGTGCGCGATTGCCGGTGGGGACTTTTACAATCCGACCACAGCTACGTTTCCCGCGCAGTATATCGGCAAGTATTTCTTCTCTGATCTATGCGGCGGTTGGATGAAAACTATCGATCCGTTCAGTCCCCCAGCAACGGGGACGGCGACGAGTTTTGCGACCGGGATCAGTTCGCCGGTGGATATTCAGGTTGCCAATGACGGTAGCTTGTATTACCTCACGCGCGGAACAAGCTCCATCTTTCGTGTGCAGTACTCCGGGGCATCAACTCTGGTCATAAACGATCTCGCGATCACTGAGGGCAACGCCGGAACTTCAGTAGCGAATTTTAACGTCCTGCTATCACCGGCCAGTTCGCAGACCGTGACCGTGCAGTATGCGACCGCCAATAACACGGCGCTTGCGGGGACTGATTATGTTCTTAGCGGTGGCACTTTAACTTTTGCGCCCGGCGTGACTACGCAACCGGCAAGCGTAACGATCAACGGCGACACTGCTTTTGAGCCAGACGAAACGTTTTTCGTCAACCTCACCAGCCCAACTAACGCCACAATCGCCGACAGCCAGGGAGTTGGCACCATCACCAACGACGACCAACCCGCGATCAGTGGCCGCCTGAATTATCTGGACAGCGCGACTGGCGCGCGCAACGTCACTATGACATTGACGGGTAATAACGGGTTTGTCACGCGCATGACAACTACCGATGCCAATGGGGACTATTCATTCGTTAATGTCCCGACAGGCAATAATTACACCCTCACACCGGCGCGGGCGCCTGAGGCGCACGACCCGAGCATCACAGGTTTCGATGCTTCGCGGGCGGCGCGCTTCGAAGCAATGCTGCTGAGCCTGACTCCAAACCAACAAATAGCGGGCGACTCCAGTAATAACGGTTCAGTCACGGCGTTCGATGCCTCGCAGATCGCCCGCTATGAATTAAGCATCCCTTCTGCGGGCAGCATTGCCGGAAGTTGGAAGTTCGCACCTGCGAGTCTGAGCATCAACAATCTCAACGCGGACCAGATCAACCAGAACCTGACGGCGATATTGGTAGGTGACATTTCCGGCAACTGGACGCCCAGTGGGCCGGCTCCTGCTAATTCGTCGCCCGCCGTGGCGATTCGGGTGGCGCTACCGATTAAACAGGATCCACCCGGTGGCCCGAGCACCATTCCCATTGCCGTTGGCGATACGACCGGTCAGGGCATTGGCGCCTATTCCTTCGACATCAGCTTCAATCCAAGTGTGCTGGTGCCACAGACTACTCCGTACGATGCAACCGGCACGCTCAGCAGTGGCTGGTCGATTACGGCCAATACAGCTACACCCGGGCACCTGATACTCAATGCCTTCAGCACCACCGACCTGACTGGTCAGGGAGTGCTGCTCAACTTGAAGTTCAACGTGGTTAGCGGCGTGGGATCGACTAATACTTCGCCCTTAACCTGGGTCAACTTTACTTTCAACGAGGGCACACCTGGAGACATTGATATTAATGGTTCGTTCACGGCCACAGCCCCGAGCGCGGCCAGCGCAGGCGTTAGCGGTCAGATAGTCGATGCAGCCGGGCAGGCGGTAGCCGGTACGACTGTTGCTGTAGCGGGAAGCTCGCGCACCATACGGGCAATCACCGACAGCAATGGTTTCTATCGGGTAGAAGGGTTGGAGGCCGGTGGTCTCTATACCGTGACCCCCAGCAGAGCGAACTATGTGTTTGCGCCGGTCAACCGCTCGTTCTCGCTGGTGGGAACCCGGTCCGATGCCATGTTCACGGGCACGGCGACTGGACCTGATAGTAATCCACTGGAGGTTCCGGAATTCTTTGTCAGGCAGCAGTACCTGGACTTCCTCGGGAGAGAACCGGAGCAAAGCGGGTTGGATTACTGGAGCGGACAACTGCGATCGTGCGGGCAGGATCTGGATTGCATTAAGACGAGAAGACTGGAAATAAGCGCGGCCTTCTTCATCGCTGAGGAGTTTCAGAATTCCGGACTCTACATCTATGACGTGTATCAGGGCGCGCTGGGCCGGCGGCCTGACCACGCGGAATACGTTGTCGAGCGCCGGCGCGTCGTTGGTGGGCTGCATCTGGAGACGGACAAGGCCGCTTTTGCGGCGAGCTTCGTGACAAGAGCTGAGTTCACGAATCGCTATCCGCCGGAGATGAGTGCGGAGGCGTTTGTGGATACGCTGCTGAGCACAGCGCAACAGAGTTCGGGGATCGATTTCGGCAATGAGCGGGCAAATCTCATCGCTAGCTACAACCTTGGCACGACGGTGACTGAGAGTCGCAGTTCTGTATTACGCAGCGTTGCAGAAGACAGCCGTTTCCGGCAGACGCAATACAACCCGGCGTTCGTGCTGATGGAATACTACGGCTATCTGGGCCGCAACCCTGACCGCGAAGGTTATCAGTTCTGGTTGAATGTACTTAATACCGGCGATCCCGGCAACTATCGCGGCATGGTGTGCTCATTTATCACCAGCGGAGAGTATCAGCGGCGATTTAGCTCAGTCGTCACACGCAGCAATGCCGAGTGTGGACACATTGATTGAAAAGTAAGTGGGCGACTGAAGGCTGATGACCTTCGTCGCCCACTCTCAAGTTCAGTTACGGACAGGGAGTGCCGGCGCTTTCGTATATTGATATCGATCCCAGATCGGCAAACTGGGCCGCATCAGCACGGAAGATTGTGGCTTCGATCCAGTAAAGGTTTGTGCTGAAGTCGAAGTCAATGTTCGGGGAAAAGCTCGCTGACGTAAAAGCGTTGCCCGCTCCCAGACCGTTGCTATTGAAGGCAAAGATAGTGGCATTTCCGCCAGCGGCGACACTTGTGCGGTGAATTTCGAACTTCACCTGGGCATTGGTGCCGGTGTTGTCGCTGTTACGGAAGCGAACCTTGACCACCGACTGGGTAGCCGGACAGTAAAACGCCAGGCCCTTGGTGACCGTGATGTTGTAACGAACGCTAACTGTACCCGTTGCTCCGGGCTGCAGGCTGGCGGCGAAATTCTTTAATTGCACAATGGTTGCGCTATCTTCGTCGACGGCCCCGGTAGAGCCGGCAGCGGTCCAGGCTTCGGGCGATGCGCAGCTGGTAGTAGTAACTCTCAACTCCGTGCCTGCTACAGGCAGCGTGCCGGACCCGTTGAAGCGGTAACTCTGGCCGCGCGTACCAAGCTTGTTTTCAGCGCCCACTGTTAGAAAGCCCAGGTCACCCGATCCTCCAATCGGGCCGTAGGCATAGGTAATGTCTTCGGCCGGATGAGTATCATTGTTCACGCCAATCCAAACCTCAAACGAATTACTATTCGCGGTGCTGAATTCCCTCACGCCCGCCCAATCCAAAACGATCCATGTATCCAGCCCGTCAGTTAAAACACCAATACGGAGGGCACCGGCGGCCGCCGGATTGAGGTCGGTCCAAAACGGCGCGAGGACGTTATTGGGAGGCGCCGAGTTGGGGAAATTCTGGTTATTGATCGAATTGTCGGCCGGACCGGTACTGCCGCCAATGACCACATAGCCGTTGCTGGAAAAACCCACTCTGGTGTAGGTCTCACCGGCAAACGTAAACGCGGGTACAGTGAAGTCAGTAATACTATCATCGGTAACCCCAGCAACAGGTGTAATGCCGAAGAGGGAAAGTGCCAAATAACCCGCTGGAGATGTCCCGGGGGCGATTGTCACATCACAGAAACCAGACGCCACGGTCGGTAGGAGGGGGCTCTTCTGAGCCAGGTTGGTTGATTCCCTACGTAGCGCTCCCTTACTCATTGCATCCTTGGGAGCGGAAATTGTCCCATCGGGAGCAAGCGGCGTCGCCTTGAACCCCTTGATCTGCGCCATCGTTGGCTGACCTACGAAAAGGCCTGCCAATAGAACAAGCAACATGCGGCTGGCCATCGAAAAAGGCATCCAGCGCTGCCTATCGTTTTGAGACTGCAAGTATTGCATAAAAATTTCTCCTCTGTTTGCTGTGTCAAAAATCTTTAAAACACGATTCGCAGCATAGGCTTCGACTGCACCACTGTCAACGAAATGCTGACTGACATGGCCCAGGTCAAAGCAGGTCCAAACGCGGCAAGAATGCTTGGTACGTTGAAACGAAAGCTGGCCGCATGCTGCAGGCAAGCCCGCTCGCTACAAAGAACGTTCGCTTTTGCATTTATAATGCGCATGGTTCTCATGCAGGTAAACGAAAAGACAGCTATATCGGCTTCGATCAGATCTTAATTCGCGGCGGATTTCGCAAGTGCGATCTGCGGCAGCATGGCACAAGCTTTGCTCCGGCCTTGAACATCTTGAAGATTTCTGGAGGAAACTAGTGGCTATAGAAAATGACGACGTAATCTCGACGCTTAACAATTTGATTGAAACCTGCAAAGACGGGCAAAACGGTTTTCGGACTGCCGCCGAAGAAGTGAAAAACCCGGAACTTGTCTCGCTGTTCAATAGCTACTCGCAGCAACGCGCAGGTTTCGCGGCTGAGTTGCAAAACGAAGTCCGGATCCTGGGGGAAGATCCGGAACAGACAGGCAGCACCGCCGCCGCTCTACATCGCGGCTGGATGGACATCAAGTCGACCGTAACCGGCGGAGATGAGGGGGCTATTATTTTTGAATGTGAACGTGGCGAAGACTCGGCGGTGAAAGCCTATGAGGACGCCTTGAAGAGTACTCTACCGGGGAACATCCGCACCACGGTGGAAGCTCAGTTTACAAAAGTGAAAGAGGCGCACGACCGCATTCGTTCGCTGGAAAAGGCCAGGGGACAAGCACGCTGAAAGGCGCCCGTTCCGAAACCTGACGACGGCTTGTTGGCCCCGGTACAAGTCCACTTCTGCTCTCTCCGGCGGCCTGCGCCTGGTAGTAGCCTTAGCGCCGGCCGCTTTGGAGTTGAGCTCGGCAGATCAGGTTCAGGTTTCGTTGGTGTCCTGGCGAAGGCAATGCGCGGCTCGCGCCACCGCTGATAATTACGCCAAATATAGAGTGCTTAAGGACTATGAGGGAGTACACAGTCCTGCTGGTGGAAGACACAGCTGACGTTCGGATGATGATGCGGGTCATGCTGGAGAAACGCGGCTTTAGAGTCAGGGAGGCCGCCAACGGTCTGCAAGCCATTGAGCTTGTGAGGCGCGAGAAGCCAGACGCTATTCTCATGGACATGAGCTTGCCGGGAGCCGATGGCTATCAGTCGGCCAGGCTAATTCGCCAGCTACCGGCTTGCAACGGCATACCTGTCATCGCCTGCACGGCTCACAACCGCTGGGAGTGGCACGCGAAATCCATCACTGCCGGGTGCAACGCTTTCTTTGCCAAGCCGGTCGATTTTGACCGCTTGAATAAAGTGCTCCTGCAACTTCTGACGGCTTCAGCTATTCCGCATAATATTTCTGGATTGGAGAGAGACAAATGACACAAGCACCGGCCCGCCAGGAGGCGCTGCAAAAACTCAGAGAGATGGTGAAAGATATTGACTTCTGTATGCTGACGACACTGGATCTCGACGGCACTCTGCACAGTCGCCCGATGTCGGCAAATGGCGAAATCGACCTAAATGGCGGCCTCTGGTTTTTCACCGGCATCTCTTCTCACAAGGTAGATGAAATTGAGAGAGCGCCGAAAGTCAATGCCAGTTTTGCAGACCCAAAGAATCAAAGATATGTTTCGATTACCGGCATCGCCGAGCTCGTCCGCGATCGCGGAAAAATTGAAGAGCTATGGAAGCCGGAGTTCAAGATGTGGTTTCCCGAAGGCAAAGAAGATCCGGAGAACTACACACCACTTTCGCTTGCGGACGGATGGCGGCTCGATTGAAGTGGCAGCGAACTCTGTTGATGACCAGCAAAGCCGTGACCAAATCAGAACGCACCTGGGTCATATCGCCAGGATGTTCGCCACTGGCAATTTTGAAGCACCGATGCTGATCCATGGTGAAATTCCCCCGGGCGTGCCGGTGATGCAAGAACGAAAAAGCGACATTCAATATCGGTTTGAGGAAACCAAACTTGGTGCTTTGATTCGAATTTCGACCGATAGCCCGATGGCCCTGAAGGCAATACATGACTTCCTGCGTTTTCAGATTAACGAACATAAGACTGGTGACGCCCTGACCGTCGCACCGAGGGAGAATAGGGAACCCTGATGGCTGAAAACGATTTATCTTCGATTAATGATGTGAAGCCGCTCGCGGAGTTACTGCAATACCAGGAGGGCTCGATCGTCAGCCGTGTCTTGTTGAAGAACAAGGGCGGCAC
>DAIMCP010000110.1:1779-11513 GCA_036726305.1 Pyrinomonadaceae bacterium | reverse complement strand
ACACTCAGGTAGTGCTCCGTTAGGTTGAGTCTAAAATCAAAAGCCATGAATTACCAAGACACTAAAGAGCACTACCGACACTTAGGCGAGAGAGCAGAAGCAGCCAAAGGGACTGGTGCGGAGGAAATTCGGTGCCAACGGTGGAGAAATCCCGGCTAGTACAGGACGCGGGATGCGTGCGGTTCCAGGGGAGTTAGTTCACTGACGGCTCCATTATTTTGACCAACTGCTCGCGGTTTATGACGAGATCGTTGAGTTCCCGGGACATGTCCAGGTCGATCATCTCGGCATACGGCAGAATGTGATCCCTGGTTTCACGCAAATACCTCTTTACAAAAGCGACGTCGTGGACGAACCCCAACGCGGTGATATTGCTGATGCGGTCGGCCAGCTTCAATACGCGAGCTCGCTCGCTGCCTTGCTGCAAAACGCGTTTCAGATATTCTGATTTGGGCTCGCGCACGCCATTCACTGTTCTGATCGTTACTTCCATTACTAATTCATAAACCGCAGGCCCATCCGCATCAATGGCCTTAATCTCTTCCTCAGAGACACCCGGCAGGTCAGACGCGTCTTCAAACAGATCATGTATTACCGCCGCTTTGAGCAGCACCGGATCGAAGAATTTGTAGTCGATTAGGATTCCCATGGTGCTGATCTGATGCCGGAACATATTGCTTCCCGAGCGCCGCCGCACGCCGATCAGCGCCATGGCCTTGACGATATATGGGGCGAGCGTGATATTGGACAGGGGGGTTTCAAGGCTTTCCACGCTGATTGTTGTATCTCCAGACGGCTGACTCAGGCAAGTAATTCTCGGCAAGGACTGAACACCCCGGAGCAGCCGCCCCGAAGAACCAACGCCGAACGGCGCGCAGAATAGGTGCGAGGAAGCGCTGTGTTCTTGGCAGTCGGCCTGGGATGGCCACCTGAACATCGACTCTCTTCTCTGACTCCTCTGCAGAATTCCCGCGTTTGCGACGTCAATTATCACCATCCATATGGGTGTGATTTAGCCGTTGACTTCAGACTCGAACCGGAATACGCTTCGCTCGCCACTCAGGAATAAGGGATTCAAATCGAGTTCCACCAGCTCGAGTCTTTTCACGTAGCTTACGCTCCGGATAAAGGAAAATCATGACAACAAGTCCAACCTTCAACAACAGCTATTTGGTCACGAACCGGGCAGATCCAACGACAATCTTCACGGATTCGAGGACCTATGTGGTGCCGCTGCCGTCCGGCGGGTTGTCTTACTACGTCTCGGACGCCCCCTACGATCAAGATTCAGACAACTATGCGAGTGTGCAGTCTGAATCTGACTTCTTAACGCCGTTGCTCGCAGATCTCCAGAAGACTGCCGGATCTAATGGCCCGGCAAATTTGGCCCTATACATACACGGTCTCGCAGTTACTTTTGATGACGCGATTTCGGAGACTGCGGCCTTCGGCTCCGCCCTGGCCAGCCCGGGAGGTTACAACGGCCTCCTGATCGGATTTGACTGGCCCAGCTACGGCGAACTTGTTGGCCCTCTGCCAAGTTATTATGCAACCAGCCGGCCGCCACAGAATACTTCCGGAACAATTCGTGACAACATCAATGGTAGCACGGCGGCCTTCGTCAGTTTGCTGCAAGCGCTGTTGGCAATCCGTATCAATAACCAACCGCTCAACCTCAATCTCATCACCCATTCTGAAGGAAACTTCATGTTGCTGCTGGGAATGATGGCCCTCCAGCAAGCCAATGTCTCTTCAGGGGTGAATAACGCCCTTATGCTGGCGGCCGACATATCTGCGGCAATGCTTCAGCAAGGTCAATGGGGAGATGCCATAACCACGATCTGCAACCAAACCACCGTCTACTACTCAGGCTGTGATCCCGATGTTGCGTTTTCGGATTACGAATTCTTTGCTTTTCATGATCAGGCATACCCGACCCGCCTGGGGTTAATCGGACCGTACGGGTATCCCGCTGCGAATGCGGTTCCGAAAAACGTGGTCGGCATAGACTGTGCTCAGGTTACAGTCGATCTTGGCTCTCAGCTGGATGTTCACAGTTCGTACAGGTCGCTTCCGCAAGTGCTCGTTGACCTGAGCCTAACCATGAATTCCGCCAATCCTGTCTACACCGGTCGCAAGCTCTATCCCGGTGCCACCGTTCCTTCTTATTATTTGGATCCCTCTGTGAACCAGATAATTGGACGCGCTCCGCAGCAAGGTATCTATCGACGCCGCAGGTTGGGTCAGCGACAGTTACAAGCGCTTCGCCTTTGAGACAGGAGAGTTTTAGAGAATGTTTGCCCTGCGATAAATTGGGCTTTGGTAGTAGCGAACGTAGCGCCGGTTGAACCTGGATGCAACGGCATCGCGCCCGCATTAGTCAGCCGTAGCCTCGCAAGATAACGACAAGCCTTTTTCGCACCTCCCCGAGCGCAAACCCGCACCGTGATCCGGGAGTTCATCCGCGGTGAACTCGCTGGCTACGGACGTGGTTTTGTGTTGACTCTAGTCCACGAGTCTCATATGATTCGCCCACCTCGCATCCCGGTCTTGAAATGAGTTCCGTTAAGCCTCGATACGAACTCGAAACCCGGAACTCGGAGCTCGAAACCTCGAAACTTTTTGTCTAGGCTGGTCCTCTGAGCCTGCGACCGCCGTATCTGACAGCCGCATCCTTCTCGTTCCAGCCGATCGCTTGCTCCAGGAGTACATCCATGAAGAAAACCACCAGGAAAACTGCTTTACCACGAAAAACTCGTGCGGTCGCTGCGTCAGATGATTTGAGACTGAAGATCGAGCCGCGCGGCCAGGATTCGGTAAGAATCGACGTCGTGTCGCGGGCCCTTGCGAATCACCCGCTGGTCGCGAAGTATCTGGGAAAGACCAGAAATCGTTTGCTCTCCTTCGAGTTTCTCGAGCCGGAGACAGAGGCCAAGTCCGCGCGACCGGCGGCAGCGCTGAGCGTTTACCGCGCCACGTTCTACGATTACAAGAACAACCGCACGATCCACGTGGAAGGAGACCTCAAGCAGCCAAAACGATTGCGGATCTCGGAATCGGGTACTCAGCCGCTGCCGGCTTATCAGGAATTTGAGGCGGCCGTAAAGCTATTGCTGAAGGACGACAAATTCAGCGCGGCGCTGCGCGCTGGTCAACTTAAACCCTACCGGCCAATGCCGCCGCTAATCGACGTTGAATCGGCGGATGGACGGGCGGAGCGAACCATCGCCGTAGGTTTGCTTCCGATCAAATCCGAAGCCCCGAACGAAATCGTTGGCGTCAACCTCATTCAGCAAGCAGTCGTTCGCTTTGCCGACCGCGCTCCGGGAAGGACGATGGCGCGCGACGGCGTGTGCGGTCCGGACTACATCCAGCAAGCGACGACGACGGGTACCCCCGGACAGGTTTGGATCACTGTCAGTCAAGGGGGTACGGTTCTCTGGAAGTTTCTGGCGGTAAGGCCCGCGGCCTCTTCAGGAACGCGAGGTTCAGGCGTCGAATTGCGCTTTGTGGATTACCGCGGGAAACGCGTGCTCTATCGCGCCCATGTCCCAATCCTCAATGTTCATTACGATAATGATGCCTGCGGCCCTTATCGCGACTGGCAGAATGAGGAAGGCAGGATCCAGGCCAACGGCGTTGATGTTGCTCCCGGATTCCGCCTTTGCCCGGCTCCGGCTACGACCATTCTGGACTCTGGTTCGGATGCCGGAAATTTTGGCGGCGTGGCGATCTATGTGCAAGGCCAGGAAGTCGTGTTGGTCTGCGAAATGGAAGCTGGGTGGTATCGCTATATCAGCGAGTGGCGGCTGCACGCGAATGGCACCATTCGTCCGCGGTTTGGTTTCTCTGCAGTGCAGAATTCCTGCGTCTGCAACGTCCATCACCACCATCCTTATTGGCGCTTCGACTTCGACATTCGCACCGCCGGACATAACCGTGTGCGCGAATACAACAATCCCCCACTGATTGGGAACTCAAAGTGGCACACGAAGATGTTCGAGATCAGGCGTCCGCGCGATCCCGCGCGCAAGCGCAAGTGGCGAGTCGAGAACACTGTGACCGGCGAAGGCTACGAGATTATTCCGGGACCGGAAGACGGCGTCGCCACCGCTTCGCCTGATTGGCCCTATCCGCGCGGCGACGTTTGGTTTCTTCGTTATCACGGTAACGAGTTGGACGACGGAGTCAACTGCACCACCGGCGGATTTGGCTGCGTCACCGAAGCAAACCTCGACGGCTTCGTCAACGGCGAAGCGATCAGCAACCATGATGTAGTCGTCTGGTACGCAGGACATGTGACTCATGACGTGGTTGGTGAACCGCCGGGAGTCTTTGGCCACATCTGTGGCCCCGATCTGAAACCGGTAAATTGGTAGGGTGATTCGGGAGACTGACGGGCCGTGGCACTGCCACCCTCTGTCAATCTCGATTTTGGCTGGCTCGGATAGTGATGTGAGTTTGTGATTCTCGTTATGATCCGGGACTTCCAACCTCGAGCAGCAGGAGGCTCGCTGTTTATGCGGAACAAGACAAGAATGCTCATCCTGTTCATTGGGCTGGCGTTATTTGTAACTGCGTGCGGCGGGCACGGCGGTGGAGGCAGTGAGTCTGGTTCACCGCCTCAAGCCAATAGCGATGAAGGTGGATCGGATGTCAGCATCCATCTAGGTAAGGAAGAAGCTATCAGTAGGGTGAAGGTATTTCTCGAACGCCGCCAACAGAGCGTTACCGTTCAGCTTCCTTACAAACACGTCGAGTCAGTGCGAAAACCTTGTAGTCAAATAGATGTCGATACCGACCCTAACAAAGGTGACGAGTTTCTGGCGCGCTGCAAGCCTCTGGGCGGCAGCGGAGCAGGCGCACCCTACGGCTCAATGACAGTCACAGAATGGCGAACTGAGTGTTGCAGACCGCAGACTGTCCGTTGGACGACCTTGAAACCCACCTGGACGGCGGAATATTCGAAAGAGAATGATAGTTGGAACGTCAACATGGAATTCGATGTTGACGCGGTGAAGAAAGCGATTAGCTGGGGCGTTAATGACAAGAGTGGCGCGGTAACGGAAAAGCAGTAGCTCGACAACGCTGTAAATGGCGTGCTACAAGCCGGGACTCCGATTGACTTTGGTTTGCAGCATAAAAATGCTTTGCCCACGCTCGCAGAACCTTGTGTCAAATCGAGTTCCACGCACCTCGCAGTCCAGCATTCCTTCTGGGGCTACACGGTGGCTTTGTGAATCTGGCGCTTCAACCGGTGCATAGTACGTCTGACGGCTTTGAGCTGAACAGCATCGTGCGCGGCCAGTGCCTCGTCCCGTTTTTTCTTCAGATCCTTGAGGCGCGACTTGATTGAAGCTTTATCGACACCGACGACATCGTGATGCTCATGCTTTATTCCCAGGGCATTGGAAATCGCCACCAGCAAATGCTCTTTGTTCATTTGTGTGTAGCCCTTGACGGCTTCATGATCAATCCCTTTCGCCAGCTCGCGCAGTTCAACAACAGTTTTGTGCTTGAGTTGTTCGAAGGTGTGCTCCATTTGTTTTGTCCTCCTGCTAATTAGTAAGGGCAACCCACAGCCCGACCTGACTATGCTCTTTCGAAGATCTGACGAAGATGATGTTTTAAGTGCCCGATGTAATCGCGCATCAGGTATTCCAGTGTAACGGGCTCGCTGCTGCTGACGGTCTGCCAGGCCACCAGATCAAGATTGTGCTTGCTGCGCGGCTGAGTGCGGGTTGCTTCAGGCGCCGCAGACATTACATGTGCCAGGTGCAGATTGTATTGGCGCCAGAGTTGAACCAGCTGCGCCCACGGCTCGTCGTTATAATGTTGGGATTCCACCCACGCTTCCTGTTCGTAGGTTGGACACAGAAGATCGTCGGTGAATTGAGCACGCACAAAGCGCTGGTGATTGTTTGCGGCGGAATCAATCAGGTGCCCGATGATCTGCTTGGGCGACCACTTGTTTGCGACCTGCGCAGTTGCTGCTTGCTCCTCCGGAATCTCCAGCAATGCTCCGCTGGCGTGCTCCACTGTATGGCGAAAATCTTCAAGCCAATCAGACATGGTAGTCTCGGTTTTGCGCTAATCGGTCGTCGTATTTTAGCGCATAACGCGTGAAGGGCAAGCATTTGAAGCAGGAAGCGAGGCTGATCAACGGTAAGGCCCGGCCGAGCAAAGATCCACGGCTCCGGGAACTTCAACGGGCCCCCTGACTCACATCCAGAGACCTTCTTGATCTCAAACCTCGCGCGAAGTCAAAATGCGCTTTCGAAGGCCCTGAATTGCTCTTCAAGTTTCCATTGGAGCCTGGCTTTATCACTACTCTCAAGAAACTGGCGGCAAGCAGCAGAGCTTGCCTGCAGTGCCGGCAGATCGCTTGCACATTGTCCCACTGGAGAAAACCGCCGGCCATCGCTCCAAAGACTCTGGCCCTCGACGAATGAGTAGGTCAGGCTGTTACGGGCCAGGCTCTTGAGCTGCAGATAATCGAGACCTTGTTCTTCCGCCGCCTTCAAGAACTCGCGCGAGATCTCCGAGCGGGAAACTCCTTCGTCGTCGGTGGCCAGGGCCGCCGGAACTCCGTATTGCAGGTAAGTCGCGAGCGGGTGATCTTTTCCGCGTACGCCGAGAATGAGGTCGTTGCTCGACAGGCAAACCTCAACCAGGACGTTTCGGCGCGCCATCTCTCTCAGCAATGAATAGGGTTCAGTCTCGTGCATGATATCGACGCCGTGGCCGATGCGTTCGGCGCCCGCGATTTGCACTGAGTCGCGAATATGAAAGGACAACCCGTCGGGTGGAACCAGGCCGAGCGACAGTTCGCCGGCGTGCAAGGTAAGGCGCGCTTTGGGATACTGCGGTCGCAGAAACCGGAGCATCTGCATCTGCAAAGTGAAGTTCTGCATCGCAAGCAAACCATCTTCGCCCTGCACCAGATTCAGGGCCACCACCTTTGAACCAGGTTCGTTAGCCAGGGCGAACCCGGTGACCATCTGTGCAAATACTGGCCCCAGATCCGCACCGCGAGAGACCTGCGCGATATAGCGGATCGTAACCGCACAACCAGCGTCGGCCTGCTCCGTGCCGCAGTGCAACAACTCATTTTTTTGTGCCTCAGCGGCTCGCAGGTTCTCAATCCCGGCCTTGACTGCCTCTCCAATATTCGCTGCCTTCAACTTGGCCAGCGTGTTCTGAGCGCTCCCGTCCCAGCCAACGTTTTGTCCGATTTTGCTGGCAACTCCGCCGTCGGGCGTCAACATTAATTCCAGATAGAGCACATGACCGCGCGCCGCGCGCGCTGCCGCCTCAGCTATCATGCGGCCTGTCTGGTCGTAGGTAGCGACACTGAACTTGCCGAAGGCATCAAAGAATTGATCATGACCATTCTGTCCAGAGTACTGCCAGAAACGCATGGACCAGGCATTGATCATTTGCCGGTAAAGCAGGGAATTGGTCAGGGCAGTCCTGGCGGGCACCTGATCAGGTTTTGCGTCGCAGGGGGCCAGGGCCAGAGCCAGGGTTGTTGTGTTAACGCATGCCCCTTTTTCCGCCGCCCATTGAATATATGACTCTGCGTAGATCGAGCCCGACAGATGATTGTGAAGGTCAGCCCCTTTCGGCATCTGCAAAAAGAATGCGAGTTGCTGAGGGGGAGAGTTGCGAATGGTCTCCAGATAGTGAGCAGTGCGCTGCTCCGGCGTCTTGATAGTTGTTGCGGTTTGCGCATAGGTCACCGCGCCGAGGCCCGGGACGATCAGCAACAGCAATCCGGCAAGCACCCGCTTAAAGAAAATCGTGGTTTTCGAGTTTAAAGAGTTCATCGAGAGGATCTCCCCATTGCAAACAATTTCAAACGAATAATGCAGGCTCTGTGCGGACGTTTCTGCGCAACCCTGATGCCTGCGACAGAAACCGTCTGACGGCCGACAACTAGGCGTTTAGCAGCTCTTCCTTCAACAGTCCATAAAACCGCGCATCGAGCAATTGGCCTTCTTTCAGAAAATGTTTTCTCAAGTATCCTTCGGCGGTGAAACCGTTTTTTTCCAGCACGCGCGCGGAAGCAACATTGAAGGCGAGGACATGTGCGGTCAATCGCAATACTTCAAGTTCGGCAAAAGCGTAACGAACAAAAGCTCGCACCGCATCTGTCATCAATCCCTGTCCCCAATAGTCCTGGGCCAGCCAGTAGCCAATCTCGGCGCGATGTGTGGATCCGACTTCCAGGTTGTCGGCACTGACGACTCCAATCAGCTTGCCTTGATCGCGGATGGCAAAGGCCACTTCTTTGCCTTGCCGGCGCGTATGCTCTATACGCCTGGTGATCCACCAATCAGCATCGGCGCCTGAATACGGGTAAGGAATATTCATCGTCGACTCGTAAATGGCCCTGACTTTCAGATGCTCGAGCAGAGCCGGTTTGTCGGCCGTCGAAACTGCGCTGAGATAAATGCCGTCGCGAACTGGGATTTGGCGTTCGGCCATAAAAGGTTATTGGCCCCTCAGAATCCCGGCCAGTGAGGTTCCGTCCTGATATTCGATGTTGGCTATCTTCCAGCCACCGGGCGCGGAAACGAGGCGAAAAGTTATCTTCTCTTCCTTGCCAAAATTCAAGAAAGAAACAGGCACCAGCGCTGCGCCGTTGTTAAGCCGGGCCTGTCCAATTTTGAAGTTCTTTATTTCGATATCCTGAGCGTTATACAAGGGATCGCCGTCGAGCGCCCCAACCTCGCCTTTGGAATTGATGCGGTCCTTCCAAATCAGATCAGCCAGTTCGCGGGTAAAATATCTGTTCAGCAAAGCCCGACTACGAGTTTGAAAGAAAGGGCTGTGTTTCCGCTCGTGTTGCCGGTATAGATCCGCTACTAGTGAGCGAGGCGCCGAGGTCTGTAGTTGTCTCTGCGGCACTGCGAAGACGCTCGCGCTGAACAAGGCAGTCAGAATCAGCAGAGTCAACCTCATAATAGGCAGGCCCCCTGGCCTGATCCTGTCAGTCCCATTGCTGGTCGATCGGAACCGCTTATTCATAGCTGAGAGCTTCCACTGCGTCCTGCCTCGCGGCGCGCACGGCTGGATAAAGGGCGCCCAGCGTCCCACCGAGCAAACCAACCAACAACGAAATCACGATCCAGCGCGGCTCAACCTCCACTCGCAAATTGGTGAAACGCATGATTGCGAAACGTGCTCCGAAGGTGAACAGGACACCTACTATCACCCCCAGCAAACTGACAACGATCGCCTCCTGTTCGATCACCCAGGCAATCTTTGATTTCGACATGCCGAGCGACTTTAGTACCCCAATCTGGCGCGTGCGTTCCGTCACAGTCGTGTACATTGCCAGCAGGATAACCAGCATACTGATGGAGGCGGCTACGCCTATCACTACCTGTAAGAACACATTCAGGGCCGGCAGGCCCGAAGCGTAAAGCTCGGGCAGATCGCGCGTAAAAATCAACTGCTCATCGGGAAAACGCTCCTTGATGCGCGCCGCCACCAGGGCCTGCTGCGCCGGGTCATTGCAACCAATGAAGATCGCGGTAGCTTTGTTGGCGGCCCCAAACTGTTCCTGCATCGCGGTGAGAGGGATCTTTACACGCGCGCCACCGGCAGGTTCGTAGACTCCCACAATTGTGAAATTGCGCTCGAAAAGTTGAATAGTCGATCCTACGCCCTTGCCCTTATGTTCTTTGACCCAAACCGGATCGACAATCGCCTGTTCGCCGCCGGCG
>DAIMCP010000110.1:0-1769 GCA_036726305.1 Pyrinomonadaceae bacterium | reverse complement strand
AAATGGAGATCGGGTTGCAGGACGGAACCTCCCGCCTGTTCGCCGCCGGTGAGCTTTGAACCTTCACGGATCTTGATACCTACCAGGGACGCATACTGATCAAACTCAATGCCATCGAGCAGACGGCTGCCAAAAGGTCCATCGCTCTTATCAAATGCCTGACCAACTGGCACCGCGCCCCGCACACCTTCAATCGCGGCCACCTCACTGGCGCGCGTGATGGGAAGCACCCACGGCGCGGAACCCCCGATGCCAATTGACCCGGAAGCGCGCATCATGATTTCGGCCTGAATGTTGGCATCGCGTCTGCCGTGCTCATGCAGCATGCCGTGGGCTAGGCCGACAGTAAAAACAATTAAGAGTACGCCAACGGCTGTTCCCAGTACGCTGACAGCCGTACGCACAGGTCGATGCGCAATATTTGATAGCACGAGGTTGTTCATAAATAGACAACTGACCACTAACGACTGACGACTGACCACTGACTACCGACCATTGATTATTTCCTTCAGAATCCTGCCGGGAAAGGGGCGAAATCCCTTTTCACGTAAGTCCGGAGCCAGAGCCCTATCATGGCCTAACTTTCCTGTTAATGCCAACATCGTCGGCACAAAACTCAGGCTGTCGTACGGCTCATCGACCACCAGACCGCGCGGAATGCGGGTTTGTTCGCCGCCGGCCATCAGCCAGGTAGAATGCGTCGAGACGCGCAGGAACGAGCCGTGATTACCGCCAGGGTTGAATCCGCGCGCGTCAAAATTCCAATGATTGTTGGCGACCACCAACAGGTCAGCCCTGGTCAGGTTACGCTCTCGCTGCACCAGTTTGCGCAGCAGCTCGTCGTCAGCTGCCGGGTTTTTCTCCTCGCTACTCATTTCATGTCGACCGAGCACTTCGTACAAGCCGATCAGGCCATTTGAATACTGAGTCTTGTGCAAAGCGCGCAGCCACTCAATATCGGTATGCCATTGGCTTAGCCATTCTCGTTGACTACCGGCTGGTAGCGAAAGGTCCGGGTCCTCGATAAGTTTTAAGGGCAACCCGGGTTGCCAGGCAGCAGGTTCGAGCTGAACTTCGCCGTTGCTGGTTTCCACAAGAGACTTGATGGGACGGTAAAGAAAGCTTAGCTGGCCGTCAACCGCTTTGCGGGCAAAGATAAGCGCCTGTTGCTCTGGTCCGGCATAAATCCAGACGACATCGCTCTCGACTTTCCCAAGATCCGGGAAAAAAGATCTGAGCCTGTTGGCTTGTATCGTGGTAGCCACAAAATCCACGGGGCGGTTCGAGACATCGCCTTGCACATTGTTGCGCACTGTAAGATTGTGTAGTAAGGAAAAGTAATTCACCCGGACGAAGCTGCGCTCCAGGTCGAGCAAGCCTGATTCATCCAACACCGGTCCCGCAGCTGAAAAACCTACCACGTAATTTTGCAGCTCGTAAATACTGTTGCTCTCACCCATAGAGTGTTTGGGAATCACATCTTCGATGCGTATCTGCCCCCGCTCCGGTTTTTCGGGGCTCAGCGATAAAAGATTTGTCAAACACCTGAGATAGTCGGAGTACTCGCGCTCCAGTTGCTGCCATTGCCTGAGTTGTGCGCCGATGCGCGCAACCTCGTCATCGCGGCCCAGCCTGAGTTCTTCAGGCGTAAATTTTTGGGGCCGATTCTTCCAGCGAACTTCCGTTCGCTCCACAGCGCGATGCAACGCCCCCAGCTCAGCCTGCAATTGCTCAGCGTTTGCTTGCCACTCACTGCGTCTACGCGCGAG
>DAIMCP010000109.1:0-11519 GCA_036726305.1 Pyrinomonadaceae bacterium | reverse complement strand
CAGACGCCGCTCTATCACAAGCAGCATTTCAACGTGCGCGGCCAGCTTTACGATATTCGGTTGAGCACAGTGCCCTGGGCAAGCGATCAGTGGAATTGGAATCGCGGTGCCATCACCAACAGCTACGACAGCCGCATGACGCATCAAGATCCAAACAGTGGCCCGGACAACAATGGCAACCTGTTGCGTTCAGAGTCATGGAGTTCCAATGACGACCAAATCAGCGGTTACAGTTGGACCCAACAAAACTACACCTATGATACGCTCAATCGCCTCACCTCGATTGCCGAGTACCCGGGTACGCAGAGCGGGCTCGGTGCGGCGAGCTTCGCTCAGGCTTACGCATACGATCGCTGGGGTAATCGCACCATTAACACGCAGAACAACGCAACCTGGGGTAACCAGATCAATGCCATGCAGACGGCGGCCGACCCGAACACGAATCGTATGTACGCGCCGAACGATCCGAGTCATTTGTCAATCGACTATGATGCAGCCGGGAATCAGACCAGGGATTACCTGACCTGGAACGGATTGCGCACCTACGACGCCGAGAATCGGTTGTTGACGGCAAACAACGGCACGTCGAACACTTACACATACGATGGTGATGGCCGGCGGGTGCGTCGCAATCTGGGCGGGTCGGAGACCTGGCAGGTATACGGCATGGATGGCGAATTGCTGGCAGAATACGCCTCGAACGCAGCGCCCTTTGTGCCGCACGAGGAGTACGGTTACCGCAACGGCCAACTGCTCATCACGGCTGCGAACGGCGATGAAGGGCGGCTCCTGCGCTTCGTCAACCACTATTATCAGCGCTCGCTCAATCGCAATCCGACCACGGCTGAAGCGACCAGTCAGATGAACGCGCTGGGAGCGTCGGGGCAGAGCCAGACCCAACTGAATGAAGCAGCGAAGACACTGGCACGCTCATTATTTAATTCCCCGGCGTATGCTGCGCGCGGTCGCTCGGCTCATGACTTTGTTTATGATCTATACCTCGCTTGTTTCCAGCGACAACCCGATCAAAGCGGCTGGGATTACTGGACGGGCCAGGTACCCTACCAGGGGGCCGCAAATATTGTCGAGGCATTTGTACAGAGCAGTGAATTCGCCATCTACTCGCGCGTGCTCTACGGCATTGATTTGTTTGATACCAAGCGCACGGATCTGTTTTTATCAGCCTTCTATTCGGCGGCCCTGAGGCGCGGGCCGTCAAGCGCGGAGCAGCAGACGCAACGCGCCGCCATCGATACTGCCAGCGCCACTGGACGTGCGCCTGTGATTGCCGCCGCAAGAGCGCTGGGTGACTCGCTGTTCACCTCGGCTGAGTATAACCGCTCTAATCACGATTACGTCTATGACCTGTATTGGGCATACCTGCAGTACGGCCCGGATTCCAGCGGCTGGAGTTACTGGGAGGGACAGGTGGCCAGCCAGGGCCGCACGGCGGTGCGCAATGCGTTCGCGGACACGCCTACGTTTCAGGAGATCGCCGGCGCGCTGTACCGCGAAGTGCTTTGGCTCACGCCGGATCATCTGGGCACGCCAAGAATGATCGCCGAGCGCACGGGCGCGCTCGCGGGCATCAAACGCCATGACTATTTGCCGTTTGGTGAGGAACTCTTCGCTGGCACAGGGGGAAGAACGACCGCGCAAGGTTACAGTGCTAGTGACAACGTGCGGCAGAAGTTCACCCTCAAAGAACGGGATAATGAAACCGGCCTCGATTACTTCCTGGCCAGGTACTACTCATCTACTCAAGGACGCTTCACCAGCGCAGATGAACCCTTCGCCGATCAATTGCCGCACGATCCGCAAAGCTGGAACCTCTATACATACGTTCGAAACAATCCGCTGCGTGGCACAGATCCCGATGGCCGAACGTATACGCTCTGCGATTCCAGCGGAAAGAATTGTGTCGATTACACGGATAAAGAGTTCGACAAGCTTAGAAAAGGCGGCCCGGCTGATGGCTACACCTTCAGCAACGGCAAATTTTATTATAACGGCGAGTTCGCTGGAACTTACTCAAATGACTGTTTGTACTGTGGACAATTGGTTAATGAGATGGCAGCTCGAGGTCCGGCGGTGAAAAAGTTAACCGGCGCATTCGTGGTGACCGCTGTTGTGGTGGGCACGGGTGGTGGCGCTGCCGCTTACTTTTTGGGTCCCGCAGCTACTGTTACGACGCTGGGCATCGCAAGTAGAGCAGCCCCTCTTCTTCCTGCAGTTCCAAGTGCGATAGACAAGTTACAGAAACTAGGAATTTCACTCGAACAGGCGAATGCGATAGTCCAAAGTCCGGCTAGCCAGAAGCTCATAGACAATGCCAACGGAGGTAACATCAATGTGATTCAGGAGGTGGGGGGCAAATTAGTGAGAGTAACTACTGATCCTACGGGCCAACGGATCATCTCAGCCGGAATCGTGCGTGCGAACTCGATAACGAATGGCATTGCAAATGGTCGATTTACGCCGAAGAAATAGGAGGCCCCGGTGATACCATTTAGTTCCGATTCCGAAATGCAAAAGATTCCTGAGTTGACACAGGAATTCCTTAAGCACGTCTTGCACGACGAGGAACCTCTGTTCATTAGCGATGAGGCGACCATTTGGGACCTATCAATGAACTCCGCCGAAGAACTGATTGAGAGAATCTTCCAATACTATAAGAAACCTTTATCGGCGGCTGACTTGGCGCAACCCCTATGGAAACTAATTCGCCAACTTAACGAAGGCTCAGACCGCAGCGAATCGATCTCCTGAGGTCAAGGTCAAATAGAACTTAGCAAAACCTTGAAGGAAAACTGAGTGAGGGTAATTGATAGTCAGCGTGCAGCGTGGTGCGCGATGAAGGGTTCGAGCAAGGCGGCGATCTTCTGTTGTTGAGAGCGCGGCGGGCACACTGCGCCAATGGCTTTCGATCATCCGTACATTCTTCACGTGGCAGTGCACTCATGGCCATCTGCTGCACAGTCCCGCGTCGCGGCTGGTCCTGCCACGTGGTAAGCAACCGTTGCCGCACGTGCTGAATGAATCAGAGATCGCCAAGCTGATCGAATCACCCGACATCAAAACCGCGATCGGCCTGAGGGACCGCGCGTTAATGGAAACCCTCTACGCCACGGGCATTCGTCACGCCGAAGTGCAGCGGCTCGACCTCTACGACGTGGACACGACGGCGCATCGTCTCACGGTGCGGCTGGGCAAAGGCCAGCGCGATCGCATGGTGCCGCTCACGGAAACCGCCGCGCACTGGCTCACACGTTACGTCACGGTCGCACGTCCGGAGTTAGCTGCTGGCCAGCTCTGGGGCAAAGGCAAGCGACGAATCAAACGCAATCGCCCTCAATCATCGCCGACACCCTTGGCAACATCCACACCGGCATTGTGGCTCGCGGTTACTGGCCGTCGCTTGTCGTATCAGATGATCGCCGACCGCATCCGCGACTACGCTTTGCAGGTTGAACTCAAGGCCTCGGTGCACACCTTTCGTCACTGCTGCGCGACGCATCTGTTGCGTGGCGGCGCCAGCATCCGGCACGTGCAACAGCTGCTCGGCCACCGGGACCTCAGCACCACGGAAATCTACACGCACGTGGAAATCTCCGACCTGCAACAAGCCGTCCAAACCGCATCCAACAAAGCATAGGGCTGGGCCATGATCCGGGGTTATAATGCTCTTTCTTTAGTCGCTGACTGCTCTTTGACAACTCAACTTCGGTTCCGGGTAAGGCCTGAGGAAATGAAGGAAGGTGCTGCGCACCTGAGAAAATGGGACACGCCACCCCCGACTTTCGTGGTGGTGGCGTATACGTTTGTAAACAAATGTCTACAAACGCTACTGGCAGAACCAAAGGACTTAAGGAGTTGCCGTTAACTTTGTAAACGGCGCGTTAACAAAGTTAACAGCCACGTCGCTGGCTGATCTTGGGGAACTTGGGCTCGTGCGCAGGCCCGCGCGGGGAGCAACTACACGTTCTTAACCCAAAAAGAACGGGACAACGAAACCGGACTCGATTACTTCGGCGCCCGGTACTATGCCTCGACGCAGGGACGCTTCACCAGTGCTGATCCATTCAACATTGCTTTGGAGGTACAAGGGGAGCGCGATCCAAAGAAGGCAGAAGCCAAACTCCAAATTTACCTTAGTCTGCCGCAGCAATGGAATCGCTATTCGTATGCGATAAATAACCCCCTCGTGTATGTTGACCCGACCGGAGAGGCGATTCAACTCAGCAGCGACCCGCAAGAGCGGGAGCGTCAGCTGCAAGCTCTTAAGGAGGCAGTTGGGTCCGGAGCTGCGGGGTATCTTTATGCGAATAAGGGAGACGATGGAAACTGGTATGTTGGTGTTTATGACTCCAATCCGACTAATGGAGACACACGAACCTTTGCGCAGGTGAATGAAGTAGCGAGCCTGCTCAGCAATATCATTGCGGATCCGCAGGTGGCAAAACTGGAAATGGTCAATCCCGGAGAGATAACGGAGGACGGGGGCGGTTCAACGCGCATTGGACGTGCGGATTCAAGTTTAACCGGCAGTCCCGGAGCCACTGGTTATTTCAAGGGCCAGTTGACAATAAAGCTGTTGGATTGGGGAAGGAAGAATCTCTGGGGAAGCAACTTTGATTTAGGATACTTGCCCGGCGTACTGATGAGCGATCGTAAGGACAATATGGTGACACCGAGCACTATGACAGCTCATGAATTGGCACACGCTTGGGACCGGATGTGCGGTATCAAAGATAGGGACGCGTCGAATCAACACGCGATTGATTTTGAGAACAAGGTGCGCAAGTTGCAAAATCCAAACGGTCCGACGAGACGGCTCCACAACGTGCCAACAAGTCCGTAAAAGATCATCTGTAACCGGCATCAAGGAGACACGGACTGAAGTTGGGGAAAGAAGGGAGCCGCATCGATCATGAAAACAGTTGTTATTTCAGCGCTAGTCCTGCTGGCGGGATTTGGCTATTGCAGTCACTCCCGCGACCAGAGTCCATTGGTCGGTAAATACAATCTCCAAGGGTATGATTTCTCGGGAAGACTAATCTTCAATGGAGCCATTTCGCTCACATCTCTTGAGAATACCGAGTTAAAAGGCCTATGCAAAGTGGTGAAAGTCGCGGAAGCTTTCGAAGGAACCGTCAATAAGGATGGTCCATGTGAAGGAAAAGTCTCGGGCGACAAAGTTACGCTCGATCTCGCGCCCAACCTTTCTGATGGGGGGCTTGTTTTCGAGGGTCGTTGGAGCGAGGGCCGCATTGCGGGCACATGGAGGATTGAAAGCATGGCCGGTGCAAAAACGTTTGGCTCGTTCGAGGCGGTAAGGCAGTAAGGCGGATAAGGGATCTTCGTACTTGTCTCGTTGCCTTCTATTTGACGCTCACAGTTCTTTGACGACTTGTCTTCGCGCGGGTGGGCACGCGGGGTTCAACTACACGTTCTTAACCCTCAAAGAACGGGATATTGAAACCGGGCTCGACTTCTTTGAGGCCAGATACTACGCAAGCACTCAAGGACGCTTCACTTCTATCGATCCGTACAACATTGTGATGGAGAGGCAGTTTGCGACCGACGCGAAGAGGGCGGAGTCACAGTTCACTGTCTATCTGAGTAATCCGCAGCGATGGGCTCGCTACACCTACGCGCTGAACAATCCGTTGCTCTACACCGATCCTCACGGTGAAGATGTCACGATTTATTATCGCCCACCAGTAGAGGGCGCAGGAATTAGCCAGGACCAAGGTCACATGTTGATCTATGTTAGAAACGATGAGACCGGTGAGTCGGCTTATTACGATTACATTGCCACCGGAGATTACAATAATCCCGGTACGACTCGACTGAATGGAGTGAACCAAGGCAGAATCGATGCACATGCCAGCATAACGATTGAAACTACGGCTTCACAGGAGCAGGCGATCCTTGACGGGATTAAGGGTGCGCAGCAAAGCTCACCAGACTATTCGGTGAGTACGTCCCAGGCTCTACTAACTCACACTGAGAGTACGTGTACTTCAAACGCGATCAAGCTCTTGGCGCTTGGCGGCATCAATGTTGGAACAGGGGCTATGCCTCAAAGTCCAACGGCCGTCTGGTTATCCGCGTTTGCGCAGTTTGGCAATAGAGAAGCCAATAGCATCATTACGTCGACGGCTGCTCCATCTGGCGTTGTTAGTCCGAGGTTCCCTGGAAATCGGAATGTCACGGTTCAAGGTTACGACACGCGGCCTCAAGTGGATCCCGGTAGGGAATATGGTCATGATCCGCGGGGGCAAGCCCGGGTCTTGGATGGAAACGCCACCAACAACTACACGATAGACTTCCGGGGAGGCAAACGTGTCCAGTAAGGCTAACAGTCTTGCCGCTAGTCGTTCAGTGCGCTGGATCATGATCGGGATCGGTGTGCTAGCAATAGTTGGTCTTTCGGTGTACCTGCTGCAGAGAGCTGCCGGCGACACCCTCAACAGTCTCAATGAAGCCAAGAAGGGGCGAACCACAAAGGCAGTGGTCAAAGCGAAAGAGTATGTCCGCTTCGACGAGAAGAACCATTCATACATTGGGGAGTTTGGTAAGCCCATGGAAGCAAAACCGGGGACGGAGCAATGGAGAATCTACTATCAGATCGATAACTTCGACCAGGTGCCCGAACCAAAACGAAGTGAACTGCTGCGTTCAGAAGAGGCGCGCATCAAGCAGTTCGGTTTTCGTTTTTATCCGTTTAGCACGCCTGAAAAAGCGTTCTACGACAAGACTCAAGTTGGTGATCAGCTAGAGATCTTGTATCGCTACATGGGTGACGAGAAAGAAATCATTAACGTCCGGAATCTAACCCATCCCGATGGTTGAAATCTCGACCAACCCATAACCGTTGTGGCGGTTGTTATCGTCCGGCGTGGTGCGTAATGAAGGGTTCGATGATTGCGGCGAGCTTTTGTTGCTGACTACGCGGGAGCCGAGAGGCGGCCTCGAAGAGCTGCTTCATCTTGCCCGTTGGGCCGGTCCCTCGCTTCTTCGTTCCGTTAGATCCCACCAAATCTTCCACTGAAACATTCAGGGTCTCAGCCAGGCCGAGAAGCTGCTCTGGGCGGAGTGCGACCGGGTTGCGCTCCCAATGGGCGTAGGCTCGTTGGGTGAGTCCGAGCCGGTCGGCAAGCTGTTGTTGAGAGAGACCTGCCTGCTCTCGGAGCATGTGGAGACGCTGCCCGAAAGGAGTCCGCTCACGTGTGGTTGGTCTGCCGGTTTTCACCGTCTCTCTTATCAAATGATCGCCGACCGCATCCGCGCCTACGCTCTGCAAGCCGAACTCAGAGCCTCAGTGCACACCTTTCGTCACTGCTGCGCGACACATCTGTTGCGCGGCGGCGCCAGTGTTCGTCACGTGCAACAACTCCTCGGCCACCGCGACTTGAACACCACGGAGATCTACACGCACATCGAAATCGAAGACCTCAAACAGGCTATCGAAAGCGCCGACTCGGCCAAACTAATCGAATAACGAAGGCATTCTCAGTGTATGCAGCAGCAAACAAATGCATGTGAGGTGACCCCCTTACTTGAGACAGTTCGTTGTTAACACAAGTTACTCAGTTTCCTCACCGCATCCGGACAAGTTTACTATCGGGTGCGGTCCTCCAAAGTGCAGTTCCCTCCAGCCAGACCCAGACGCACCGTGGACCTTTATGCAGATCCACTACCACGAAATGAAGCTACAATATCATTGGGCCGAGGTGTTGATCCATCTAATGGATCAACTGCCAGACGATGGTCCATAAGAGCGAAACGAGTTGAACTATGCCGAAAATCACAAGACGACTGCCAACGCTTCTCCCAATGATCAGCAGACTCGTGGTAGTCAGCTATTTGATTGGTGGACTTACAGCATGTGAGCGCCCGTTGAAAGTGACCTTAGACGGTAGAACCCCGCCCACATTCCGGTTCGAGGGGAGTGGCGAACTTCTACAGGTAGGAATTTATCAGGTCACTCCCGAAGGCAAGGTGCCACCGCGAGGTTCTGAGTTTTGGGTAATCTTCCCCAGGAAGCTCGTGAAAGCGTTCAAGGCGCCACCCATTACTTATGGAGTTGTGCCAGACGATTTTTACCAGAAAGTTCCAGCCAGCGGAAGTCCACCGCCGTTACAGGAAGGTAAAATCTATGGCTTTGGTGCTGACACCCGAGGAGCGCCTGGAAATGATATCTGGTTCACCATTAGGGACGGCAAGTCGATCCGAGTACCCAAGACAGATCCTGCGGATTCAGAGATGCGCTAGTCTGACTACGATCCGACTGATCGGACCGCCGGCACTTCACCTCAAAAGAACGAGATAACGAAACCGGACTGGATTATTTGGGGCTAGATTTATGCGAGTACACAGGGAAGGTTCACAAGCGCGGATCCGCTGCACGTTGAGCTAAGAAGATTGGCTGATCCACAGCAGCTCAACATCTATTCCTACACGCGGAATAATCCTCTTAGCTAGGTCGACCCGGACGGGCTCGACATTTCGCCTACTGGAAGTAATGTGGATGATTACATGGAGCCTTCCCGTTCTTTCTGTCTCTGCACCAAATGGCCCTGCCTTTGCCCGCCCTTTCGGGTGCTCCATCGTAGAGGGCATTTCAATTGTGTTACTACAAAGTGAGCGGTGAGTTTGGACTGGCCCAGGCAGTTTGGGTTATTCTGATCCCGCTAAAAACGGCCTATGCTGCTGCAGTACGCCGAAATGGCCCCGGCTCGGAGTTAACACGAGAGCCGCGATCCCCGGAGTATCAGATTAGATGCGTTCCCTCGATCATCCCGCACGAGCTGTCCGGCACGCTTTTCGTCCAGCGATTCTACTGAGTCTGCTTGTGACCAGCATTGCCCTTGCAGGCTGCACCGGAGTGACTAAAGGCGAGCCTGATCCAAAGCCGGCCCCGCCGGTGCCGAAACCTCCCACTGTAGCCGTGGCAACCTGGTTGGGAAATCCGGCGCGCGACTATTACGGCAATGGTCCATGGAACGAGGGCGAACTCGAGGTAGTCTGGAAATTCAAAACCAGTTCAACCAGCGGCCGCCTGCACAAGGACCCCTGGGGCGGCACCTCCTGGCCTGGTCAGCCTTCAGTAGAGGGCGACCGGGTCTACTTTCCTTCCGCTGACGGCAATACCTACGCCTTCAACCGGGCCGACGGGACTCCGGTTTGGAAGTTCAAAGCCAAAGACAGCTTCAAGGCAACGCCGACGATTGTCGGCGAGAAGATTATCGCCAGCGGCCTGGATCATCACGTTTACTGTCTGAACAAGAAGGATGGCAGTCTCATTTGGGATTTTGAGACAGAGTTCGAAGTTGACGGTTCGGTGGCCGTGATCGGCGAGCGGCTGTATTTTGGTGGCGAGGACAGGAATTTCTACTGCCTGAACCTGAGTGATGGAAAACTCATTTATAAGATAGCAGGGGTGGGTTCAGTTGAAGGCAGTGTTACGCACAAGGACGGCCGCATCTATTTCAGCACCGAGAACTTTGATTTATATTGCCTCAACGCTGAGGACGGGAAAATAATCTGGAAGGCAAGAATCGGCGCGGATTCAGATTCAACTCCGGCGGTGGTTAACGGGCTGGTTTTTACTGCCGCAGAAGATGGCGTGGTGCGTGCTTTCAAAGAGGAAACCGGCGAACTGGTCTGGAATTATGTCACCGAAGGAGCGCACCTGGGGCGAGGCAGCGAAACGATGGGAATCTGGGCCAGTCCCGTTTTTTACAAAGGAAAAATCTACATCGGGGCCGGCAATGGCTATCTGCATTGCCTAACTGCCGATAAGGGCGAGCTTGTCTGGCGCTATAAAGCGCGCGCGGCCATCTGGGGAACGTCACCAGTGGTAGACGATCGGGTGGTCTTTGGGGACAAAGCCGGGTGGGTCCATATGGTGTCTGCAGACAACGGCAAGCAGATCTCAGAAATCAAGATTGGTGACAACGTTAACTCAACCCCCGCAATCTACGACGGCAGGGTTTACATTGGCGCCTTCAATGGCGATCTCTACTGTCTGGGCCTGGGAAAAGGCCGGCAAGAGGCCGCTGCCGGGCAGAATGCAGAAGGCAGTAAGCAGAAGGCAGTAGGCAGAAAGAAAAAGAGACGGGCGTTACCGAAACAGGCGGTTCCCCCAGCGAGCGGAACTCTGTTGCTGCAAGACTGACCACCGATGGCTTTACTTTTACTCCGATGATCTACCTGGTTGACAACACCATTGACGGCCAGGGCGCGAGCCCACGCGAGATCAGGAGTGCGCTGGAGAAAACTCGCCCAGACTTACAGATTGTGGTTGAGCCATTTCATCAGGTATCGCTCCCGCGCATCAGGGCCCTTTCCCCTTCGCATATCATCCTCAGCGGTCAGAGTCACCCCTGGGAGATGTACACTCCAGAGTCCCTGGCCGGTTTGTATGAAGTGATTCGCAAGGCGCCGAGCCCCATTCTTGGTGTTTGCGGTGGCCACCAGCAGATGGCCCTGGCCTTTGGCGCGCCCGTGGGTTTGATGGAGAGATTGGTTCCGGGCGAGGGTTATGAGGGCGCAAAGCGCGAACGCGGTTTTCTCCCGATCCAGACAACCGGCAATGGGCTCTTTCAGGATCTTCCCTCAAGCATCACGGTCTGGCACTCACACTGCGACGAAGTTAAGGAGTTGCCTGAGGGTTTCCAACGTACTGCCTCGAATGAAACGTGCGCAATTCAGGCGATGCAGCACCAGTCAGAGCCCCTGTTTGGCGTCCAGTTCCATCCGGAGTTGTTCGACGAAGCCCACCCGGCGGGGCAAAAGGTGCTGGAGAATTTCCTCGCGGTTTAGCCCGAACGCCCTTCCGGATGACCTCGGATTCAGCCCGATCCTGGGGTTGCAATGCCTTTGTCTCGGAAAGATTACTATCCAGTAACCTCAAATATTTCAACAGTTAATTCCAAGCCGTGCCCCCTCACTGTCCATTCGGGCTGGACAGACAAAACGGCTGGTGCTAGCCTCCCTTACTAAGCAAGCGGGTTTACACGCTTGATTTTTTTTGAGCAATAAGTTTTCAGCGCACCGCATCAAGGATGCCACCCCACTCCAGCTGACGTCGAAGTGACTCCTAGAGCTGGAGGTCGAACCGCGGAACCGAACCGGGCTCGCGCGGAGCGCCGCTGAAAGATGACTGTTAACTTCGGATGGAGACCCGAGCAGAATGAAATCCTTTTTTGGTGGAAGTGCAGTTTTAGCCGCTGCTTTACTCTCAAGCTCTTTTATTTTTTCCGCAACCCCGTCGGTGGCAAGAACACCTTCGCCGGTTGATCAGCAGCAAAAGCAAGCAGGTACAACCTCACCCGAAACGAAAGCCCCAGTGGTCGCGCCCCAGACCCTTGCATCAGATTCGACTACCAAGGTTAAGAAGGCCCCAGCGAACGACGTAGTGATGAGAGCGACTGATCAAGCTGGTGGTGTCTCCGGGGCGGTGCATGTTCAGACCGGGTCAGGACCCGTACATTACACGGCTACTGCGT
>DAIMCP010000108.1:0-12587 GCA_036726305.1 Pyrinomonadaceae bacterium | reverse complement strand
GGTGCCTACGAGTACGCGGACATTGCTCATGTTTTGCTCCTTCCAGGCTGAATCACTTCATATTTAATTAGTCGAATGGCGATCCTCGAAATCGACAGTTGGGGGATAAAAATTTTACTAGCGATAATAGCGATAACGCGAATTTCCCAACCCAAAAGGGAGTGTGACTCAAAGTAGAGTAATTATATACTTGACTGACTGAGTATCGGTACTTGACGTAGATGATTGGACGGGCGTACTTCTAAGCGACAATTATCCGTCGGTAAAGGAGTCGCCCCGAATGAACACGACTAAAGCAGCAGAGTATTCTGCTATTGGTGCCTTAATGTCGGCAGTTATTTTCGGTTTGTACGATCATCGCAATGACATTTTGAGCAGAGGATACCTTCTGCCCAAGATGATTTTTGTCTTTACCTGTCTAGGTGTTGTCTTCTCGGCAATAGTCCTTTATAGGCAGCGAAGATTCCCTCGGGAAGGCAGCACATCCGTTAGGCATCCTAAAAAAGATCGGCGTGGGCTGACGCTAGTGGTTGGCGGTATAGTCATACTGCTAGCGATTGTTGTTTTGGTGATTTATAGGGGGTTCCAATCTCCGGAGGTGAATGTTGCGACTTCAAGGATGACGCCCGGTGTTACGTCATCATCAGAGTTTCGAGATGAAGTGCCAAAGATTCAAATGGTGAATAAGACGTTCCATAATGAACGCATCCCGCTTGACGGCCATTCGTATGTAGGTTGCACGTTTTACGATTGCATGTTCGTTTATGAAGGCAAGTCGTCATATCAAGTAATTGGCTGCAAGATAGTAGGTCGGAAAAGCATATCAACGGGAAATAATAAATCACTAGGCGGACTAATGCAGCTCTTGAAAGGATTTGATCTAATACCGGACGTTGACATAGGCGAGCGACAGGATATTCCGCAATAAAGTCTTACGGCCGTAAGTTTCAAAGTGATTCAGGCCTTCTGTTTCTTCGCTGCCTTCTTATTGCGCTGGTACTCCGCTTCGCGCTTATCTATCTCACTCTTGGGCACAGCAATCACTGTCTTGAACAGTTTTTGAAAGTTTGCGTATTCTTCTGAGGGTGGCTTTGTTGTTTTAGCCTTTTTCACTTAAATCCATCCTTCCTGTTTTGCTAGTTCGCGCAACTTGACTGCGGCCTTTATCTTGCGAGCATTACAAACATCGGGAATGCGTTCTAGTCTTAATTTCCGAGCGTTTACTGTGGTTCGTTCCGCTTTTGACAACTCTTCGGTGATAATCGTGTATCGATGCTTTTCAGAGGCGAGAATTAACCACGGGTCTGCGGGATCAAATTTCGAGCCTCCCTTCATCAAATCTGGATGCGCGGTTGTGATGCGTTGATATTGCTGCACGATGGCTGGCGTTCGTTTTATGATTAGATTGATTCCAGAGAATTGTCTCAAGCGTTGGAGTCCGATCGGATCGTGTCTTCCCAGTTCCTCTCTCACTTGCCGTATCAACTTCAATCTTCCATCCTTAGCAAAACTTTCCAATCCCTCCCAAATCTGAAGTTGTTCATCTGCGGAGTATGGCGAGACAGGAGGAACTCGATCCCTTCCGTCCAGCCTAATAATCGAACTGGAGTCCACCAAATAGACTTCGGGAATTGGAATGAGTTTGAAGAGCATTTAACTTGTGTTGCGTACATGCTGCACCTCTGTTTGCTCGCGAAGACCATGTAGTTCATCTAAACTGAGGTTGAGGATGTCCGCTGCTTCAGTGGGATTTGCTAAGTCCCCTTTCCATGCGTTGACGATGATGGACGCAGCGGTACTGCCGACTTCTCGCAGTTTGCGTTTCTGCTTCCACCCGGGGCGCCTTACAATTCTCGGAGGGGTAGCGGGTTTCGCTTTGTGATCAAAATTATTCAGTTCGCCTCTATGTTTCTCGTAATAGTCAGGGACTGCTAGTCCTAGTTTTTGCAGTCGCAAGGCCATCACGGAACGACTAACCCGAAAATGCACGGCGAGCCGGTAAATAAGGGAGACTGGCCAATCGTACTGACTTCCAGCCCGCTCATTAATAGAATAGACATAGGCTTTCAGTTCAGCGGCAGGTAAGAGAAATGCTGATGCAAAGACATTGCACCATCGTTCAGTGTCGCTGCTATTAGGTGTGAGTTTGCAAATTCCGGCATTGCGAAGTGTTAGGTGGGCGTACTCATGAAACAGCGTGAAGATACGAGCCGCTCCGGTATCTTCTGCGTTTACCACTATCGTTGGCAACAGATGCGCATTGAGTAGCGAAAACCCTCTGCAATCCTCCCATGGCATTTTCTTCAACAGGATTAGAACTCCCTTTTCCTCTAACCACGCACGCCACTTATTAAATGAAGCATCACCAGGTTGCCATTGCAGTTGAGTTTCTAGAGACACTCCAATCCGGGCGCGTTCTTGTGCCGCAACGGTTTCAGGATCGTCATTACGCGAAGTTGATGGCAATACAAATTCTTTTATCAGGTCGGGATCATCGGCCAATAACTCACTGACATATGCTTGGAGTTCTTGTGCCTCCCTAATTGCCAACTTCGTCTCAGGTGAGAGCGGGGTACGCTTGCCCTCTGCCGTGCGATAGTCTTCTGGCAACGGTGATACTGCGGGTGGCTGGGCCAGTAAGAGAACAGATTCGGGCTGCTTATAGACCGCGATCATCTTGTCAAAGACTTTTGACGTAGGCACTCTCTGACCTGCTTCGATTTGGATTAGATCGGCATTGGAAATTTTCAATCGTTCCGCTGCTTGATCGATAGTTAGACCGCGCTGATTGCGTGCCCATTGAAGCACGTCCTTATTTGCAGGAACTATGGATTGCTGTCTTGCCATTACCTCGCCTCCCGTGATACAGAGATAGCGAGCCGCCCATGCAGGCTGCATGGGTAGTTCAGGCTGGCGAGCCAAAAGGATTGTGAAAGCCGTGAGTTGTGGCGACTCATGGCTTTCGTTATTTTGTCATACGCTTTCCGCGTTTCTGTCGGGGCTTCCCCCCGTCCCTAGCATGAGGGCTCACCTGTCAAGTGCTTGTATTGAAGGCGCTTGCCAACAACCTGTTTAAGAACTTGAGCAAATCGTTGGGCATCCGTGCCCTTGCGACCGTTGAAACGGAAACTCTGTTCGTCAAGATACCTGAATAGGTGAAAAGGTTCAACGCTTACATACGTGCCGCCGAGTGTTCGTTTGAGCAAACTCCAAAAGTTTTCAATTCCGTTCGTATGTACGTTGCCGCGCACGTATTCTTCGGCGTGATTGATCACGTTGTGAATGTAATCTTGTTCAAGTTGATTGTAAGAAGCGAGCGCGTCACTGTAGACCGTAGAACCTGCCTCTACATGCTTACTCACCTTCGCCGTGAAGGGACTTGCGGCGCACATTCGGTACAACCATCGTGCGCGCTTCCCCGTGACGTTCAAGCAAGCCCATAACCGCAACCTTGCCCGATCCGCCAGTGCCGTGAATCCTACGCGCACGTTCGCTTCGGTGCATGTTCCGCGCTTTGCCGCCGATGAATGTTTCGTCCACTTCTACCTGCCCGCTTAGTTTATTGATCGTGCCGTTCTGCATCGCAAGGCGGATACGATGGTTCATGTGCCAAGCGGATTTCTGAGTGACACCAACGCTACGGGCCAACTCGCACGAACTGATACCATTCTTCGCGTTGGCAATCAGCCAGATCGCCGTGAGCCACTTGTTCAAGCCTAAAGGCGAATCTTCAAGAATTGTCCCAACCTTTAGTGAGAACTTCTGGCGCGGGTGCTTAGTACGGCACTTGAAAAGGCGGGCGTTCTCAAGGTAGATAACATCCTGCGAATCGCAGGTAGGGCAACGAACCTGACCGTCCGCCCAGCTTGCAGTTTTCAACCTTGTCAGGCTCTCCTCCTGTGGAGTAGTGCTGGCAACCAGAGAATTTGCAACTTATACAGCCAGGCGATCCTGAAGCTTGAAGACATCGTCGGCGGCTTCTACAAAACTCGCCGTCCAAATCTGGGAACCGGTATGCCAAGGTGATTCGTGTGCTGGCAATCAGGTTCTCGTAGTGGCCGGAGGGAACTTGAAGGTCTACCCAAAAGCAGATTGTCGGGCACTGCCGCTGGCGCCTGCAGTTTCTGCCGGCGACCGTGTTAAGGGGCCTCGTTACGGACAGAATTTTGCCGCCGCGACCATGGTAAGTCTTGATGGACGCAATGGCCGTGTATTCGTCAAGTTCGATGGTGACCAAGAGAATAAAGCGATCGCCTTCGGCGACGTGTGGAAAGATTAGCCGCTTGCCAACTCCCTCGTTATAATTCTAAAAGAACGGGACGATTCCAAATTAGCCGGTGTCACAACTGACCAGGATGGAGCCAGGCTGGTGTGCGATGTCTTTGTATGAACCAGCCGCAAGGGGGTTAACAGTTTACCTCAATCCCTTCTGTGTCCTTTGGTCTTGCCTGCATGCAGTACTCTTGCGGACAATTACCCGGTCTGAGGGTAGTTTTCCAAACAGACCGGCTGGGGATTAATATCCATCGCGGCACACCTTTCCTGCCCGGTTTCATCACATCCCTTGCCACCGCAGTACTTCTCTAGACAGCTAAGTAAACCCCCAGGTAACGGCATTGCTCTTGCAAGGATTGTTACAAGGCTTTGCTAACGGGCTTTTGGGATGCCCAAGGGAGGTTTTTGCTTCTGTTGTCCCGGGTATTTCAGAGGGCTGAATTCTCACGAGCCTCTGCTTCGACGCACACTCGCTAAATCCAGCCAATTAGAGAGCGCACGTTGGGATGATTTGCTCTTCCCAGGAACCTCCGTGGGGCTCTCATATGACCGCCAGGTATTGCTCCGGACTCCGAGGCTTCACTTTGTCAACGGGAGAACTACCATGTCCGAATCCAACTCAGCGCTTATATCGAAATCAGGTTTCGCACTGCCAGTGGGACTGGCATTGTTCGGACTAGCCATCTTTCTGCATCAGCTTTACTTCGCAGGTCGTGCGCATGCAACTCCCCCTGCCATCACTCCCGGCAATTTAGTCGTGTACCGTGTCGGCGATGGAAGCAACGCTTTGACCGGGGCCGCGGCGCCCGTTTTCCTTGATGAGTACATGACCAACGGCACTCTCGTGCAAACGATTGTGATGCCCACGACAGTGAACGGGTCGAATCGGCGATTGACTGCGACCGGTAACTCGACCACTGAAGGCCTGATGACCTGGTCGGCGGACGGCAACTACTTAATAGTCGGGGGCTACGATGCGCCCGTGGGAACAGCCTTGCCGGGTTCCGCGGCAACCATCAATCGAGTCGTTGCGCGGGTTGATTCCAACGGCGCTATTAATACCACCACAGCGCTCAACGATCCCTCCGCCAACCTCAGAGGCGCAGCCAGCACCAACGGTACCGACCTTTGGATTTCCTGTTCAAGCAACGGCGGCCGATATGCCACATTGGGAACGGTAGGAAGTTCAACACAGCTTAGTACGACGGTCACGAACCTGCGAGCCATGGCTATATTCAATAACCAGCTTTACGTTAGCTCGGCCTCTGGCGCTTTTCAGGGAGTGGCCACGGTTGGTTCAGGAACGCCAACGACAAGTGGGCAAACGATTACTTTGCTTCCGGGATTTCCAACCTCAACAGGTCCTTCATCCCAAGCCTTTGCATTTCTCAACGCCACCACGCTTTACGTTGCGGACGACAGGGCGACGGCCACCGGTGGTGGGCTGCAGAAATGGACGCTCAGTGGTGGAACCTGGGGCCTTACCAAAACCTTTACTGACGGACTCACTGCCGGTTTGCGTGGTTTGACATTGTCCGTTAATGGCTCCGGACAAGCGGTTCTCTGGGCTACGACGGCCAACTCTCCCAGCCAGCTTGTCACTGTTACAGATACGAACTCGGTTGGTGATTCATTCTTCACCATCGCGACTGCCGCAGCCAACACGGCATTCAGAGGCGTGGCTCTCGCACCTGTCGGCTCGACAAATCCTTCGGGAGTGGGCGCCGCTAATCCCTCTTCAGTAGCGCCAAATCAGGCAACGCTCCTGACTGTGACGGTCACGCCCGGCACTAACCCGCCGAGCGTGATGCATACAGTCGCAGCCGACCTCACCGCTATTGGCGGCTCCTCCAACCAGGCTCTTCTCGATAACGGATCAAACGGAGATATAACTCCGAACGATAACGTCTTTTCGTTCAGCGCCACCGTGGCGAACGGAACAAGTGGGGGCAATAAGAGTTTAGCTTTTACGATAACCGAAACAAGTCCACACTCGCGCACGGGCAGCGGCTCGATTCCTCTGACTGTAGTAGCTTCGACTCCTCCGGCGGGCACAGGCTCTGCTAACCCAAATCCGGTGCTGCCTGGCGGTTCTTCGCTGCTGACTGTGAACGTTACTCCAGGCGCTAACCCGCCAAGTACGGGTCTCGCTGTCTTTGCCGATCTTTCGTCTATCGGTGGCTTAGCGTCTCAGGCGTTTTCCGGTAGCGGCAATATCTTTACATTCACCGCGACTGTTGCCCTGGGTACAACGCCGGGGACAAAAACTCTTCCGTTTACCATTACGGACGCGCAGTCACGTTCGGGCAGCGGCTCGATCAGCCTAACTATTCAGACTCCACCGACCCTGGATCATGTCGTTATCAGCCAGCTCTTTGGTGGCGGCGGCAACGCTAGTGCGCCTTACCAAAACGACTATATAGAGCTTTTTAACCCAACCAGCGCTTCCGTGACCCTCAATGGTTGGTCGCTGCAATACGCATCGGCCGCCGGCAGCAGTTGGGCGAATAAACAGCCGCTCGGTGGAACGATCGGGCCAAGTGAGTATTTCCTCGTCAGCCTTGCTTCAGGCGCTAACGGATTGCCGCTTCCGGTGACTCCTAATGTTTCGGGCAGCATCAACTTGAGCGCCACTACTGGTAAGGTCGCGCTCGTCAACAATGGGACCCAACTCGCGGGCGACTGCCCCCTGGGCATTGATCCGGACATTGTCGACTTTGTCGGCTATGGAGCTGGCGCAACCTGTCGCGAGGGCGCAGCAAACGCCCCCGCGCCTGGCAATGCAACTGCCCTTTTCAGACAGAACAACGGCAATACGGACACCGACCAGAACGGAAGCGACTTTATCACCGGCACGCCAACCCCGCGACGCACGGCGCCGGTGGTGGAACTGGGGCCATGGGTGGCAGATACGGAGCCCCTAACTGACGGAACCAACGCACCTCGCGATTCCAGCCTCAGTATCGACTTCAGTGAACCAGTCGATGTCGTTGGCGCCTGGTACGACATCACTTGCGTAAACACAGGTTCGCACAACATGGCAACCGTCGCGCACACAAGGGATTTCAAAACCTACGCCATTACTCCGAACTCTAACTTCCAGTTTGGCGAGCAGTGCACGGTCACGGTTGATAAGAACGGAGTTCACGATCAGGATCTCGATGATAGCGCACCCGACACCGACACGCTGTTCGCTAATTATGTCTGGACCTTCCGGGTTGTGAGCGCCGGATCGCCGGCGCCCTATCCAGCGAGCGTCCACCTGACCATGGGCAATCCTTCAAATGCGACGCCATTCGTGACCATTCCGAACAATTACCTGATGCAGAAGGCCGCCTATGCGCTCTCTTACAACCGGGACAAAGGAACGCCGAACTGGGTAAGCTGGCATTTGGAGAACTCGTGGTATGGCACGCTATCGCGAGTTGATACGTTCCGGCCCGATCCCGCCATAGACCCTGCCTGGTATCGAGTGCAGGCATTCGATTACCTCTTCTCGGGCTTTGATCGCGGGCACATGACGCCGAACGCCGACCGTGACCATCAGGATCGGATCCCCATCAATCAAGAGACCTACCTGATGTCGAACATGGTGCCGCAGGCGCCGGACAATAACCGGGGACCATGGGCGGATTTAGAAAGCTACCTGCGCACGCTGACCGACAGCGGTAGCGAGATGTACATAGTCTCCGGCCCCGCGGGTGTCGGCGGAATCGGAAGTAACTTACCTCCAACGACGACTAACACCCTCGCAAATGGCAATGTCACCGTTCCCGCACAAACCTGGAAGGTGGCGCTGGTGATCCCCGGGGACAGCGGTGACGACATTTCGCGCGTGTCGTGCAGTACGCGAACAATTGCCGTTCTCATGCCGAACACGCAGGGTATCCTCAACGATCCGTGGCAGAACTACCGCACCACAGTGGACGCAATCGAACAACTAACCGGCTACGACTTCTTCTCGAATTTGCCGAACGCCGTTGAGAACTGCGTGGAAGCAGGCTTTGACGGCGCCAACCCACCGGGGACGGATAATCAGTCCGCGACTACGCTGAAAAACACGCCCGTGACGATCACCCTGCAGGCAGTGCGATCGAACAACAACCCACTTGCCTTTAGTGTCGAGCGCGGCGCGATGCATGGCTCGCTCGGCAGCGTTAGTTCGGCTTCGTGCACGGGGGGCGATTGCACTGCAACTATTAGCTACACACCCGGATTGGATTACTGCGGGTTAGACAGCTTCACCTTCAAGGCCAGCGATGGAAGCATAAGCTCCACCATTTCCACGGTCACGATCACGGTAAACGACACCCTTTTTGATAATGGTGAGTGGATTATTGCGACACACGAGGCATCCATTCCCGAAACCCCGTTTGAGGTCAGGATTAACGGCAATCCAGTCTGTACTACAAAACTTCTTACCTTTGCAAATCGTGTATCCGACACGAGCCGATTTCCCCAGGTCTTTGTTATCTATTCCTCCGGGTATATCCGCATGAAAGCCGGCGCCGATCCAGATCCCTCGTTGCGGTTTGGGCAGAGTCTTGTACTCGGGCCAGCCATCTTCGGGACGTCAGCGTCTTTTCCGGCTACGAAACTTTTCTTTCATCCTCAACTCCAAAGAGTGGATATTGCCACGTCCCGGCTCCAAACTGATGGCACCGGAACATTGGTTATCAGCGTGACTGCCAACGATAGCGGGCTTGATCCCACCAGCGACGCTACGAATCAAATCATGAATCAAACGTGGGGTATTACCCTTCACGAACCGACGAATGACGAGACCCGCATTGACGTAGCAGGAACGTTCACCTTCACAGAGACTGCTACGCCCGACGCGACCCGCACTGTAGAATTCCAATCCTTCAGGTTAGTACAAATTTCTTCCATGTATATTGACAATGACCACCATGATGTCGATGCGTTTCGTTTTCGTAACTCTGCCGGTCTGGCCACCTTCTCTTACAATCCTGGCTTCGCTAATACGCTCTTGCCACCAACACCCAGCGCTCTCGATCCCTCGAATGCCATCCTCGACAGTCTTCATACCGATGACCTTGGTCAGCCAAACGGTAATACCCCCTCGTTTAGAATTCTTATGGAGACCACTACCGGCCCCATGTCAGGACCGATAACGCCGCGTGCGGTCTTTGACGGCAGTCAGGATTTTAATCACGATAACCTCGGTCTTTGGCTACACCAGCAACCTTTGAATGTCATACCGCAAGGTACAATCGGCAGCATCAGTTACACAGTTGTGGCCACAACCGATCCGATTCCAGGAGACACGGTCGTAAAACTGAGCGAGGCGAATTACAGCGTTGGCGAAGGTGATTCGAGTGTCATCGTGACCGTCAATCGCAGCGGCGACACATCGGGAGTTTCTACCGTTGACTTCGCCACCAGCAACGGCAGCGCCAGTCAATTGCGCGATTACGAAGTAGCGAATGGGACACTGACGTTTGCTGCCGGTCAAACCAGCCGCACCTTCCGAGTGCTGATAGTCGATGACGTATTCGCTGAAGCGAGTGAGACCGTGAACCTGACGCTCAGTAATCCCACCGGCGGTGCGCTGGGCGCACCGTCGGCGGCTACCATCACTATCATCGACAACGATAGCTCCGGCGCCAGCTCGCCGGTTTCGAAACAATTTGTTGCCAACCTGACCGGCGCCAATGAAGTGCCCGCCACTCCCAACGCCGTCAAAGGCAATGGCGGAATTGTGCAACTCAGTAATGACGAGTTGAGCGCCAGGGTATCGCTGCTGTTCACGGGCTTAACCGGCAGCGAAACCGGAGCGCACCTTCATGGCGCCGCTCCCGGCGTCAATGGTCCAATGATCTTTTCGCTGCCGCTCGGCAATCCTCTCAAAAACATCGTAATCAACCCAACGCCACAGCACGTGGCCGACCTGCGTGCCGGACAGCAGTACCTGAACGTGCACAGCATCGGTTTCCCGAACGGAGAGATCCGCGGGCAGTTGCAATGGAACCCAGTCGAGGAGGCCGACTTCTTTGTGCGTCAGGCTTACTTTGATTTTCTCAGCCGCGTGCCTGACCCTGGTGGGTTTGCCTACTGGACCAGTGAGGTCACCAACTGCCAGACGGACGTCGAGTGTCTGCGGCGCAAGCGCGTAGATGTATCGAACGCGTTTTTCTACGAGCAGGAGTTTCAGCAGACGGCGGCCTACGTGCTGCGTTTGTATCGCGGCGCTTATGGCAACAACCAGCCGTTCCCGAATCCAAGCCGGGATGGCGGCTTTCCGAATGAAGAGAAGAAGCTGCCCAGCTTCGCCGTGTTTGTGGCCGACCGGGCAAGAGTAATCGGCGCCGCGAATCTGGCCCAGAGCCAGGCGGACCTGGCAAACTTGTTTGTGACTCGGCCGGAGTTTGTGGCGAAGTATCCCCCTGGTCTGGCGACGGCGGACCAGTTTGTTGACGCCGTGCTCTTGACGCTGCAGACAGACCTGGGGGTGAACCTGAACGGACAGCGGGCCAATCTGATTAATATTTACAACACGCAGGGTGGCCGCGGCGCGGTGATGTACCGGCTGGCAGACGATAACGCGACGAACCCAATTGCCAACCAGCCATTCATCGACGAAGAGTACAACCGCTCGTTCGTACTCGGACAATACTTCGGGTACCTGCGGCGGGACCCGGACATCCCCGGGTTTATCTTCTGGCTGGGTCAGGTGAACGTCGCGCCGTTGCGCGATGTGCCCAAGCAACACGCGATGGTGTGTTCCTTCATCACTTCGGGCGAGTTTCAGTTGCGCTTTGGGGCAGTGGCGAGCCGCAATAACACCGAATGCCCGCAGTAGCAAGCAGTATCGGAACGCCGTGAACTCGTGATTATCTCTCAAGGAGCGTTACGTGTTCGCCATTTGGGTGAATTTCCGCTGAGCACTTTCTAACGAGACCTGGGATGATTCAGGGACCCGCTCAACTGAGGTCGAGCGGATTTCTTCATGGCGAAACGCCGCCAACAACAATGACAATCAGGGCGGCATAAAGAACGACTACAAGAGCGGAGGAAACTAACTTACGAAGTCGAAGAAAATGGCCAGCGCGTCACGAGGGAGAAATGAACGCCGGGCTGAATACCATCGCGGAGAATGGTTAGGCTGGCGCAGCTTCTACGCCCTCGGCGTAAAGTGGCCCCCTAGGCTCGTTGAAAAAAGACAATGTCATGAACAAATTCAATTGTGAGTCATGTTGAGCAGTGGTAACGTATCGTCTCTCGTAATATCCTGGCGGGCCAACCCTTGGCGAGAGTGAACCGCTCTGAGCGCGCTTTATAATCACAACCATCGCAAACATCATCCATCGCGGTCCGCTTTGCGGGCCCAGCGTGCGAATATTTACTACATCTAGTCTCTTCCCCGGAGGTGCCAATGGCTTCGAGAAAAGTTCACAAAGACAATTCCCCTGACGGACTTGGGCAGGGTGCGGTTAGCAAAGCCGATGACGGCAAGAAACCGCGCTTCTTTGATCCTCTCGAGGTGTACAAACTGGATCTAAGCGCCCCACCCTACTTACCGGCCATTGATGAGATCGTTGAGAAACTGACCAACCCCGAAGGCCGCGATCTAGTGCCGGGTGTTGCCGTGGCGGTCAGGCGCGACAACGAAATCGTACACCTAAAGTGTTACGGCTATGCGAATCTTGAAACCAGATCAAAGATAACACTTGAGACCATTTTTGATCTGGGTTCGTTATCCAAACAGTTTACTGCTTTTGCAATAATGTACCTGATACATTTCGAGAACAAGCTTAATCTCGACGATCACCTGTCGAAGTTCTTCAATAATTTTCCACGTTACTCCGACGCCATTACCGTCGAGGATTTGCTCCACCATACCTCCGCGTTACCGGATTACGCGAAGCTCCATGTTGAATCAAGGCGAATCGAAGCAGATTGGTACGACAGCGCCCTGGCAAATCCGGATGATTGGTATCCAGAAATGCTGTATAGAACCAGGAAAGAGGTTACAAATAAGGACGTGCTGCGATGGATAGCATCCCAGACCTTACTGGCGGTGGATCCGGACACAAAGATGGATTATTCAAATTCAGGCTATGTTGTGCTCGCGGAACTAGTGCAGAGAGTCACCAAAAAGCGGTTAGCACAATACCTCAAACAGATCTTATTACGCGATGTTTTTATGAATGACACCTATGTGTTCGATGAACGCAGTCGCTTTGCGAATGACGCCCGGGAAATAGTCAATCACGCCAAATGCTACAACCACGTCAAGGGCCGGGGCTTTGTTCCGGTTGGTTACACTCCTCTGAACTTCATATTTGGTG
>DAIMCP010000107.1:0-13012 GCA_036726305.1 Pyrinomonadaceae bacterium | reverse complement strand
TTCCGCCTTCCGCCTTCCGCCTTCTGCCTTCTGCCTTCTGCCTTCTGCCTTCCGCCTTCCGCCTTTTGCCTTTTGCCTTTTAGCGGCTTCCCTAATAAGATGCCTGCAACCCTTTCAGGAGTCCGATATCAATGATAAAAACCGTCGAGTGGACAGACGAAGGCGTGCGCATGATCGATCAGCGCCTGCTGCCCACGGAAGAAAAATACGTCACTCTGCAGAGCTGCGAAGAAGTTGCCGATGCAATTAAGACGATGATGGTTCGGGGCGCTCCTGCCATTGGCGTCTCAGCCGCCATGGGACTGGCACTGGGCGCAAAACAATTTCTCGGGACGTCAGTCACAGAACTCGAAGGGGAGTTTAACCGCCTCTGCGAAATGATGAGTCAGACCCGACCGACGGCTGTGAATCTGTTTTGGGCGATCGAAAAAATGCGGCAGGAATTCGGCCGGGCCAGCTCTCAGACTGCGCAAATCGACGAGATCAAACAGGCTCTGGTGGACCAGGCGTTACAGATTTTTCGCGCAGACATCGAGGCGAACCGCGCTCTGGGACGCTTTGGTGCCGAATTAATTCCCGATGGCTCGACGGTTTTGACCCACTGTAACGCCGGCGCGCTGGCCACGGCGGGTGATTATGGAACCGCTCTGGGTGTCATTCGCGGAGCTCGAGATGCCGGCAAGCGAATCGCAGTAATCGCTGACGAAACCAGACCATTCCTGCAGGGCCTGCGTTTAACTGCCTGGGAGCTCGCCAAGGACGACATCCCCGTGACGGTCATCACGGATAACATGGCCGGGCACGTTATGAAAGGCGGTAAAGTTGATGCAGTGGTGGTCGGCGCCGACCGGATTGCTGCCAATGGCGACGCCGCCAACAAGATTGGAACCTACATGGTCGCGGTGCTGGCACAACGCCACAACATCCCGTTCTACGTCGCCGCCCCCATCACAACGCTTGATCTGTCCATACCTTCCGGTCTGGAAATTCCCATTGAGGAACGAGCCGCAAGAGAGATCACTCATATGGGCGAACAACAACTGGGGCCCGACGACGTCTCAGTGCACAATCCCGCCTTCGATGTGACACCGAACGACTTAATCACCGCTATCATCACCGATAAGGGAGTGGCGCGTGCGCCTTATCTGGAAAGCTTGCGAAAGCTGGCAACGGAAGAAAATCCGCAGCCGGAGAGTGTTACCGGACAGACCGCCTAACCGGAGTGCAGTAAGCCCTTCGTTCGGCTCAACTCCTTATGTTTGCTTTTTTCGCTTCATGAATTCTGCTGCATGTAGCGGCTTCCTTGCCACCAATCGATGGTTAGCTGCAATCCCTCGCGCAGACCGATTCTGGGTTCAAATCCGAGAAACTCGCGGGCGCGTGAAATGTCTGCCAGACTGTGGCGGACGTCCCCTCTGCGGGCGGGTTGATATTCAACCTCGATCTCAGATTTGCCGGTGAGCGTTCTGAGCTCCCGGAAAAGTTCATTCAAAGTCGTTTGCTCGCCATTGCCGATATTTACAACCTGACCGATTCCCTTTTGGGTTGCGGCCGCCCGCAGATTTGCCTGAACTACGTTTTCAATGTACGTGAAATCGCGCGACTGTTCACCGTCCCCAAAGATGACCGGCCGCTCATTCCGCGTCAGCGCATCGATGAAGCGAGAGATGACCCCTGAGTACTGCGAGCCGGGATCCTGCCGCGGACCAAAAACGTTGAAATAACGTAACGACACCGTCTCCAGGCCATAAACCCGTGTGAATACCTGGCAGTAATACTCTCCAACCAGCTTAGCTACCGCATAAGGCGACAGGGGGTCGGGTGACATACCTTCGGTTTTTGGCAGGATCGGCTGGTCACCATAGGCTGAGCTCGACGCGGCATAAACCAACCGGCGCACTTTTTTGTCTCGTGCAGCCAGCAACAACGAAAAGGTCGCATCAATGCATGCAACGTGTGTCTCGCGTGGCTTTTCAACGGACCGGGGCACTGAGGGAATGGCTGCCTCATGAAATACGAGTTCCACGTCCTCCAGCGCTCGGGCCAACGCCGATTCGTCAGCCACACTCGCCTTGATAAAATCCAGGTCGCCCTTAATCTCCTCCAGATTTTCCTGATGGCCCGTCGAAAGATCGTCGATTACACGTACTCGAGCGCCACTCGCCGCTAAACTGGTGGCAATGTGCGAACCGATAAACCCCGCTCCACCAGTGACCAATGCTATACCCGACAGACTCATAATGGTTAGCAGATTTCAGATTGATGATATTAGATCTTTAGAGCTTTGCCGCCAACAGCCGCGCTTATTCCATGATTGGAGATCCGAAATCCGCCATCCCCTTAACGGCCCACGCCGACGTATGAAAAGCCTAACTCTCTCATGTCGGTAGGATCGTAAATATTGCGCAAGTCCGCAATCCGCGGACTCTTCATCAGGTCGCGAATACGTGACATATCGAGAGCGCGAAACTGGTTCCATTCGGTCACAAAAACCAGGGCATCAGCATCAGTGACCGCTGTGTATTCGTCCTCTGCATACTCAATTCCCTGGAGAATCTTCTGCGCTTCAGACATCGCTACGGGGTCATAAGCACAAACCCTCGCTCCATGCTCGCGTAACCCCCGTATGATCTCGATTGAAGGAGCTTCGCGCATATCGTCCGTTTCCGGCTTGAAAGCCAGTCCGAGGACAGCAATTTTCTTTCCGCTGAGATCGCCGACCAACTTCTCAATCTTCGCTAACATCGACTGCTGCTGCCGCTGGTTTACTTCAATTACCGAGTCGACGATGAGACATTCGCTGCCAAACTGGCGCGCTACGGAGGCCAGTGCCCTGGTGTCTTTGGGAAAGCAGGAGCCACCAAAACCTGGCCCGGGGTGCAGGAACTTCCCGCCGATGCGCCGATCCATTCCCATGGCCCGGGCTACATCGTGCACGTCACAACCGATCTTTTCGCAGAGGTTCGCCACCTCGTTGATGAACGAGATCTTAGTGGCAAGAAAAGCATTGGCCGCGTATTTGGTTAGTTCTGCAGCCTCAAGTGAGGTGATAACAAACGGCGCCTCGATCAGATAGAGCGGTCGGTAGAGGTCGCGCATGATTGCGATGGCTTCTTCGTCGCGACTGCCGAGTACGACGCGATCAGGTCGCATGAAATCGTTGATAGCTGCCCCTTCCCGCAGGAACTCAGGGTTCGACACTATGCCAAAGTTCACCTTTGACGTTTGGTGCTCGCGAATTAATTGGCGCAGGCGCTCGCCCGTACCGATGGGGACGGTGGACTTTGTGACTATGACTTTGTAGCCATTCATGTGCTCTGCGACTGAGCGTCCGGCTGATTCAACAAAGCTCATATCCGGGGAGCCGTCCTCTTTGGGTGGCGTACCTACCGCGAGGAAGATCACGAGCGACTGTTCAATCGCCTGTTTGGCGTCGGTGGTAAAACGTAGGCGGCCGGCGTGAGTATTTTTCGCCACCAACTGTTCCAGACCAGGTTCATAGATGGGCATAATGCCGGCCGCGAGCCGGCCGATTTTCTCAGCATCGACATCCACACACGTGACATCGACGCCAAACTCTGCGAAGCAGGCACCGGTCACCAAGCCCACATAACCCGTACCGATTACTGCGATTTGCATTTGAGAGCGAACCTTCTGGAAAGGAGGTTAAGGAAAACGGGTTGGCTGATCACAAAACTTTGCGGGTCACGCGCGAGCAATTCTCGCGTGACCCGCAATACTTCACATTCCTGACTGTTGCGCAAGAAGAATGCGCCGCAGTATTTTCCGGCCAACGAGCCAATCTAAGTGAGCCTGTTACTTCGTCGGGCTGACTACGATTACCGTTCCACCAAAACTCAAATCGTCCTTGTTGTGGATGGACCAGAGAATAGCAGCAACAGCGCCGCCGGTGGCCAGCAGGATGGCCGCCAATGCACCGCCACTTAGTTTGCCATCGTCGTCGTCATCCTTCTTCATTTGCGGGGTTCCGGCAACTCCGTTCTCACCGGCTGCGATCTTGGTTACTGTAGTACCAGAACGCAACTCAGCCAAGCCAGTCTCTGTACTTACCATCGTATTACCGTTTTCCATGCTCGCGGTAAACGAAGTCGCCTGGCTGCCATCAACCACAACCGATCCATCTTTGGTGGTGAGATTAACCGAAATTCCAGCCGGCGTTGAAACCCGCGCCCGCCCTGAATCCAACAGACCAGCAATACTCTTATCTGTAAATGTGAGCTTGATACTCGTGCTAGCCATTAATTCGATCCGGCCGAGCTTGCCCAAACTTACTGTCGCGCTGCTGTCCTTGGCGGTTACTATGACGCTATCAGAAAAAATCGTTCCGCCAGAAATCGCTTTCTGACCGTTGACTGTGACATCACCGCTGACAGCGAGCTCAGCTGCGCGTGCCCCGGGCGACGCCAACGTGAGCATTGATGAAACACTTAGAACTGCCGCCGCGACCGACATCGCTAAGAACTTGCGGCTCCAAGTTTTGTTAATCATTAACCTTCCTCCCGTATAGTGAAAACAAATTCCAATTGCGCTTGCGCCAGGTCAGGGGTATTACCCGGAGACTAAAGCTCCTGCTCTCTTCCCACCTAAGCAACCCGTGCGAAACGCCCAAAACTGTACAATGGCGAGCCACAAAGGCTAAAACACTTGGCTTTTTTACACGATTACCAGCCTTGTGTCAACAACCATTTAGCCGAAGTCTTACACAAAATTGTGCTTTTTTAGATCAGCGGCAAGAGCATAGCATGCATGAGGGTACTAGTCCAGAAAATTTCACCCCTGCAGTATGGTTTTGAGTCGCATTGGACCAGGGTTGGCGCGTTCCTCAACGAATTCCATCTTTACTCCGCTTTGCCCCAGTCCTTATCGAATTGACCTTTCACAAACAAATTTACGGGTTACCCACCTTGCGAGGGCGCGTGGTAGCCTGGCCTGGTTTATTGTCGACTGCCCCCGGTTCCTCGCCAATGGGGGTTCCCTTGGCTTTTAGTTCGGCTTGCTCGTAGGGATCGAGGCGCGCAAAGACATAGAAAACCTCAACTGAACGGACCGATCCAAGATAGCGGAAGGTATTGTTGAGAACCCTTCCAACCGGCAGGCTCGCCATGTTGGGGCGACGTTCAAACAACGTACTCAGTTCGTCGCTCGTTACCGCTTCCAATTCCGGGAGGTAATCATTGCCGCTTTCGCGGGCAATACTGATGGCAATTTCCCGCAGGGCCCGGATGCGATTCGAGTTCCGTCGATAATAAGAACGGCTGATTTCTCGCCGGCTGACCCGATCATCGACTACTTCCTGCTCATCTCGCAGATATCCCAAATAGGCCGTTACTACTGGACCGAAACTCTCACCCTCCGTGCGCGTCAGTCCTTGCGCAAAGACCGGCCCTGTGGCCGCCAGCAGGCAGGTCACTAAAAGAAAGCGCAGGTATTTCTGACTTAAGCTCATTTCCGCTCTTGTTTCCCAATCTGCAGATCGCCAGCCGTCAAGCCGCGCGAGCAACAAGCGATGATACCCAATTCTCTGCCCCCAGTCATTCCGGTAATATTGCGCGCCTGTGTCCCCGATGTTACATTGCTTTTCCAATCGATTTAAGTTCGGACCATCAAGGCTATGGCCAATCAAGCAAACCCTCCGAAATATTCAGGTAAGAAAGTTGCGCTGGGAATTACCGGCGGCATTGCCGCGTACAAAGCCGCCGAGATACTGCGGGGACTACAGCGAGCTGGGTGCGAAGTTCGAGTGGCGATGACCAGGCGGGCCTGCGAGTTTGTTCAACCGCTTACTTTTCGCGCCCTGTCAGGAGCCCATGTTGTGGTTGATGATTATTCTCCTGACAACCCTGATCCGATTGCCCACATAACCTACTCCCAGACCGTTGACCTGCTGCTGATAGCCCCAGCTACCGCCAATATCATCGCCAAATTTGCCAATGGCGTAGCAGATGATTTTCTGAGTTCCACTTATTTGGCATCGACGGCGCCCGTCCTGATAGCGCCGGCCATGAACACAACCATGTGGCAACATCCGGCCACGCAGCGAAACCTTGAAAGCTTGCGTAGGGATGGCGTTCAGATACTGGAACCGGATGCGGGTGAGATGGCTTGCGGCACCTTTGGGCCCGGGCGGCTAAGCGAGCCGGAAATAATCGTACAGGCAGCGCTCGATATTTTGCGCAGACGATCCGTGGCCCGAGACCTCACCGGCGAGCATGTTCTCATTACGGTTGGAGCTACGCGGGAAGAGATCGATCCAGTTCGTTTCATCTCCAACCGATCTTCAGGCCGGATGGGATTTGCACTGGCGCAGGCGGCCCGGGAGCGCGGCGCTGAGGTCACGGTTGTCGCCGGGGTAACGACGGTTGGCGCGCCACCCAATGTCTCACTCATCCACGGTCATTCCGCAGCAGAAATGCATTCAGCAGTACTCAATGAGATACCAAATGCGTCAATCTTTATCGCCGCAGCAGCTGTTGCTGACTACCGCCCGGCCGCGCGAGTAGATACGAAGATAAAAAAATCGGATCAGGAGTTGGTCCTGAAGCTGGAGCGCACTTCTGACATACTGGGCAACGTATCTGCCAATCGCCACGATGGACTCCTGGTGATTGGCTTTGCCGCTGAAACCAATGATGTGCTCCAGCAAGGGCGTGAAAAGCTGCGAAAAAAACAGCTTGACCTGCTGGTGATCAACGACATCACTCAGGAAGGCGCAGGCTTCGATACTGAAACCAACATAATCACGATCCTTACTAAAGAAAGCGACGATGCGCTCGCGTTACCTAAGATGTCCAAGCAGGATGCCGCCCACCGCATTCTCGATCAGATCGTCAAGCTGCGGGAAAGGGCCGGCTCGCTGTTCGCTAAATCCAGAGGTTCTGCATAACTCATGTCGGCTGACTCCATCCCCAAAGAGCTGGCGGAAATTGCTGACGAAGTCAGGACACACGCTCTGTATCTCGCGGAGCTCGGAGTAGAAAGCTTTCAGAGCTCGGCGCCAAAGGGGGCTCCGGTTCCGGTAATCGCACCCGCCACCGAGGTTCAAAGGTCAACCCCCGCAAAAGCAGGTCCTCGCATAATAGCCAAACCTTTAGCGGTACCCTCCGAGGCAGGTCGCTCGCAACCGAAAACGGGAAACCTGCTCTCTGCCATCTTCCCTGTCACGCAGGAAGCCTTGCCGCAATCTCATGAGAGCCTTGAGCAGATTTGGGCCGAGGTGGGCCCTTGCAGGCGCTGTCCCCTTTCCGAAGGCCGGCGAAACATTGTCCATACTGAGGGCAGTCGCAACGCTCGCCTGATGTTTGTAGGCGAAGCTCCGGGTGCAGACGAAGACGACCAGGCGCGGCCCTTCGTGGGGCGGGCCGGTCAATTACTGACAAAGATAATTGAGGCTATCGGCTTCAAGCGTGAAGAGGTATTGATTGGGAATATTAATCGCTGCCGGCCCCCGAGCAATCGCGCGCCGCTGCCTGACGAAGTGGCGGCTTGTAAGCCTTATCTGCTGAGAGAGATTGCCTCGGCGCGTCCCGAGGTAATTGTTGTCCTCGGAAATACGGCGATGAAAAACCTGCTTGACATAAAAGAGGGCATTACGCGCGTGCGTGGTAACTTCCAGGATTACAAGGGTATCAAGGTGATGCCTACTTTTCATCCGGCCTATCTGTTGCGGGACCCTTCTAAAAAGCGGGAGACATGGGAAGACTTAAAGAAAGTGCGAGCTTATCTCGACGCGGCCAAACGGTCGTGAGGCACTGACCGGACCGAGGCGGCCAGCCAGTGGTTCATTTGCGGGATCTCTTTTCCAAACGTTCCCTCCCTTTCCCATTTCGCCGATTCGCGTTAACGTTTTCCAGTGCACCCAAATCTTCCAGCTGCCCCCCAGACACAGGCGATAAAGCCGGCTGAAGCTCAGTCCCCACAATACGCCGACGTCGCTCTTCCAGTGCACGTTGAACAGACATTTACCTATCGACTCGCAGATTCCATGAGCGATGTGGCCCAGGCCGGGGCGCGCGTGGTCGTACCTTTCGGGCGAAAGCTTCTCACCGGCTACATCGTGGGCCTGCGCTGCCAGTTAAAAGAAAACTCGGGCCTGAATGAAACTGAAATCAAAGAAGTCGTAGAGTTGATCGATGCGGTTCCCCTTGTGACACCGGACATCCTGGCGCTCACGCACTGGGTGGCTGAATACTACGCGGCGCCGTGGGGCGAAGTCCTCAAAGCCGCGCTGCCTCCGGGGATTACTGAAAGTATCGAACAACTCCTATCGCTAACCGGCAAAGGGAGCGAGGCAGCCACGCAACTCAGACCAGAGCGCGCAGTAACAAACAAGGCCCAACTCCTGCTGCTTGTTCGGGCACAGGGCCAATTGAGTCTGCGCGCAGCGGCGCGCGCCCTCGGTCAAACGCAAGCAGTGAACGCGGCCCGCGCCCTTGCACGAGAAGGGGCACTTTTGATCACGCAGGCGACTCGCAGCGCGCTGGCCAAGGAAAAAATGCAAAGGGTGGTGCGGTTGCAAGCGAACTCCGACTTCGATCGGCTCACGCTGACGGAAACGCAACGACGCGCTCTCCAGACCCTCGAAGCTTCAGCCGGCACGTTGCCGCTAAAGGAATTACTCAGGCTGGCCGATGTTAGTGAGTCGACTATCAAGACTCTGCAAAAGAAAACCCTGATCGAATTTTTTGATGCTCCTGTCCGGCGTGACCCACTCTCGAGCGCCGCCTTACCGCTCCCGGAAACGCATCTACTCACTGGATCTCAGGCTCTGGCCCTGGAAGAAATCACAGCGCAATTACAGCGAGCTGCTTACAGCACCTTTCTGTTGCATGGCGTCACCGGCAGCGGTAAGACCGAAGTTTATATCCGGGCCATGCAAACTGCGCTGGAACTTGGTCGGTCAGCAATGATGTTGGTTCCGGAGATTGCCTTGACACCGGTGTTTTCGCGCCGGCTTCGGGCGGAGTTTGGCGATCAGGTGGCTATCTTTCACTCCTCGCTCTCGACCGGTGAGCGTTTTGATGAGTGGACGAGGGTAAAAAATGGGCAGGCACAAATCGTAATCGGCACTCGCTCGGCCGTTTTCGCACCGGTGAGCAAGCTCGGCCTGGTGATTGTCGATGAGGAGCACGAGTCCACTTACAGGCAGCAGGACTCCCCGCATTACAACGCCCGCGACACGGCAATCGTGCGCGCGCAAAAAGCGGAAGCGGTGGTCCTGCTTGGTTCGGCGACCCCTTCGCTCGAATCGTTTCACAATGCTCGCGGCGGGAAATATCACTATCTCAGTTTGCCCGAGCGAATTGGCAAGCGGCCGCTGGCCAGCGCGAGTATTATTGACATGCGCGAAGCTTTTGCGCGGCAAGGAAAGCCAGCAGTTTTTTCCGAAGAACTGCTGCAGGCGATCGAGGCGACACACCAGCGGGGTGAACAATCGATCATACTGCTCAACCGCCGTGGCTATTCGAGCTTTATCCTCTGTCGCTCCTGCGGCGAATCGATCCAGTGCCCCAATTGTGACGTCACACTTACCTATCACCAGAGCGAGCGAGTGATTGTCTGTCACTACTGCAACCACCGCCGGGCCGCTCCCAAAGAGTGCCCCAACTGTGCCGGGAAATATATTTACTATGTTGGCGAAGGCACGGAGCAATTGGAGGAGATGCTGGGCCAACAGTTCCCTGATTTGCGGATTGCGCGCATTGACCGGGACACCACATCGCGTCGCCGTGTGTTTGAAAAATCGTTGGTTGATTTTAGCGAGGGCGCGCTCGACATGCTGGTCGGCACACAGATGCTGGCCAAAGGTCACGATTTCCCAAACGTGACCCTGGTCGGCGTGGTATCGGTCGATGCCGGACTGGCATTGCCGGACTTTCGCTCGGCTGAGCGTACTTTTCAATTAATCACCCAGGTAGCCGGACGTGCCGGACGCGGTGAGCGACCGGGGCAGGTACTAATTCAAACCTATCATCCTGAACATTACGCGCTGCTCCATGCCTGTCAGCAGGATTATCAAGGCTTTTATGAGGAAGAGATTCGCTACCGGCAGAATCATTCTTATCCCCCCTTTGTGGCCCTGGCCTCGCTGCTGGTCCATGGTTCGGATCTTCCGAAGACCAGGGCTACGGCGCTGGCACTCCGCCAGCAGTTGGACGCCGCAAACGAAGCTCGTGCCTGTCGCATACTTGGTCCCGCACCCGCGCCGTTGGCCCGCCTCAAGGGCGAGCATCGCATTCAACTGCTGCTGAAGTCGCGCAGCCGGCGTCGCCTGCGTCAGTTAATTGATGCTGGCGTGGGCAGAACCCTGGACCGTGGTCACCCCGCACGTTCAATAAATATAGAGATTGATCCGATTACGATCATGTAATCGCTGGATGACCGGATCCTGGCCACCACGCACGTTCAACCAACGTCGAGATTGATCCGATTACGACCTGTAATCGCTGGAAGACCCTACACCCACTTTCAGCACGCAGGATGCTGGCATGGGGAGGGCCATGGACCGTGGTCCCCCGCACCTCCAATAAACGTCGGGGTTGATCCGATTACGCCCCTGTAATCGCTGGAAGACCCTACACCCACTTTCAGCACGCAGGATGCGTGCGGTCCCAGGTGCTCATGCTAAACTGCGCGCCATGAAACTCTCAGAACTGGCAACGCAGACGGGCGCTCAGCTTGACGGTCAGCCGGCAAGCGACATCGAAATAGTGGGGGCCGCGGGACTCGACACGGCCGGTACGGGCCAGGTAACTTTTCTCGCCAATCCGCGATACACTCCGCGCCTGAAATCAACCCGCGCGTCCGCCGTTTATGCTGCTGCCGGGGTTGCTGTAGAACGCGACGATATTGCGGTCCTGCGCGCCACGGACCCTTATCTGGCGTTCACTCGCGCGCTCAGAATATTTCATCCGGAGCCAGCCTTCGAAGCGTTTATCCATCCTGCTGCGGTTATCGATCTGACGGCGAAGATTGCCGACAGAGTCTATATCGGAGCTTTCGCGGTGATTGGTCCAGGCGCGCAGATCGGCGAGGGCGTGAAGATATATCCGAATGCCACCATTTACGAAGAAGTGATGATAGGCAATGATTCGATAATACACTCCGGCGTGGCCATACGTGAGCGCACACAAATTGGAGCGCGCGTCACCATTCACAACAACTCTGTCATTGGCTGCGACGGATTTGGATATGCCAAAGACGAACAACGTCGCTGGCTGAAGATCCCACAAAGCGGTCACGTGGTCATTGAAGACGATGTCGAGATCGGAGCCGGAACCACCATTGACCGCGCGTCAGTGGGAGAATCCCGAATTGGGCGAGGGACGAAGATTGACAACCTGGTGCAGGTTGGTCACTCCTGCAATATCGGCGAAGACACTCTATTATGTGCTCAGGTTGGCCTCGCCGGAAGTTCGCATATTGGAAGTCGCGTCATTCTGGCGGGACAAGCGGGAGTAGCGGGGCATCTGACGATAGGCGATGACGTGGTGCTGACAGCCAAGAGCGCAACCAGCCACGACGTGCCGCCGGGCAAGATGATTTCCGGCATCCCTGCTTTTGATAATCGCGACTGGCTGCGCTCAACTGCGGCGTTCCGGAGATTGGGCGAGATGCAACGCACACTGCGCGACCTCGAAAAGCGCCTGGCCGCGCTTGAGGGATCGTCGGTCGCTGGATGATGGCGGGACGCCCGCGGTGTTGTAACTGCTGGAAGACCCGGAGTGCGTTGGACGGCCGTTTAAGTGATGGCGCCGCCGTCGACGATGACAACTTCGCCATTCATAAAGCTGTTGCGGTCACTGACCATGAAGGCGGCGTATTCAGCCAGCTCCTCGGGCCGGCCCAGGCGACCGGCTGAGGCCCAGAAGGCATGCATCTGAAGCAGGCGTTCCGGCAAAGCGGCAGCCAATTCCGTATCGAAAATTCCCGCCGCAATGGCGTTAACCTTGACGCCAAACGTACCGGCCTCGCGCGACAAACATTTGGTGAAGCCAATCATGGCCGCTTTCGTCGTCGCGTAGTGCACTGCGGTAGGCAGAGCGCGCAAGGCACCGATGGATGTAATGTTCAGAATGCTTCCCTTGCGCTGCCGGATCATCCTTTTGTAAATCGGCTTGGTCACCGCAAACAGGCTATCGATGTTGGTGTGAATCACCTCATCCCAGGCTCGATCAGTCGTAGTGGCAAAGTTGTCGCCGCGGTTGATCGCGGCATTGTTCACCAGCACGTCGATGCTGCCCCAGAGCTCAACGATCTCCCGCGTCACCTTCTTCATACCCAGGCGGTCAGTGACCGACACTTTGAACGAGAGGGCTTGACGGCCCAGGGCCTCGATTTTGGCACGAACTTCGGCAGCCAGGTCGTCGCGGGAATTGTAATTGAAGGCCACGTCCGCGCCTTCACGCGCGAATACCTCACAGATCGCGGCCCCAATACCGCGGGTGCCGCCCGTAATAAAGGCCCGTTTACCCTCAAGCAATAGACTCACCGGCTTGGTCTCCCAAAAAAGCCCGCTTCGGCGAACGCCAGCGGGCGATAAAATAATAGCGATACGGACCTTAACGCCAGGACTTCACGCGCAAAAACGAGTGTCACTCTTTCAAACTGCCCAACAGTTCTGAAATGGAAACGCTGGTGCGGAACGAATTAAAGCCCGAAACGGGCCGTCCGTCAACAAGCCTCATTTGAAAACATGAGTGAGTTGCGTTAGTTCTCTCGCGCCCGGATACGCGCGGCATCTTTAGATCAGGCTGAGATGACATCGGCCAGACGTGCTTCTTCTTCGAGCTGAGCGGGAGCAGGCAGGAGAGCTGCAATCTCTTCGACAATCCGACGGGTGGCATTTGGAAATCCGACCGTAACGGTGGCCGCGCGCATAGCTGAATAGTGGGCCGTATCCTCAACCATCCGTCGAACTACCGGTACTATGTCTTTCGCCTGTTTCAAGAGGATGCCGGCGCCGCGCTTGATGATCAGATTTGCTGTTCCCAGC
>DAIMCP010000106.1:0-13565 GCA_036726305.1 Pyrinomonadaceae bacterium | reverse complement strand
AAATGTGCTCACCGAAATACACACAGCTCACCGGCTATCTTCCTGGGCAACGAGCGGCACGCTGGAAGCGTGCGGTCCCAGCGGCTTAGCCGCCCGCTTCCGCGAGGGCCCGCTGGCGGGCAAAGTGCTCGACGATTTCCTCGGCGGTTTTTCGACCAACAAACGGCGCCAGTTCACCTACGCTCGCGCACGCAATCCGCTGGATAGATCCCAGATTTCTCAGCAATCTGTTTTTGCGCTTGTCACCGACGCCGGGAATAGCCGTCAACTCGGAGGTAAAGTCGCGCAGCTCGCGTCTCTTGCGGTGATAGGTAACCGCATAGCGATGGGTCTCGTCACGAATCATCTGCAAAAGTCGCAGGATCAATGAATGTGAATCCATGTAAACGGGCTCGTCCTCGCGGCCTTTCACCAGCAGGTGAGAGACCTCATTGTGACGCTGCGGCGGCTTGACCACTCCGACCATCGGTATGGCCTCCAGGTCAAGCTCGCGCATGGCACTTGCCGCCGCGCTGAGCTGGCCCTTGCCCCCATCGATCATAATCAAGTTGGGTAGTGGCTGGCCCTCATCCAGCAGCCTGCGATAACGTCGAAATACCGCCTCCCGCATCGAAGCCACATCGTTTGCACCTTCCACGGTGCGGATGCGGAACTTGCGATACTGCTGCCGGTTCATCTTGCCGTTTTCACACACCACCATGCCCGCGACATTTTCCGCTCCCTGAATGTGCGAAATGTCGAATGATTCAATGCGCGCGGGGAAATGCGGTAGCTCGAGGGTCTCCTGTAACTCTTCGAGCACCAGCTTCATGTCCGGCTTGAGCACGCGAAAGCGCTGCTCGAAAGCAAGCTTGGCGTTTTTTTCGACCAGATCTATCAGGTCGCGTTTTTCACCGCGTTGCGGATCGATGATGTGTACCCGGCGCCCTTTCCGTGTGCTCAGGGCCTTTTCCAGCAGAGCGCGATCTTCAAAGTCAACCGGCAGATAAATCTCTTTGGGTACGTAATCCGACGAGTAGTATTGGGCCAGCACTTCGCTCAGAAAGGGCGCGGGATCGAAATCTTCGGGCGGCAGATCTTCCCAGAAGAATTCGCGGCGCCCGACGATTTGTCCCTCGCGTAAGGTGAAGAGCTGGAGCGCCAGGCGCTGGCCTTCGCGATAGTAGCCGAAAATGTCCACGTCGCGTTCTGGCGAGCTGGCCATCTTCTGTTGCTCGGATAGCTTGATCACCGTCTGGCGCAAGTCGCGATACTTGGCCGCCAGCTCGTAACGCATGTCTTCGGACGCCTGCGTCATGCGTCCTTCCAGCGTGTCTGCGAGTTCTGTGTTCCGGCCTTCAAGCAGCAAACGCACATCGCGCACCGATTCCTGGTATTGCTCAGGGGTGCACAGTCCCTTTACGCAGGGACCCAGACAGCGCTTGATGTGATATTCAAGGCAGGGGCGCGGCGCCTTGCCGTCAATTTCTATGTCGCAGGTGCGCAATTGAAAGGTGCGATTGATCAGGTCGATTGTCTTGCGGGCCAGGCTGGCCGGTAGGAATGGTCCAGAGTACAGGGCGCCATCCTTTTGAATCCTGCGGGTGATAACAACCTTGGGAAAAGGTTCGTTGACGGTCAGCTTCAGATGCGGGTAGGACTTATCGTCTTTGAGTTTGTAGTTGAAGCGAGGCTGATGCTGCTTGACCAGCGTGGCCTCCAGAATCAAAGCCTCGACTTCGTTGTCGGTGACGATGAATTCAACGTCGGCGATCTGCCGGACGAGTTCAACCGTTTTAATATCATAACCAAAACGAACCGGGCCGCCGGCCTGGAAATACTGGCGCACCCGGCTGCGCAAACTTTTCGCCTTGCCAATATAGAGAATTCGGCCGGCGGCGTCCTTGTGCAGGTAAACGCCCGGCGCGGCCGGGATCTCTTTGAGCTTTTGTTCCAGAGTCATTAGTGGATTTGCGGGGAAGCAATGGTATTTTATCCGACGAAAGTGACGAAGGCTATTGAGGATGAACGAGCAGAGCATTTGATTCCAACTTGCAGGCACACCGGCTGCGATGCGAAACGACAGGAAATCAGTGCGTTGAAACAAAATGCGTTTTCCTTTCCAAGTGCCAAATGACAGGGAATTCGACGCGGTGGGCTTTGGCCTGAACGCGGTCGACCATCTGATCGTCGTGCCGGAATATCCGGAGTTCGACGTGAAGCTCCGTCTAATCGAACATCAGCAGAGCGCTGGCGGGCAGAGCGCCAGCGCCATGGTCGGCCTGCAGCGCCTCGGTTTAAAGACTGCTTACGCGGGCCGGTTTGGATCAGACGCGGAAGGAAGTTTCGGACTCGAGTCCCTGCGCTCCGAGGGAGTCAACCTCGAGTTTGCTGAAGTGGTGGAGGACGCGCGCAATCAAATAGCCTTCGTCATCATCGATGCACGTAATGGCGAACGAACAATCATCTGGGACCGCGACGAGCGACTTGGATACAAGGCGGCGGACGCGCCCGTCGGACTGGCCCTACGCGGGCGCATACTACATCTGGATGCGCATGATCCTCCGGCTGGTGCGCGAATGGCCCAGGCGGCACGCGCGGCTGGCGTAATTGTCTCTGCCGATGTTGACACTATCTACGAAGGACTGCCTGAGTTGCTGCCGCTAGTCGATATGTTGATTGTCTCCAAAGGCTTTCCTCGCCGTTTGACGGGCCTGGCGGATGACCGAGCGGCGCTGGTTGAGTTGAAGGCCCGCTTTGGTTGCGCGCTGGTTGGCATGACGCTCGGCGCGCGCGGGGCAATTCTGTATTCTGACAATCAATTCCTTGAATCGCCTGCGTTCGAGGTGCCGGGTGGCTGTCGTGATACGACTGGCGCCGGCGATGCTTTTCATGCCGGATTTATTTACGGATTCCTGAACGGCGAAAATCTGGAAACAAGCCTGGAACTGGCGCATGCAACTGCGGCGCTGAAGTGTCGCAGCCTGGGAGCGCGCGCTTCTTTGCCGGACGCAAAAGAATTGAGAGCCTGGCTCGCCACTAAGTAAGGACGCGTTCGCCTCCCTGACCAATGCCGATAATAATGAAGGCGCTAGCCGAGTGCTGCAGAGAGAAAAAGCAAAAACCCCTTGGATAGTCACGCTGGTGTTGTGTCTGGCGCTGACCGCTTCAGCCCAGCGTTCGGCAGTAGATTACGTCAATCCCTTCATTGGCACTGGTGGGCATGGACACACTTTCCCCGGCGTGACAATGCCCTTCGGCATGGTCCAGCTCAGCCCGGACACGCGTTTGAGCGGCTGGGACGGTTCCTCCGGCTATCATTATTCCGACAACATCATCTACGGGTTTAGTCATACACACCTGAGCGGCACGGGGATTTCGGATTATGGCGACATTCTGTTGATGCCGACTGTGGGTGAGGCTGTTTACGAAGCGCTTGTTGACGGAGGCGCCGCCAGGGGTTATGCCTCATCGTTCAGGCATCGGCACGAAAAAGCAGCGCCTGGCTATTACCGTGTGCTGCTGGACGATGGCGGTATCACAGCGGAACTGACGGCCACCGAGCGCGTCGGACTGCACCGCTACACCTATGCTGCAAACGCTCGCGCCAACATAATTCTGAATTTGGTGCACCGCGACCAGGTAGTGGATTCCTACCTGCGAGTGGTGGACTCCACACACATCGAGGGTTACCGCCGCTCCACTGGCTGGGCCAGAGACCAGATCGTTTATTTTGTCGCTGAGTTTTCTGAACCCTTCGCCGCCCGGATCGCGTTGGACGGCAAGCCGGATCCAAATCTTACACAGGCGCGCGGGAAGAACATCAAGGCATCCTTCAGGTTTTCGTTGCGCCGTGGCCGGGAGGTGATGGTGAAGGTAGGCCTCTCGGCTGTGAGCTGCGCTGGAGCCCGATCCAACCTGGCGGCTGAAATGCGTGATTGGGGTTTTGAGCGCGCGGTCAGCAGGTGTCGCGCCGCCTGGGAGCGCGAGCTCAGCAAGGTCAAAGTCGCAGGAGGCACGGGGGAACAGTTGACGAACTTCTACACGGCCCTCTATCACACCATGATCGCGCCGAACTTGTTTATGGACGTTGACGGACAATTCCGCGGGCGCGACGGCGAGCCTCATGCTGCTAAGGGTTTCAGCAACTATTCTGTCTTCTCCTTGTGGGACACCTTTCGCGCCGCCCACCCGCTTTATACCATCATCGATCGGAAACGCACGGCTGATTTCATCAATAGCTTCCTGGCGCAGTATGACTACGGTGGGCGATTGCCGGTCTGGGAGCTGGCCGGTAACGAGACTGACACGATGATTGGGTATCACGCAGTATCGGTAATAGCCGACGCGGCCGTTAAGGGCATCGGCGGGTTTGATTCCGAACATGCACTCACGGCGATGAAGCACAGTGCGGAGCTGCTGGATCAAGGCCTCGATGAATACCGGCATTATGGGTATATCAGCATGGAAGCCGACCGCGAGTCCGTATCGAAAACGCTGGAGTACGCGTACGACGACTGGTGCATCGCGCAAATGGCCGGACTTTTGGGCAAGACTAATGACTCCGAGGAGTTCAAGCAGCGGGCCCAGTTTTATCGGAACGTAATTGACCCATCGACTGGTTTCGCGCGCCCGCGCCGGAACGGTGGCTGGCTCACTCCCTTCGATCCGCGTCAGGTCGATTTCAACTTCACGGAAGCAAATTCATGGCAGTACTCCTTTTTTGTTCCCCAGGATATCAGCGGGCTGATTGAGCTAGTGGGTGGCCACGATCGATTCGCAAGCAAGCTCGACGCATTATTCAGCGCGGAAAGCAGGACTACCGGCCGTGAGCAGGCGGACATTACCGGATTAATCGGCCAATATGCGCACGGCAACGAGCCCAGCCACCATCTGGCTTACCTCTACGACTATGTGGGCCAACCCTGGAAAACCCAGGCGAGGGTCCGGCAAATCATGGACACCTTTTACAAGCCGGCGCCCGATGGCCTAATCGGCAATGAGGACTGTGGCCAGATGTCCGCGTGGTATGTCCTGAGTGCAGCCGGTTTCTATCCGGTCACTCCCGGCCAGCCACTTTATGCTATCGGTACGCCCCTATTTCCTAAGCTGAGCTTCAAGCTCGAAAACGGGAAATCATTTGTGATTCGGGCTGGCGGTGTTTCAGCGCGCAATATCTACATTCAAAGCGCTACGCTGAACGGACGGCCCTATCCCTATTCGTATCTGCGGCACAGCGCCCTGCTGAACGGCGGGGAACTCGTTTTTCAAATGGGGCCGCACCCGAACCGTGCCTGGGGCTCGAGCGGCTCGGCTGTTCCAACATCCTATATCTCAGGCGACCGGATTGTGCCGGCGCCTGTAATCGAGGCTCGTAGCGCCATTTTCAAAGGACAGTTAGAGGTTCGAATCAAGGCGACTGGCGCGCCGCCGCCGCGTATCCTTTTTACAACCGATGGATCTGAGCCTGGGGTGAGCTCCCGGGTTTATGACGGCCCATTGTTGATTGCCGACTCGACCACCATTAAAGCAATCGCTTTCGATAAAAAGGGCCAGAGGAGTTTGCTTACCAGAGCTGTTTTCCACAAGATTCCCCACGACTGGACCGTCAGTCTGCAGTCCCATTACAGCCCCCAGTACCCAGCGGCTGGCGACCTGACAGTGATTGATGGTGTCAGGGGCAATGCCAATTTCAGCACGGGGGCCTGGCAGGGTTACCAGGGTCAGGATTTCCTGGCCACCGTGGACCTGGGTCGAGTTCAGAACATTTCCAGGCTGGGCGCAGGATTTTTACAGGAAGTCGGTTCCTGGATCTGGATGCCGCGCCGTGTGGAGTTCGAACTGTCAATTGACGGACGCACTTTCACCCCCGCTCTCGTAATCGCCAACGAAGTCTCGGAGAGAAATTACGACGTGGTATTGCAGGATCTTGTGAAAACGATTGCGACGCAACCGGCTCGTTTCATACGCGTCAAAGCGGTCGGTTACGGAACCATTCCTGGCTGGCATCCGGGAAAGGGAGGGCAGTCGTGGATCTTTGTTGATGAAATTATCATTGAATAGCGGGCACACGAATTGGCGGGCGAGTTTTGCTGTAAGCTGCGGCTGGCGTCGAACGACATAGGTACGGGGCTGCGCGCGTGGCAGGATTGTTTGCTGCCGCCGTCAACGACCCGAAGCAGGTACGTTCGCACCATCATTTAGCATTGCAGGGAGGGAAGAATAATCTTGGATAAACTACTTTTGCCGGTCCTTTTGGGCACAAATCGCAAAAAGCGCAATAGCATCAATCCCGCACGTTGGTTGGTGGGTGAGATGGAGAAGCGGCCGGAGATTGAGACCATGTTATTCGATGCCGCCGATTTCGCCTTCCCGCAGGATGACTACGGTCAGGAGATCAAGCACCTGTTTCCCGAATGGCGCGATACCATCAGCAGAGCCGATGGCCTGGTGATTGTGGCGCCTGAATATAATCATGGCTATTCCGGTGCTTTGAAAGCAGTGCTCGATCTGTTGCTCAAAGAATATATCCATAAAGCAGTGGGGCTGGTGGGCGTTTCGGCCGGTCCCTGGGGCGGCACGCGGGTGATTGAAGCGATGGTCCCGATGGTGCGCGAGCTGGGGTTGGCGGTCACCTTCACTGATCTAAACTTTGCAACAGTACAGAAGACCTTTGATGCAGAAGGGAAACTTCTTGATCCGGCTTTCGCGCAGAGAGCAAAGGGTTTTTTGGACGAATTGGTCTGGATGGCGACGGTATTGAAATGGGGCCGCGAACACGTGCCGTCAAAATAAGCTGACTAAATCACGCCCTGCCGGGCGGGTTGTCCGGAACGTAGAGTCGCATTACGAATCTAAGAAACAAACGCAGCGTGTTAGGCGTACTCCCTCGCATGACCCCTCCCCCAACCGACCAAAACGCAAACGTAGCTAATAGCGCGATAGATCAGACAACCGAGAAGCGACTGCCTACTCCCAGGAAGCCGCTTCGGCTGTGGCCCGGTCTGGTAGCAGTGGTCTTGCAGTGGGTGCTTTGGTTCGTGGCCCCGCGCATCGTTCCTGAAGCCGCGATGTTTGGAGTCCTGGGAGGCGTGATCTGCGGGTTACTCGTCCTCGTGTGGTGGTTGTTTTTCAGCCGCGCGCCCTGGGTCGACCGTATCGGCGCGATCGTGCTGATGATTATCGCAGTTGTCGCCACCAAGCGCCTCGTGCATCCGTCCATTGCGGGCGGGATGATGGGGATGATGTTGCCCATCTTCTCCATCCCGGTCTTATGCCTCGCGCTGGTCGCCGCGGCAGTGGCCGGCCGCCGGCTGTCGGCTGGATTGCGACGCGTGGTGATGCTGGGCGCGATCATAGTCGCCTGCGCCGTGTTTACACTTATAAGGACCGGGGGCATCACCGCCTCTGCCGTTTCAGATTTCCACTGGCGGTGGACCATGACTCCCGAGGAGCGGCTTCTGGCCCAGGCCGGTGTCGAGCCGACAACTCCCGCGCCGGCAGGAGAAGCAGCGGCAGCAGACTCAGGCTGGTCCGGCTTTCGCGGGCCAAACCGTGATGGCGTAATTCGCGGCGTGCGCATCGAGACCGACTGGGCACAAAGACCACCGGCCGCCATATGGCGACGGCCGATCGGACCTGGCTGGTCGTCCTTCGCGGTGAGCGGCGATCTTCTCTACACCCAGGAGCAGCGGGGTGAGAATGAAATCGTGTCTTGCTACAACCTGAACACGGGCCAACCAGTGTGGATGCACAAAGACGCCGCCCGCTTTTACGAGTCGAACGCGGGCCCCGGTCCGCGCGGAACGCCGACGCTCAGCAATGGTCGTGTGTATACATTTGGCGGGACGGGAATCCTGAACGCGCTCGACGCTCGCAGTGGCGCCGTAATTTGGTCACGCAATGCCGCGTCCGATACCAAAGCGAAGTTGCCCGGGTGGGGCTTTGCGAGTTCGCCACTGGTGGTTGGCGACCTCGTCATCGTTGCCGCTGCCGGCTCGCTCGCCGGTTATGACAGTGCCACCGGCACCCCACGCTGGTACGGCCCCAGCGGGGGCAAGGGGTACAGCTCGCCACATCTGGCTACGATTAGTGGCGTGGCTCAGATCCTGCAGCTGAACGGAGAAGGAGCCATTAGCGTTGCCCCAGCCGACGGCTCGGTGCTCTGGAAACACACGTGGTCGAGCGACGGCATTGTGCAGCCGGCCTTTACCGCGGACGGTGACGTCCTGATTGGCAGCGGCTCTGGTTTCGGCGCCGAAGTTGGCATGCGCCGTGTCGCCGTCGCACACGGCGCCGGCGGATGGACCACCACAGAGCGCTGGACCTCTACCGAGCTAACGCCGTACTTCAACGATTTCGTCGTTCATAAGGACAATGCGTTTGGCTTCGACGGCACCGGAATCACTTGCCTCGATCTCAAAAAAGGTGAACTCAAGTGGCACGGCGGCCGCTATGGCAACGGCCAACTCGTACTCTTAGCCGATCAGGACTTACTGCTGGTAGTGTCGGAGAAGGGCGAGCTGGCGTTGGTCAAGGCGACCGCCGACCAGTTCACAGAAGTAGCGCGATTCAAGGCGATTGAAGGTAAGACCTGGAATCACCCTGTGCTGGTCCATGACATCCTGCTGGTTCGCAACGGCGAAGAGATGGTGGCGTTCCGCTTGGCCCTTGCGAGTCGCTGAAGGTTTGAGGGGCTCAGCTTCAGGCTCATTGCCGCTGGACACTGGAGTTCAGCCCGCTCGATCATTTTGCTCCTTCATTCCGCAATAAGTTCTTTTTGAAGAATCCCAGCACCCGCTGCCACGCATCAGCCGCCGCTTCGGCGTTATAGACCGCCGGACGCGTATCGTTAAAGAAGGCGTGGTCCGCGTCATAGCTAACGACCTCTACCGGTAAATCGTACTTACTCGCTGCCTCCTTCAACTCCTTCACCTTGGCGGGCGTGATCCAGTTGTCACGGCTGCCGGCAATAAATAGTGTCGGCACCTTGAGTCTCGCCAGCACTGCTTCTGCGGGAATGTCGCCGTAGAAGGGGGCGGCAGCCGCCAGTCCATCGAGCTCACAGGCAGCCCGCAGTGCGAAAGTGCCGCCCATGCAATAGCCGTTAATCCCGAACTTCCTGACGCCATAAGTCTCTTTAGTGGCCTCGATGGCTTTGCGAATTGTCTGGATGCCGTCTTCAATCGCCAGCCCCTGCATCATCGCGGCTGCTTCTTCAGTATTCTTTGCGAGGCGGCCACGATAGAGGTCGGGCGCAACACACAGGTAGCCTTCATTTGCATAGCGTCCAGCGATGTCGCGAATATGATCGTTGATGCCCCACCATTCCTGAATCAAGACGATGGCTGCGGAAACGTCAGCTTCCGGTCTCGCGACGTAGGCAGTGGTCGCGCCAAAGCGGGTGGTCAAATTCAAATTTTCGACGTTCATGAGCTCCTTTTGTTAAGCGAAGAAGATTTCTCCAAGCAGGCGAGATTATAGAGCTAATTCAGTTAAACGCGCATTGCAGGTGAATCCGGGCGGCTCGACCGAGTAAGGCAACCGACAAGGGTTGCGCGCCATCTCAAGTCATTCTATCGGGATGCCCGAATGGCCGGATTGCGGCGCTGATTTCCGACTTGTGACGGAAAATGACTCCCCCCAGGGTCAGAACCTTCTCAGCGTAATACAATACCCCGAATAATTGAATATTGCGGTCCCTGGGTTAATTACCCGCAGGGGCAGGCGCAGCGCCAACAAATTTGGCGTCGGGTACGCCTTTTGACTTTATTCCTGGGAGCCGGAAGTTTAAACTCTCTAACTAGGATTAAAATGAATTTCTGCAGCAAGTTTTTCCGAGCAGCTATTTTACCGATTGCGGTCCTGGCTATCGTGGGCAGCTTAATTAGCTTTAATTCACTGGCCAAACAGGAACGACTGTTAGCGACCGCTAATACGTTGCGCGTCAACGGCCGGATTGCTTTCACCAACGATAACTGGATCTACAGCATCAATCCCAATGGGACAGATGAGAAGATCCTTTCCACCGCCAGCGGTGCCAGCAACATCTCAGATCACTACGCTGCCTGGTCACCGGACGGGACTAAGATTGCTTTTTCAAGACGGCCGCTTTTTGGGGGCAGTGCAGCCATTTGGATCATGGATGCGAACGGGTTGAATCAACATCAGCTCGGCACCAGTTCTGGTGATACTCAGCCCACCTGGTCACCAGATGGAACCAAGATCGCTTTTGTCAGAGGCATCAACAAGGGGGACATCTTCGTGATGAATGCTGCGGACGGCAGCGATGCTCATAGCATTATCGCGACCGCAGAATACGAGCAGGATCCAGTGTGGTCACCAGATGGCACGCGCATCGCCTTTACTTCTTCGCGTGATTTTCCGGGCATCGGCGGCAACATTGCGTTGGGCTTCGAAATTTACACCGTCACCGTTGATGCGAGCGGCAATCCTAACGGGACGCCGGCTCGCTTGACCAACAACAACGCAGTTGATGCCGCGCCCTCATGGTCGCCCGACAACAGTCAAATCGTTTTCCTGAGCCAGCGCGACAATCTTCCGCTGGCGTATTTGATGGACGCCAATGGCGGTAACCAGCACAGACTGATGAATGGCACGTCGGAAGATTCGGCCAGCCCAGTCTGGTCGCCTGATGGGCTACAGGTTGCTTTCACAAACTACAACCGCGTGCCGCAGAGCAATTCAGATGAGATTTATCTATTCACTCTGCAGAGCGGTAACATTGGTCGCGTAACCACCACTGTTTATGATGAGCATGAGCTGGCGTGGCAATCTCTTTCCGATGGCACTCCCACGCCGACGCCGACTGCCACACCCAGCCCGACGCCGGTTACTTACACCAACTACAGAATTTCCGGCTCGGTCACGGATGCCAGTAGCAGTCCAGTGCCGGGCGTGGAGCTTACGTTTGTAGGCGAGCTGAATCCCCAACCGGTGATTTTGGAGACAAACGCGGCGGGTATCTTTACCTATAACTATCCCGTGGATTTGTCTTTTACTGTCACACCTTCGAAGAACGGATACATCTTTAATCCCACGTTTGCCAAAGCAGTTTCCTCGGGTACCCTAAGCGGCAACTTCGGTATGAACTTTACGGCCATCCCGGTGGCCCCGGATCCGAATGACGGGATATTGATTCCGGCGGTGGCGGGTGTTCTTGAAAATCAGGGCCAGGCCCGGATTACCTTTACCCGGATAGGCAATCTTTCCAGACCGGCGATCCTGAAGTACCACACTAACAACGATACCGCTACGCAAAGGTCGGACTTCACTTTTTCTTCGGGCACGGTCCGTTTTGCGCCCGACGACACTTCGAAAACCATTTCGATTCCAATCACTGACGATGCTTATGTGGAAGGCGACGAAACCTTCAGAGTCGAATATGAAACAGTTTTGCTTGGAGGATCCGCGACCACTGTTACGATCATGGACAACGATCTGCTCCCGCCTGTTACTAATCCGATCGACGACGCGCAATTTTTTGTGCGACAGCACTACTATGATTTTCTTGGTCGCACTCCGGATCAGGGCGGCCTGGATTACTGGACCGGGCAGATCAATCAGTGCAACAGCGAGCCGGATCCACAGGCTCGAGCGGCTTGCTTTCGTAGCCAGCGTATCGGTGTGAGTGCCGCGTTCTTCATCGAGCTTGAGTTTCAGGACACCGGCTCTTATGTCTACCGCCTCTACAAAGCCGCGTTCGGCCGCCGGCCAACCTACCAGGAGTTCATCAGCGATCGGAACAAAGTGATCGGAGGCGCACGTCTGGAAGCCAGCAAGCAGTCGCTCGTTTATGAATTTGCGCAACGGCCGGAATTTACCCAGTTCTATGCGCTGGATTTCAATATAGACTTCATTAACAGATTGTTTGATACCGCAGGCTTGACGCCCTACACCGCCGAACGACAGCAGGCACTGACGGCAATGAATGCGGGCCGCACGCGAGCGCAGGTACTGCGCGACCTGATCGAAATTCAGGCTTTCAAAGATCGTGAATACAACCCCTCATTCGTGCTGATGCAGTACTTCGGTTACCTCCGTCGCAATCCCGACCAGGGAGGTTATGACTTCTGGCTGGATGTGCTGAACCGTTTGCCTGCGCCCAACAACTATCGGTCAATGGTCTGTGCGTTCATTACTTCGGATGAGTACCAGGATCGCTTCAGCTCGGTGCGCACGCACAGCAACAGTGAATGCGCGCCGTAGTTTTCCGTGATCTTTATTTAATGTCTCCCTGCAGCCTCCTCACCGAAGGGCAGGGAAAGACTAGATTCAGCCCCTGCAACTCAGCGAAACGCTACAAAAGTATCCCCCAGCTCTTCGCTGAGGTATTTTAGAGGCGCAGCCCTGTGATATAAGTCATAAGCACTCCGGCACAGACGATTCTTTTGGTTAGCAAAGGAAGATCATGAAGACCCTGCCAGCTTTGCTGAGCCTCCTGTTGCTCAGCTTTTTGTCCGCTGCGGCCGACACCCAACCCGCGGATCTCGTTCTAAAGAACGGCAACATCTACACCGTCAACGATAAACAGGCGCAGGCTGAAGCTGTCGCGATCAGGGGCGACCGCATCGTCTTTGTTGGTTCCAATGCGGCAGCGCAAAAGTATATCGGCAAAGGCACGCGCGTCCTGGATCTACGCGGCTTGACGGTGGTCCCAGGGCTGACCGATGCGCATCACCACTTGTCGGGAGTTGGCTTTCGCGAAATGACTTTGAATCTCGAAGGCGTCAACAGTCTCGAAGATTTCCTCGCCAAAGTTAAGATCCGCGTGGCGCAGGCAAAGCCAGGTGAATGGGTTACGGGGCGCGGCTGGATCGAAACCTTCTGGACGCCTCCGGTGTTCCCCACTCGCTGGGATCTGGACCAGATTGCCCCCGGCAATCCCGTCATTCTCACGCGGGCAGATGGACATGGCACGGTGGTAAACAGCGCGGCGCTGAAGATTGCCGGCATTGACAAGAGCACTCCCAATCCCTTTGGCGGGGAAATCTCAAAAGACAAAACTGGCGAGCCCAACGGCATGTTGTTGGATGCGGCGCAAAATCTGGTGCGTCGTCATCTGCCGGCCACCTCCGCGGCAGACGAAGAGCAGGCTGTCATTCTGGGAGTCAAGCGCGATGTTGAACTTGGCTGGTGCCAGGTGCAGGATCCGGGCGGCGATTATGACGAGGTCGAGATCTTCAAGAAGCTGTACAGCGACGGGAAGATCAAGCTGCGTATCTACAAGGTACTCTCCGGGCCGGGGGAAGAAGCGCAACGGCTGCTGCGTGAGGGTCCGATTGTGGGAGCATTCGGCAACCGTCTCACCGTGCGCTCGATCAAGCTTTATGCTGACGGCTCCCTGGGTTCGCGGAGCGCTGCGCTGCTTGCACCCTACTCAGACGCGCCCGGTACATCCGGTTTTCTTACCATCAAAGAAGCAGAGCTCAGGCCACTGTTGCGGGAAGCGTTGCGCCAGGGTATTCCGCCTGAGCTTGCACGGTTGCTGGCGCGGCAGACCGTGGCGGGATCTGGCGCATTGCTGGCGGCGAGCGCGGATGCGAGCGCGGCGTTGCGGGTGGCGG
>DAIMCP010000105.1:0-13612 GCA_036726305.1 Pyrinomonadaceae bacterium | reverse complement strand
GCGCGGCCGGCGGAACTTCAGACTCGCGTGACTTTATATGTAAATGGCACCAACTGTGGCTCGCGGCTGGTACCGGTCGAGCCGGCAAAGCAACCTTTGATTCAGGAATGGACCATTGACAGTTGGCTCGTGCGGCTGAGGGCCGCGCGCGGTCTGCCGCTGACAATTCGCTTTGCGGTGACGGTTGATTCCGATTGGCTCTACGGTGTCAACCTTTCCAATTGGCCCGAGGGCTACGATGCGCACGATGCGCAGCCGGTTGAAGTTGAGGTTCGGTAAGTCAGTTGAAGCAAGCGTTCGCTTTGCGTGTTCGCGGAAACCGGAAAAACCATCGACCAAGGCACGCAAGGAAAGTTAAGGGCCTTTCAGAGCACTCTCAGGATTTAGCTGCTGCCGGCATTTCCTCGCCAGGCTTGCGCAGCATCTTGATGACTTCGCCAATATGCTGTTCCTCTTCGGAAATCATCCGGCGCGCGTAGTCTTCGAGCAGCACGGAGCGATCGCGCGTCAGGGCAAATAGCCTTCGATAAAGCTCGAGGCCGTCTTTTTCAGCTTCCAGGGACTCCAGCAGAATGTCATTAATGCCGTGCTTGTGAGTTTCCAGGAGTGCCCCAATCTTTAGGGAAGGATGTTCGCCCAGATGCGTCACCAGTTCGCCGGCGGCGTTGGCATGCGCGAGGCAGGTGTTGGCTTCGCCGCGCAGCCAGCTGGTGATGGGAATGCGATTATGGCCGAAGACCATCAAAGCATAATGTGTGTAGCGGACTACCCCAGCCAATTCTGTTTCCAAAATTTCGTTAAGTAGTGCGACGGCCGCCGCCTGATCAAAGTTTTCTTCTGACATTAGACCTGTCTCCTCGGTTTCTGATCCAGTCAACAGAGGCGCAATAGGCGCGCACTCCATCGCAAAAAAAAGCACGAGCGGCTGGATTATACAGCTCAGCTTCCAATTCCGTCAGCGGGTGTTGAGAGTACCGCTTTTTAGGCAGGCTTTTACGCCTGTCGCCAAAGCAGGCACTACCGGTACCCTTATGTTTCCGAGTCGGAGCGTGCTGACTCTTATGTTATGGTTACCCAACAGATGAACAGATGATCGACAGGCCCACTTGTGGTTCCGCTGTACTGGTAATGCTTGACGGCGTTTTGGAATTCCGGACAGTAAACAACCGCGTGCCCGAATAAGTTTGCCGGTCCCGCCCACTGTTTGCTTGTTTTGCTCATCTAATAGGCGTGTAGGAGATTCGCTGGAGGTGCTTTGTTTCCCCATTCCGCGGTACGCGATCTTTGGTGGTTGGCCATCGCCGGCAGCGGCGTTGCGGCGCGTTACGCACAGATGCGTTCGCGGTCGCGAGTCAACAGCTTCTTTGACCCTGAGACTGTCGCAACGCGTCTGCTGAACGCGCAGTCCAATCACGGCTACAACGCCCACTCGTTGGTTAGCATCGCACCCGGCGCCAGAATCTGGCAGTGTCCTCAAGTTGACGGCGCAATTATTTTCAATGAATTCGGCAAGGTGTGGCTAGTGCCGGGTGATCCCCTTGCCGATCCCCGAGACCTCAGCGAGTTGACACGACGTTTCATCCGGGCGGCGCACGAAGCAAAGCGCCTGGTGGCGTTCATGCCGACGACTGAACGGTTCGCAATGCACTCCGCTGAACTCGGACTACATGCGGTCAAAGTCGGGGCGGCTCCATATTTTGATTTAACTACCTGGGGACCACGAGGTGATCGGGCCAAGAAAGCGCGGGCCGGAGTAAACCAGGCCCGGCGCGCCGGAGTGCGGATCGCAGCGGTAGCAGGTATTGATAGAACGCTTAAGCGAGAGACGGCATTTCTTTGCGACCGCTGGTTAAAGTCACGCCGTTGCGCTATGAAGCTTGGCTGGTTGTTTGCGCTTGACCCATTTCAACATGCCGACCGTAAGAGGTTCTTCACGGCTCGTGACGCCCGGGGAAACCTGGTGGGGTTTTTGGCTGCAAGTCCAATCCCTGCGCGCGCTGGCTGGTATCTGGAAGATGTCATTCGTCTCCCCGACGCGCCCGTAGGGACCGCGGACCTGCTGGTGGTTGAAGCGCTCAATTCATTGAAGGCCAGTGGGGCAAAATTAGCGACGCTCGGTACCGCGCCGTTGGCAAGTGAGGGCGAGGTGGCGCCGGGAGTGGGCAACAGTGAACCGCTTACCAGGTTCATTCGCATGGCTGCCGGTGGTTTGTCTGTCTTTTATAATTTCGAAGGGCTGCGCCGGTTTAAAATGAAATTTGCGCCGAGCTGGTGGGAAAGCGAGTATCTTCTGTTTCCCGTTGGGGTGAAGGCTCCGGCCCACGTTATTCGGGCATTCATTCGAGCCATCTGCCCCGATGGGGCGTCTAAATTGCTTGCACAGCAGATCGCAAGGGGCATGCGATTAGGGCGCTCGAAGCACGATCTGTTCCGTGAAAACGACGGCCCTTTACGTACCAGGACTTCTTCTATGGATCACGACAACCTCGTACGTGACAGTGATTTGCGAGCGGTCGAGCCGCGCTCCGATCTGATTCACCGCGGCGCACACAAATACCTGGGCCAGTTCGTTTCCGTTGCCGGTATGCGGTTGCATTACATCAGCAAGGGTCAGGGCCAAGCGGTGGTTTTCATTCACGGGAACCCCGGGTCTCATCACGATTTCTCCGTAACGGCTTTGGGCGAATTAGCTCAGCACTACCGTGCAATGGTGCTCGACCGACCCGGGCATGGATACAGCGAGCGCCGGCTCGACGAACCGCTGACTGTCGAAGTGCAGGCCCGTTTGGTAAGGGAGGCTTTACACCGCCTCAACGTACATAAGCCCCTGGTTGTCGGTCACTCATGGGGCGGAGCGTTGGCCCTGGCCATGGCTCTACAGAACGAAGAGGATTTGTCGGGATTGGTTTTGCTGGCACCGGCCGCTTATCCCAGCGGGGGTCCGCAATGGTGGGCGTCTCTGCCAAACCTTCCGGTATTAGGTAAAGTATTTCTGAAGCTCCTTAAACCGCTAATCGGGCGCCGCTTGATCAGGAGTAGTTTGCGCGACGCCTATCACCCGGAGCCCGTACAAGACGACTACTTACAGCAAGCAGAAGCATTGTGGATCAGGACTGAGCAGGTTAAGGCCTGCGCCGCTGATGATTGCAGCCTGGATGAGAGTCTGAATAATTTGAGCAGGCGTTATGCTGAGATTAGGCTGCCGGTCGTGATCGTAACCGGCGATGCAGATCGTTTGCTGAGGCCTGCAGAGCAGGCCGAACGTCTTCATCGAGTACTTCACAATTCTGAACTAATCAGTCTGCCTCGGACCGGCCATCAAGTTCCACTCACCCATCCAGAGTCTGTACATGAGGCAATCAAGAGGGCCTGGGAATTGATTGCTGAAGATTCGTCGCGAAATTGAACGGATCATTTAGACGCAATCGTTTTCATGGCTGCCACGGTGGCTTCATCCAGAAGATAGACATCAGCAGCCGGAGCTTTGCCCAAAGGAACGTTGAAAGCCGGGACGGCGGACCGCTGTAACAGAGAAAGCACTGCGTCGTTACTGAAGTAGCGGCGCCCGCGGGCATTGATGATAAAGTCGCCCGCGCCCAGTTGATCGAGAGCCTCTGGGTTTGAAAGGTACACGCATGATAGATCTGGACGGCCAGTAGTCCGAGCATAGTAGGCGCAGACAGAGGGTGACTCACTCGCCACCTGTGCGCCCGGCTTGGCCTGCCGGCCTATCTCACTGATTACCTGACGGAGTTCTGCGTCATAAAAATCGTCCTGAGGAAAATCGGCCCCCGCATGTGCGACCCCGCCTCCGATTGTGTTTGTAAAGAGTCGATAGTGAGGTAGCGCGCTTACAGAAGCCAGCGCTGCCAGCAACACGAGGGCGGCGGCCAGGCCGCCTTTCAGGTAGACACGCAGACCCTCATTTTTCATGAGTTCAGCCACGCGGCGCGCCAACCAGCGAATGACGTAGTAAGCCCCAATGGCCGCGGTCGTGTAAACAGCGGGCAAAACGAAGAGTGTGTAGCGGGTGAACTTACTGCCTGAGATTGAAAATTGCAGCCAAAAGAACATCCAGAATAAGAGGAAATAACGCCCATCACCAAGCTTGCGCCCGAAAAGTAAAGGAAACCCAATCAGAAAGGAAGTCAAAGTCAGCAAAGGCAATTTAATGGCAAAAAATCGGGCGTAGAAATATACCGGCACACCCTGGAACCAGGACTTGACTTCATGTCGATAGAGTTTGCCCATGAACTCATAACTGTCATGATTGACCATCTTATGACTGGCAAAGTTCAGCATCTGGTGCCACGTATCGGGCAGAAAAATTGGAGGATTGAGCACCGCAAAGACGAGTCCCATGACCACAAAAAACAGGAGAAAGCGAGGACGACCCAGGCGCCAGCGGGTCTCTGGGATGGCCTGAAACATCCAGTAATAACTGATGCTGATCGCCACATACCAGGGCAAATATTTGGAGGCCGCCATGGCCCCAAACGCAGCAGCAGCCGCCCAATAGTAGGGTGTGGGATTCCGGGTGGGTTCGCTTTCGGCAACGCGTTGCCCCCGCAGCCAAAAGACATTGGCAATCAGGAAGAAGAAGAGCAGGAACGTATCTTCCTTTGCAATGCGGTTGAAACCGATGGCTATCGGATCGACAGCCCACAGTGCAGCGGCCAGAAGGGCTATTTCTCCACCAAATAACTCGGCTATCACAAGGTAGAGCAGCAGGGTGATCAAAGAACCAACTATGACATTGGGCAAGCGAACTGCCACTTCCACGGGGATGAACAGTTCGGCATGCCGGTTCCCGATGAGATTGTTCCATTTCTCAGCTGCAATCACGCTAACCGTAATTGTGGCCTTCATCAGGAATGGATGTTCACCGTTGGCTGCCGTTAAACCGCGGGCACGGTAATCGGTCACGGCTTCCAGCTTGTTCAGTTCGTCGTCAGCCAGCCCTTCAGCGCTCAAGCCGCGGGCTCGAAACGCGAAACCACCGAGCATCAAAACGACCAGAGTGGCGACTACGAGCGTCCGGCTTATGGAGTGTAGGCCGGTTTCGACGAATAGTTCAGGCCTCAAGCCGGCGGTAACAATTGCTTCGGCGCTCGCTGACAATAGCTTCGTGCTCCTCGGGACGAGTATCCGACCGAAAATCAATGCTGAAAGTAAAACTCCGGTGAAAAACCACTCTCGCGAACGTTCACCATGACCTCTTTGGCAAAGATTCGCAGGTTAACGGCAAGCGACCGGTTCTGTCAAAAGTGTTTGTTAGCAGGCGAAATTTAACTCCATCCACCTGCCCTTCGGATTGAATTACACCCCTGGCATGGGAATAAGGGCTCGATTCGTACTGCTTAGAAGATACGCAGACCTGATTGTGAGGCCAGCGGCGCTTACGCGCAAACTGGAGCGGAGCGGCGAGCAGAGGTCATGAGCAGGGTTCTCTGCTTTCCGCCTGGAACCGTATGTTATACTTCGCTAGTTTTAAAGACCTAGAGCCGAACGGTGGCAAGTGTATTGAACATCATTTTGCCGGCTATCGAATTTTTCACGCTGCTGTAGCGTACCCCCGTTCCAGATCACTTTCTTAGCGCACCAATTTATGATAGACGAGGTTGTACACCCCATGCATAGGGGAACTCACTCCGACAACGGGAATAGCAAGCAGTCGGTTCTGATCGTCAACGATCTTCCGGAACAGCTGGAGTTGATGAATTCAGCGCTCAGCAAAGCGGGGTATAACGTCTTCACGGCGGAAGACGGCTTGGAAGGGTTTGCAGTTGCCAAGCGCGAGCGTCCGGATCTCATCATCAGTGACGTAACCATGCCTCAGGTCGATGGCATCGAGTTTTGTCGCCTCATTCGGCAGGACTCAGAGCTGGCAACTCGCCCGATTCTTTTGGTCAGCGCTATGCGCACCGACACTGAGAGCGTGGTTGCCGGAATCGAAGCTGGGGCCGATGAATTTCTGGAAATCCCTTTTGATACTCCGCGACTTGTTGCTCAGGCGTCCCGCTTGATCGAGCGGGCAAAACTGGAAGAGGCGCTGCGGGATTCCCAGGAACGTTACCGACTGCTATTCGAATGCACACCTCAACCAATCTGGGTTTACGACGAGGAAACACTCCATTTCCTGACAGTCAATGAATCAGCCATTCGTACCTACGGGTATTCTCGCGAAGAATTTCTCGCCCTGACGATCAAGGACTTGCGGCCGGTTGAAGACGTACCGGCACTTCTAATCAAAACGTCGGCGGGAATTGAGGGGCCGGTTATTACCAGCCCCTGGCGACATAAGAAGAAGGATGGAAGCATAATCTATGTTGAGATAACCTCGCACGCCCTGATGTTCGCAGGCCGCAATGCCCGTTTGGTTATCGCTACCGACGTAACCGATCGGAAGCTGCTGGATGAAGAGCAAAAGCGGATGCACGCGTCGATTCAACAATCGGCAATTGAGTGGCGTCAGACTTTCAATGCGATGGATTTTCCTGTCCTGATTGTCGATCTGGAAGGGCGGATTAAACGATTGAACAAGGCTGCCCAGGAGGTAGCCGCTGGTGATAAGGAAGAAGTAATCGGTAGGGAAGTAGCAGAAGCGGGCGCCGGACAGCCCTGGCAAAAAGCAGCCGAGATGATTAAACATATTCGCGAGAGTGGCGGTTCGCGAACGGCTGAGGTCAGGGACCATGCTACGGGCAAGACCTGGGACATAACGACTTATCTGATCCACGAGTTTGGAGCAGTCGGTGAACGCGCCATTCTCATTGCCCAGGACATCACCAACCGGACCGAACTCGAAGCCTCGTTGCGCCGCAGCGAGATGATGTCACTGCTCGGATCGCTGGTGGCCGGAGTCGCACACGAAGTTCGCAATCCGCTCTTTGGCATTTCTTCTATTCTCGACGCTTTTGAAACTCGCTTCAGTGAGCGCACTGAGTATCTGCGCTATACCAATGTACTGCGGGACGAGTTGGCTCGGCTGAACATTCTGATGGAAGAACTGCTCGAATATGGCAAACCGTTTCAGGGGGAACTCATGTTCGCCTCACTGGACGACCTGGTGACAAAATCGCTTCGCTCCTGCGTGCCCGTGGCGGAGATCGCCAAAGTGGCCTTAGCGAACAAGGTAGGACGCAACCTCCCTCGAGTACTGGTGGATCGCCGCCGCTTGTCAAAAGTGTTCGTGAATCTCATCGAGAACGCCGTCCAGCATTCACCCCAGGGCGCGACCGTGGTTATAGATGCAAGTGAAGTGCGAGAAGGGAACCAGCGTTGGTTGGATTGTGCCGTTAGGGATTCCGGCAAAGGCATTACCGTAGAAGAGATTCCCAACATTTTTGAACCTTTCTACACGAAACGTCGCGGCGGCACTGGTCTGGGTCTGGCGATCGCCAAGAAGATTATGGAAGAGCACGGTGGAAAATTAATAGCCGGCAACAATCCCGAAGGCGGGGCGTGCATGGTCGCGCGCTTTCCTATCACCGGCGGAGAGGAATAATCGGCTGTGGCTCGTAACCGCATACTAATCGTGGACGACGAAGCGGGGCTCCGCTTTGGCGTGCGCGACTATCTCGAACTTCAGGGATACGATGTGGATGAAGCCGACAGTTGTCAAAGCGCTCAGCACCTTTTCCGGGACTCTCGTCCTGATGTGGTTGTAGCCGACTATTTGCTGCCCGACGGCACTGCCCTGGATTTGCTGCCCCGTCTCAGAGAAATTGATGCCGGAATTCCCTTGCTGGTGCTGACCGCACACGGCTCGATCGACCTGGCAGTGCGGGCTATCAAGGAAGGCGCCGAACAATTCCTGACCAAACCGCTTGAGCTGCCCGCGTTATTGCTGATTCTGCAACGTATTCTCGAAAACAAGCGCAATCTGCATAAGCAGCTTGCCAATAAGTCCCGCGAGGTGCGCACCGCCATCGATCCCTTTGTGGGCACAAGCTCTGCGATTCGATTGCTGTCCGAACAGGTGCATAAGGTGCTGTCTTCTGACAGTCCGATCCTGATTCTCGGAGAAACAGGGTCGGGGAAGGGTGTCTTGGCCCGCTGGATTCACGCCAACAGTGCGCGATCCGAAGAAGCTTTCGTGGATCTTAATTGTGCGGGTCTATCCCGGGATTTGCTGGAGACCGAACTTTTCGGGCACGAGAAAGGGGCTTTTACCAGTGCCATCGCTGCGAAGCAGGGACTATTTGAGGTAGCTCATCGGGGAACCATTTTTCTTGATGAAATTGGTGATGTGGATTTGCAGATTCAACCAAAGCTCTTGAAAGTGCTGGAAGAAAAACGATTTCGTCGTGTCGGTGATGTTCGCGACCGGCAAGTTGACGTGCGGCTCGTAGCGGCCACACATCAGGACATTGGCCAGTTGGTCAGTGAAAAGAAGTTCAGAGACGACCTCTATTTTCGCATCAGCACCATTCCCCTCGTTTTTCCAGCGTTGCGCAGCCGGAAAGAAGACATTCCAGTGCTTGCTCAACACTTGCTCGAGAAGTTCGCCGCCGATTTGGGCCGTGGCGAACTGAAATTCGGACCTGAGTGCGTTGAGGCGCTGCAGTCCTATTCCTGGCCCGGCAACGTCCGAGAGTTGCGCAATGTTATCGAACGCGCAGTGCTGCTGAGTGAACATAAAACGCTCGGTCTAAATGACCTCCACTTCGACGGACGGACCAGGGCGCCGTTGAGTTACTACGGCGCAAATCTCACCCTGCTCGAGGTCGAGTGCAAACACATCGAATTTGTGCTGGCTGAAGAGAATGGCAGCGTGGAACGGGCCGCAAAAAGACTTGGCGTTCCGCGCAGTTCGCTTTACGAAAAACTCAAACGGCACCGCATCTCCACGTCCCGATTCTAGAAATCCCGTCCGGATTCTGGACAACACTCAGTTCCTCCCCCTTTCCAGCAACTTTCTATTCGGTCAAAGACTCAAATAACCAACTTTTGGATGAGATTTTGCCTGTGGCCCAGCGCTTGCCAGTGACGAACCGTCTCGTTCGAACAGTGCTTAGGCCCCGACCTAATTGAGAGATTCGATTTTGGATCTCATTAAGTCAGCAATTGCCCCGTTGGCTTAATGAATAGTCCCTAATCGACATCTCTCGGTCTAATGAAGAGTTGTTTTTTGTATTAGCAAATTTCTCCGGGAGGAAATTTGTAAGCTGTATGGAATTAGAACCTTCAACTTGGGAGTTTCCAGGAATTTCGAGGAGTTGAGAAACAATGCACAGGGTGATTAGGACTTCGCTAACGCTGGGGATGTCCACCTTAATTATGGGATTCGCAGTTTCGCAGGCACGCGCCGAGCGTGTTGGTTACATGCCTGACAGGTGCTTCGGTGAAGGGTGTGTAACTGGATCCGCCAGGATGGGCGCCCTATCGCTTGCCTATACGGACTCGAGTTTGACACCCATTTTAGCCAGCACAGTAGATCTAAGCCGCGCGCTTAATGCGGCGGGTAGTGGGATGTTCAGCGTCAACAACGTACGCGTTAACAGCATTACCCGGCCATCGACTTTCAAAGAGGCCGATGCCAACCCGGTGTCGCCGGGACACTCAGTAAGCGCTGCCATCATTCCCGAACCGACCACTATGCTTTTGCTGGGCACCGGACTAGTGGGCGCTGCAGCCGTGATGCGCAGACGCTTAAAAGCTCGCACCAGGCAGACGCAGAGTTAGGAAGTCCTGGGATACGTGATGCTGGAGGAGCAAACATTCACATGTATACGAAGCCAATGATTCTTCCTCTTGACCTGGAGGGAAAGATTTATTCACTCCAGGACGAGAAAGGAAATACGATCGGGACTGGTACCCGTGAGGTCTGTGAGGTCCTCATGTACATCATTACCAAACCGCTGGCACAAACCATCGGATCGGCGAGTGCGACGGGAAGTGTGCACCGTAGGTCCAATGTGCGGGCTGCCATAACGGTATAGAGCCGGGCCGGGCAGTTATTCGAAAGTCTTGCAACTCTGCCCAGGCTCGTCAATTAAAGAGCAATTCTACGACTGGGTGGAAAACTCAAAAATGGGTTCACTTGCGGCCGCTGGTTTCAGGAAGATATGGCCTTGCCCTTCATCCGGGTCTTTAGTCTCCTATCAACAGCTTGATTTGGCACCCGTGAGGCGTCCCGCATAACGGCTCACCTCGGCCTGTGTGATTTCTGTGCGGTAGAAGTCCAGTTGCTCGCCAGGTTTTCTGCGAAAGAAGTTTTTATGGAAAATCCGGACACGCCTACACATCTACGGGTATTGGCTGAATCAGTACTGAATCGCAGCATCGCCCAACGGGGCGCGGGGACTGACAAACACGAGCAACAGGCGCAGGGTTCAGGCACCAAGAGGTCCTGACATCGAAACAAGTCCAAAACGAGCCAGGGAGTTCCTTGGGGTTGAAATCACGTTAGCAAATTCAGATTCTGTTCTGCACGCCAATGGGATGGCAAATCAAACTCGATTTGGAAAGCTGAGAAAGGTCTCCGGACAGTTGCGCCGCATGCTGGCGAGAAGTGCGGAGTCCAGAAGTGAAGAGCAAATGACACGTATGCTCATTGTCGACGATGAGGAATCGATTTGCTTTTCAATGAGCGAATACTTCGGTCTGCACGGCTACCAGGTGGACACTGCTCGCGAACTGGACGAGGCCGAAAAACTCATCGAAAGCAACAACTACGATGTTGCCATTCTTGACTTGAGACTGGGTGTAGCTCATAACACCGACGGCCTCGAAATCACCAAACTCCTCCACCAGCGACAACCCGAGACACGCATTATCGTCCTGACCGCCTACGGATCGGCCGAGATGGAGGACGATGCCCGGCGCTGTGGCGCCGCCGCGTTCTTACGCAAACCCAAACCTCTCTCACAGGTGGCCCAGGTGATACACGGCTTAATGGAGTCTCCCTCAAAACAAGCCATCAAATCTGCTTAGCCGGCGGCAAACAGCTTTGGCTGCTCCAACTCGAACTGCTACCTAAATTGACTTCTGATTTGCAGAAGGACTCTGGGTGAGAATTCTCTTGAGGACAGCTAATGCACCCAGGTGATAGGCGTTGTGGTCGGCAACCAGAAGCACCTCACGAAGGATTGTTTGTCCATCGCCATGCTGCAGCGGCGCCAGGAGGTCGAGCGAGAGATCGTTCACCATATTAGTGAGGTCGTCTAAATCCGACCTGAAACTTGCGACTGTTTCGTTCCACCGGTCCATAGTCGCGACGACACCCCCAGCAGGCCAGTACCCTTCGGGGAATTTCGGCGACACGTAACTGGGGTTGCGGGTGAATTCCAGGATGTCGCTTTGCGCTATGCGCAGGTGCTCAAGAATTTGCCAGGCGGTATAAGGCAGGCCTTGTATTTGGTGGTTGATGAGCTGCAGGGGAAAGTCGGCCACCAGGTCGTCGAAGGAAATGTAGGCATTGCCGCCGCGCAGCAGATAGAGCAGATGGTCACGAAGTTGACGATCCTTAGTCATTAGCTTTCCCTGATTTGATTAGAGTTTCTGCAAGCGCGGGACGTAGCCCTCAGGCAGTCCCGGGCGGCGCTTTCTCGCACTTTCAAGGACTGCTCCGGTTGTCCCCGCGACGACCTGGGCTGAGGTCTGTTCCTCATCCAACTCGTCCCCGAGACAGGGTGTGCCAACGTCTTCGTTGTGATCGATTTTGTTTGCGACCGGAAGCGGCTCGAGGCAAACATTTGCACTTGCTAAAAAGGTCCTGCAGATCTCCCGCAGTTGAGACGGCCCATCCAGGAGCCCCTCTACCATCTCCCTTAAGGTTGCGCGTCCGGTAGAGACAGCTTCGATTCGTTGGGCCTCACTCAATTCGGCCCAGGTAGAAGCGCCGATGGCCGATTTGGACATGCCGCCCTGAGTTTACTCACTTCCGGGCAACTTTCCAACGGTTTTTGCGGCTAAGCACAGGCAAAAGCCTCGCGGTCCGGCACCAGACAATGTCATTTTCTTTGTCCGGAGGTTTCAGGTTATGGCTTGGAGCTAAACTGGTTGCGTCGCCGCACCCGTGGCTTCGCGTGGTCGCCAGATGGCGAGAATGACTCCGGCCAGCACGCACCCCACAAACTGGTAAGCAATATTTATTAGAAAGAGACCGAAATTCCGGCCTTCAAAAAGGACGGTGGGTACGTGGGTGGTCAACACAAAACCAAGCCACAACCAGAAGGCCGTCTGGACTCCACCTGCTACGTTTGTGGCCTTCGTATACTGCACAAAGTGGGCGAGGATGTAGACGAGGAGTAGAGACATTACAAAGGCAATGACCATCTCCTTTGCATGGCTCTCATTTTCCACCTGGCGCAGTTTTTCGGGTGACCAGTTAATCAGCTGAATGAATTTATTTCCGAACAGGAGAGGAGAATACCAGAGACCTCCGAGGATAAAGTGGACGACGGCAGCGACCATCACGGCCAGGTATTTGATTTTCATCAGTCCTCCTTGAGGGGATGGGAAACAATGCAAAAACCTGCTTCGGGTTTGCGCAAAGAGATTGCGCTTTTTGCCAGACTAAATTGCCGGGATTGACAACTCTCTAAAATTGCGATGTTTGTACTGTACCGGACAGGAAAGGTCAACAAAAATTGTGCGAAGGTAAGGCGGCAAGTTTGAAGGAAAGAGCGCGAATTCGTTTTGCTTTTACAGAAACCACGTTGTCCTGATGCTGCAATGTACCTTCGATTAAAAGGAACGGTTTATCCACCAATACGAGCCGTTGTTTGTCGAAAAGCTGGGGCGTAATGATTATGTTGACGACGCCGGTTTCATCTTCCAATGTTAGAAACATAAAGCCTTTTGCCGTTCCGGGTCGCTGGCGCACAATTACCCAACCGGCAACTCGCAGCGCAGAGCCATTGTGTAAGTGATGAATATCAATCGCGCGCGTGGTTCCCAGCTTGTTCAACTCCGCGCGATACATCGCCACTGGATGCCTGCCAATCGTCAATCCCGTGCCGCGAAAATCTGCATCCATTCTTTCCGGCAGAGTCATTTGCGCCAGCGGGGAGTTAGCGTCCTGTTCATGCAGTCCCGCAAACAACGGCCCCGCAGCCCGCGCCACACGTTCGACTTGCCAGAGTGCCGCGCGCCGGTGTGTTTTTGGTCCGCCAAACTTCAGTTTGTCGTCTGGCAACGGGAAATTTTCCTGGGCATCGCGCCGGGGTGAATTTTGGCGGACTTTTTCCTGGATAAAATTCAGCGCCCCTACTGCAGCCAGTTTGCGCAGTTCGTCTTTATGCAATTCCGGCACGCGCTGGTGCAGGTCGTCAATGCTGGCGAATGGCAGCCTCTTTCGCTCGTGCTCTATTGCCTGTCCAGAGATGGCACTCAGGCCTTTGACGTAACGTAATCCCAACCGCAGAGGTTTCCGCATCTCCGTGTCTTCGTGTTTCCGCGTCCCTGAATTTCCCTCCTCCTCCTCAGCCTCAATCGTGCACAACCAGTCGGACTTCGTTACGTCCACCGGCAAAACTTTTAGTCCATGTCGTTGCGCATCTTTAATAATCGTGAAAGGCTGGTAAAACCCCATCGGTTGATTGTTCAGGAGGGCTGCCGTAAAAGCTGCCAGGTAATGACATTTAAGATAGGCGCTGGCGTAGGC
>DAIMCP010000104.1:0-14329 GCA_036726305.1 Pyrinomonadaceae bacterium | reverse complement strand
TGCACCTTCGGAAAAATCGCGCACCGATGAGCAAAATCTCACAGCCGACCGGGGTTTCGGACGCTCTCAGGATTGTTGCGACCAACCCACCGGCAACCGCGGCGGAAGACACCGCTTCATAACAATTTTGAAAGCGGTCGAACGACAAGAGTCCTTCGCCGTGTGGATTACGACGCAAGAAGCTCGTCATCGCCCTAAAACCCGCTCTTTCCATTTGTTCCTGGCTCCCAAACCATTGAGCCCGAAGCTCCCTGCGGAACCGCTTTGGCCGGTGCTCCAGGTCGCTCCCGAGGTCAACGTGCCAGGTCCCTCCGCCAGCCGACAGTGCGACCGTTACGGCGACATGAAAGAAGCTTTTGAAACTACTTTTGAAAAGTTACAGCCGGCAGATCAGGAGTTCCCGTTCGTAGATCGCCTCAGGGGGCAGGCGGTCATGCAAGTCGAGGAAGAGCTCCTCGTGACCCAACACCTCAGCGCGCCATCCTGCATGGTCGAAGGCCTGCAACTGTTCGAATTGCTCAGGCGAGAAGTTGAGTCCGTCCCAATGAATGTCTTCATAATGCGGCATCCAGCCGATTGGGGTTTCTTTGGCAAGCGTACGACCGTGAACGCGGTCGACAATCCACTTTAGCACTCGCATGTTTTCGCCAAAGCCTGGCCATATGAAATTCCCCTCGTCATTCTTGCGAAACCAGTTCACATGGAAAATGCGCGGTGTCTCGCTGAGGGATCGCTGCATGCGGATCCAGTGCCGGAAATAATCACCCATGTGATAGCCGCAGAAGGGCAACATGGCCATCGGATCACGACGGACTTTGCCAATTGTGCCCGCGGCTGCCGCTGTCATCTCAGATCCCATGGTTGCACCAATGTAGACACCAGAGCTCCAGTTAAAGGCCTGGTAAACGAGCGGCATGGTGGTCGCGCGTCGCCCGCCAAAAATAATGGCGGAGATCGGCACGCCGTTGGGGTTTTCCCAATCAGGATCAATGGTCGGACATTGCGAGGCGGGAGCAGTAAAACGAGCATTCGGATGCGCCGCCTTAGCGCCCGTCTCTTTGGCGATCTGCGGTGTCCACTTCTTACCCTGCCAGTCGAGGCATTCGGCAGGCGGCTCTTCCGTCATGCCTTCCCACCACACACCGCCCTCGGGAGTGAGGGCAACATTCGTAAAGATCGAATTCTTCGCCAGCGCGATCATCGCGTTTGGATTTGTCTGGACGGAGGTGCCGGGCGCGACACCGAAAAACCCCGCTTCGGGATTTATCGCGTGCAGTCGCCCGTTCGCGTCCGGTTTAATCCAGGCAATATCATCACCGACAGTCCATACTTTCCAACCCTCGAATCCCCTGGGCGGAATCAGCATGGCGAAGTTTGTCTTGCCGCAGGCACTTGGAAACGCAGCGGTCACATAAGTTTTCTCGCCCTGGGGATTCTCGACCCCGACAATCAGCATATGTTCGGCCATCCACCCTTCATCGCGGGCGATGTTCGAGGCGATGCGCAGAGCAAAACACTTCTTACCGAGCAAAGCATTGCCACCATAACCTGAACCGTATGACCAGATCTCGCGAGTCTCCGGAAAGTGAACAATGTACTTTTCCTTGTTGCAGGGCCACGGCACGTCCGTTTGTCCGGGCTCGAGCGGCGCGCCCACCGAGTGCATGCAGGGCACGACACGCTTGTAGTCTTTATCAATCTCCGCAAACACCGGCAGACCAATGCGGGCCATGATACGCATGTTGACTACGACATAGGGCGAGTCAGTTAGTTGTACGCCGATCTGCGACATTGGCGACCCAATGGGGCCCATGCTAAAGGCGAGCACGTACATCGTCCGGCCGCGCATACAGCCATCGAAGAGTTCTTTCAAGGTGCGGCGCATCTTGTAAGGCTCTTCCCAATTGTTGGTCGGCCCCGCTCCGTCCCTGGAGAGTGAGCAAATGAAGGTGCGATCCTCGACGCGCGCCACATCGCTGGCATCGGACCGAGCGTAGTAGCAGTCGGGCCAGAGCTCCTGGTTGAGTTTGATAAAGGTACCGCCGGCTACCATCTGGCCTTTAAGAGCCTCGTCCTCTGCGACCGAGCCATCGACCCAGTGAATAGCATTAGGCTTCGTGAGGTTGGCCATCTTTTCGACCCAGTTGAGAAGGTGCTTATTGCTGGTCAACGCGGTTTCTCTGAGCCGGCCACCCGTGGTTGAATCTTTCGTTTCGTTGTCATCAATCTGATGCGTGCGGGATGAACTCATGTGATCTCCGATGATTGTAGAGCGCGAAAGCCAGGGCGAATTCACGCGCCGGGGATTTACGATTATTCCTTTACAGAGCGTTCGCGCGCCAACTCGCGCAGCGCCAACACCAGATCGCGAGCGGCGCGCTCGATCCGATCGGCCGCCGCTTCAATCGAGTTGGCGTCGTGGCGCGAACCAGCAGCTACGGCGGTCAGAGCGCTTTCGATATGTTCGGTCAGACGGTGTGCCTCATTTTCCGTTTCTCGTTCGAGGTGAGTTGCGTAGTTTGGTCCGGTGTTATTACCCATGCTTGCTCGCTTAACCCGCCTCTCAGGATTGCAGGAACCGTGGGGCTGTTTTCACCATCCGGTTCTTCCGTTTATCTTCTAATCTCATACATCATCACCAGTTCGTCACGCAAGGCTGGATCCGTGAGAGTGCGCGCTCAGACTATTGACTTCTCCCAGGCGCTGGCGCGCGACACGAAAGGCCTGACTGAAGTCGGTACACTGAACGCTTGTTGCGGGCGCACCTTGTGTTCTGGTATTAGCTTAAACAATGAACAAAATACCGGAACGACACGCTTTCACAAGGAACGAGTGGAAGGTGATCCAGCAATTGCGTACTCCGGCGCAGGTTCAGCGGTGGCTGAGCCTGATGCCTTATAACTGGGAGCGTCAGGGTGGCACGATGCGCTCGTTCCGCCAAGTTGTGAAAAGAAACGAAGCCCATTGTCTGGAAGCCGCGGTCGCGGCCGCAGTAATTCTGGAACAGCATGGCTACCCGCCGCTCCTGCTTGATGTGGAATCGCAGGACCTCCTGGACCATGTGATTTTTGTTTTTCAGAAAGATGGCCGCTGGGGATCGGTGGCCCGCTCGCGGGACATCGGACTGCATGGCCGCAAGCCTTTGTTCCGCAATTTGCGTCAGTTGGTCTGGAGCTACTTTGATCCTTACATCGACCTGACCGGCCGCATCAAAGGGTACGGCCTGACCAGTCTCTATGACCTGGGAAACTATGATTGGCGTTTCTCGGCAAAAAACATGCACAAGATCGAAGATCACCTGCGAGCAATTCCGCACCGGACGCTGCGCTCTTCCGATCGCCGGTACGAGTACTGGCACAAGCGATACCTGGCATACAAAAAACGATTTCCAGATCGCTCCCCGGCTTACTACGACAATCGAGAACAGTGGCTGTGACAGCGCGGGGCCAGGCGCCAGACGGCGGTTTATTCGTGGGGGATTAGATCCGGCCGGCCAGGCTGGCCGCTTTTCAACCTGCTATCGACCAGCATATGAGAAATCACTGCTGTAATTATGATCAGTCCTCCGGCAATGGCCCAGCTTGAGGGCCGCTCGCCAATAAACAGGAAAACCCAGATCGGGTTCAAGACAGGCTCGGTATAGCCGATGATGCCGGCGTCGAGCGAGCGCACGCCGCGGGCCATGGCGAGGGTAAAGAGTAAATAGGCAACGCCGATTTGCACGATGCCTAAATAAGCAACGCTGGCGGCGTCCGCGCTGCTTAGGTGTTTGATGGCGGCCAGTCCTGCGGGCGCAGCAATGAAAACAACCAACAGATTTCCGTAGATCACTGAAGAAGCGCGGTTAACGTTGCGCGCGCTGGAGTGGCGCAAGAGCAGAAAGTAAAAAGCGAAGCATAGGCCAGAGGCCAGCGCCAGCAGGTTGCCGGTGACATCCTGCGGTCGCAGTTTGCCCACAAAAAACAGCGACATGCCAACGATGCAAAAGGCGACTGTGATCAAATCGCGCCGCCGAAACTTCTCCTTATAAAAAAGGGGTTCGAGCACCAGCACATAGACGGGCGCGGTGTACTGCAGAAAGATCGCGTTGGCGGCAGTCGTTTGCTTGGTAGCGAGCACAAAGAGCACCAGCAGCGCCGCGTAAATTGTCGCCGCCAAAGCCGTCACGCGATTTAACCCAAACCCTTCGCGGCGAGTAAAAACAGCGACAGTGATGGCCGCCAGGAGTGAGCGGCCAAACGAGAGTTCAAATCCGGAAAGACTGGTGGCTTTGATGAAGAGGCCGCCGGTGCTCCAGAGCATAGCCGCGCCCAACACCAGCAGTAGAGGGGAATAACTCGGATGTTTGGCGTGTTCAGACAAGACTAGCGAAACGACTGCGGGATGTAAGGCGACTTCTGGCCAGGATGCTGATGTCCAGACGGGTTGCTAATTGATCCTCTCCTCTGGAGCCTCCTGAATTGTGGCCGGGTGGTTCTTTGCTTTTAAGAACTTTCCGAAAACGCCGTTCCATGGTGGAATCACGATGGACACTGCTCCTTCGGCCTGGGCCTGGCAAGCCAGGCGAATCAGCGGTCTGGGTTCAGCTGTATCGATGTAGCCGAACTCTTTTATCTTCTTGCTCTCGCGGCTCGCCACCGGAGCAAGCTTGTTGTTGCCACCCAGGATACCGACCCAGCAGGTGCCGCATGACGCCGAACGACACTCGACTGGAATCGGTCCCTCAATGCGACGGGGATCAAGCGCACTCCAGTCCCGCGAGCGATCTTCGGCCGCGCCCCAGGCCAGGTCCTGCAGGTTATTCAGCTTGTATTTAGCCTCGTCATCGTTTTCGTCAAATACGACAGTCCATTTCTTATCGACCGTTTTCAGAAATCCCAACAGGCCCTGACTGTCATCTTTGGCGCGCTCTTTCAGAATCTGATCCGGCGATTTCTTTGCGTGCTTGTTATCGATGTTGATGGTACCCAGCGCTGCCGCAAAAAGAGCGAGCCCCGTCTGCCGCAAGGTCATGCAGGCGACTGCGGTGATGCCCACCAGCAGGGATTTTTCGACTCCTAACCTCGCCGCCGCAGCGGCCGCAATGCTCTGAATCTGCTCAGTCAGGAGACCGGCGCAAGCGTCGGGAGATGTCTGGTTGGTGGATTCAGAGTCGTGCTCCCTCCATTCCGCAGCGTGCCTTGCGACCGCTTCCCTGATCTGCGGCCAGTAACGATGCCCGTAGAGAAATTTGTGTGACGAATCAATTTGATCCTGCAGGCGGTAATTGCCCTGCAACAACAATTCCCGCGCTAAGTGCTCGCTATCGTCCGCTTCGACGAGGGCCTGAAACAGTCCCAGCGGATAGAAGGAAAACCAGATTTGGGTGGCATTCTTATCCACCTCATGAATTGAGGGCAAGAGCGAATGCAGGATCTCACCCCACTCGCGCTCATCGCACTGGTCAAGAATGTTGATAAAGGGCGCCGCCGCCGAAATTGTTGGTGCGCTTGTGCTCATCGGTACCTCTGCGGGAAAAAATCAGTTCCAGGGAAACCGGATACTTTAGCAGCATATGTGCGCAGGCTCAAAAGGGCCCTCAACTACCCACAGCGAGCGCCGCTAATCTGTTGACAAGAGAGCGTGGCCAGAGTACAAGTCGAGGTCAAGCTACAGCTGGGTTGGCACTTTTTGGTTGAGTTCCGCATCTTGTCCCGGACCGAACAGACCTCTACTTATCTGGCGCTCGGATGAGGGAAGGAGCTTTTGGCATCCGCAATCTTAAAATCTAATTGGGGGTTAGCAGATGGAAAATAAAACGCCAGTAACTGTGAAAACCGGAAGATCCTTTGACAGTGCTTATGGATTCTCTTTCGCTATTGCATTGGGATTGCTGCTTTTTATTGCCGGTTTGATAATTACCCTGACCCTGGGCCAGGGAACAAGCATTGGTTTGATCTTCGGCATTCCCTTGCTGGTGGCGGGTGTGATTGTGCCGCTGGTCATGATGCGCGGCGGTCTGAGGCACAATATTGTCAGTGGCGCCTGCCCCTATTGTGGCACCGCGATTAAGACTTCAGATGCCACCATCAGGCTGAATTGTCCCTCGTGCAACCAGAAGATGGTGGTGCGCGGAATGCAGTTTGAGAGAGTTGACTAGAAAATCGGCAGCCAGGCTCTGGTGGAATAATCACTGAAAGTCAGAGCGAACATGATGACCAGCCAGAAAAGCGCTGCTCCAAAAACCACCCCGATTAACCGCTGGCTGTAACGCATGTGCATGAAGTAGAGGATGACCAGACCTGCCTTGATGCAGGCGATAGTCAAGGCCACCACCGCGTTCAGGGGTCCGGGAAAGTTGAAAAACGCCACCCACGCCGTGAGCACTGTGCCCAACAGCAAGGCCATGAAAATCGCCAAATAAACTCGTACTGAAACTATGTGCTCACTCATGGTCTATCCGTGCCCCGCTATGTGACGCCCCAGCAAATAGAGCAGCGGGAAAAGAAATATCCAGACAATATCTACGAAGTGCCAGTAGAGACCCGAGATTTCAATCGGGTTGTGATACTCAGGTCCGTAACGACCGCGTATCGAGAAATACAGCAGTACCAGCATGATTCCCAGTCCGATGATCATGTGCAGGGCGTGCATGCCGGTCATCGCGAAATAGATCCAGTAGAACAATTCAACGTTTCGCACGGTCGCGCCGGGAATCAGGTGCAGCTTGTGATGGTCTGCCGGCGCCCCTTCCTCCTGAATGGCAGGGTTGAAGGGATGTCCCGGAATCAGCCGTCCGGGAATCAGATTGTCATCGTATTTTTGCTTGTACTCGACGGCCTTGATGCCAAGGAACGACAAGCCAAAGATCATCGTCAGTACGAGGAAAAAAATCTGCAGCTGTTGTTTCCCTATCTGTGTGCAATAAACGGTCAGGGCCATGGTGAAACTGCTGCAAATCAGCACCAGCGTATTGATGGCGCCAAGCCAGATATCCAGGTGGTTGCTGGCCACCTCGAACGATTCCGGATATTTGCCACGATACAACGTGTAGGCCAGGAACATGCCACCAAAGAACATGATCTCGGTGACCAGAAAGACCCACATGCCCAGTGCGCCAGCTTCGCGCTGCTGCTCCATATTTTCGAAATGGTGCTGCAGCGCCGGGTGACTTACTGCATGGTCTGTTGCGTAGCTTTCAGCCAAGTGCTTTTTTCTCCCGAAACTCTTCCTGGTCGCTTATCCGCCGCGAAGAGGACTTTTCTCTACGGTCAGGTGGGTTTTGTAAACAGGCGCCTAAAACCCAGGTCACACTTCCGCTTTGCTTTCACCAAATCTCCCCACCACTTCCAGTTCAGCAATCGGGGCAAACTCATATGCCTCCCAGGTTACTATGGGAGTTTCTTCAAAGTTTTCGGTCGGGGGCGGTGACTGTGTGCGCCATTCCAATCCCGGCAAGTGCCAGGGGTTGGCCGTGGCAATGGGCCCATAGCGCATTGACCAGAGGAGATAGATGGCCGGTATTATCAGGCCAACACCCAGAATCGATGCGCCCGCGGTCGATAATACGTGCAGCACCTGGAACTCTGGCGGATAGTAGTGGTAGCGTCGTGGCATCCCCATATATCCCAGAACGAACTGTGGTAAGAACGTAAGATTAAAGCCTACGTACACCACCAGCGCCGAGAATCTGCCCCAGCTTTCCGGATACATGCGCCCGCTTATCTTGGGCCACCAATAGTGCAAACCACCCAGATACCCAAACAAGGCACCGCCCACCATGATGTAATGGAAATGCGCCACCACAAAGTAGGTATCGCTAACATGGACATCGACGGCGAGGGAAGCGAGAAACAATCCGGTCATACCGCCGACCGTGAACAAACCGATGAAGCCAAGCGCATAGAGCATCGGCGTGTCGTAGGAAATAGAGCCTTTATAAAGCGTTGCTGTCCAATTGAAGACTTTGATGGCGGAAGGAATGGCTACGGCGAAACTCAGGAAAGAAAAAATCATTCCCGCATAGATCGACTGGCTGGCGACAAACAGGTGGTGGCCCCAAACGAGAAAGCCGAATACAGCAATCGCCAGACTGGAAAAAGCCACGAACCGATAGCCAAAAATATTCTTGCGGGAGAAATTCGCGATTAGTTCGCTGACCACACCCATTGAGGGCAGGACCATGATGTAAACGGCCGGATGAGAATAAAACCAGAACAAGTGCTGAAATAGGATGGGATCCCCGCCCGCCGCCGGATCAAATATTCCTACATGAGCCAGTCGTTCAAAAGCCAGCAATAAGATTGTGATCGCCACTACCGGAGTGCCCAGAATCATGATCAGGCTGGTCGCGTAGTGAGCCCAGATAAACAACGGCAGGCGAAACCAGGTCATGCCCGGCGCGCGCATGGTGTGAATGGTAACAATGAAGTTCAGACCGGTAAGGATTGACGAAAACCCGGAGATAAAAATGCCCAGACCCGTCGCAACCACATAAGAATTGGAAAAGGTCGTACTGAACGGAACGTAGAAGGTCCAACCTGTATCAACGCCACCGGCCAGCAGCGCATAAATCGTGACAATCCCGCCGAGCATATAGATATACCAGCTCAGCAAATTAATGCGGGGAAAGGCCAGGTCCTTCGCCCCAATCATCATCGGCACGAGGAAGTTTCCCAAAGTTGCCGGAATCGACGGAATCAAAAAGAAAAAGATCATGATGATTCCGTGCTGCGTAAAGACTTTGTTGTAGGTACTCGAGGTCAGCAACTGACCGTGAGGCGTCAACAACTCAAGTCGAATCAGCATGGCGTAAATTCCGCCGATAAAGAAGAATAAGCTAATCGAACCGAGATAGAGCAAAGCGATGCGCTTGTGGTCCCGGGTCAATAGCCAGGACTTCAAGCCGTACTCGGCATTGAGATAATTTATCTTTGACGGCGGTGGTACTTTAAATTCTTCCATTTTGACTTATTAAGCCTGCATCCGGCGCTTCGAGTACCGACTTCTGTCGGGCTTCTGTTGTAAAAGAGAAAGACGACAACTCCGACTAAACCGACTCTCTAATTAACACTTATTCCGTCGGCTCCCGCACCGGGGGCTTCGGGCTACCCTGCGCGCCGGGAGCGCCACCGGCCCCGGCCGGCTGTGAACTCAAAGATTTGATATACGCCATAAGCTGAACAATCTGTTCTTCGTTAACCACACCCTGGAATGTTGGCATGATTGGCCCGAAGCCGCTTACTAATTTTACCTGCGGATTCAGAATTGACTCGCGCAAATAGGCCTCGTCAGCGGGAATGGTCTGGCCGTTAGACAGCTGCACCTTGCTACTGAAAACTCCGAGCAAAGCGGGACCACGACCACCTTCGCCATTGTTGCCGTGGCAGGAAGCACAGCCGAGTGTCTGATACAGTTGCTGTCCCGAAGCCGAAGCGGATTGCTGGTTCGCATTGCCGGCCAGCCAGTTATTGAACTCGGTCTGCCCCAGCACCACAATCGAACCAATCATCTGCGAGTGATTCATACCGCAATATTCCGCGCAGAACAGGTGATAAGTTCCCGGCTTGGTGGCTTCAAACCAGAGGGTCGTGTACTTGCCGGGAACGACGTCATTCTTGATGCGGAAGGCCGGGACAAAGAAATCGTGAATCGTATCTTCGGTGGTCATGATCAGCTTGACCTTGCGCCCCACCGGTATGTGTAGCTCGTTGATCTCGCGCTGCCCGGTCTCGTGCTGAAATTTCCACATCCATTGCTTGGCGACAACATAGACTTCAATGGCGTTTTGTGGCGGCCGGTAATTTCTAAAGTAAAGAGTCGCACCCCAGACAAAAAAGCTCATCGCAATTACGAAGGGAATCACCGACCAGAGTGTCTCCAGCGCATGCGAGCCGGCTATCGGCCGGGGAACCTCATAAGGCGTGCGGCGACGATAGCGAACGACAAAGAGAATTATGAAACCAGCGATCAGGAGCGTGAAAAACACCGTCACTCCGGAGAGGTAGAAATACAGAGCATCCACCTTGTCCGATTCGGTGGAAGCGCTCTCAGGAATAAAGGGAATCCACGATTGCATCTGTTTAGACCGCGCCTCCTGCTGGTAGTGTGACTTGCCCATGATTTCGGCGGCGCAAGGCGAGCAGCAATATGATTATTCCGACTATCGTCAGGACTCCTCCCAGCCGGACCATATTCAGGACTGCGGCCCCGTAGGTTCCGGTGGCCGGGTCGTAGTGATAACAGTAGAGCAGTAGCTGGTCCACCCGCGTGCCGATTCGGTTCGCGGAGGCTTCCACCAAACCAAGTCGCAAGTCCCTGGGGGAATATTCAATGCCGTAATAGTACTGGGCCAATTTCCCTTCGGGCGTCAGAACCATGATGCCGCTGGCGTGTGCGAACTGGTTTGTAGCTTCGTCCCAGTAATAACGAAAGCCAACTGCCGCCGCCAAAGCCTTGATATTGGCTTCATCACCGGTGAGAAAATGCCATCCACTGTTGGCGGCCGCTCGTCGTGAGACCGGCAGGTAATTGACGTACAGGTTCTTCTTGGCCTCCGCGAGGGCCGGCGTCTCACGCGGATCAAAACTGACGGTAACTATTTCGTATTGTTCTCCCGGCTGAAACTCCAGGGTTTTGAAACTCGCAATCATGCCGTTAAGTACCTGAGTACAGAGCATGGGACAGTTGTAATAGACCAACGACAGAATTACCGGGCGTTTGCTGAAGTACTGACCCAATTTGACCGCCTGACCGTTCTCATCCTTGAAGATAAGATCAAGCGGCACTTGCTGGTTCAGCTTTTGATCGATGCCGACATCCTGCAGGGCTTTGGGCAAGCCGGTGGCGACTGGTCCATTTTCCGGGCGGCCACCATAAAGCGGTGAGCCTTGCTTGGGCACGAGTTGTCCCTGCGCGGAAAGGCAGAAGACGGAAAGCAGAAGGCAGCAAGCGGATGGCAGAAAGCAGAGCCTCCATCCCAGGCCGGCGATGGATCCGATGATTTTCCCAACTGTAGTTGCCATTCGCTTATTCTTCCTGCTTCCTGCCAACTTCCTACTGCCCTGCGCCGCCGGCCATGCGCCCCGAGCTCCAGGCTGTGGGCAAGCCGCGGCTCTCGGCCTCCGCTCCATTTGCACGAACCGGCAATCCTTGTCGGAGTAGTTCCTTCTTGGCGTCCTGTATCGGCAGTCCAATTTGCTTTCCGCTCTCATCTTTCGCGCCATTTTTCAGCCCGGCCTCCCAGTGCTGACGCAACACTCTGATCTCCCAAAGCGGATCTTTTGGCGTCGGTCCTGCTGACTTCTCGCCTTCGTTCAGGTCTGCCTCCTTTTCGAGTTGGGCGGCAAAGCCAGGTGCTCCCTGCAGTCTTGGCTCTGGCGGCAGACTCTCGCCGGCGGTCATGGCCATGGGCGAGCGCTCAGCGTCCTTCTTATTTTCCTGATCAGCCAGCAAGCGAAACATGCCCCACATCAGGATGTAGACGAAGACCGTCAACACCGTGAGGCCCCCGATAAACTTAATAATGCCCCGTGTGTTTACATCGCTTAGTTCATGCGAGACATCGAGATTACGAATATGCGAAACGTCCGGGGTTTCCGTTACGTGTTCATGTCCGTTACTGCCAGGTTTCGACTTCATTATGATCAACCAGCTTCTTCAATAAAATCTTCTGACTCGTGATGTTCATGCGCCTGCTCCAGCACGCTGGGTAGTTGCGGATCGTTGAACGGCATCAGAGGCCAGCCCCGCAATTGCCACGAAAAGGCGGCGAGCCAGACACCGCCTAATCCAATCGGTGCGGCGACATCCATCCAGCTCAGGTGGAACCCGGCGCCCGGGAAATTCGGCGCTACCAGCCACAACAGATCGACGTAACGCATCACCAGAATCAATACCGCCACCAGGACCAGCTTTTGCGGATCGCGCTTTAACCGTCGCGACAAAAGGAACAAGAACGGCAATGCAAAATGCAAGATGACAACGACCAGCGCGATAACGCCCCAGGTACCCCTGGTCCGCGGCAGGTACCAGCGGATTTCCTCGGGGAGATTTCCCGACCAGATGATCAAAAACTGGGAATACGCGAAGTATGCCCAGAGCATCACGAGGGCGAGCAACAGCTTGCCTAAGTCGTGAAAATGCAAAGCAGCGACCACGGGGGCCATTGGCTCGCGCTTACTGAGGTACGCGGTAAAGGCAATCGTAAAGGCCAGCGCGCTCAGACTCCAGCCGGCGACAAACAGGAGACCAAAGATCGTTGAAGACCATTCGGGATCCAACGACATTACCCAGTCAATGGCCACCACGGTCACTGTAAATACAAAGAGAACCATGCCCGGGCCGCTCAGCACTCGCATTTTCTTCGCCAGCTTGCGGTCTGCAGTGAGATCCTGTTGCCGCGACCAGCGATTAAGAAAAAATGCCAGCAGCAACCAGATCGCAAAGGCAACCAGAGCGCGAATGCTGAAAAACGGCAGATTTAAATACAATCGTGCTTTTTCCTGGAGTGCTGGGTGCTCTGCCAACTCCTCCGCGTGCGTCCAGGAATAGATCGAGTGAGCCCCCAGTAAGATCGGAATAAACAGCAGCAGCAGCAGCGGCAAGGTACGCGTTGCCGCTTCCAGCACGCGACGTATCACCAGGCCCCAACCGCCGCCGGTCAGGTGCTGCAACATCAGGAGCGCGAGCGAACCGATGGCAATGCCGGCCCACAACAGGTATCCGACCAGATAGGAACGCCAGAACTGCAGCGGATTCAGAAACGCACCGGCGCCCAAAGCCAGCAACCCGATGATGCCGACCAGCAGGGCCATTCGCTGAAAGCGAGCCACTTCCGCAGGCGCAGTGTAGGCGGTATTAATCACTTTCTCACTCCGGTGTTTTCCGTCGCCGGCTGCTCGCCAGCCTGGCTTAACTGCAACGCTCGAATATAGGCAATGATGGCCCAGCGGTCCCGAACCGGAACCTGCGAAGCGTAACTTGGCATCGCGCCCCAGCCGTTAGTCACTACGTCAAAAAAATGGCCCACCGGCGCTTCGCGCAAACGCTGTTCATGGTACGAAGGCGGCTTGCGGAACCCGCGCCTGACAATCATTCCATCGCCGTGCCCCGTCATGCCGTGACAAACCGAGCAGTAGATTTGAAACCGTTCCTGCCCTCGATCCAAAATTTCCGGGGTGATGGCAAAGGGAAATTTGTCTACGTCGTCCGGATAGGCAGAGGCAACCTGCGAGGCGCTGGCGTTTGCAGGAGGCGTCATAACCACAGGTCCCGACGGTGTGGAAGCTGATAATGGCGTTGCCGATCTTCTTTTCCCGGTATACAGCTCTTTGTCTTCTCTGAGCCAGCCCCGGGCCACCGTGCCCTCAACCGGAGGCCGGGAACCGAGTCCATCCTTGAAAAAGCTGGACGATCGGAAGGGCTTTATCTTGGGCTGATCCTGCATATCGCGCCGGCAACCGGCAAGGGCAGGGAGACAGAAGGCGGCCAGAAACAGGCAAAAGGCAGAACGCGGCCTGCGCCCGGCAGTCGGGAAGGCAACAGAGCGCCGGCCCGCCCACTTGGCCAAGTCGGCGGCGCGTTCGATAATGCTTGAAACTGATATGGCCATGACGCTGTCTGTTTTCTGCTTGTTTTCTTGTCTCTTAGACCTCAACGTCAACCAACCCCTTGGGCTGCAATCCGCTCATGAAAGTCATAACTTCGTCATGTTCGAATTTGCGATCGCTGGCTTCAATTACCAGAAAAAACCTGTCACGGGTCGCGAGCGCGAAATTAGGCGCATTGAAAACGGGGTGGTACGGCTGCGGCAACTTATTGAGCGCCAGCATGCCGAACACCGCGGCGAGGGCCGCAAACAAAATCGTGCACTCAAACGTAATCGGAATAAATGCCGGCCAGCTATTGAACGGTTTACCGCCTACATTCAACGGATAATCAATAACCTCCATCCAATACTGCATTAAGAATCCGCCGATGCCCCCCAGCACCCCGCCAATCAAGACGATGAGCGGCAGAGCTGTATGCGTGAAGCCAATCGCCTCTGACAACTCTTCAATGGGATACGGTGAATAGCCGTTTATGCGCCGGTAACCCGCCTGATGGGTGCGCCGCGCCGCCGCAACCAGATCGGTCGGGTTATCGAATTCGGCCATTACGCCATACAGTCTCGGTGCCTGTGCCTTCATAATTAAGAATTGGTCAATGGTCAGTTGTCAGTTGTCAGTTGTCAGTTGGGCTCCGTCGATATTCTATTGATTTCTCTGAAACAATTCTCCCGTTCTGTCTTCCATTACAACTGACAACTGACAACTGACAACTGACAACTGACAACTGACAACTGACAACT
>DAIMCP010000103.1:0-14657 GCA_036726305.1 Pyrinomonadaceae bacterium | reverse complement strand
GATGATAGTCGCGTACGAGGACGCATCGAAGATTGGCGCCGGGGTCCCTGTTAACAAGGAGCTTCTCCGCCTGCTCACCTACTCCAACAGGCTGACCCTTATCTCGGTTTCGCTGGCCGAGGAGGCGCGCTACTCGTGCCGGCGAGTTCGGTAAACCGGCGCTGTGTTTGGGCCGACCAACCAGGAATTAATTCCGTCACCACACCGCGATCGTTGACAATAATGGACAGCGGTACCGCCATCTCTTCCGTGGCGTATAACCTCTCCACGCTCGTGATGCCCCCAAGCAGGATCGGATAGGTCACGCGTCTGCCGGCAAGAAATGCTTTCACGTCTGTGTTGGGCTCTGTATCTACGTTCAAACCGAGCAGGTCAATGCCTTGCGCCGCCAGCTTTGGACTAAGCGCCTGCAACTCCGGCATCTCGCTCGCGCAGGGCGTGCACCACGTCGCCCAAACGTTTATCAGCAGGCGGCGGCCTGGCTTCAGTTGTTTGCTCAGCGACGTCACCGCCCCCTTCGTTGTTTTCAGTTGCAGATTAGGCATTGCGCGACCGACAGAGATCTTCAGTCCACTGGCGACCGCTTCGGCCCGGCTTAGCGGATCGGGCAAAGTGGCGCTGCCGAGTTTCAGCACTTCCACGCGCCCAGTGCCTGCCCGCAGCAAAAGCGAAGTACGCGCTTTCATTTCTCCGGCGAAGTTCTCGACCTTGCCGTTGGGCCAGGTAACTTCAATCGACCGCGCCTGCTCGTCTTTACCCAGACCAAACAGCAGCCGCGGATCGTTTTCGGAAATGAAGCCCGAGCCGCCGGATTTAATTTTTGTCAGCGTGCCCGCTGACGTTTTAACGCGCACTACTGCATTGAATGCGTCGCGGCCAACATCCTTGTCGCCGGCGAGCGAGATGCGTAACCAGTTGTTGGTCTGGCCTACGTTGTTGCGAAACAGCAAATGTGATTCACCCTGAATCGTGGTCACGAACACGTCATAATCACCGTCGTTGTCAAAGTCGGCAAAGACTGCGGCCCGGCCGTCAGTGATGGAGTCCAGTCCCGAAACGCCTGAGATCTCTTTAAACTTCCTGTTGCCCAGGTTCATGAACAACCCGTCGCGTTCATAGCCGCTGAAAGAAAATCCCTTTTGACTAATCAACTCGTTTTGATCCGCGCGTAGCGCGCCTTCCTCTTTGTTGTTGGTTTGCGTCACGACCTGACGCCAGAAATGGCTTCAAGTGTCTTTCATCGACTTACCGGAGATAAATCCATTCGGAGTGTAGGCGTCTTCCCAACCGTCATTGTCAAAGTCGACAAGCCCGCCGCCCCACGCCCAGCCGGCCGACAGACCCCCAACCTCGGCCGTGACGTCCCGATAATGCCCATTGCCGAGATTTTCGTAGAGGTCATTGCCCGCCGCCAGTTTTTTCAGCACATTATCTTTTGAGCTCGAGGTGGGGAAGAGCCGGGAAAGAATTCTGTTTCCCGCAGTTGAGGACATATTGGTGGCGAAGATATCGAGCAAGCCGTCGTTGTTGTAATCCCCGAAGGCCACGCCCATACCATTGCCGGGATCGACCACGCCGCGCGATTCTGCTTCATCAACAAAACGATCGCCCTGGTTGATGAATAGCCCCTTTTCGCCAAAGTCGTTGGCTACATAAAGATCGAGCCGGTGGTCGCCGTTCACATCCGCAAAGGCGGCGGCGTAGCTCCAACGGGTGTCGTTGACGCCCCACTTAGTGGCTTCATCTCTAAAGGTGCCATCGCCCCTGTTAATGAAGAGCAGGTTCGGCGTACCGTTGGTCGCGCGGAACCAGGAGTTCGGGGCCACCTGGCCATAGCGGTTGTACGAGGTGACATAAATATCCAGCAAACCATCGCCGTTTACATCACCCGCGATCGCGCTAAACCCAATTGCGTCCACGGCGATGCCCGCTTCGAGCGATACATCGCGAAATTCAAGCTTGCCGTCTTTCTTCAGGCGGTTTTCGAGCAGGACCTGCGCGCCAACGTTCGAGATGAAAACGTCCGGCGCCCCGTCATTGTCGGCATCAAGCACGAGGGGGGCAACGCCCGAGGCGAGATCTTTGACGCCCGTCTGTTCTGAAGCGTCGCGAAAACGTCCGTGGCCATCATTGAGATACAGGTAATTGCGATCCGCTGCGGTCACAAACAGATCAAGCCAGCCATCGCCATCGAAATCGGCCGCTGCCGCGCCGTGCCAAACGAACCCACTATTGCCTCGTGCTCCGTAGGCGGGAATGCTCGCCGCCACGCCCGCAGGTTTTGCAACTTCCGAGAAAATATCTTCGCCGGCCACCATTGAGTCCAGGCTGACTAACGTGAAGGTTTCAAACTGCCAGCGTTTTGTTTCGGCGTACCGCACTCCGACATCCGCAACTCCCCGGGCCCACTCGCGCTGCCCTTCTATGTTGCGGCCGATTACGTAGAACGCCACCCGCGCCGTGCCTTTCGCTCCGATAACCGCAGTAGGTACTTCCGCATTCGGCACCGAGTTGGCCGAGTCGTCGAAAGATGACGCTTTCACTTTAAAGCGAGCGTCCTCGATCTCCGGAAAATGATCGAGAAATAGCAGCCAGTCGCGCATAAACTCTTCTCGTGACAGCACGCGGGGAGCAGCAGCACTTTCGGAGTGTGCGTTGCGCTTCGACTCTGCGCCGGAATTTGCGCTTGTTTGCTCAGCGGACCAGCCGTGGGTACCAATCCACTTAACATCCGACTTGATGGACAGTGGCCGGCAGGGGAAAGCCGCGCTGACGAGCGAGGCTGGGAAGAAATCCGCCGTCAGTCGTGCATCGCGATTGCGCGTCGCCACCGATAGCTCAAGTAGATCGTTCGCCAGAGATTCAGACAGGTCTTCGACGATTTCCAGCCGCGTGCGATCGACCTTTTGACTCGGCAGTTGCGGTGCTTGCGAACCCATCTGGGCAAGATTCGGCCGGCCAATCAAGCCGAGTGAGAAGATCGCAAGTAAAATGGCAATAGGTTTTATGTGATTCATGATTTTCACCTGACGAAGAATGGATTTTCAAGGATACGCTGACGGATCATACCGCAACCGGATCGCTAAAAAGAAAAGATCGCGGCAAACTCGGAGCGAATGTTATGAGTCGTAAAACTCGGGACGCCGCGAAACAACGGCAACAAGGTTACGCCCACGCGATTGGCGGCGCGCGTGCGATAGTAGCCCTGCTCGTACGCGAACGTGATCCACTGATTGAACTTGTATTGCAGATTGCTCGAAATCAGATCGCTCCGCGCGCCACGCGCCCCGAACCGGCGCGCATCGCGCGCTGTCGCCTGGTCGTAGCCATAGTAAAGATATGCCGTCCAGCCCGCATTGCGGCCCTTTGAATCTGCATTGAAAATGCGCGACAAGGGAAAGCCTAGCTGCACGAAGCCACCCTGAGCGCGCACCGGCCGTTGTGGCGCGATCGCCGCTACACCATTGAGGAAACCAAAAACGACCGTCGAGGCGCCATCGATCGATGAGGCAGTAGCGGTTCCGGTCAGCCCCGCAGTGTCGTTAAAATTCGAAAGCGATTGTCCGGCTCCGTAAAAGCGCAGGTCCGAGCCGGCATAGTATTTACCGACAGCCGTGACGAAGCGGGTTGGCAGTTGAAACTCGGCAGTATAGCCGACACTGTCACTGCTGACTTCCGCGCCGGCGGGGAAAGCTGCCTTAAAGGGGGTGGGCACACCGGCGGCCGTCACAATCGCTTTGCGTTTTGCCTGCTCAAAGCTGACTATCAATTGAGCCGGCGATACGTTCGGACTCTTGTCCAGTTGCCACTGCAACACGGCTCGACCCTGAATTCCAGGTCGTTGCGAATCTATCCCCTGCCGCTCGGCAAAGCCTAGCTGATCCGCAACATTTGCCGGCAAATTTCCGAAAGCCGGCACGACAATGGCGAACTCTGGACCGAACTGTAACGACCGTGAACCACCAGCCTTGAAAGTGAAACCAAAGCGAGCTTGCGGAATGCGAGTATAAGGCGAGCCATAGCCGACCCCGCCGAAGTTTGTAGCCTCGATCACATTCGGCATTGTCGAAGAAGCAAACGGCGACCAGTCCTGGCCAAAGAGCGCGAAGGCGCTCGTCTTGTCGCTAAATCTGCGATCGATACGCACCCAGGCCAAACGAATCGAAGGTTGGCTGGAGCGAATCGAAGAGACGTTGCGGTTGTTCACGCGGGTGAAGTTACCCTCGAAATCGAATTCAAACTTGCCCGTGATTGTGATATTCGGACTCGGGTCGAGCCATTCGAAATTTGCTCCTAAACGCAGGCCGCGATTTCTTAAGTGAAACTCCGGCGAGCCATTGGGCCCGGTATCAGCCGCGAGCAGAGGCAAAGGAAAATCGTTACCCTGCGGTGACGAAGAATCGTGGATGATGCTGGTTTTGAAAATGCCATATAACTTTAGCCGCGCACCGGTGCCCAGCTTAAGATCAGGTATCAGCCCTTCCCTTTTTGGACTGTCAATTCCGAGCAGGCGCACTGGAGCGATGGCGGCGATTTTTGCCGGTGTCGCCGGCGTTTGGGCTGCCACAATATTTGCGGCAGTCTTGTTTGTCGCGACTTGCTCGGGCGCTGGTCGTGCAGCTGCGGAAGGGCTTGAGTCGTAAGCGACGCCCCGCACAGCTGCAAACTCCGTAGCCGAAATTATTCCCTTGTCGCGCAGTAGAGTAGCCAAACGATCGCGCTGTTCCACAGTCGTGCCGGACGCGGTGATATACCGCCCTTCTTCCGTGGTCAACAGTCCCTTCGTAACCAACACGCGCACCAGCGGATCGTTGATTGTTGACATGGTATCCAGGGCCGCCCCGGGGTTGGCCTTCTTCTCGTTCACACCTTCCACGGAGGGAACCGAAGCTCTCCCAGAATCGATCGCAGGGTGCGCTGTTTGTGCGCCTGCAAGAGATGCCGTGATTACACTTAGTACCAACACGAGCAATAGGCGATGATAGCTGTTCATAAGACAATCCTCTCTTTTCGACAATCAGAATTTGCTGCAACTTTCTTCTTATGATTGACTCTGGAGACCGCTTGGCGAGTCATTTCAGGTCCACGGTTTTCACGCGCTGGTAGTCCTCCTGGGCAGCAGGACTCTTCCCGACAGTTTGTAAGCATAGTATGAGCTTCAATAGTGCCGCTGCGGACAGGTAAAAGTAAAGATAGCCGCTTAAGGCACGGGCATGTGCTCGCGGTTCGGGAGAGCGGTCAAGCTAAGGTGGGAAGTTCTGCTCGGCTGTTTGCAGTTGTGAAAAGAGTCTGCTGACAAGAACTATTGAACAGCAACCAGGCATGGGCAGTGCTGGCGGCTAGAACATCGTTACAAACATACCGATAGCCGCAACCGTCATAATCGCTGCTGTCGCCCATCCAAAATAACGTAGTGATCGTGAATCGCCTACAGCCATCATACCGTCGCATACGTGTGCGATGTTGAGTCGACCAGTGTTTCAGGACACTTCAGGCACGCGTGTAAGTCATAAACGGCATGTTCAAGAGTCCTCGCAGCGTTTGCCTTTCCCTAAGATCAAAGCCGTCTAGTCCATAGCGCAGTTTGTGAAAGTCGATTTCCGGTGTGTAGGTGCCGAAGAATCTGTCCCAAAAAGAAAAAATGTTTGAATAGTTCGAGTCGGTCTCCCCCTGCTCCCGCGAATGATGTACCTTGTGCATATTTGGCGTCACTATCACTAGGCGCAACAGCCGGTCCAAATAGTCCTTCAGTTTGATATTCGCGTGCTCCAACTGCGCGTTCAAGCTGGAAAGGATCAAATAGACGATTACGACCCAGAGCGGTAGACCGAAAACAATGATTGCGGCCAGCTGCCAGAGTATCCGCCAGACGGTTTCGCCCGGATGCTGACGAAAGGCGGTTGTGACATCAACGGCATTTTCGGAATGATGCACGCGGTGGAACTGCCAACCGAGCCAGGATTTATGCAAAGCCGCATGTGCTAAATAGGCGAAGAAGTCTAACCCTGCAACACCAAGAACTGCCCGAGTCCAGGTCGAGAGGCCAAACAGAGAGAAGAGCCCAAAGCCATTCCGAACAATGAACGTGGCCAGGTTAGCGGAGCTGAACGACAGCGCCAGATTCATCAGAAGCAATATCAAAGTTTGTGCGACATTGGGTAGCGCGTGTCGCACTCGACTATTTTGATACCGATAGAGCGGAACGACGGATTCCAGTGACCATAAAAGGCCACCCAACGTTACCAGCAACAGTAACCGGATCTGATCGGTAAGTAATGACTGCATCTTTGCTATCACATGGCTAGTGTCTTATGCGAGCCTTCACTTGTGTAATGGCAGCGCTTCCACTCTGCGGTTGACTTCATCCCAATTCACGTTTTGCATGAAAGCATCGATGTACTTGGCTGCCGCCGCGCCGTAGTCCATGTGGTAAGCATGCTCGTACATATCCAGCACCAGGAGTGGATAACCCATCGGTGCGTTATGCATGTGATCCCAGGCCCAGTAATTGTGAATTTCGCCAGTGTGCAGATTGTACGAAAGAATGGTCCAGCCCGAGCCGCCTCCCAGGGCATTGGCTGTCTTCTTGAATTCTTCTTCCCACTGCTCGTAGCTGCCAAACCATTGCTTGACTAGATCGACCACTTTGCCGCTGGCCTTGCCATCGCCGCCCAGGTTGCCGAAATAATGCTCATGCAAGACAACCGAGCCGGTACGCACCAGTTCCTCACGCTTTAGGTCGCCATAAACATAGGGCGGCAGATCTTTCTCGGTGAGCATTGCGCCAAGCCTTTGCTCGACGGCATTCAGCGCCTTAACGGCGCCGCTATAGTTATTTTCCCAGTGCGACTTAATGAGCTTCTCAGACAGACCCTTAAGCTTTGCAGGATCGAATGACAACGGCTTAGGTGAGTGTTGGCCGCCGAAGGCGCGCGCCACCGGTATCACCGTTGCCGCCTGTTCTTCAGTGGTCAACCCATTTGCTTTCACTACATCTGCGCCGGTCAGACTAGTCAGCGCCGCCCCGGCACCGCCCGCAGCGATGATGGTCATCACTTTTCTTCTTGAAACTCTATTCATTGCTCAACCCCCCTCTTAAACGTTTTTTCACCTCCGTTTTGCGACAGGCAAACGTGTCGACAAGTAGCATAGTCAACCCGCCGCGTTGCGCTGGAGGCTCGCGTATAGCGCATCGTACACGAAAGAGGCACGCTTAGCCGTTTCGTGATCGCTGTTTGTAACCAGCGGGAAACCGCGACTGATTAACTGTAAGCCGCGCGCTGCCGGATGGTCGCCTAATTGGTCGTTGAAGTCGGCTGCCTGAACCATGCGCGCTATTTCCACCAGCACCTGATCCTGGCCTAACCGCTCCCGGACGGCCCCGGGGACCGCACGCTTCCAGCGCGCCTCAAGTTGCCCAGTTAGGCGAAATTCAAGAGAGTGCCCGCTCCCTTGCCCATTGCCCGTTCGTAAACTGCGGCTGCCGTTACGACATCCTGTAATGCCATCCCAGTTGAATCGAAGATAACTATTTCCTCCGGCGAGGTGCGACCAGCTTTGAGGCCGGCTATTACTTCGCCAAGTTCCGCGTGAACACTCTCTGTAGTCACCAGGCCAGCAGCGAGCGCGTGATGAAGCTCTCCTATGCCGGCGCACTGCTCAAGCAGGTCGACCACGACCTTGTTCTCACTAAGCAGTCCCGGTTCCAGTTCCTGTTTCTCCGAACTATCGGCTCCCACGGCTGCGATGAAGGTGCCTGGCGCAACGAAGTCGCTCTTAAGGAACGCGTGCTTTGATGGCGTACAGGTGATGCAGATGTCACTCTGTCTGACCGAGGTCTCAAGATCGTTAACTGCCGTTATGTCAATCCGTAATTCATGGGCCAGTTCGCCCGCCAACCGTTGCGCTTGAGCCTGATCGCGATCGTAAGCCCACACGTTTTCAATCGGAAGAACTTTGGTCAGCGCTCGCAGGGAGACTCGTCCCTGGTTGCCGCAACCGCAGATGGTCACTGTTTTGGAGTTAGATCGGGCGAGATATCTGGCCGCTATTGCCGTCGCAGCCCCGGTACGTTGGATCGTAATTTCTATAGAGTCCATAACGGCGAGCGGCGATCCGTATTCTCCGTCGCATAACACAACCAAACCTTGAATCGTGGGCAGACCAAATCGTTGAGGATTCTCTGGAAAGTTCGCATTAATTTTTGCCGCGAAGTACGAGCGGTCGAGCTCCAGCCGTCCCGCTTTAATATGAAAGCCGCCGCCCGCAGCATGCACTCCAAGGATGCCGGGCGGCGCGGTCTTCCCTTCTCCATGTAACCTAAACACTCGTTCGACAGCCGCGATAGTCTCGTCTATAGTCAGCAGCGCGGCCACATCCTGGCGCGTCAACAACAGGGTTCCGGCAGACTTCATCAGTTACGCCCTTTCTATTCACCCTCGAATAAGTGATCCAACTGCTCTCCCGGAGTGGCTTCCACCGGGTCATGCCCTTTGCGGAATATTCTCGCCCCCGAAGATCCCTTCAGAATGTGCGAGCCATTTTCGGCCCTGACCATGGCGCCTTCCCGCAAACCAACGACGGGCGTGTCATTCTCCTCCAGGAATTGCAGAATTCTCTCTTCCTGCGTCTCTCCCATGTGCGTCGAATGCGGATCGGGATCCAGGAAATGCGGGCTGATTTGAAAGGGAACCAAACCGAGCGCAGCGAACGAGGGCGGCTGAACGATGGGCATGTCCTTCGTGGTCCTAATTGTCGGACCGGCAACATTCGCACCGGCGCTCGATCCGATGTAGGGCATCCCTTCACTTACTCGCTTCCGAATCTGCAGCAAGACGTCGTTGTCGTAGAGCGCCTTTAACAGTCGAAAGGTATTGCCGCCGCCGATGAAGACTGCCTCGGCTGCATTTACCGCTTGTTTCGCATCAGCAATAGTGTGGAGCGAATCCAATCCGTATCCCATTTTCTGTAAGCGTTCTCGCGCCATAGCGGCATAGGCGTCGCGATCAAAGAGGGCGAAGGGAACGAAAAGTACCCGTTTCACACTTCCCAAAAAGCTACGAATTTCATCTGCGGCATGATCGAGATACCCGCTCCCATAAAGGGTGGAGTTACTGATTAAGAGAACCCGTTTATCGTCAGTTTTCATACTTGCCTCCATCGACTTTTCTCTACCAGAGTGCTCGGCCTGCGGCATATAGAATCCCACCAGCCATCGCACCCAGCGCTACCTTCGCTACGTCAAGCTTCATGACGACGATTACCAGAAAAGCAATCACTGCCACCGTGACGGTTGGCAGATCAATCAACGCCGCCGGCATGAGATCGAGCGATACGACGATGATCACACCAACCACGGCAGCGCTCGCACCAGCGAGAAATGCTTGAATCGAACGATTGTTCCGCACCATTTCGATGTACCGAGCGCCTGCCAGAACGAACACAAATGACGGCAGAAAGACGAAGAACGTTGCAATGATTGCTCCCCTTAATCCGCCGGCGAGATAACCTGTAAACGTAGTGAACAACATGAACGGCCCCGGAGTCGCTACACTTAGCGCCACGCCGTCAAGCAGTTGGCTGCTGGATAGCCAGTGGTGCTGCTGAACCGCGCCCCGTTCCAGAAACACGATTGATGCATAAGCCCCGCCAAAACTGAAGAGTCCGGTCTTGAAAAACAACCAGGCCATCTGCAACCAGCGCGAATTTGCGAACGGAATCAGCAGGACCAAGCCGCCGAAAATTGACGAGAGTCTCGCTTGCCTGCCGCGAACGCGAGGCCAGCCGTCTGTTACCAATAGGTTAAGCAGCCCGCTTATTAAGAGAATCAGCAAAAAATTGATTCCCAAGAAGCGCATACCGATGAAAGCCCCGACGAGCAACCCGCCAAGAAACAGGCTCCGGATCGACGCCCGGCCAAGTTTAAGAATCCCCGCGGCGATAATACCGAGCACCGCGGGTTTCAAAACGTAAAGTATGTTGTTGACCTGCGGAAGACTGCCGTAAATGACATACAGCCAGCTCAGCACGATCATGACTAAGGCTCCCGGGAGAATGAAGGTGAGGCCCGCCAGGATCCCGCCCACAAACTTGCGCTTCAAGTAACCAACATAGATGGCCAACTGCAGCGCTTCCGGGCCCGGCAGCATGTGACAGAAAGCCATGATCTCTACGAAGCGGTCCTTCGAGAGCCATTGGCGTCGTTCCACCATGTGGTTGTACATCATGGTGATCTGCGCGACCGGCCCTCCAATATTGACGAAGCCCAGCACCAGGAAATAAAGGAATACTTCACGCCAGGAAGGCATCTGATCGCTTTCACCGATTGCCGCTGGCTTCTGTGTCGCGTTTTCAACCATTATCGTTCGTCGCTGCTGTGATGGCTGATTCGTTTCGCTCGCGAGCGATTTCTCTTACGCCTCTTTTCCGGAGTCATCTTCTCGGCTTTTTCGCTCAGCAGCGCATAGAGGCCATCAAAGACGATGCCGATCTCTTGCATCAGCTTGCGATCGTCTCTCAATACTTTGCTTACACCGTTGATGATCGAATTTAGTCCCGCCGCCTCCAGCCGATGGAACTTGTCGTCCTTCAGATCGATGTCGTGAACAATCTCAGCAATTTCGCGCAGTCCCTTGCCCTCCGCCAGACCGAACTGCTTGAGCATGGTCTCGAAGGTGCAATCCTCGCCCTGGTGAGTGAATTCTGCGCCGAACATGTCAAAACCGATTGCTCCTTCAACCGTCTCTCCTTCGGCAACAAAATAGAAGCGCGGGCGCTTATCGATGAACTGTTTGATCAACCAGGCAGAAGCGAGCCTGTCGCTGTGCAGATTGCGGCGCGTGACCCAGCGCTTGCCCTGAAACTTTGCCAGATCGAGCGTTCCGCTTGCCTTCATCGTTGGTTTAGCCGTTGCGGCAGGACCCTGCGCTGTGCGAATCGCCCTCCGGCAGCGCTCGTAAGCATTGAAGGCAGCGGCCCGGCCTTTCGCAGCAAAGAAGTCAGTGGCAGCGATCCGCTCCAGCTCGACATGCAACTTGCCGATCTCAGTCTCGTGCGCAGACAGCCGGCCTGCGGATAGGTGCCTGCCCCGAGCATGTTCTCGAATTGCCCCAGTCAGGCCGTCGAATTCGGCAGAGATAGCTGCAAATTCATCATCGCGCGCCCTGCGAAAAGCGGCGACAATCTCTTTATCTGTTGCCCCCTCAACGGCGCCGGCCCGCAAGACTGCAGCCTCACCACCGGCAGAGTCGATCTCTTGTTTCAGCCATTGAAAATTCTCATGCGCTTGTGCTGTTGCCGGCAAGACATAGACGGAATTCTTGATGGCCACCGCGCCGAGCTTCTGCAACTTGCGCCAAATGCGCACCCGCAGGTTCGTAGGCTTGGGCGGTAACTGGTGGATCAGCAGAATCCAGTTGAATCTCTCTGTTTTATTTCCTGCTTTCATAGCTCGTAACGTGCGGTGAAGTGTAACGAGTGTTACGCGAGAAGACAAGGAAGGAAGCGTGAGAATCTGACGTGGTCAGCAAAGTAGCGCTTCCCCAGGCATTTTAGACGCGCAACGTCAGACCGTTGACGAATTCGGCGGTGATGAAATTGGACTCCCTTGAATGCTCTGTTTCGTAAGTGGTGAGAATGTTGGGATAGTTGAATGCCGATGCGGAGAGCGCCTCCTGGCGAAAGCGCTACGTCCTTTTTGCTTCACAGTGCTTTACGGTGGTGGCCCAATGCGGCGTACCAGATTTGCGAAGCGCGGATCCGAGCGCAGACTCTCGAATCTTGGTTCGATATTGAGGCGCACAACATTCAGGTCGCGTGCCTTGTCTGCTTCGTCGAGCCAGGCAAAGGCCTTATCCTTTTCACCAAGACCGACATATATGATGGCGATTAGACCGGGCGCCACGTACTGTTGGCGCGACAGTTGCAGCAGCTGATCGAGAGTCTTCTGCGCCTCTGCTCGCTTGCCCACCACTGCGTATGTGTGGGCGAGCGCTGTCATCCCCAGCGCTTTGCCGCCTGGGAGTCTGAGGACTTGCATAAACTCGGAGACAGCCTCGTCATACTTGCCCTCTTCTTCGTAAACGAGGCCGAGACGGTAATGAGCAAGAAAAAAGCTCGGGTCCAGCTCCACGGTCGTGCGCAGTTGCTCGATGGCCTGATCCGGGTGACCCGCCAGATTGAGGATCCGGCCCAGCCACGCGTTTATCGAGAGCGACAGCGGATCCAGTTCCTGTGCTCGTTTTATCTCTGTCAATGCCTCGGCTTGGCGACCGACTACGGTTAAGTAAATGGCGTACCAGTGGTGGGCCAGGGGATAGTTAGGATTGAGCTCGATGGCCCTTTTGAATTCGCGCTCTGCGCCTGCCCAATCTCGGTCGTAGAAATACATAGCATGAGCCAGCGAAACGTGAGGTTCGGCAAGGGTCGGGTCAATTTCCATAGCCTTTAGCGCGGCGGCCTTAGCTTTGGGCAGCACTTCATTTGGCGGCATATCTCCTCCGGCTTCGGGCCCCCCCAAAAGAGCGTAAGTGTCAGCCAGACCGCTGTAAGCCAGGGCGAAGCCAGGATCTCGTTCAATCGCCTCCTGGAAATAGTCGATGGACTTGTGCAGCGCTTCCGGACTTCGCTTGTTCCAGTAAAAGCGCCCCTTCAGATAGAGCTGATAGGCTTCATTACTTTCGGTGTAATGCTTCGCAAGTCCTTTTTCTTCGCCTGAAACTCTGAGCCTCAGTTTCTCGACAATTTCTCGCGCAATCTCGCGCTGGGTCGCCAACAAATCTGACATCTTGCGGTCGTACTGCTCACCCCATAGCAGCTTATTGTGACGGACGTCCACCAGTTCGGCGCTAATTGTCAGATTGTCGCCACGCTGCACGATCCTTCCGGAGAGCACAGCGCTCACTCCCAGTTCCTGGCCGACCTTGACGGGATCGATCTCCTTTCCTTTGTAGCGAAAGACAGAACTCGTAGGACTGACTTTCAGATTGGGCAACAGCGAAAGGCGATAGACAAGCGACTCTGCCAACCCATCCGAAAGATAGTCAGTGTCCGCTTCGCTGCTTCTATTTTGGAAAGGCAAGACCGCGATCGAGTCGATTGCAACTGCCGTGTTTCGCCTGTAGAGATAAGCGCCGAGACCAACGGCGCCAATAGTCAGCACAACCAGAGCAAGCGACGCTGCGAGCTTGTGTTGCTTGATGCCAGAGATGACGTACTCAGCGCTGGAGATCGCAGGTACCGGGTTGCTCGGTGTGGTTGCGACCACTGCGGCAGAGACGGTCGCTGGCGCGCTCTCGGCGCTGCTCCTTGGTCCCAGGGGTCGAAGCTCTGGCGCGACCGCACGTTCAATCTCGGCATCAACTGCCCGCTTGTGTTTCAAGTTGCGCAGATCGATCAGCATGTCCTTCGCCGTCTGATAGCGCTCTTCGCGATCTTTTGTCAGCGCCTTTCTGATGATGCGTTCCAGTTCCGGGGGCACGTCGTGCGCGTAACGCGCCAGCGGCGCCGGCTGTTTTTGCAAAATCAGCGAAATGGTCTCAGCCGCAGTCTCGCCTGCAAATGGCAGGCGGCCGCTAACCATTTCGTAGAGGATTACACCTAAACTCCAGATGTCGGTGCGCACGTCGACTGGCAGTCCAGTTGCCTGCTCAGGTGACATGTAGGGGGCCGTGCCGATCACAGATCCCGGTTTTGTTTCGACCCGATCCTGATCTTCCCCGTCGTCCGGTTGTATAGCCTTGGCGATGCCGAAGTCGAGCACTTTGACCAGGCCATCGGCGCGGATCATCACATTTTCAGGTTTGATGTCGCGATGGACTATTCCGGCCTCATGGGCCGCGGCGAGGGCGCTGGCTACCTGAATGGCAATCTCCAGCCCCGTACTAACCGGAAGTTCGCGGCCCAGGCGCGCGCGCAAAGTGACGCCGTCAATAAACTCCGTCGCGATTAAGTCTTGTCCCTCGAAATCACCTATCTCATAGATTGTGAGGATGTTTGGGTGGTTCAGCGCCGAGGCCGCAAATGCTTCTTTCCGGAAACGCCTGATTCGTTCTGCTGCACCAGCGCGATAATGGGAAAGTAGTTTTATAGCCACCCGGCGATTCAGCCTCTTATCATGTGCCAAATAAACCTTGCCCATGCCGCCGGCTCCAAGCAACTTTACAATCTCATATGGTCCGATGTTCGCTCCGATGAGTCCCCGGAGCCGCTCCTTCCCGAGCAGAAGGGTGGCTTCGTCGGGCGCCTGACCGTCGGCCATACTCTCCTGCCCAGCATGCGCGAGCAGCGCTTCAACCTCGGCACGCAGCTGCGCGTCGTCGCCACAGGCCACATCGAGAAATGCCGGACGCTCAGCGGCGTCGCGCTCGAGGGCAGCAGCGAAGATGCCGTCAATTTCTTGCCAGCGTTGCGGTTCCATATCCCTCAAACCCGACTTAGCTCGCGGTGCAGAAATGCTTTGGCGTGTTGCCACTCGCCTCTGATTGTCTCGGCCGAAACAACGCACGGTGGCTGTCTCTGCTGCCTCAACCCCACCAGGTAACTTAGTTGAACCACTCTTGATTTCGCTAGTCTGAATTGGCCCACTTCGATGGTTTGATTTGGCCCCCCCTGAAAAGCGAAACCTGTACTCTGTTTTTGGCATGAAAAGCTGAAAACGG
>DAIMCP010000102.1:6392-14805 GCA_036726305.1 Pyrinomonadaceae bacterium | reverse complement strand
GACGCGGAGAGGGGGGACGCGGGGATGGCGAGGAGGGACGCGGGGATGCGGGGATGGGGGATGCGGGAGAGGAGGGAAGCGGGGACGCGGGGAGCGGAAATAAGGGGACGGAGACGGGGTGTGTCAGGATTTTTTTACGAATTATTCTTTTGTTCCTGACTTCTTGATGGGCTGGGCGGACTTCTTGATGGGCTTAGCGAAATCGGAGCCCAAGCTGTCTATAACTTTGCGGGGCAGTTTTGCTTTGACCAGCTCGTAGGCGGTTTTGAGCAGAGGTTTGAGCTCTGAATCCTTCAATGCCTCGAAATGTTCCAGCGCCACCCAATGATATCGGGCTACGTAGGGAGCGGGCACGATGCCCTCGCGTTCGATCAATTCGGCAAACTTTTCCGGCGTGCATTTGAAAGACATGCAGTGGCCATGGCCGGGCTCGAGTGAGAGCACGGTAAACATTTTATTGCCGATGCGAAATAAAAGATCGGCGCCCCATTGCACGTCTTCCGTAACGTGGGGCAGCGACAGGCAGAATTCGCGAACAGTTTCGTGGTCCATAGTGTTCCTGTGATAAAAACCGTCAGTTTGCGAGCGGTCGCCCTGGCCTGCGCCAGCTCAGAACTTGTGTTACGTTCAACCCTACAGCACCAGCAGTGCCGTCTGGCCCCCGCCCGAAGAAATATTACTCAGGGACCTGGCGGATAAACGCACCAATCCGCCCTCCACCTGGTTGTCAAATAAGAAGGGATTGAAGTCGATAATCAGTGGTGTGGCAGTCGCCACCTCACCAAACATCGGGAACAAAGTTTTTTCCACCGGCACGCGCTGTTGCGCTACATATGGTCGCGCCAGCGCCACTGCAATCGCATCCTCCCATTCCTCCGCGCTCATTTCCCAGCCCAGGTATATTCCGCTGCCGCCATACTCATCATTGGGCTTGAGCACGAAGCGCTCGCGCGCGTTTTGGAGGAGTTCGACGAGATCGTATTCTGCGCCTGCGAAAGTTGTTTCGCCGCGGCGAACCAGCCGCGTCCAGGGAATATGTTTGCCAATGACAGCGAGCTGCTCGGCTGAGAATAAGTGAGCGTATTGCGGATCACTCAAGATCGCGAAACCGGCTTTCTTGTGGGCGACCTTGACGCGAAATGAATTGCACATGCACACCTTGCGTTCTGCATAGGCCCGCCTGAGCGGGTGATCTTCGTCAGATCTTTCCAGAAACTCATGGATGACGACGCGTTTGTAAACGATGTCGATGCGCAAGTCGCCAACGCGTAATACATCGCCGTCAAATTCAAGCGAGCCGGGATCGGCGATGACCGTGGCGTGGCCTTCGGATTCAAAATATTTTTTGAGGACCTGGAACTCGCTGGCTGTTGCCACCCCATCCCAGTCGATGATTGCAATTTGCGGACTGTCCTGCTCGCCGCCCCATTCCCTGTAAGTGCGGAGCAACGCCGCGAGCAGGAATTGATGCGGGCGCGGGAGCCAGCAATCATATTCCCTGAGGAAGTTCTTCATAGGCTGCAGTTCGAAGAGCACCTTCTCGAGTTGCATTTGATCGCCAACGCCGGCGGGATTCTCGGCGTTGTATTCGAGAAATTGAAAACCTGAAGGGCCCAAATAGGTATCGAGCCGGCTGGTGACACACAAGCGCGCATAGCCGGGATCGATCCGCGCCAACTTTTCTTCGGCCGCGGTCAGGCCAAGCTCGGCCAGCAGGACCTTATCCTGCAAGGCCTGGGCTACGAGATTTTCAAAAGCTTCGGCAATCGTCCGCGCTGCACTGGAGATGGTCTCGTATTGCGTGCGACTGAGAATAAGCGGACGCAGGAATGGGCAGGTGGGACGTTGGCCGTGCAGTAAACCAAGCCTGCGCTGCTTTTCGCGCAGGGAAGCAAAAAAAACCGGGCCGAGCGATGGATCGGCCAGGAGGTTATCGTCGAGCGTTTGCAGGACCTTGTTAAGAAACGAGGACATCAATATCTTCTCCACATCTGCGTGTCCGGCTCATTCGATGAAATTGACCCGGGGGCGTCAACCTGCGACACGGCTACCCGACCGAGATCCAGCAAACGGTTCTCAGCCACGGACGATTTCCTGTTGTGCGTCATTCCAGCGCCAGCAATTTGCGGAGGATAAATGCACGCCGCCTAACCAGAGATCAAGCCCATTGAGCTCAACAAGATCAGCCGCGCCTTCCAGTACAGCGGCGCCGCTGGCGGTAATCTCAAAGGCAGCGTCACAAATGCGTTTAGAGTCGAAGCCTCCGTCAGACATTTGCCCGTTCCCGTTCCTCAGCAGCGGTTCGCGACCGGCGCCTAATTGCCTCAAAGCGAGGAACAACTGGGAATCGCCGAGGCCGTAAACCGGCTCTCGCTCGCCAAAGCGGGGAAAGAGATCGACAAACCTCTTGTGACCGTCCCTGATTAGCTCGAGCGCGCGCTGCTCGATTCTGCCCAGGCCGTTTCGCAGCGAAGGGAAGCGGGCCAGATGAGACTCTAGCGCTGCCTGCAAAAACGGCAAGGCTAAAGTGTCACCCCGGCACAAGTCCGCAAGCGCGCTCGGGTCGGGAGCACAATAGGCAGCCCACGCTGTTGAGGCTATGTCCAATTCAGCGGCAGAGACCTCGTGACGCGAATCAAGTAACGACGCCAACTGAGCTGGTGATAATTGACCCAGGCCACGAAAGTGTTCCAGTCCGGGAAACTCGCCAATACAAACCAGGCTCAGCCTGGTCGTTCCCAGTTCGCGCGCGGCAAACCAGTTGAGCAGGTAGATGAGATGCAACTGGCAAAACAAATCATGCTCGAACCACAGCACCACTTCTTCATGTGCCCTACAGTTTGTCAACGTTTCTTCCTGCTGTAGCAAGTCCTGTTCAATCTTTTCTGCGGCGCCGCCATAGGCTGCGGATAAGTGCGCCGCCCGCAGCCGGCGCCAGTCGTCGTTTTGAAGACCTGCGGGCGTGGGTCCGGTAAGCAAGGCTTCGCGAAAGGCAACGTGTACGCCGGAAATTGTGGACTGGCGTGCCGTGTTCGCGGTAGAGTCGCCATTGTGGACGTGTAACATTTGCGTCTTCGCTTGGCCCGGGAATGCGATTGAGCTTTTGGGACCGGACGGATCCGCGCCGTTGCGATTGCCCTATTGCACGGTACCAGGACAAGATCTCTCTCGCCGGCGCGATGACGCTGAGAAAGATTCAAAAATATTCTACACCTTACATTGAGTTTCAATCACGCCGCTTCTGACGACTTGCGCCCATGACAGAGAACTCCGCCATGAAAGCCCGGCTACTCGTAGATTTTGAAGCGTTTTGGACCAGCCTGGCGCGAGACATTGCTGCGGCACAAAGACAGGTCCTGGTGCAGACCTTTTCTTTCGAAGGCGATCGTATCGGCCGGTTGCTTGCGGATGCCATGATCGAATCCCGCGCCGTGGACAAACGCATCCTTGCGGATTCTTTTTCCAAAGTCGTGCTCAGTGACAAATGGCTGTTTGCTCATTTGCTGAATAAGGAAGTCGCAGCAGAAGTTAAGGCGACCAATAGTCTGCACACTGAACTGAGTGCCAGGGGCGTCAGGATAAAATACTGCAATCCATTTGGCTGCTCAGCTCGTCGCCTGTTGGGGCGCAACCACAAGAAACTAATTGTCATTGACGACCGCGTGGCCTACATCGGGGGAATCAACTTCAGCGAACACAACGCATCTTGGCATGACCTGATGGTCCGCATCGAAGATGACCAGATCGCCGCCTTCCTCGGCCGCGACTTCCTGCGTTGCTGGGACGGTCGCAGCCGGGCCGCCAGCTACGGCAAAGAGGGCGCTGAGTTTCATACTCTCGATGGTTATGCCAATCGATCGGTGTTTGCCAGGGTGCTGGACTTGATTGGCTCAGCCCAGAGTTCGATCTTCATCGCCAGCCCATACATTAGCTTCCCCTTCTATGATCACCTGAAGGAGGCCGGCCGGCGCGAGGTCGCCGTGACCGTGCTGACACCCCGCAACAACAACTGGCGTTACTTCACTGACTATGCCAGGTGGGAATCCGCGCGGTGCGGCATCAATCTCCGGCTTTATGACAAGGGCATGAGCCATCTGAAAGCGATGCTGATTGACGACAAACACCTGATTGTCGGGTCGTCGAATTTTGATTTTCTGAGTTATCGAATCTACGAAGAGATCGTCGCCATCATTACTGAGCCGGAGGTGGTTGCAAGCTTCCGCGAGCAGGTAATGCTGCCCGACCTGCGCAACTCAACGGCAATTGAAGAGCAGCCGGAGGGCAGGCGATCCGGTTGGGAGGGATTACGTTTGAAGCTGTTCAATAAAGGACTGACACTCCTACTTGAATAAGCCGGCACTGCATTATCCTCAACCGCGCTGGTGGCTTAAATTCTTCTCACGCTCGCCGTCGTTGAACGCATCAGGCCAGCCCGGCGCCAGCATGCCAGTCATCCGGACTGGGTTCTTGATTTCCTGATTGCGCATCCACGCATCGGCCTCGACCGCCAACTGGGCGCCTCGCGCGCCAGACGTGACTTGGCCCAGTCGCCGCCGGCTGGCCGCGGCGTACAATGCCATGTCAGCCAGTTCGAAACCCTCCACGGCCTCGGACAGTAACGAAATCGCCTGGGTTGTGTCGTGCTGAGCGCTGGCAATCGCGCCTCTTATCAGTGACGCCAGCGGATCGGCCCAGGGCATCTTTTCGCCCGCCAGGCGACGTGCGCTCTGCTCCGCAATGCGTAGCAGGCTGGCGCGCTGCTTTGGTTCACTGACCAACGCCGTGGCCAGCGCGGCGCGCGCGCGCAGATGGACCGCCTCGACTCTCACGATTTGCAGCCGCAACAGCATCGAGCGTTTGAGTGCTTCCCACTGCACCTCCAAATGCTTCCAGGCTATCTCAGCATCGCCGGTATACAACTCGATCTGGGCCAGGGCCACCATGGAGCTGTAATGCTGCAGGTGAAAGCCCGCTTGCGGCCATACCTTCAACGCTTCGATTACCTCCGCGCGCGCCCGATCCGCGTCATCGGCAGCCAGCCAGATGAGGTTCATGCGCGTCCGCAGATCAGTGGCGACATAGATATTCCCCTGGCACAGGGCCGCCTCAAGCAGCCCCGGAACGCGGCGCGCCACTTCAGCCAGATTGCCCTGCAACATGAGAGAGCCGAGCAAGAAGCGATGGACAATAGTCAGCTCCCAGGTGACGCCGGTACATCGTTCGCGCAGGATTTCAGCGGATCGTTCGCAGAGTTCGGCGGCAGTCTTCCAGTGGCCGACACAGTAGGCGCCCACTCCGCTGGCCCAGAGCGATAGGCCCAGGGCGTGTGGATTACCGACCTGGGTTGCCAGCGCTTCGGCAAGATGGGCAATGCGGGCCGCGCGCTTGCGCGCTCGGCGTCCGGGTGAAGCAGCGCGGGCTGCCTCGAAGGCCAGGGCCCGAGCAAGCCGAAATGGCTCGCCGGCTCGCAGCGCCAGCCGCAGGTGCCGGCACTGAAAATCGGCAGCGCGGATCAAATCTACGGTGCCCAACCCGGCTGCCACCGCCGCACAAAGATCGATACGAAAGAGCTCAGATTCGGAAATCTGGCTCGCGTCACGCTGGACGAATTTGAGTCCTCTCAGGCGATTGAAAGCGCGCCGGCACAATAGCGATAACAACGCCTGCTTCGGGCCGGGAGCCAGTCTGAAGCCCGCGGCCGCAAGCACGGCATTAAGAACTTCCAATCCTTCCGTGATATGGCCGCCCATCAGCAACTGCTCAGCAGCGCGGCGTCTGAAGTCCAGTTGGCGCGAAACAGTGGTTTCCTGTGCTACATCGAGAAAAGCCTCTGCGGCTTCGGCGGGACGACCGGCATTTACCAGAGCCTCAGCCAGCCGGACTTTTAATTCCGCCTGCGCAGGGCCCCGGGTTGGTGACAGTTCGAGGGCGCGACGATAAAAGACTGCTGCGCGTTCGAAAGCCAGCGCCGCATCGGCCTTTCGCGCCGCCGCGACGGCATAGGAGGCGGCACGAACACGCTCGTCGGCGCCCAGATAGTGTTCGAACAAGCTCTCCGGATCGTCGATCCCTCTTGCTTCCAGGGTCTGCGCCAGTCGGCGATGAATCTGTTTTACTTTGCCGCCTTCCAGCCGGTTCAGCAGCGCCTCGCGAATACGATCGTGGTAAAGCTCTACGCCAAATTTCGAGCCACCGCTGCGCAGGAATTGGGCCGAGCGCAGCGAGCTGATTAGGGGCAGTTCGTCACCTGTTAGTCCCGAGGCCTGATAAGCAATCTCCGGATTAACCGGTTTGCCGGCAACGGCCAGGGTGGCCATCAGACGGCGCGCGCCGACCGGTAAATTTCGCAGCCGCGCGTCCAGCATCACCGCCAGTGTGATGCCCGTCGTGGCGCTGCCTTCAGTGGTCGCTGCATAACGGGCCAGTTGTTCCAGCAGGAAGGGATTACCTTGTGCTTCCTTCACGATTGATTCGATGATTGCCTCATTAACACTTGCTGCGGGTCCAAGTAGCGCGTGCGCTATTTGCCGCGCCTCGTCAGGCAGTAATCCCTTCAATTGCTGCTCGCGTTGCGTGTCGGTGCCTGATTGTTTCAGCAGTGACAGCAGGAATGGTTTCTCTTCAATGTCCTCCGTACGGAAACTCGCCAGCAGCAACAGCGCCGGGGCGTTTGGCGGCCGCAACAAATCTGCCAGTAGGGCGGTGCTGTCGGCATCGGCCCATTGCAGGTCGTCAATCCACACAACCAGCGGCCGTCTTTCGGATATTTTCGCCAGCAATTCTCGCAAGGCCGCAAAAGCCCGGCGCCTGAGCAACAGCGGATCGGGCATCTCTTCTCGTTGTAGGGCATTGAAGAACGCGTCGACCTGCAGCATCACCGGGAAGAGACGCGCAAGGGCATAGGCCTCGCGCGGCACAAGCTCAGCCGCTTTTGCTTTGGGCAGCGAGCGCAAATACTGGTTGAGGCTGTCCACCACTCCGTCCAGAGCTTTGTAAGGAACTGATTCGCGTTCGTAGCAGCGGCCTTCAAGTATGACGGGTCGTTCCGGCAGCTCGTGCAGTTGCTCTACAAAGTGTCGCAGCAGGGCAGTCTTGCCCATCCCGGAGCTGCCATGCAGATACACGGTCACGCTATGGCCCTCCTGGGTAGCATCGAAAGCCCGGGCCAGCACTTCCAGCTCACGCTCGCGTCCGATGAAGGGCAAAGACGTCTGCACCGGCCCGTCGTGCCGCAGCGCCAGGGCCGGGATAAGCGGACCTGTTTTCCCGCGGCCCAGCAGACGCAATACTTCGCGGCCCCCTGGCCGGTCCTCGGGCTTGCGCGCTAACAGGCGCATACAAAGATCGTTCAGGTCGGCCGGTGTATCCGGAACAATCGTCGCTGGAGCCGGAGGATCGATCGTCTGCTTGTCCATGATCACTTCGAAGTATTTACCGCTGAATGGCAACCTACCGGTCAGTGCCTGATAGAGTATGACGCCGACGCTGTACCAGTCGCTCGCTTTACTGACAGGCAGCTGCGCGCCCTGTTCCGGAGACATGAAGTCCGGTGTCCCGGCAAAACTGAAACTGTCCAGTTCGCTCTTGCCTTCGACTTCGGCCACCAAACCAAAATCCAGGATCACCACGCGCCCGTCGCGGGTCACGAGAATGTTCGAGGGCTTAATGTCCCGGTGCAGTTTGCCGGTTTCATGCAAGCCGTGCAGCCCTTCAGCCAGTTGCCTGAGGCCTGAGCGCAGCCGCGCCAAATCCAGCAGGGAATGATTTGAATTGTTAGCTGCGGATGCAACGGTCGCTCCGGTTGCGCTGACCGGCGTATCGTCCAAATCCAGTTCAATTGTGTCAGCTTCCGGATCGGGCGCGTCTTCGTCCTCATTCGATTTTATGAGCGTCGCAACTCCGGAGTTGTGGGCCCGGCGTGTGCGAAAACCCGGCCGCACATACTCAATAAACTGCACGCCACGTACCAACTCCATGGTGAAGAACCAGAAACGTCCATCGGACATGAACTCGTAGAGGGAAACGAGGTTGGGATGGGAAACATCGGCGAGGGCGCGGAACTCTCTTTTGAAACGAACTATGTCGGCGGCTTCGGTACGTGTCAGGGTTTTGAGGGCCAGAACTTTGTCGGTTTCACGATCGTGTGCTTCGTAAACGACTCCCATCCCGCCTGACCCGAGGCGCCGCCGGATCTTGAATCGATCGGTACCCGTAAATTCACTGCTGGTCGTCATTCACATCCCTGGGACCGCACGCTTCCAGCGTGCCGACGTTGCAACAGAAAAAGCCTTCGCCAAAAGCTCAGACCACCCCCCCTGGGACCGCACGCTTCCAGCGTGCCGACGTTGCAACAGAAAGAGCCTTCGCCAAAAGCTCAGACCACCCCCCCTGGGACCGCACGCTTCCAGCGTGC
>DAIMCP010000102.1:0-6292 GCA_036726305.1 Pyrinomonadaceae bacterium | reverse complement strand
CGACGTTGCAACAGAAAGAGCCTTCGCCAAAAGCTCGACCTGGGCAAGTCCGGCACGCTGGAAGCGTGCGGTCCCAGGGGGGTGGTTGCTAAAACTTGTCCCAGAGGATCAGCACGCCAATCAGGATGAACGCCACCGCTGAAACGCGCTTGATCCAAACCAGCGGCACGTACTCACTGAGCACGCCGCCGACCACCACGCCAATCGCCGATACGCAAATCAGCGCGAGTGCCGCGCCAATGAATACGGTCACGGGCTTTTTGGTTTGCGCTGCCATGGTCATGGCGGCCAACTGTGTCTTGTCGCCCATCTCAGCCAGAAAGATAACTCCGAATGTAGTTAGGAAGACGCGCCAGTCCATTTAGCACTCCTTGAGGTCGCGAAATTCATCTCGTTTTACATGCAAACATCATCGCAACAAAAGCCTCCAGGCGAAAGGAAAAGATGTCATCGCATTAATGCAGGTGCGCACGGATGAGAACCCATGAGCTCCCTGAGGTTGATTTGAGCAAACTGATCCTCAGGCTCAAAGCGACATAGACTGAAAGTCTATGCTACGCTTCGTGCCTGGAGTCTCCCCATGCCGCAAACACCGCACATTGAACGTCACTTTACTGCCGGAGAAGTTGTCCGCGACGTCGTCATCGGCATGTCCGATGGCTTGACAGTCCCATTCGCGCTGGCCGCCGGCCTGACCGGAGGGCTCACCGGGATGACCAATCCCACCGGCATTATCGTCACAGCCGGACTGGCAGAGATTGCCGCCGGTTCGATTGCCATGGGCCTGGGTGGATACCTGGCGGCGAAAAGTGATGCCGAGCATTATCAAAGCGAGCGTGAGCGCGAGCGGAAGGAAGTAGCGGAAATTCCCGAAGAAGAAATGCGCGAAGTGGCCGAAGTCTTCGAATCTTATGGGCTGACCCGCGAAGAAACCTGGCCGATAGTCCAGGCGCTGCGAAAACGGCCGCAGCATTGGATCGATTTCATGATGCGTTTTGAGCTGGGATTGGAAAAGCCCGATCCGAAACGCGCTCTGATCAGCGCGGTGACTATTGCGGGAGCGTATGTTGCGGGTGGCTTCATCCCGCTCGCGCCATATATCTTGATCGGCCAGCCGACCACGGCGCTGTTTTATTCAATCGCTGTCACACTCTTCGCGTTATTGATCTTTGGTTTCATTAAAGGCCGCTTTACCGGCATGAAGCCGTTGCGGAGCGCCCTGCAAACCGCGCTCATCGGCAGCGCCGCCGCCGGCGCCGCGTTCCTAATCGCCCGCGCGATCTCGTAATCTTCGAAAGTACCCCACTGCTGTGTCCGATTTTTGCGGACCTCTCGATTCCTCCGTCAAAGACATTTCCCGCAGGAGAGGCAAAGCCGGCAAAAAGGTGTCACAACAGGGTTGGCTCGGTGACGGCTTTTATAATCCCGCAAAAGTGATGTAAGTTGTAACCGGCAGGCGTTGCTCTGGCCGCCAGGCCTCCGGGCGGGCGCATCATGCAAATGAAATATTATTATCCAACACGAAATTTTCCCCTGAGGTGAACGATATGACTGCTCATAAGTGGGTTTACCTGTTTGAAGAAGGTAGTGGCGACAATAAATCCCTGCTCGGCGGCAAAGGCGCGGGCCTTTGCGAGATGACGCGCGCGGGCTTGCCTGTTCCCCCGGGACTGATTGTAACCACCGAAGCCTGCAATGCTTTCTATGACAACGACAAGAACTTTCCCGAAGGCATGTGGGAACAGGTCAAGGAAGGCCTGAAAGAGATTGAACGCAAGGTGGGCAAGGGCTTTGGCGCCGCCAAAAACCCCCTTTTGGTTTCCGTGCGCTCGGGTGCGGCTTTTTCGATGCCCGGCATGATGGATACAGTCCTCAACCTCGGTCTCAATGAAGAGACAGTTCAGGGACTGGCCGCGCAGACCGGCGACCTGCGCTTTGCACTCGATGCCTACCGGCGCTTCGCTTCCCTGTTTGGTGAGATCGTGATGGGTGTCGCCCATACGAAGTTTGAGCGTGTCCTGGATCGCTATAAAGCGCAAACCTCCGGCGGCAAAGATACCGATCTCAGCCCCGAAGATTTGCGCCACATTATCACCGCGGAAAAGCAGATCATCATTGCCGAGCAGCAGGCGATTCCCGAAGATCCCTACGAGCAACTGCGCGTCGCGATCGCCGCGGTCTTTAATTCCTGGATGGGCCGCCGGGCCATTGACTACCGGCGCGTCAATCGCATCCCCGATTCGCTCGGTACCGCAGTCAACATCCAGGCCATGGTCTTTGGCAACATGGGCGAGAACAGCGGCACCGGAGTCGCGTTCACCCGCAATCCTTCCACGGGGGAGAAAAAGCTCTACGGCGAATATCTGTTAAAGGCGCAGGGCGAGGACGTGGTCGCCGGCATACGCACGCCGCACTCGATTAGCGAGTTACAAAAAGAACTGCCGCAAGTCTACAAAGAGTTCGCTTCAATCACGGAAAAGCTGGAAGTGCATTATCGCGATATGCAGGACTGCGAGTTCACTATCGAGCGCGGCAAGCTTTGGATGCTGCAAACACGCACCGGCAAACGCACCGGCGCGGCGGCGGTCAAGATCGCGACCGACATGGTCTACGAGAAATTGATCGACAAAGCCACTGCGCTCCAGCGAGTTACTCCCGAACAACTCGACCAGCTGCTGCATCCTACCGTCGATCCCAAAACCGAGTCAGTCGTGCTGGCAACGGGCTTACCGGCCAGCCCCGGCGCGGCGCAGGGCCAGGTGGTCTTCAGTCCCGACGAAGCTGAAGAACTCTCGCGCGAAGGGGCTAAGGTGGTCCTGGTGCGCCAGGAAACCAGCCCCGACGATTATCACGGCATGGTTGCGGCCCAGGCCATCGTCACCGCGAGAGGCGGCATGACCAGTCACGCCGCGGTCGTGGCGCGTGGCATGGGCAAGACCTGCGTCTGCGGCGCCAGTGCCCTGGAAATCGATTACAGCCAGCAGCAATTCACCGTCGACGGAACAGTGGTTACCAAGGGTGACTGGATCACTGTTGACGGCTCAACCGGCCGGGTTTTTCTGGGCCAGGTGCCGACCATTCGCCCGAATCTCGGTCAGGACTTCTATCAATTGATGACCTGGGCCGATAAACACCGGAAGATGAACGTGCGCGCGAACGCCGACACGCCGCGCGATGCCAAGGTGGCGCGGGGATTTGGCGCCGAGGGCATCGGCCTTTGTCGTACTGAGCACATGTTCTTTGGCGATCAGCGGCTTGCCGCCATGCGCGAGATGATCCTTGCCGAAGGCGTGGGCGCGCGCGAAAAGGCGCTCGACAAACTGCTGCCTTTGCAGCGGGGCGATTTCCTCGGCATCTTTCGCGAGATGGCCGGGTTGCCGGTCACCATTCGCCTGCTCGATCCTCCGTTGCATGAATTTCTGCCCAGTGTCGACGATCTGCTGAGCGAGCTGGCGGAATTGAAGATGGCCGTTCGGGGTGCGGGCACGCTTGCGGACATGGACAAGGTGCTGGATGAAATCGATGAGAAAAGGACCCTCCTGAAGCAGGTCATCCGCATGCGCGAAGCCAACCCCATGCTCGGTTTCCGCGGCTGCCGCCTTGGACTGCTGTTTCCCGAAGTGACGCGCATGCAGTGCCGTGCCATCTTCGAGGCCGCTTGCCAGGCGCAAGGTGAAAAGAAAAAGGTCGAACTCGAAATCATGGTGCCGCTCGTGTCGCTGAGTGAAGAGTTACGGCTGCAAGCGGAGTTGATCAATGAAGTCGCGCGCAAAGTTATGGGCGAGCAGGGCACGAGCATCGACTACAAGGTCGGGACCATGATCGAGTTGCCAAGGGCTGCGCTCATGGCCGATCAGATTGCCCGGCATGCCGATTTTTTCTCGTTCGGGACCAACGATTTGACGCAGACGACCTTCGGTCTCAGTCGCGACGATTCAGCCCGCTTTCTGTCCGCCTACATCGAACATAAGATTGTGCCTGAAGATCCGTTCCAGGTGCTCGATCGCGAGGGAGTGGGCCAACTGGTACGCATCGGCACCGAACGCGGCCGCGCCACCAAGCCAGGCTTGAAAGTCGGCATCTGCGGCGAACATGGCGGGGATCCGGCATCAATCGCTTTTTGCAGCGAGATTGGCCTCAACTATGTGAGCTGTTCGCCCTACCGCGTTCCCGTCGCGCGTCTCGCTGCCGCCCAGGCAGCACTCGCAGCCGAGGCTGCGGCGGCCGCGCTCGCGGCAGCGGAACAGGCCGCCGTTGAAGCAGGCAAAGAGGGCTCGCCGGCGATCTCAACGGTGGCCAGCGATTAAGTCTGCGTTAAGGAGTGTTTGGAAGTTCTGCTGGATCCGGATTTTCGTTCCGCCGTTTCTCAGAGAGTTCGCTGGCGGAGAAGATCAGATTAGCCTCGCGTGTTCCGCGCGCCGAATTGCTTCCAGGCGCGTATGAACATTGAGCTTTCCCAGAATATGTTGAATGTGATTGCTGACAGTGTCTCTGCTGATGTGAAGTTGATTGGCGATGCTGCTGGTCGTGCCGCCTTTTGCCAACAGTCGCAGGATCTCCAGCTCGCGTTCGCTGAGCCGAGTCTCTCTCGCTGCTGATCGCTGCGAGCCGAGCACTGCCTTGACCTGCTCCAGAGGCAGACCAGTATTGCTGATAACGAAATCCCGAATGACCATCTCGAGGCGCTTCCGCACTTCCACCGGGGTCATCAGGTGTATCGCAAAGGGAATACTCGAGCCGTTAACATAGGCCGTTAACACCGCCACGCTCAGCCAGCGTTGGCCGCGCCCAGTCCCTGCCTGCAGATCAAATTCTCCCATCGGCTGGCCCTGCGCCACTGAGTGCCGGACCGGGCAATGCTCAGAGCACACCGGACCGCACTCGTCCCTTCCCTGCACTATCGTGCCGCAAAAATGACCCAGCGCTTTTTCAGCCGTGGTCCCGAATTCTTTCTCAGCCGCTCCATTCCAGGCGACGATTAATCCCTCGCCGTCGGCCGCGAACGCCGGGATCGAGGTGCTCTTCACCAGGTTATGAATCTCTTCGAGGCGCATGTTGACCAGGCGAAGGCCTCTGCCGTTCAGAATTCACCCGTGAATGGTAGAAAATCGCAAACCGCCTGGTTTACCAGAAAATCCGAAGCTAGCGGGCGGGCATCAGCAGAATGATGCCGCCATGTTATTGCCCGCCTTTGCCTAAACGGCAATCATGTACATCCCAAAACTCGCGTATCTGCAAATAGCCTGGGGGAGTGCCGTCTCGTAGCGATTTGCTGAAGGAAGGCGGGCCTGCCCTCTTGATGCTTTCCGCTCTTGCTTTCCGAATGGGGGAGTTTGTTGCCAACGTCATCGTGCGAGGCGACTGCTAACAACACTCCGCACCTGATTGTTAGGTAAGAATTGTCGCAGGAGGTAATTCATGAAGGAGCTTTTGAAACCGTTAATCACAACTATAGCGGCATTATTGCTGGTCGCTTTCATCGGTGTCGGTCAAGCTAAGGCGGATAACGTCACTTTCAGCACGTCCGGAACCATCACCAGCCCGGGGGCCACCAGCGGCAGCGGCACGAACTCGGTGACCTGGGGCAGCGGCGGGAATCTGCTGACCCTGACGTTCGTTGGCTTAGCGAGCAGCACCGTCAATGCCAATCCCTTAACGTTCGCCAGTTTTGGCTCGATCGTGGCGACGACCGTGGGAACCGGCGCCATGATCACCAGCCCCGCAACTTTCACGCTGCAGATCTTCCAGACGGTTCCGTCCGGGGGCATGGGGTTCTTAGCCGGAACCCTTACGGGAACGATCACGCAGAACTCCAGCACTGGCGTGATTAACTTCTCCGTGACTTCCGTCACCATTGGCACGGTCACCTACAGCATTGTCAACAATCCGCTGGCGCTGGTGCCGCCATCGACCAACGGAGGGATGACAACTATTCAGGGTCAGGTTTCCACTGTACCCGAGCCGGCTTCACTATTGCTGCTGGGATCAGGGCTGATTAGTCTGGCCGCCGGACTTCGGGGACGATTCAGACGACCCCGATAGCTGAGACGGCAGCAACCCGCTACGGATCTTCCCCCAGGGCACGCGCAGGCGTGCCCAATAAACTCGCGTGCTGAATCGAGGCTGAAACTCGCCGCGCCGCCGTGCCCTCTGCCCTCTGCTCTTCGCCCTTTGCCCTGCTCGCCCTCTGCCCTTTGCTCTTCGCCCTTCGCCCCCTGCTCTCTTGGCCCCCTGCTCTCTTACTGATCCAGCGGACTGCGCACGCCTCGGCCGCCGCGATTTAAGACATGGG
>DAIMCP010000101.1:0-15453 GCA_036726305.1 Pyrinomonadaceae bacterium | reverse complement strand
GCTGTGAACCCCGGCATTCCCAACTATTCCATTTGACGCCACCAGCATCGGGGTTGCGAAAAACCGCGGACTGAAATGAGCCAGCACACCGTCTGTACGTTAAAGCGGGAGATGGCCGAGAGTGCTACTGCGCGACTTGACTCGGGGGTGTAAAGCGATATCTTTGGTGCTGAATCAGGTCCGGGTCAAGTGAAATATTTTGAATCACTACAACGCGTCTTTACGTATTTTACATCTTGAAGGTTGCAGTGTGCATGGCGTTTTGTCTACAGATTCTCTTTCTTCGGCGGCCTCTATTCTCAGCTTGTGTGATGGAAATTCAAAATGACTAACCTTCTTTTCATTTTCTTGAATCTGGCCCTGTCGTTGATTGTTCCTGCTCCCGGCGGCAGCGATTGGGCCGAGTGGCGCGGCCCGGCCCGTGATGGTATCTCCAATGAGAAAAATCTGCCGACGCATTGGTCGCCGGAAGGTGAGAATTTAGCGTGGAAGGCGCCTTACGGCGGACGTTCTGCGCCGATTGTCATGGATGGGCGTCTCTATCTCCAAAACACGGCCGGAAAGGGCGAGCTGGAACAAGAGCGCGTCATGTGCTTCAACGCGGATACGGGCAAGCTGCTTTGGGAGCACCGCTTCAATATCTATCTGAGCGACGTACCGCCGCACCGCGTTGGCTGGGCCTCCCCGGTTGGTGATCCAGCCACCGGCAATGTTTACGCCTTCGGAGTCGGAGGCACCTTGTTGGGGCTCACGCGCGAAGGAAAAGTCTTGTGGGAGCGATCACTTGGCGAGGACTTTGGGCTGCTGACGACGCACGGCGGTCGCACCGTTTCCCCGATCGTTGACGGAGATCTGGTCATCGTCAGCGGGGTCACTTTCCAGTGGGGTCAACATGGACGTGGCGCCCATCGCTTCATAGCCTTTGATAAGAAGAGCGGCGAGACGATGTGGGTCAGCGCACCGGGAGGGCGCCCGTACGATACGACTTATGCAGCTCCGATTATCGCCAATGTAAACGGTATGCGCCTGCTGATTCAGGGGGCCAGCGATGGTGTGGTCCACGCGATAAAAGCACAGACGGGCGAACCTGTCTGGAAGTATGAAATCAGTAAACGAGGCTTGAATACCGGTGTAGTCGTTCACAACGGCGTGGCGATCTTGACTCACAGCGAAGAGAACCTTAATTCGAACGAGATGGGCATGATTGTCGCCGTGGATGCAGGGGCGAAGGGCGACATCAAGCCGGAGCAGATAAAATGGCGGGTCTACGGCTGGCAGGGTGGCTTCTCATCCCCGGTGCTGGACGGCGACCTTCTCTACCAGATAGATAATGGTGCGACGCTCGGAGCGTTTGACGTCAACAGCGGCAAAGAGCTGTGGCTGAAAAAGCTCGGCACCATCCAAAAGGCGTCGCCGGTTCTCGCCGATGGCAAGCTGTATGTCGGGACGGAAGACGGGAAGTTTTATATCCTGAAACCCAACGCCAGTGGAGTTGAAATTCTGGATCAGGATCAACTAGGAACAGCCGCCTTGCCGGAAACAATAATTGCCTCGGCGGCCGTCTCGAACGGGCGCGTCTATGTCGTCAGCGATGCAAATCTGTATTGCATCGGCAAGAAGGCGACGCATGAAAAACCCGCGCTGCCGCACCAGGAGTCCATCGTCAAGGGTGAAGCGACTTACGTGCAGGTGGTTCCCACTGAACTCATTCTTAAACCGGGGGAGAGCGTGAGATTTCGCGTGCGTCTGTTCGATAGCCTGGGACATTTCCTCAGTGAAGAAAAGACCGCTACCTGGGCGCTCGATCAATTGAAAGGCACCATAGCCAACGGCCAGTTTATCGCCGCGCCCGAACCCATCAGTCAGGCGGGCCTGGTCAGGGCGACGGTTGGCGGCATCACGGGGGCGGCCAGTGTTCGCGTTTTTCCTCCGCTACCGCTGAATGAAAACTTCGACGAGCTGACAGCTAATGCCATTCCCTCTACCTGGGTGAATGCCACGATGAAGTACATTGTCCGCGACGTGGGCGGCAATAAGGTCCTGGTGAAGACGACCGAAGGCTCATCATTGCTTAGTCGGGCCCGTGCTTACTTCGGTCCTTCCAACCTTGCGGATTACACCATCGAAGCCGATGTTCAGGCCATACAGAAACGACGCCAGCAGGGGGATGCAGGCGTTATTTCTCAGCGTTACGTCCTGACGCTTTACGGTAATAGCCAGTCTCTTCATATCGAGCCCTGGCAGCCGGAAACGGCTCGGACAGTGAAGGTCCCTTACGCATGGAAGCCGGACACCTGGTATCACTTAAAGTTGCGGGTTGAAAATTTGCCGGACGGCAAAGTGCGCGCTCGGGGAAAAGCCTGGGCCGTCGGTGCGAGTGAGCCCGCCGAGTGGATGCTTGAACGCATTGATCCGATTCCCAATCGCCAGGGCGCGCCGGGCATCTTTGGTAATGGACTGGCGGAAATCTATTTCGACAATTTAAAGGTCTACAAAAACGAGTAGGCAGAAGGCAGTAGGGGAGAGATGACCATGACCGCGAAAGAATCAAGCAACAGCTCCATGAATAAATCGCAGCGGAATAATATGTCGAAACGAGAACGTGGCCATGATGCTGCAAGAGTGCTTTCAGTTACAGCGCTAAGCCTCTTGCTCATTGCCGTGTGTCTCCTGCCTCCTCGCCCCGTTTCCGCCTCGGATCCGGGCAAAGGCGATTGGCCGATGTGGGGAGGCACTGCTGATCGGAACATGGTTTCGAATATGAAAGGACTGCCGACGGCCTGGGATGTGAAAACAAAAAAGAATGTGAAATGGGTGGCCCAGTTGGGTTCGCAATCGTACGGCAACGTTGTCGTCGCCGGTGGGCAGGTATATGTCGGTACCAATAACGAAGGTGTGCGCGATCCAAAGGTAACGGGCGACAAGGGAATCCTGATGGCCTTCCGCGAATCAGACGGTGAATTTCTCTGGCAGGCGGTCTCGGACAAACTCGCGGCCGGACGCGTGAACGATTGGCCCTATCAGGGTGTCTGCTCTTCGCCGCTGGTTGAGGGTGACCGGCTTTATTACGTAACTAATCGGGCCGAACTTGTGGCTCTCGATACCAAGGGCTTTCGGGATGGGAAAAACGACGGCCCGTACACTGATGAGAAGCTGAAGGGCGAAAAAGATGCCGACATCCTCTGGAAGTTTGACATGATGGAGGAAGTAGGCACGCTGCCCCACAACATGGCAAATTCTTCCCCAGTGTCATTTGGCGACCTTATCTATGTCAGCACCTCAAACGGCCAGGACGAAAGCCACGTGAATATTCCCGCGCCGAAGGCCCCGGCGATCATCGCCGTCAGCAAGACGACCGGCAAACTGGTTTGGGAAGATAACTCAGTTTTCGACAAGATCCTGCACGGCCAGTGGTCGTCGCCAACAGTAGCGAAGATCGGCGGCGTGGATATGGTGGTGCACGCGCAGGGCGATGGCTGGATCCGGGGCTATGAGGCTCTGACGGGAAAGAAACTCTGGGAGTTTGATACCAATCCAAAAGACTCAGTTTGGCCCAAGACGCGCAACGAACTGATTTCAACGCCGGTGCCCTACGATGACAAGATCTACATCGCTAATGGGCAGGATCCGGAACACGGCGAAGGCGTAGGCCACATGTACTGCATCGATGCCACCAAGCGCGGCGACATAACTAAGACGGGTTTGGTATGGCACTACGACAAGATTCGCCGTTCCATCTCAACTCCAGCCATTAAGGACGGCATAGTTTATGAAGCTGACTTTAGTGGTTTTCTGCATGCGCTGGATGCCAAGACCGGGCAGCCTTATTGGACGCATGATCTCTTCGCGGCCATCTGGGGATCACCGATCTTGATCGATGGCAAGATCTATCTCGGCGACGAAGATGGAGACATCGTAATTCTGCAAGAGGGTAAGACCAAAAAGGTTATTAATGAAATCAATATGGGCAGTTCAGTTTATTCGACCCCCGTGCCTGCCAACGGCACTTTGTATATCTCGAATCGCAATCAACTTTACGCACTCGCTGAGACTCCCCCAACTAAGCCTTAAGAGCCTGGGCTGGTAACCGGCGTGCAGTTTACCGACTTCAGGCGGGTGGTTTAGCGTGAAAACTTTTGATTTTCAACCCCGGACCCGTGTGGTCTTCGGGAATGGCGCCATAACGCGGCTGGGCGAACTGGCGCGCGAACTCGGTTTTCGGCGCACGCTGTTGGTAGCAGACCACGGGCTACTGGCATCGGGCCATGTCGACGAAGCTTTGGCTCCGCTCCAGGCAGCGGGCATCGAAGTAGAGACTTTTCATGACTTCGAAGTAAATCCCGATACGAGCATGGTCGAGGCGGGGCGATCTGTTGCTGCCGCCAGGAGAGTTGATTCAATTATCGGACTGGGCGGCGGGAGCTCGTTGGATTGCGCCAAGGGTATCAATTTTCTCCTCACCAACGGCGGCACGATGACGGATTACCTCGGTTATGGGAAGGCGAGCAAGCCGTTCCTGCCGATGATTGGTATCCCCACAACCGCCGGAACTGGTAGTGAAGCACAGAGCTATGCCTTGATCTGCGATGCGACAACCCACGTAAAGATGGCTTGTGGGGATCCGAAAGCATCATTTCGCCTGGCGCTACTCGATCCGGAACTGACTATCTCGCAACCAAATGCGATAACAGCTACGGCGGGTTTCGATGCGATAGCGCATGCGGTCGAGAGTTATGTGACCATCAATCGCACTTCACTTTCGGAAATGTTTTCCAGAGAGGCGTGGCGTTTGCTGGAGGGCAATTATGAGCGAGTGTTGGCGGAACCCAATGATGTTGAGGCGCGTGGCGCGATGCAGTTGGGGGCTCACTTCGCCGGCGCGGCGATTGAGAATTCGATGCTCGGGGCGACACATGCCTGCGCCAATCCATTGACCGCCCGCTACGGAACGACACATGGGTTGGCAATTGCGCTGCTGCTTCCGTCGGTAGTTCGCTGGAATGGAGGCATTGCCGGCGAGCATTACAAAGAGTTGCTGAAACTGACGAGCGGTGGACTCGACGCTGGCAATCAGCCGCCGGCTGAAGTGTTGGCGCAAAGACTGGAGAGACTCGCCGCTGCCGGGGGACTGCAGGGAGGCTTGCATAAAGCCGGCGTTCCCCGGGTTGATCTGCCGATCCTGGCAACAGAAGCTGCGCAGCAATGGACTGGGAAACACAATCCGCGTCTGTTTGACTTGCACGGCGCTTTGGAGGTCTACCAGCTCGCGTACTGAAGGCAACACGGCAACGCAGGACTTTATTACGATGCGAAACTATCTGAGAGAGTTTAAGGCTGGAGTAACGAGCCGCGGCTGTGATTGGCCGTCACCTTCTGCTTTCGGCCTCCGGCCATCAGCCTGGCAACTTCTGGCTGCTGCTTTCTGCCTTCTGCTTTTTTCTTTCCTGACTGTTGTTGCACAGGACACGCCCGCAAATAATTGGTCCCAGTTTCGCGGCAATCAATCTTTGACAGGAGTGTCGCTGTCAAACGTGCCGCGTACTTTGAAACAACTTTGGACCTACGAGGCAGGCGACTCCATCGAATCTTCGGCCGCAATCGTCGGTGGGACCGTCTTCGTGGGTTCTCAAAAAGGCGAGCTGGTAGCGCTTAATCTCGAGAACGGCGCGGTCTACTGGAAGTATGTGACCGGCTCGGCAATTGGAGAATCTTCACCTGCATACAGCAACGGTGTCGTCTATATAGGCGACCTGGGCGGCGTCATTCATGCGGTGAATGCGCCCGATGGCAAGAAGCTCTGGAGCTTTAAGCTGGGAAACGAAATTAAGTCGTCACCGGTGGTGGTTGGCGACCGCGTCCTAATCGGTTCGTACGATCAGCATCTCTATTGTTTCGCGACACGCAACGGAGCGTTGCTTTGGAAATTCCGCACCGAGGGACCAGTGCATTCAACCCCCAGCATTGACGGGGGCCTGGCTTACATTGCCGGTTGTGACGAAATTTTTCATGCGATTCGAATCTCTGACGGCAAAGAGCAGTTCTACGTCTCGTCCGGGGCCTACACCGGGGCTTCGCCGGCCTTGCGCGGAGGCGCCGCCTATTACGGCACGTTCAACAATGAAGTCTTGATGGTCAGATTGAGAGAGCACAGCATCGGGTGGCACTATCAGCATCCACAGCGGCACTTTCCTTTCTATTCATCCGCTGCAGTAACCGATGACCGGCTGGTCGTGGGCGGACGAGATAAACTGGTTCACGGGATAAGCACTTCAGGAAAAGCCCTTTGGACCTTTGCGACGCGCGCGCGAGTTGAATCCTCACCGGCCATTGCCGGCGGACGAGTCTTTGTGGGCTCGAATGACGGACGATTCTATGTCCTGAATCTCGCGAATGGTGCAAAACTGTGGGAGTTTAATGCCGGCTCGCCCCTGTCGGCTTCTCCGGCCATCGCCAACGGTCGCATCGTTATCGGTTCACAGGACGGCCGGTTGTATTGCTTTGGATAAGATTCGTCCTCCGTTTTTGCTCTGCGGTCTTTGGTTTTTTCTTTCCCTATCCCTTAATTTTAGAGTCTTCGCAGTCACGTTTTGAGAAAGAAGCTCTAATGAAACTGTCACTCGTTGGCGAGGCAAGTAAAACTATGAAGCAACGAATTCTCGTTTTCGCGACGTGCGCAATGGCCACTATGACCATCGCCTGCGTTCAGACTCCATCAGGTAACCAGTCCGCCAATGTAAATTCGGTGACGGTCAATTCTTCCGGGCCGCCCGAACTCAAACCGGCACTGGAAAGCATTAACTCCAATGATCTGCTGCAACATAGCAAGGTGCTATCAGCAGATGAGTTCGAGGGGCGTGGTCCCGGCACAAAAGGAGAAGAACTTTCCGTCAAATACCTGACTGAACAGTTTCAGCGGCTTGGGCTCAAGCCGGGAAATCCTGACGGCACTTATGTGCAGAAAGTCCCTCTAGTGGGCTTTACCGGACAGCCGACGGCGTCTTTTAGTGCCGGCGGCAAGAAAATCGATTTGAAGTTCCCGGAGGACTATGTGGCCATCTCGCGGCGGATTGTGCCGGAGTCAAAAGTTGAAAACTCAGAGATGGTTTTTGTCGGCTATGGCGTCGTAGCCCCAGAGTATGGTTGGGACGACTACAAAGGCGTTGACGTGCGCGGCAAGACCATTGTGATGTTGATTAACGATCCCGCGGTGCCCGATGCTAATGATCCCAACCAGCTCGACGATAAGATGTTCAAGGGCAAGGCCATGACCTACTACGGCCGCTGGACCTACAAGTACGAGATCGCCGCGGAAAAGGGCGCCGCTGCAGCCATCATCATTCACGAGACAGGCCCGGCTGGTTATCCGTATGAAGTCGTATCCGGTAGCTGGTCGCGCGAGAACTTTGACATTCAAACGCCCGACAAGAACATGTCACGACCGGCAGTTGAAGCCTGGCTCACGACAGAGCGCGCGCAGGAGCTGCTAACGGCAGCCGGGCAGGATTTTGCCGCTTTGAAAAAAGCCGCCATCAGTAAAGACTTCAAGCCAGTGGTGCTCGCGGCCCGGGCGAACATCGATGTGAAGAACACTGTGCGCGAAATCAATTCCAACAATGTGATCGCCAGGCTCGAAGGCTCGGACGCAACGCTCAAGGACGAATACGTTATCTACACAGCGCACTGGGATCATCTCGGCCGCGACCCGAAATTGGCAGGCGATCAGATTTATAACGGCGCGCTGGACAATGCCTCAGGATGCGCGACCTTGCTGGAAATAGCTGAAGGGTTTACGAAACTGCCCACGCCGCCAAAACGGTCACTGCTCTTTATGGCCGTCACCGGGGAAGAGAAAGGCCTGATTGGCTCGCGTTACTACGCCACCAATCCCCTCTATCCCCTGAACCGCACCCTCGCGAACATTAACAAGGATGGCGTCAACCAATGGGGTCGCACGAAAGACATAACGATGGTGGGTGACGACAACAGTACGCTCATCGACCTCTTGCGCGAGACCGCGAGCGCGCAGGGACGCACAGTCAATCCCGATCCGGAACCGGAAAAAGGCTACTACTATCGCTCCGACCATTTTGAATTTGCGAAGCAGGGAGTCCCGGCTCTCTACACCAGTTCAGGCACTGATTATTCCGGCAAGGACGCAAACTACGGCAAGCAGAAACGCGAAGAGTACGTGCAGAAGGATTATCACAAGGTTTCAGACGAAATAAAACCTGATTGGGATCTGGCGGGTGCGATTGACGACGCCCAGTTACTGCTGACGATTGGGTATCGCGTGGCGCAGGGCGAAAAGTTTCCCGAGTGGAAACCGACCTCAGAGTTCAAGGCAAAACGCGATCAGATGATGAAAGGCTCGATGAAGCCGTAGCGCACCCGAATCCGGAATGGTGAAGTCCCCAACTGCTGGAGGGATTAAGCCGGCGGAAAGTACCTTTGAATTGTGGACTGTTGGGGCTTGGCGGTGAGCATCGAGACGCCGATCATCAAGAGCCCGGAAACTATAACCATCGGCACCACCGGCATGAATCCAAAGACTGCGGTGCCACCGGGAGTCCGCGCCAGCACATCGAGGCCCGCGATGGACCAGCTGACAGTCGCCGGGCCGGGTGCCGGTGCCGGGACTGCATGTTGATAAACGGCTACGGCGACTACTGCGCTGGCAGTCCAAAGCGTGACTGCCAGCGCTCCCCATTTGGTGCTCCCCCTCCAGAACAATGCTGCGATGAGTAAGGGAGATAGCGCGGCAAAGCCTGAGAACGCATATTGGATGGCGAGCTCGAAGATTGTCTCAGGCGCGCGCAGCGCTACCGCGTAGGCCACCATCGTAATCAAGACGATAAACAGGCGCCCGGTCTGTACCTGCACGCCTTCGCCAAAACGCCGTTTGCCTCCATAAAAAGCAAAGAAATCCTCCGTGAACATTGTCGAGAGGGCGAGGATCTGAGAATCGCTGGCCATTACTGCCGCCATGATGCCGGCCCCCAGCAAGCCCGCCAGCCAAAGGGGGGCGTATCGTTGCAGCAGGAGCAGAATCACATCGTCACCCGCGGCTTTTTCACGCAGATCGTCGCGAGCTTCGGGCGCCATGGTCTTTCCCTGAGTGGCGAGCAAGCGCCGCGCCTCCTGCTTGGCCCTGATCTGCGGCACGTCAGTAACGCGATTCGCCATCACCCCCAGAAACACACAAGGCAGCCAGATCGCCAGTATACAAAGCGGGTAAAAAATCACGGTCTTCTTGAAGTGGTTCATCTTCTCGGCCGTCAGGCAGAAGATCAGAATGTGCGGAAAGGCGATGGCCGAAAGCGGAATGAAGGTGTAACTGAAGAAATACAGCGGCGAGATTCGCTCGCGCGTCAGGAGTGGCGCGAAGGCAGGAGAGTTCAACATGGCTTGCGCCGCACTGCGAAATCCTCCCATGCCGGCGCCAATGACAACAATGGCGATGGCGCCAAACAGCAAAAACAGAATGGTTTGAAAAGTATTAACCCAGGCCGTGCCCCGCATGCCGCCAAAGAAAACATAACCCATCACCACCAGCGCAACGATGGCGCCGCCGAACCAGTAGGGGACCAGTCCGCCGCTGATGGAATGTAAGGTCGTGCCCCCGCCCATTATTCCGATGATGATGTAGGGAATCAGAAGGACGGCCTGGAGGCCAAAGATTACGGTACCAATGTGGCTACACTCCCAGCGATCGCGAAACATCTGCACCGGAGTCATGAAGCCGTACTTTTTGCCCAGCGCCCAAACGCGGGTGCCCACAAAAAAAATCGTTAGTGGAATAACAATGCCCGAAGAGGAAGCCATCAGGCCAAAGGTAACTATTCCATTCGTAAACGCATGTCCCGACGAGCCGAGGATGGCAAAGGCGGTCATGTTTGTGCCAAACAGCGAGAACAGAAAGACAAACGGTCCAAGTGAACGGCTGGCGAGGAAATAGTCTTCGGCTTTCCTGCCGCCGGCCGCTTTTCGAAACGCAAAGATGCCGATGTAGAGGACGGTGGCGAGATAAATGAAAACGACGATGGCTGGAATCAAGAGTTGCTGTCCTCCTGTGTCTTCCTGATATCTTCTTCCAAATGACCGGGCCAGGCATATTTGACGAGCAACCACATAACCAGGGCTGCGGCGACGGAATAGCAGGCCTGATAGAACAGCCCAATCGGCAGGAAACCAAATACCAGCGGATGCGCAGTGCGCCAGAACCAGAAGTCCTGATGCAGCGCGTAAAGGAGTACAACAATAATTACCAGCAGGGCTCGGGACATAATTTGCGATCCTTGCGTTATCGTAAGTCCAGGGAGTATTGCCGCTTAAAAATTGAACGGTCAGCGCGTCCGTACTCGTTGCTCTTGTTCAGACGCGAGTTATTAGCATGAAATGTCCGAGTTTGCATAGTGGAAAGTGACCAGAAGGTCTCCATCGTTCCTTTGCCGCGAAGCGGTTAGGCAACACAGCGCATGGTTGGAGCGCCTCGCTCTCGGAGAAGAAAGTCATCAATGATGCGCATCAGTCACGCGATTGGAAACGATTCTCGTGTTGAATGACTTTCAGATGAGGCTTCGGCAGATGAGGAATCGTCGCCTGAATCGCTTTGTATCAGGGCAGGGAGCAAAGGGCAAGGGGCAAGGCGCGAGGTGATCTGGGATATGTGCTTCTAACGTGTTGTTTCAGCCTCCGCTTTCTGCTTCACGTCAATGCATTCGTAGAGGCTTCAAGGTTAGGCGGCTTCAGCGGGCGCGATTTGACTCGGATGACGCTTTAGATATTCAAGGATCTCCGTATTCATCTTCTCGATCTCGGCCAGGTAACTGTTAGCCATGAACAGGTATTCCTCAGGTTCGGTCGTGGCGCGCATCTGCATGAGAATCCCACAGAAGAAGGAGATGCGCTCGCGCGTGCCTTGTAACTCCAAATCGTTTTTAATCATTTTACGTCCTCCATAACAATTCAACTATTCCGCGCTGGCTCTTGTCTCTCTTGATCTGCCAATGCAAGATAAAGCTATCCACTGTCTCCAGCAATATATGCAAAGGTCGAATAGCAAAGACACTCGCACCAAATTCCCGCTGCGCGCGTAGGTGATCAAAGAGCGGTTCGGCTTCGACCGAGCATTCTTGTTGACGAAAATCGTCGCGCATTATCAGGATGATGTCAACGTCATTTGGATTGGGCTCAGCGGTGACATAACTGCCAAAGATGATGCAGCGTTCGAGTTTGCCAGTGCCTTCGGCGAGTTTAAGTACGCGCAGCAGCCGCGTGGTCACCAGTCGGCGCTGCGGGGTTCCGTGCCCGAAGCGAGCGATCACTTCGTCAAGCGAAGCCTGATGGATGCCCATCGGCAAATCCCCATGACTATCAAGTTCCGGAAGCGGCATAGTGCGCGGTCAAATTATAGCAGTGCTTTTAGGCACGCTGCGGAGTTTTGTTCAAGCGAGCGAGCGTGCCCGGCGGCACGACTCTGCGGGTTTGTATCATCCGATTCCCGCAGAAAGTCATCCGCGCGTTGACGAGATGCCGAACGGGAAGTTGAAGCAGTCTCAGATCGCGACGCAGAAGGTGGGCTTTGCCTTCGTTCATATTTTACAAGCTGAGCGTACCCAGTTAGTGAAGCTCACCTCATTCTCCATTGGTTTTGCTTCATTTGAATCGAACGTACTGTGCGATAATCTGATCTAGTAGGCTGGTTCGACTTTGGATGATGCTGTCCATCCAAACATTTCTTTCCTTCGTTGAGAGGATTTCCCCGGCTAAGATTAATGCCCTTCGCTCCCACGACCCTAAATGTGCCCAATCGTCCTTGTTCTTCTTGACCCAGCTTTCTCTCTTGTTGGTGCGTGCGTAGAGCGCTTGAGCCCGTAGATCAATTGGTTGTTCCATTACAAATCTTTCTATTTTTGTGGATGCGGAGAAAGCTGGTTTCGAAGCGATTAGCCAACGTAACCAATGTCGAGCGAATGGGATTTTAGTGATAGAGGTATCGATCAGCGCTTCGAATTCCGCAAGATTACTGGCAATCGCCCCCTCTGAAAGAACACTGTGCAAATAAAGTCCGAAATCGCGAAATACTGGCAATAGAAACGCTGCATTTTCAATCACGTCTGGAAGAATATTACGAATTCGAGAGCGACGTGAGCGCCTCAGTATGTGCCGCGCTAGGCCGAGATCAAGTGTTGGTCGGCTGACAAGCGTATGGAAGAGTTTTTTAAGGGCATCCAGACGAACGTCTGGCGGGACATCCTCCCATTCGATTTCCGCTTCAGCTTGTTCATGACTGTCATAAGGATTTCGAACGTCAGCGAGAAGTCCCGATAATTCTGTCTTTAGTGCTTTTCGCTCTGCGTCTTCGGGCGGTTCAAGAACGGATTCCTTGAACTGAACGGATTCCCAAAGTTTGCTTTTCCCTGTAGCTAAAGTTAGTCGGTGAGCCCGGTAGAGGTAAGCGGTCAGTTCGTGATGAACGCGATCCAAGATCAGCCGTGAATCGGAAAAAATTCGAAAATCATCTACATACCGTACATAATCGATTCCCTCAAAATTCGTCCGGATGAACTCATCTACGTCAATCAGAACCGCCTCAGAGAAAATGATACTGGCCGCTGGCCCTATTGGAATTCCAACGGATTGTCTTTGATTGAGGTTCAGTAGAAACTCCTCGATAGCTGTGGAGAGATCCCGATACTCGACGCCGCATTGTTCGATGGAGTTCTGAAGTCTATGGACGTATATGTGGTTGAAGAATCCAGCAATATCGACAGCCAACACGTATTTTTTTTCGTCGGTGAGGCTCGAAGACCTTTGATAGAAGGTTGTATAGCCATCGTGATTGCCGTCGAAGAACTGACCGTCTGGACTAAGGGCAACACGATACGAACAAACAATTTCATCAGACGTTGCCGGACGACGCTTCTCCATTGCATCGGCAATCTTGTATGCCAGTGCCGTGTAGATAATCGCGTCATATGGCTGCAACTGATGAACAACCCGATAGCCACCCCCGCTTTTGGGCGCAGCCATTAACAGTGGCGCGTGCCCCAAGCCGCTTACGCTGCGAGAGTGAAGACTCTCTTTGAACTTGGGCCATGACGCCCAGACCGCCTCGAACTCGGGAACATCTGGGAAGAAATCAGAGGCATAGAATTTTCTAATGTGATTCCTAGCAAACTCGAGCTCTTCTTCTTCAAGATGTATGTGTGGGACCTTATTGAGCATCGGGATTGGCTTTAGAAGGAAACAACTCAGGCTGCTCCGCGCTGATTATCATCCGAAGGACGGCTTCATAACAAGACTTGGAGGCCACCACCAACCAGTCTTGACGCTTCGCGCTGACTCGAAGTGTGCGAGTGTGCGACCTCGGATTGACATATCCGGCCTCTTTCGCATACATTTCTTCCCGTTAGCAGGCGATTACGCAGTATCAATTTTTGGTAGAAGCTCCGGAAGTCCTTCGTTATGAATCGGACTACAACTCGATTCACAAGTTTTTAATAGAACCCGCCACGCGGGCTCGCTACGAAGGCGCTCCTATCGAAACCGATCAAAAGAAGTAGTAAATCGCAATTGGTAAGTCACAAATCCTTAGGCGCCTGAGCCGGCGAGGTTGCGGTCAGGTCCTGGTTTGCCCCCGGACCATGTCCCTGTTGCACGGCCGAGAGGCAGGATTTGTGGACAAGTAATGAGCGAAATCAACGTACAACTTAATGATGGCGCTTCCACGGCAATCGCCGGACCGGTGACTGTTGCCGAAGCTTTGAAGCATTTGGATCGTGATCTGGCCAAACAGGCTTTGGCGGCGCGGGTAAACGGGGCTGAAGTAGACCTGGCTTTCGAGCTGGATTCGCCCGAAAATGGCGACACCCTGAAGATTGAACCGGTCTTGCCACAAACGCTCGCGGGTTTGGAAGTACTCCGTCACTCGACCGCTCACCTGCTGGCGGCGGCGGTTCTCGATCTTTTCCCGGGCACGCAACTGGGGATTGGGCCCGCGCTGCTTGACGACCCACGTTACGGCTTTTTCTATGACGTGATAGCGCCGCGCGCCCTGACCGAGTCCGATCTGCCGGTGATTGAAAAGAAAATGCGGCAGATTGCCAGTCGCAACCTGGCCTACCGGCGCGACGAAATTCCGAAGGCGGAGGCGATGCGGCTCTTTTCTGAGCGGGCCGAGCCGCTGAAGTGCGAGCTGATTGATGAAAAGGCAGGCGAGAGAGTTAGCGTTTACTACATCGACAATTCGCCATTTATCGATTTCTGTCTGGGGCCGCACGTGCCCAACACGAACAAGCTCAGGGCCTTCAAGTTGCTGTCGCTGGCCGGCGCTTACTGGAAAGGCGATGCCGAGAACCCGCAGATGCAACGCATCTACGGCACCGCATTTTTCAGCCAGGAGGAGTTGGACGGCTGGTTGAAGCAAAGAGAGGAAGCTGAAAAGCGAGACCATCGCCGGCTGGGCCGCGAGCTGGATCTGTTTTCGATTCAGGATCAATACGGCCAGGGACTAATCTTCTGGCATCCGAAGGGCGGAATCATACGCCAGCAGATGGAAGACTATTTGCGTGAAGAACTGGTCAAACGTGATTACAGTTTTGTCTACACGCCCCACATCGCCAGGCGCGAGTTGTGGCAGGTTAGCGGACACGAACAGGCCTATGGCGACTCGATGTTTGCACCAACCACAATCGAGGACGTCGAGTTTCGTCTGAAGCCGATGAACTGTCCGTTTCACATAGGCATTTACAAATCCCAACAGCGCTCCTATCGAGACTTGCCGCAGCGTTATGCGGAAATGGGCACCGTCTATCGCGCCGAGTTATCGGGCACGCTGCACGGCTTGATGCGCGTGCGCGGCTTTACTGTGGACGATGCGCACTTGTTCTGCACGCCGGAACAGGTGCGCAAGGAAATCGACGATTGTGTTGATTTTGCGTATCAGGTTCTGAAGACCTTTGGTTTCGAAAAGATAAAGTTCGAGCTGTCGGTCAGAGGAAGCGATACGTCAAAGAACTGGCTCGGTTCCGCTGAGCAATGGGCAAGTGCGGAAGTGGCCCTGGCCGAAGCTCTGGAGGCGCGCGGAATCGTCTACGAGAGGATTGAAGGCGAGGCGGCATTCTATGGACCGAAGATAGATTTCAAGATTGAGGATGCGATCGGCCGTCTCTGGCAATTGGGCACAGTGCAATGGGATTTTAATTTGCCTGAGCGCTTCGAATTGGAGTACATCGGTGAGGACAACAAGCCGCATCGGCCGGTAATGGTGCACCGGGCCCTGTTTGGCTCCATCGAAAGATTTTTCGGAGTGCTGATTGAACACTATGCCGGCGCATTTCCCATGTGGTTGGCCCCGGTCCAGGTGGCCGTGCTGCCGATTACGGACCGCATAAATGACTATGCGACGAGCGTGGCTGCCGAGCTGCGCCAAAGCGGTTTGCGGGTACTGCC
>DAIMCP010000100.1:0-15569 GCA_036726305.1 Pyrinomonadaceae bacterium | reverse complement strand
GGGTTATGAATCCCACGCTCTAACCAGCTGAGCTACCCCGCCACGAAAGCCATTATATGGGCCAGAAAGGATTGGTCAAGAACGCGCACTTTTAGGAGGTTCTTTAACGGGGTGCTGGTGGTAGATACGAGCCAGTCATCTATGACAGACAAAGCGAAATGCCTTTGACGATGCTGCACTCGATCACATTTACAACGATCCTCGTACCGGAAAAACTTACGAAACCGTAGAACGCGCGATGTTGAGGCGATAAAAAATGTCGGCCATGCAAGCCAAGGAATCTGGTTTGGCCGTCGCTCTCCTAAGTTCGCAAGCCCCAACCGCCTGATCATCGTGACACTTAAATCCTGCTCGTTCTCTCGTCTGCCCGGACTTGGCCTGTTAGAAATCTTGCTAACCATCGATTTCCTCAATAAATCCTAAGATCTCAAAGGAGGTTTTTCTGGATATACGGTCGCCAGTTGTGGTAGAGTCCGTGGCGCTCACATTCCCGCCTGCTTTTTCAAACCTGGTTTGTTCGTGATTTCGAATGAGATTGTGCCAGCGTGCTGAAACGCCAGCCTGCTGTTTGAAGTGATAGTTCCTGCGTCTCGTTGTCAATTCCCCGCGCGCCGGTTCTAAAAGGGACGCAAGGGGACACTTGTTTGGAATTAGTCACTGAAACGCCAGACAGGCTTGGGCGCGATGAGGTGCCTTTTGATGTTCCTCTTGCAGCTCGTCAAACCCAAAAGCGAAACGTATTGCGAAGTTCAGCGTGCTTAAGCGCAACTCATTCATCCGAACCAACCCTACAGAGAGAAGGGCACCATGAGTAGCATTCGATTAAACGTTGTCGACTTTTCGCAAACGATGAGCGGAGAAGTGGATGGCAGCATAGGCCACGCTGCTATTGCCGCCCTCAGCGCTGAACCAGAAACTATTAATGAGCTGGAATTGGCCGTAGCCAGATTCATAAAGCCATTGGTTGGGCGGTCACCCTTCCGGTCATTGTATGCCGGCCGAAATCTTGAACCCAGCGCTGCCGGAATTGTGATTATTGACCTGGCGGCGCGCATCATTATGCTCGACTCGAGCTATCAGGCCCCGATGTTAGTAGGAGAATCTTCCGAGGAAGGGGCAGGAGAAACAGACTCAACCCAGGGCTTGTCGCTGGCGATTGATCCCGATCTCCCGGTTTCGCCGGAGCCAACTAATGATTTGGCGCATCGGATTGCGCCGGCAATCTATGCCATTAGTTATCACAACGGCGAGCATCTTACAGACGTTTGTGTTCCCTACCGTCTGCCGGAGGATTGGCTCTTTCTCTCTTCGGTTCCTGAATACCTGGACGCTGTCAACGAGAGACGTGCGCACCGGCAACAAATCCACTGGGACGATCCAAGGGAAGTGCTGTGGGGCACGCCGCTCAGAAATTTCCTGGCCAACGCCATAATCACCGCGGCCGATCTCGAGAATGAGGACCTGTTCAGGGAGATTCACACCGCCTGGCTGGTAACCGATCGAGAGGATCTGGGAGGGAAATCGCCACGTGATGTCATGCTGGCTAAGAAGGACTTTATTGATTTTGACCTGCATTCTCGAGAGATGCAGTGGTCGATGGTGGGGGAGTGCCCGCCGCCTTTGTTGCCCAATGCCCACGCTTATCGCTTCGCGGGTTTTGGCACTCATGAAGTCGTGCTCAACTACGACCTTATCAGGTGGCTGCTTACCAGAAGTGCAAAACGGGTGGGCGGGGATCGACGGGTCTCAGTCGCGGACGAAGCCAAATGCATGGAACGGGACCAGGACACTTGGCTGGAAACCCACGACCACGAGAATCAGGGAAAAGCGCCGGCCCTGGTGATGGAATGGGAGCGACGCCGCATTCCCCTCGCGATATCCGGCAAGGAAGCAATGGTGGATAAGGACTGCCCTGTGTGTCAGGCCATGGCTGAAGATCTGGAATTATATTTCTGGCATCTCGACGGCAGCGCCATGGAAGACTGCTTTGAGTTCTCGTTCTTTAAAACGCGCGAGGAATGGGAAGCAGAGCGGCGAAGCTGGGAGGAGTTCAGTAAGAACTTTGAACGCGCCAGGGGTTCGGGAGTAGCGGGCGGGGCGTAACTACCTAGAAGTCGACTCGGGTACCAACTTCCTGTTGCTCTGCCTTCTGATAGAGATAGGCCGCGGCGGCAAGATCTTCAATGGCGATGCCCAGTGACTTAAATAACGTGATCTCCGCACTGGTCGTGCGTCCGGGAAAACTGCCAAGCAGCACCTCTCCAAGTTCGGCGCGAATACTGGCGGGGCCAATCACCCCTTCCTGGGCAGCCATGAGGTAATCCCCTGCTTCGTTCAACGCCGATTCTCGCCGGTCGACGAACAGCGTCGCCGACGCCATGGTGGCGCTATCAATTTCTCGTGCTCGCGGCGAGTAGGTGCCCACCGCGTTTATGTGCGTCCCTGGCTTGAGCCATTCGCGCTGCAAGACCGGCGTGAGCGAAGTGGTGGCGGTTACCACGATGTCGGCGCCAGCAACAGCGTCGCGACTGTCAGTGACAACGTTGAGCGGAAAGTTGAACGAGGCCTGCAATTCTGAAACCAGCCGGCGGGCGTGCTCGACGTTACGACTGACGATGCGCGCGCTTGTCAATGGTCGCACACATGAGATAGACGCTAGATGCGACCGGGCCTGCACTCCGGCGCCGATGACCGCCAACTCGCAGGCGTCTGCCCGGGCCAGCGCGCGCGTGGCTACGGCGCTCACGCCAGCGGTGCGGATGGCGGTGACAGCAGAGGCATTCATGAGCGCCAGCGGTTCGCCGGTCTCTCCGCTGAAAAGCAGGACGCCGCCCTGGTGCGAGTCCAAACCCCGGGCGGGATTGCCGGGAAATACGCAGATCGCCTTCAAACCAAAAAGCGCAGTCTCAGCCGATTTGTAGGCGGGCATCATGGCGATGACACCCGCAGCGCCCGGCGGATGGATGACTGTGCGCAGGGGCTGAAACATCTCGTCGCGGGCCAGCGAGAGCAATGCCTGCTCCATCACCTCGATACACTCCGGCATCGGCAGTAGCCGTTCCACCTGCTCTTGGTTAAGGATCAGCATTTCACTCTCCCGGTTGAGGCGTCGATAGCAGGTAGACGGCAAAGGAAGCGAGCCAGTGTTCCCCGGCGTAATTCCCGCTGGCGACGTGGGCCAGTGCGGCTTGCGCATGAGTCTCCGCTGCACGGGCCAACACGCTGCGAGTCGCATCGTTGCGCGGCAAAGCGCCGGCAATATTTCGCAGGCACCAGGCGCGACTGAGATTCAAGCCGTCCAGATGAACGAGCTTTGGATCGCTGCGGTCAGAAACGATAGCCGGGACGAGCAGTGCGTGCGGCTCTCCTCGCTTCAGGCGCGGCAGGAAACGCTTCAACCAACGAGCAAATTCAACGGGTTTAAGCACACGCCGCATCAGGTCGGCTTCCATTAACGCGGGTGAAAAAAAATCTTCACCCCCAGGCTCCCAGGCTGCCGGATAATTCACGTCACTGCCAAAGTACCTACGACTACGTTCTTCCAGAAGCAAAGCAAATGGCGCGTTGTGCGATGCACGCGCGTAATCAAGCGCAAAGGCCAAACCAAAAGCCGTATTCGGATGGACCCCGGTGCGAATGGGATAAGTCTGTTTGGGTAGAAATTTGAGGTAGCTGGCGGTCAGCGCAGCGGCCAGTGGCTTTAGATGCTCCGCCCAGGCCCTGGCGTCGGCATCATCCCACCCCTCCAACTCCTCCGTCAGCTTTAGTAGCCACGCCCAGCCATAGGTCCGCTCAAACGACTGCCGGTTTGGCTGGCCCAGATAGGCAACTTCATCGCGGATGTTCTCAGCGGAAAGGTTGGCGCTCAACGCGGACCGGATTTGCGCAGCCTCAGGCAGGGCAGGAAACCGTCGCAGCAAACGCACCAGCATCCAGTGGCCATGCACAGAGGAATGCCAGTCATAGCAACCATAGAAGGCTGGATGAGCTGCGCGCGGGCTCTGCAGATCGTTCTGATCATTAATAACGTGATCGGGCTTGTTTGGGAACTCCCGGCGCAGGCATTTCAGGGCCAGTTGCGCAAAATTAGAGGCGCTGGCTGCGGTCAACGACCTGTCGTAAGACTTGCGCTGGCCGTGGGCCGGCGACGTCGCACCCAGGCTGGAATACTGTATCAGGACAAGTAAGAGAAGCCCGCGTGCGCTGAGCGCAGGAAGATTTTGCCTTTGACGTTGGTTCACTGGCTGGACTTCATTAAGCGCGTTTCAGGAGCAAACATCAGGCACTAACCAGGCCTTTTTTTATGTTGCGCTGCCAGGCTTCGAAGTTTCTGATACGGCGCTTTGCCTGTTTGCGCGTGAGTTGCAGGGCCTTGGCGACATAGCCTATACGTTCGGTCCGATCGTTCTTTTTGTCGTAACGATCCCCTGGCGCCTGCAGGTAAAGGCTATAGGCTTTCTCCCACTCTGCTTTCACGTCCTCGGTCGCTTGAATTCCTCTTATTTGGGGCATCGTCCCACCTCGATTAGAGAGATTTCTACGCTCAGGTTTAACGTAGAAGGCGTGTAAGGAGCTGGATCTGGGCGAATGTCCTTACCGCCAATGAGTGAACTAAATTTACACTTCGCAAGGCAGGTCGTCAATGAGCACGACCGGACAGCTCGTCAAGTGCTGCGCCCAGCCGTTGCAATCCGAGCGCGAATATTTCTGTCTCACTACCGAGTCCCAGACGGAAATGGTCCGGCATCCCAAAGAATCGTCCCGGAACGACACTCGTCTCATATTTATCGCGCAGCAGGCTGCACAGTTGTTCAACTTCGCCGCTCAAAAGGCGCGGGAACGAAATTGTTCCACTTTTGAGACGCGGGGCCCAGAGATCGTTCCGCTGCTCAAGAAAGTCAGCGTAAAGGAGATGGTTTGAAGTCAGCAGCTTGCGTGAACGCTCGCGAATGGCATCGAGGTTGGCAAACGCAAGACAACTCAAACGCTCAGCCACATGAGCAGGACTGTTGGCCACCAGATCATTCAGCCGCCAGACTCTCCTGGCCATCTCCGGCTCAGCCAGGATCCAGCCACAACGCAAACCGCTGAGGCCATATACTTTGGTCAAGCTGGTTGTAGTTATGAACTCGGGACCAAGGTGAAAGGCCGAAGTCTGGGCGTCAACGAAAAGCGAGTCAAGGTAAGCCTCGCCTACCAGCACGCGCGCCCCAGCTTCACGAGCGATGGCGCCGATGTCCCTGAGGGTCGCTTCGCTGGTTCTCACGCTGGTTGGATTGTGCAGGTTGGTGAGCACAATAAGGCGTGTCCGAGACGTCACTGCCGCCTGCAAGGCAATCGGATCAATGCGGAAATCCGGGTCACGCTGTCGAAAAAATCTTTTCACTTGAGCACCAAGAAATTGAGCAGTACTGACCAGTAGCTCATAGGTGGGGTGTTCAATCAGTACTTCATCGCCCGGCTCGAGGCTGGCTGCCAAGGCCAGGAAGTTGCCCAGTGAGGCGCCGTTGGTGGCAACAACATTATCAATGCCGACACCGCACTTTTCAGCGATGGCTTGCTGTAGTGGTCCATAGCCGTAATAGCTGGGGCCATTAAACTCGAGGTCTTCGATCTTTACCGGCAGGCCGGCAAAGGGATAACCGGCCAACCCGCTATTGGCAAGATCGTATTTCGCATGTGAACGAGTTTTCGCCCACAACATGTAATCAGAACTGCTTACCCGATTCATAAGTTATTGATCCCGGCGCCACCAGCGCCAGAAAAAGTAAACCGGAATGCCTGCCAGCACAATTCCCAGGCCGATTACCGTGTTCCGGGGATAGGAGTAGACGGTGCCGGCTACTACAGCCCAACAAGTAGCCGTGAACAAAATAGTCGTGTACGGATGACCTGGTACGCGATAAGCAAAGCCCCTGATTACAGCGGGAGGCCCTGAGCCCTTTCGCGCTTGTGCCTCACGCCGGCGAAACACAAAGATGCAGGTAGCCGTCAGTCCATAGGCAATGAAATCGACGGAGACCACGTAATCCAGAATGTGTTCGTACTGCTGCGATAGAGCGATGGCGGTAGCCATAATCCCCTGCAGAGCGATGGCGACAAAAGGCACTCGCGAGCGCGTTCCGACTTTCGCTACCGACTTGAAAAAAAGCTTGTCTGCGGCCATTGCGAAGTAGACGCGCGGAGCAGTGAGCATGCTCTGACTCAAGAAGCCCAGGGCGGAAACGGCGATGCCTACGGCCATTAAGCTTGCGCCGCGTTCTCCCAGTGCCAGCCGCATTAATGAAGAGGCGGGCGTAGTGGCCTGGGACAATCCCTGCGCCCCCAGCACCCCGACATAGACTGCATTAGCCGCCAGGTAAAGCAGCACTACTCCCAGCACGCCAAACAACAGGCCACGCGACAGATCACGATCCGGCCGGCGCATCTCGGCTGCGACAAAGCTGGCGGTGTGCCATCCTCCGTAAGAAAACATCACCGGACCCATGGCCGCGCCAATCGCGGCGAGCAGGCCAAACGAGACTGGGCGATCAAACACCGGGCTGAAACTCATGTTGACCATGCCGCTAAACCAGAGCGCGCACAGCACGAGCATGAGGATGGCCAGAACCTTGATGGCCATCAGCACACTCTGCACCGTGCTACCCGCCTTGACGCCGACACAGTTGATGACCACCAGCCCACCCAGAGTGAGCGCGGCCACAGCCCCCTCCCTGGTGATGTCAACCAGGAATAAGTGCGTGATGAAAGGAAACTTGACGGGGATGGTAAGCAGATGTGCGGCCAGAGGCAGGTGCGTCAAATCCAGGAAGTAGCGAGCAAAGGTTATGGCAACGGCCGCCATGCCGCCAGTTTGGATCACTAACAGCAAGGCCCAGCCATACATGAATCCAACCGCGGGGTGATAGGCTTCGCGCAGGTAAGCATACTGCCCACCGACAAGGCTCGGTCGGAGTGCTGCCAACTCGGCATAAATAAATGCGCCAGCCAGCGCCACCAGTCCTCCCAGCAGCCAGCAACCCAGCAGCAAAGGTATCGTGTGCACGCGACGTGCTACCACGTAAGGGTTCATGAAGATTCCTGACCCAATGATGCCACCCATCACGATCATGGCTGCATCGAATGGGCCCAGGCGTCGGGCAAGTTGGCTCGCAGGCTGGGCGGAAGTTTTCCCTGATGCGCTGTTCATGGCGATGTATCGCGCCCATCTTGGGACTGGAAGGAAAATCAGACCGGCAAGTATACACCGGAACGGAGATGCGTTAAGTTCACGAATCCCCCGGAGGAAGTGTGGCGGGTAACTAGAGGCCGGGCGCGTTAATCCAAACAGGTTCGCAGGCACAAAAAAGGGAGCGGAGATCGCTCTCCACTCCTCTGTTAACAATTCGCCTGTGTCAGCTACTCTTAGTAACCGTTCATACCGGCCTCATAACCATTCTGGAAGGCCTCACGGAAATAGCGGCGATAGAGTTCGCGGTCACCATATCGTGAGTTGTAATCCTTCGTGGCCTTCTGATAGGTCTTCGAGTCCTGGAAGTCGCTGTATCTTCGTTTGTTGCGATCCTTGCGGCCTTCCTTGATGCCTTCGTTGTAGCCAGCATTCAAAGCAGTCTGGCGAAGCTGGAAAGATCCACCCCAGTTAGGATAGTCATCACCGCCACGTCGTCTGCGGCCCCGGTTCCGGTCTCGATAATCCCGATCGCGGTCTTGATTTTGGTAATCGCGGTCCCGGTCCTGGTTCCGGTAGTCGCGATTCCGATCTTGATCACGTGGGTCTTGAGGCCACGGGTACTGCGCCTGCGCCGAGAGGCTCGACGCAAGACCGAGTCCTGCCATTATTGATAATCCGAGAATTGCTGCGCCGATTTTCTTTCTTAGCTGTCTTATTTCCATGTCAAATTTTTCCCTCCGCTGCTAGGTGGCAATAGCCATGCCAGCAAGGTCGGCGTCGGTATTTAGGGCCTTTTTCGGGAAACAATCTCCAGAGAACCCCGTTTAGTATGCTTCGCATACGACCCTGGGAGATAAACCGCCAGCCGCCCCGCTCCAGCCCCGCAAATGAAAAATCGGCGGGGATTTGCTCCCAGCCGATTAATCTTCCAACTTTAGTGCCTTTGGCGGTCAGTCTTCTCCGACAACGTCTCCGTCACCGGTAGCCGGAACCGTGGTATGCGTGGTGGGTGTGGGAATGTCCACTCCACCGACGATCTCCGGGAATTCATCCAGATCTCGTTCCCGCACCAGATCCATGGATTCATCCCGCTCGACGTCGACATTGCGGTAGTACTCCATGCCCGTACCAGCGGGGATCAAGCGACCCATAATGACGTTCTCTTTCAAGCCGCGCAGGTAATCGATGCGGCCGGAAATAGCCGCTTCCGTAAGCACGCGAGTAGTCTCCTGAAACGAGGCCGCTGAGATGAACGAATCAGTTGACAACGACGCCTTGGTGATCCCCAACAGCAGCGGCTCCGCCTGGGAAACCTCGCCATTCTCCAGGCCCACGCGATCGTTTTCATCCTGGAAGCGGAAGCGATCGACTTGTTCCTCGAGCAGGAACTCGGTATCGCCTACTTCCTTGATCTTCACCCAACGGAGCATTTGCCGCACAATCACCTCGATGTGCTTGTCGTTGATATTGACGCCCTGCAGGCGATAGACCTCCTGAATTTCGTTCACCAGATACTCCTGCAAACGATTCATACCGAGCACGCGTAGAATGTCGTGGGGATTCAGGGGGCCATCCATTAAAGCCTCGCCGGCCTTGACTCGATCGCCTTCCTGCACGTTGATGTGAGTACCGCGCGGGATGTCATACTCGCGCTCTTCACCATCGTCGCCGACGATAATTAGCTTACGCTTGCCCTTGGCGATCGGTCCCAGCTTAACGGCTCCGTCGATTTCCGACATGACCGCAGTCTCACCGGGCCGGCGAGCTTCGAACAATTCCACCACGCGGGGCAGACCACCCGTGATGTCCTTGGTCTTGGTCGTCTCGCGCGGGATCTTGGCGATGATGTCGCCGGGTTCCACGTCTTCTCCGTCGTTCACCATCAGGTTGGCCCGCACCGGCATCTGGTAGGTCTTGAGCACCTTATGACCAGGGCTGCGAATTTCGAAGCGCGGCTGTTTCTTTTCATCGGGCGAGTCTTTAACAACCATGCGCGACTGGCCGGTAACCTCGTCAACTTCTTCGTCAAAGGTCACGCCTTCTTTCAGATCCTGGTACTTAACATGACCTGCGACTTCGGTCAGGATCGCGAAGGTAAAGGGATCCCAGGTGGCCAGCATTTGATCCTGAATCACGCGGGAACCATCTTCGACATGGATGTGCGCGCCATAGACGATCTGGTAACGAGCTGCCTCGCGACCCCGATCGTCAATGATGGTCAAAGCACCGTTCCGATTCATAGCGATGCGTTCGCCCTTGCGACTCTTGACGGTCTGGAGATCGATGTACTTGATAGTACCGTCCTGACGCGCCTCGTGCTTGGAAGATTCTTCCAGACGGGCGGTACCGCCGATGTGGAAGGTACGCATGGTGAGCTGTGTGCCGGGCTCGCCGATTGACTGCGCGGCAATTACGCCGACAGCCTCGCCGATATCCACGGGCCGGCCCGTGGCCAGGTTGCGTCCGTAGCACTTGATGCAGCAACCGCGACGCGACTCGCAGGTCAGTACCGAGCGGATGCGCACGCGCTGGACGCCCGAACGCTGAATTTCCGCAGCCAGGTCCTCATCAATCTCGTGATTGGCATCGACAATTACTTCGCCTTCGACGGGATCGATGACTTCTTCGAGCGCCGTGCGACCCACAATGCGGTCGCGCAGCGACTCAATTTCTTCACCACCTTCAACGATGGCGCTAGCCGAGATCCCGCGCAGCGTCCCACAGTCGGGTTCGCTGATGATCACGTCCTGCGCGACATCGACCAGACGCCGGGTCAGGTATCCCGAGTCAGCGGTCTTTAGCGCCGTGTCGGCCAGACCTTTTCGGGCGCCGTGTGTCGAAATGAAGTATTGCAAAACGTTCAAGCCTTCACGGAAGTTAGCCTGGATTGGCGTCTCAATAATTTCACCCGACGGGCGGGCCATCAAGCCGCGCATGCCGGCCAGCTGGCGAATCTGCTGTGCACTGCCGCGCGCTCCGGAGTCGCTCATCACCAGGATTGGATTCAACTCGCCGGTGGCTTTTTCGCGATCGTCCATGGCCTTGAACATTTCCTTCGCGACCTTGTCGGTGACTTCAGACCAGATGGCGATGACTTTGTTATAACGCTCGCCGTTGGTGATCACACCATCGAGGTATTGCTGCTCGACCGCGATCACATCCTTATCTGCCTTGGCCACCAGCGGCTTCTTCGCGTCCGGAGTTACCAGATCGTCGATGCCGATGGAAATACCTGCCTTGGTAGCGTACAGGAAACCGAGGTTCTTCAGATCGTCAAGCATCTTGACGGTCATTTCATGGCCCAGACGAATGTGGGAGTAGTTAACGAGCGATTGCAGTCCTTTCTTCTTGAGCGTGCCGTTGATAAACGGCAAGCCGGGCGGAATCGAGTCGTTAAAGATCACCCGGCCAACTGTCGTATTGATAACCCGACGCACATCTTCCTGCGCGGTAGCGCGTAGGATGTCCTGCGGATCGTGTTCCTGCGTCAGGTCGATAAAGTCGCCCTGAATGCGCAGTTTGATCGGCGTCTGGGTGGTTACTTCTTTCGCATCCAGGGCCAGCAGCACCTCTTCGAGCGAAGCAAACACACGGCCTTCACCCTTGGCGCCTGATTTGTCGCGCGTCAGGTAATAAATCCCGAGCACGATGTCCTGAGAAGGAACGGCGATGGGCTGGCCGCTCGCGGGGCTCAGGATATTGTTGCTGGAAAGCATCAGGACTGCTGCTTCGATTTGCGCTTCGGGACTGAGCGGAATGTGTACCGCCATCTGGTCACCGTCAAAGTCAGCGTTGAAGGCCGTGCAGACCAGCGGGTGGATCTTGATGGCCTTGCCTTCGACCAACACGGGCTCAAAAGCCTGGATGCCGAGGCGGTGCAGGGTTGGGGCACGATTTAACAGCACCGGGTGCTCGCGAATCACTTCCTCCAGAATGTCCCAAACGACCGGTTCCTGTCGTTCCACCATTTCGCGGGCCTGTTTGATGGTCGCTGCGTGGCCCTGCTTTTCGAGCTGGTTATAGATAAAGGGCTTGAACAATTCCAGCGCCATCTTCTTCGGTAAACCGCACTGGTGCAGTTTCAACTCCGGACCCACAACGATAACCGAGCGCCCTGAGTAGTCAACGCGCTTGCCCAGCAGGTTCTGGCGGAAGCGACCCTGCTTGCCTTTCAGTGTGCCGCTCAGAGACTTCAGCGGACGGTTGTTTACGCCACGCAAAACCCTCCCGCGACGGCCATTGTCAAACAAGGCATCGACGGCTTCCTGCAACATGCGCTTTTCATTTCGCACAATTACTTCAGGCGCGCGCAACTCCATCAGCTTTTTCAGACGGTTGTTGCGATTGATGACGCGGCGATAGAGATCGTTGAGATCAGAGGTGGCAAACCTGCCCCCATCCAGCGGCACCAGTGGTCGCAGCTCAGGGGGAATGACCGGGATAACGTCGAGGATCATCCATTCCGGACGATTGCCCGATTTCAGAAAACTGGTGGCTACCTTCAACCGCTTTGAGTACTTGAGCTTCTTCTGCTGCGAAGTCTCTTCGCGCATTTTCTTGCGCAATTCAACTGCCAGCTCTTCGATCTGGACCGCGGCCAGCAATTCCTTGATCGCCTCGGCCCCCATCTTGGCCACAAACTGGCCGGGACTGTCGCGCACCAGTTCGCGATACCGTTCGTCGGTAAGCAACTCGCGCTCTTTGAGACCGGCCACGTCGCCGGGATCGATGACGATGTAGGACTCGAAGTAGAGAACCTTTTCCAACTCGCGCAGGGGAATGTCCAGCAAGTGACCGATGCGCGACGGCAGCCCCTTAAAGAACCAGACGTGCGAGCACGGACTGGCCAGATCGATATGGCCCAGACGTTCGCGTCTGACCTTTGCCTGGGTAACTTCGACACCGCACTTATCGCAGATCACGCCGCGATGCTTCATGCGCTTGTACTTGCCGCAGAGGCATTCCCAATCCGCTACCGGGCCAAAGATGCGGGCACAGAAGAGCCCGTCTCGCTCGGGCTTGAAGGTTCGATAGTTGATCGTTTCCGGCTTGGTAACCTCGCCGTGCGACCAGTGCCGAATTTTTTCCGGTGATGCCAGAGAGATACGAATCGCCTCAAAATCAGGCGCGAGTTGCTGCTTTTCTTGTTGGAATCGAAACACGTGCTATCTCCATTGCCGATTGCCAGTTTCCAATTGCCGATTGGTCCCCGGCGCTCGGGCTCAGGTAGTTTCCCAAATTTTCAAATCGTCATCGCCTGCTGAGCACCAATCGGCAATTGGCAGTCGGCAAACGAAAATGTCTTAGCCTTCGGCGGAGCTGGTGAGCAAGGCTTCACCAACACCTTCTTCTTTACCCGTTCCATTGGTGGCGGTCTTCTTATCGATCAGCTCGACGTCAAGACAGAGCGATTGCAGTTCCCGCACCAGCACGTTGAACGACTCGGGCAGGCCCGGATCAAAATCGGCCTCACCTTTGACGATGGCCTCATAAATCTTCGAACGCCCGGCGACGTCGTCGGATTTTGCCGTCAACAACTCCTGCAGAATGTGCGCGGCGCCATAAGCTTCCAGGGCCCAAACTTCCATCTCTCCAAAGCGCTGTCCGCCGAATTGCGCCTTGCCGCCCAGCGGCTGTTGCGTAATCAGGCTGTACGGCCCAATTGAGCGCGCGTGAATCTTGTCGTCCACGAGGTGCGACAACTTCAACATGTAAATGTAACCAACCGTGACTTTCTGCTCGAACGGATCGCCGGACAGCCCGTCGAAAAGGATGGCCTTGCCGGATTCGTTTACAATCTCAGGCAGTCCGAGCTCGCGAGCGCGTGCTCCGCTCTCGCGTAACTTGTCCTTGATCTCGGTTTCCGTCGCTCCATCAAAAACCGGCGTGGCAAAGTGCAGTCCGAGAACGCGCGCGGCCCAGCCAAGGTGCGTCTCCAGAATCTGTCCCACGTTCATGCGCGACGGCACGCCCAAGGGGTTCAGCACGATTTCCACCGGCGTTCCATCCGGCAGGTACGGCATGTCTTCTTCCGGCAGGATGCGCGCAATGACGCCTTTGTTACCGTGGCGGCCGGCCATTTTGTCGCCAACGGAAAGCTTGCGCTTCATGGCGATAAAGACCTTGACCATCTTGATTACGCCGGGCGAGAGTTCGTCACCCTGACGAAGTTTCGCAATTTTCTCTTCGTAGATATCCGAGAGGATCTTGATCTGGCGCTCGGTGCGATCTTCGTACTCCTTAATCTCCGCCGGCACGTCCACCCGGGACGATGCCAGCTGCACCTTGCGCAATACCTTGGACTCGACGCTTTGCAGCATCTCCCTGGTAATCGGCTCGTTCTTGGGGATGACGACTTCGCGATTAACGGTCAGGTCGGCCGACAGTTTGCGCCCCTCCAGCAGTTCATAGATGCGGGCATCGCGCTGCTCCTGCAGGATGCGAATTTCGTCATCAAGGTCGCGCCGCAAACGACTTTCTTCATCCTCTTCGATGGCCAGCGAGCGAGCGTCCTTTTCCTGTCCCTTGCGCGTGAAAACCTGAACATCAACAACTGTCCCGTCAATTCCCGGAGGGCTCACCAGCGACGCGTCCTTCACATCGCCGGCCTTCTCTCCGAAAATTGCTCGCAACAGTTTTTCTTCTGCGGTCAGCTGGGTTTCGCCCTTGGGCGTGACCTTGCCCACGAGAATGGAACCCGGCTTGACCTGTGCGCCGATGCGAATGATGCCGCTTTCGTCCAGATCCCGCAGCATGTTCTCGCCGACGTTGGGAATGTCGCGCGTGATTTCTTCCGGGCCCAGCTTGGTGTCGCGGGCCTCAATCTCCAGCTCTTCGATGTGAATTGAGGTGTAATAGTCCTCTTTCACCAGTCGTTCAGAAACCAGAATCGCGTCTTCAAAGTTGTACCCGCGCCAGGGCATGAAAGCGACCAGCACGTTACGACCGAGGGCCAATTCGCCCCGATCCGTGCAGGGGCCGTCGGCAATTACCTGGCCCTTCGCCACGCGCTCGCCGACGTGCACAATGGCGCGCTGGTTGATGCAGGTGTTCTGATTGGAACGCTTGAACTTGATCAGTGTGTAGATGTCGGCCGTCACCTCGCGCGAGATGGTACCGTCGACATTGTGATCCGCCTTGACGATGATGCGCTCGGAATCCACATAGTCCACCACGCCGTCACGACGCGCTGCGACTACCGCGCCCGAATCGCGCGCCGTCGTCTTTTCCATGCCCGTGCCGATGTAGGGCGCTTCGGCCCGCAGCAGGGGCACCGACTGGCGCTGCATGTTCGAACCCATCAACGCGCGATTGGCGTCGTCGTTTTCGAGGAATGGAATCAAGGAGGCTGCCACCGAAACCAGTTGTTTGGGCGAAACGTCAACGTATTCGATGTCTTTGCGCAGGGCGAGGATAAACTCGCCCGCCTTGCGAGCCGCATTGCGCTCGTTGACGATGTATCCGGTTTCATCGAGCTCGATGTTGGCCTGACCAACCACGTGCTTGTCCTCTTCCCAGGCCGTCAGGTAGAACGGCCAGGGCTCGAACTCAGCTTTGCGCGCGTCACCAGTCAGACGCTTATTGGCTTTTTCCAGTTCATCTTGCGAAATATGCTGGCCCGGTTTTAGTTTGGTATCGCCACCGTTGACGATGCGCACAAACTCGACCACCCGGCCATCTATGACCTTGCGATAAGGCGCCTCAATAAAACCAAATTCATTGATGCGCGCAAAACAGGAGAGGCTCGAGATCAGGCCAATGTTCGGACCTTCCGGAGTCTCGATGGGGCAGATGCGCCCGTAGTGTGTTGGATGGACGTCGCGCACTTCGAATCCGGCGCGCTCACGTGACAAGCCGCCCGGTCCGAGGGCCGACAAACGGCGCTTGTGGGTAATCTCCGAAAGCGGATTTGTTTGATCCATGAACTGCGAGAGCTGGCTGGAACCAAAAAACTCTCGCACCGCAGCAGTCACGGGCTTCGCATTGATTAGATCGCGAGGCATCGTGGTCTGCATCTCCTGATGGATCGACATCTTCTCCTTGATCGCCCGCTCCATGCGCTCGAGTCCGATGCGAAACTGATTTTCCAGCAACTCGCCCACGGCGCGCACCCGGCGGTTGCCAAGGTGGTCGATATCATCCGACTGAAATTCAGACGGATTCTTGCGCATCTTCAGGACATAGGAAACGACCTCGAAGAAATCGTGCGCAGAAAGCAGTGGGTCCTCGATGCGGTCTCGCTCCGACTTGCCCATCTTGATGTTGAACTTCAAACGGCCGACACGCGAAAAATCAAATTTGCGCGGATCGAAGAACATTGCTTCCAGCAAACGGTAAGCAGTTTGCACGGTCGGCGGATCGCCGGGGCGCATCTTGCGGTAGATCTCCAGCAGCGCGT
>DAIMCP010000099.1:0-15783 GCA_036726305.1 Pyrinomonadaceae bacterium | reverse complement strand
TTCGGCACGCCGGTGGCGGTCACCGCCGCCATCCTCATTCAGCTGGGCTTCAGGATAGCGAAGCGGCCGTCCTGTGCCCGACTCTACGTAATAGAAGGTGCCCGAAACCAGGCAGACCCCTTTACCATACTCGCTGAAAAACTTCACCGCCGGTGATAAGGTGTCGCGAATGCTCTTGTTGGAGGCGTCAATATCGCTGAGTTGCTTGTTGGTCTTGGCGACCTGCTCTTTCATCCCATTCATTTGCGCCCGCTGATCGTCTATCACGCGTCGATTGGTTTGAATCTCCTTGAAAAGAGCAAAGCCGATATAGAGCAGGCCGCCTACCAGTAACAAAGCGATGGCCAGGGCAACCAGCTTGGTGCTGGTTTTGATTTCGCGAACCAGTTCACGGGTGAACTCGCGCAGGAAAACCTTCGCATCGTCCCGCCTGGCCGTAGCAGCCGACTCGATGGCCGCCTGTTCAATAAAAGGGGCCACGTGTGTCTCGTGCGCGGGGGCCGGAACGATAGCCGGTAAGGAGCGGATAGGAAAGAATTGCAGCGCCAGATTCGACGGCTCGATGTGCACTTCATCGCCGTCCGAAATAATTGCGTCCGCCTGCAGGGGAGTGCCGTTGTGGATCAGCACCAGCGAGGGATCGAAATAGGTTACGCGATAATGCCCGTTCGAGCGCGACAGGCCCAGTAAGAGGCTGTTGCCATCGTCCCGCTTCGGGAGGTCGGACGCGCGTAGGCGAAGGTCGCAATCATCGCTGCTGCCAATGCGGATGTGCTCATTAGTAAGCACTTCCGTGTGCTTGTCATCGCCTGAGGAGATGTGAATTACGAGGCCGGTTGCCATAAATGCCAGGGCTGATAGCTAAGCAATATTACTTCGGGCGCCCGCTTTGGGACCGCTCAAATCCAGTTGCGGTCTCTGAGCAGTCGCCCGTCGATTTCGTATTCTACAGATTAATTTCAGGCCTAGCAAAAGCTTAATGTGTTAGAGAGCCGACTCTTGAGAGGCGCCGTGGATAGCCCGTGCGGGCCGGCAAGGTAAGCGCAGGCGAGCGCAGCGGGTCTCGACCCCCCGCTGGCAATCACAGGGATATTTCATGCTAGGATGACTTTGATCGAACGGCTCAGGCTAATCAGAAGACGATTTATGGCGAAACAATCATTTATTGAAGATCGGGAGGAGCTTTGCGAACTGGCCCCAGTAGCGGGTGCGCCCATTCGCTGTCACATCTTCGTATGCACCGGGAAGTCCTGTTCGGCAGGGGGCAGCGCCTCGGTCAAACAGGCTTTCGAGCAGGAGTTGAAACAGCGAGGGATACTTTTTGGCAAGGAAAAGAAGGGCAAGAACCCGCAGGGAAGCGTGGTCTTAACCGAATGCGAATCGGTTGGGTTTTGCGCCATCGGCGCTGCCGTGATGGTCTATCCCGACGGCGTCTGGTATGCGCAAGTACAGGCTTGCGATGTTCCGGAAATCGTCGCCGAGCACATCATGCAGGGTCGCGTAGTCAAGCGCCTGGCCCTGCTGACCATCCCTGTGTCCGCCACTGGGACCTCCCCTGGGACCGCAGGCATCCTGCCTGCCTGACTCACCTAAGATTCAAACCCGGCAATCCCCCCTTCCGCTAAAACCAGCGCAAGTCGCTAATTCCTTACGCCGTCTACCCGAGTGGAGTCAGCGCCCGCACTCGCTGTTACTGCGCGTGACTATGGAGCTGAAGCGCCGCTGATATTCGGCACTGGTAATGAACGAGCACACCATACCGCGATAGTTGTTTCGCTCTCCGGTATTAAGCACATTCAGCCAGAAGTCATATCCATCACGGTCAGGATTGCGCATCAGGTAGCCGTAGTATTCCATCAACACAAACGCCGCGTTGTACTGCGTCTGTTTGAACCGGGTGCTCTCCACCACACTACGCAACACCAGACTGCGGCTCTCCGTTAAGCTACTGCCGCTGTTGTAAATTGCGATGAGGTCTGCTCGTGACCGGCTGAAATCGAGCCCGGAACTCTGTTGCGCCGTGCGCAGCAGCGCATCCACGAATACTTCATCGCTCATGGTTAGCGGATACCGTGTTATGAACTCGGTCCCTGCCACAAAACTAGTGGCAAAAGAAGCCTTGTCGGCTTCCAGTTGCGGTCCTCCCTCTACCATTCTGTGGTCCAAGGTGTACTCCGCATGATCAGGCCGGCGGCCCAACCCGCCTTCGTACATGTCGTAGATGTACAATCCTGATTCCTGAAACTCTTGCGCGATGAAGAAGGCCGCGCTGACTTCCAATCTGTGCGTCTGCAGGCACTCTCCATCATTGCCGCACGCTCGCAGTTGACCGCTCCAGTAATCCAAACCACCTTGTTCCGGCTCGCGGCCAAGGAAGTCCAGATACTGCTGCCGGACAAAGAACTCCGGACTCTCCAGGGGATTGCCCGCGGGCGCAGTGAGTGTGCCCGTAAACATGGCGTCGGTGCGGTTCCCCACTAAAGAAAACGAACGGTTCGCCGGCGCAAAAACATAGTTTGCTCGATTAGGCGTCACGGTATAGAAACCACTGGCTTCCAGAGCCTCAACCCGGTAGAAGCCGTCGCGGTCAGTAATGGCCCGGACAATGGTCGCGTCGCCCATCACTGTGACCGTCGTGCCGGCTACCGGCTGACCATTAACGTCGATTATCCGGCCGCTGATGCCGGCCTCAGCCGCCGACGGCGCTGCCGTCGTGAACGACCCATTGATGTCCGTATCACCCGGTGTGCCTTCGTTGAAAGTGAAGTTTACCCAAGTCAGAGGTGTCGTAGAGCCCGGTGCGCCGACGACGTTGAACTTCAGGTTCAGCAGCACCCCCTGTCCACTCAGGTCACTGGTGCCGAAAGCATTGAGGATTAGATGGCCGGGTATCAGGGTATTTGGCGTAATCGCCCAGCCGTTGCTGAGTGTGCCGGTGGCGTCGTATGGTGTTGCCTGCGGCTGCAAAACAGTCGGGTCGAAGCTGATGTCGAAGGCATAGGCAGCAATCATTTGGCCGGTTGTATCACCAACGGCGATGGATAGGATGCTGGTACCCCCGGGTGGATCCTGTTTCACAGGCAGCGATACCGGCATGTTCACCGCCGGCAGCGAACTAGCAAGGCCAGCTGGCCCACTGGGCGTCCAGTTTCCGGAGATATCACCAACCAATATCGCTGTGAGGTTCTGATTAGTCTGGTCGGCGGTGAGATTGTCGATGGTCAGACTCGCTGGCGTAAACTTCCAACTTCCGGCAATGCTGCCGGGCGAGGCGATCTGTAACTGATAGCGCGCAATCTGCGATGCATCAAACGCTGTCACCGCACCGTTGTTGCTGGAATCGCCCGCTGTCTGTTTATTGGGGCTAAGTGTTATCAGCAGGGCCGCAAACCGCGCCGCCTGGGAAGCATCAAACGCGGTAATGCTCAGGTCATGCACTTCAGCCGTTCGCGAAGGCGTGACAACATAGTTATTGCCAACCGGTACGCCCGCGAAAGTATAGTCACCATTGACGTCCGTGGTCGTTGTTCGGGTAACAAAGCCGCCGGTGCCTGTCAGGGTCATGGTGACGTTTCTGGCCCCGATGATGCTGTCCTGATAGTTCAAATGACCGCTGATAGCCGGCATAACTGTGAAGACCCCGTTGACGTCGGTGTCGACAGGGGTACCTTCGTTGAAGGTAAAGATCTCCCAGGTCAGGGGCGACGTTGATCCTCCACCACCAATGACGTTGAACTTCAAGTTGAGCAATACTCCCTGACCGCTCAGGTCGCTGGTGCCAAAAGCGTTTAGTATCAGATGGCCGGGCGTCGCTGTGTTCGAATTAATCGACCAGCCGCCGCTCATGGTGCCGGTTGCGTCGAATGGCGTAGCCTGCGGTTGCAATACACTAGGATCGAAGCTGATGTCGAAGTCATAGGCTCCAATGCCCTGTCCCGTCGTATCGCCAACTGTGATGGGAATAATGCTTGGTCCACCCGGAGGGTCCTGTTTGCTTGGTAGCGAGACCACGATTGGTGCGACGTCGTCGTTGGTGATGGTGCCTGTGCCGTCGGCACCGCTGATGGTCGCGCCGCTCGCGGCCGACAGGTGCACGGTGAAAGTTTCATTCGCCTCAAACGTTGTATCGCCGTTGACGAGCACCGTGATCGTCTTCGTAGTGTCAACAGGCAGGAAAGTGAGCGTGCCCGATTGCGCCTGGTAGTCGTTGTTGGCGGTGGTCGCCGTTCCGTCCTGAGTCTGGAAGTTCACCGAAGAGTTGATTGCCGTGCTGCCCGCCCTGGTCACCGTGAACGTGTATGAAGTAGTCCCGGCATTGCCTTCGTTATGCGTTACGTCGTCGATAGCAAACGTAGGCGCTGCGCCAACATTCAAGGTGAAGGCTACATCGGTGGTGGCGCCGCAATTATCCGTGGCGCGAATCGTGATGGTGTGCGCGCCCGCTGGCTGCGCATTCGTGATTGACACGAGGCCGCTGGCATCAACCGTCGGCGCGGTCGTCAACCCGTGTCCCGCTTGCACCACGTAGCTGGTGATCGTCCCGTTGTCACTCGCTGATGTCGGCGAGAGGTTCAGCGAACCACCAAAGATAACCGCTTGCGGACTCGCATAAGTCAGCGTCGGGGCGGTGTTCGCTGTGACGGTTAGACTCAGAGTATCAACCGCAGTCGAACTCCCGTCGCTTGCTTGCAAAGTAAAGGCGGCGTTTGTCGCGGTGCAATCCGCAACGATGTCCGCAGTGATATTGCCGCCGGTATTGAAGATATTTGAGACGCTAACGCCATTTGAGGGATTCGCGGAAGTGACGGTAACGCTAACGCTGTCATCGCCGCCGTCGTCAGTGACGGTGGCGATTTGGGAATTAGTTGCGGGCGAGCCCTGTTGTCGTGACAAGCCTGTGGTCGCTGCTATCGTAGGCGGGAGACTACATGCTCCCAGGCGGATTGAGACGTTGTTTGAGCCATTGTTCGCAGCGGCCAGGTCTTGTCGGCCATCGCCATTGAAATCGCCGACCGCCACTGAGTTAGGACCACTGCCGACGGCCAAGTCCGTCGCCGCGCCAAAACTCCCCGTACCCGTCCCCAGGAGGATAGAGACATAATTTGAACCCGGTTTGGCGGTCGCGAGATCTTGTTGGCCGTCGCCATTGAAATCTCCTACCGCTAATGAATTAGGATAGGCGCCGACGCCGAGGTCCGTCGCCGCGCCAAAGCTGCCTGTTCCCGTTCCCAGGAGGATTGACAGATTACGTGTCCAATAGTTGGCAGTGACGAGGTCTTGCTGGCCGTCGCCATTGAAATCGCCAACCGCTACTGAAACGGGATCGCCGCCGACGCCGAAGTTCGTCGCCGCGCCGAAATTCCCAGTCCCCGTCCCCAGCAGGATCGACACACTCATTGAAGCGAAGCTCTCGTTGGCAACGGCGAGGTCGTGTTTACCGTCGCCATTGAAATCGCCGACTGCCACTGAAGAAGGACGATAGCCGACGGCAAAATCGGTCGCCGCGCCGAAACTTCCCGTCCCAGTCCCCAGGAGGACGTACACAAAATGTGAACTATCTGAAGTCGTGTTGGCAGTGGCGAGGTCCTGGTTGCCGTCGCCATTGAAATCGCCGACCACCACTGACACGGCGCCACTGCCGGCGGCGAAGTTCGTTGCCGCACCGAAACTGCCCGTCCCCGTCCCCAACAGGATTGACACATTACTTGAATCCGAATTGGCAACGGCGAGGTCTTGCTTGCCGTCGCCATTGAAGTCTCCGACCGCTACTGAGAAGGGATAACTGCCGACGCCGAAGTTCGTCGCCGCGCCGAAACTGCCCGTCCCCGTCCCCAACAGGATTGACACATTATTATTCGAACTATAGTTGGCAGTGGCGAGGTCCTGATTGCCGTCGCCATTGAAGTCTCCAATCGCCACTGATTGGGGACCAGAGCCCACGCTCGCATCGGCGGCATTGGTGAAGATTGAAATACCCGTACAGGCCGTGCCCGTCTGCACCGTCAGTGTGAAAGTCTTGGTCGTATTAACTACCGAACCGTTGAAGGCCGTGACCGTCACCGCGTAAGTGCCCGCCGGATGAGCGTTCGTCACGCGCACGACACCGGTTGCCGGGTCGGCAGAGAACCTGCCCTTGAAGTTCGTCGATGAAGAGACGTTGATGCTGGTCGTATCAGTGGGCGCGGCGTCGGGTGTTACGGTGGCGTTCGCGCCTAAGGCGACCGTCGTATCCGGATAGTTGCCCAGCGTCGATGCGGTTCCCACGATGCCCATTGGCGCCGCGACGTTGTAAACCGGCCCGCCCTGGTTGGGACTGGTCCACACGAGCGTGCCGGTCGGGCTATACGCGTACACAAAATTGCCACTCGCTATATAGATGTTCCCACCCGCCGGATTCACGGCGATGTTGCCGAGAGGTACCGTCGTAAAGCTCGTTACCACCGTCTGCGTGGCCGGGTCGACAACGACGATCTTGGAAGAAGCAACGCTCCCGACATAGACGTAACCGCCGCTCCACGGCTGAACGGCCAGTGTGTCAAAGCTGGTGATGCCGGGAATCGCCATGGTCCAGTTCGGAACCGCCAGATTGCTCTTGTCCAATTGGGATAGGTTGAGCCCGCACCCCCCGCCACCGCGATACAACATGCCGTCCGCCGGATTCAGATCCGTGTAGCCGGTACACGAAGCGGCAGAGGTCAAGCTGCCCGTCGTGGTGGCCTTATAGATCTGGTTCCAGCTCTGGGTGGTGTTGGCATATATGTCCCCGTTAGAGGGGTCGATTGACGGCCGCCCGATGTCGAGCGTGTACACACTCCATAGTTGGGCTCCGGTGGAGCGATCGGACTTGGCTATCCCTCCGTAGCAACCTGTCTGTGTCCAAACGACGCCAGGAATGCTGCTGCTCGTATCGACCGCCGCAGCAGTCACGCGATAAAAATTGCACGTGCCGCTCCGACTGATCGTGTCGGTCCACGCGAGAGCGCCACTGGCCGTGTACTTATAGACAGTACTCGTGCCGCCGATGATATGGCTCCCATTTCCGGTGTAGACGCCGAGGTCGAGCTGATCCACGGCAAGCGCGCCTTCGTTGAAGCCTACACCGCTAATGGGGGCCGACCAAAGAACCGTTCCGTCTGCCCCATTGAGTTTCTTGATCGTGTTGCCACCCACATCGACTGCCACATCACCCACGCTGGTGCTGACGCTCGCCGGCAGCAGCGCAGGCGGGCTTAGCTTTTGCGCCGGACGCGCGGTGCGCTGGACGTCGTGACCCTGTAAGGGCAAGGCCGGGCTGCTCACCGTCCGATTCGAATGACTCTGAGAGGGAATGCAGACGAGCAAGCTCAGTAGCAGGATGATGAACAAACCCACAATTCTCGTCGCGTTAAGGAAGACTCGCGAGACGACAAAATGCTCGGCCTTTAGATTAGCCAGACGGTTCGATTGGCTCAGGCTCATATGATGCCTCCTTATTTGTAGAGGGTGAAGGAAGTGAGCGGCGGAGAAAGCGGCGGAGCGCAATGGCGCGCGACCTCTGTGCACCCCGATTGGCTTGATGTCCACGGTAGCGTCTGGGCGGAAATCCACTGGCGCGCGCGTCCAAGTTTGAGGCTCTTCAGCAAAGGGTCGTCGAAGTCCCCCTTTAGTTAACTTGTCTCTGCGGGGGAATTGAGGACTCCCCTTGAAGTAAGTGTCAAGCCATTGCCGGCGATGAAGTTGACTTCTTTGTAAACAATGGTCCGCAGATGTCAACCAGGCAGGAGGGCAATAATGAGGGTTGGAGCAAGAGAGGCCAGTTACCGAAAAGACTCTTAACGATGCAGAAAGGCCGGCGCGCTGAAGAAGGAAGGCGAACGAAAGGAGAGTGTCTCAGGTCAGGAAGGGAGATTTGACACCAAAAGAGGGTTTGCAAATTCTTTCGAGCTTCTGGCGAAGACCTTCGGTGTAAGTGCACCCGTTCTGAGGATTCTTACCTAACCCGTGACCTGGCCTGAAGGGGCGGACGCTTTCGCCGTCAACCGGCTTCAGGCGGCATCGGCTTTGGCTTTTGGTTTCCAGCGCAGCACGGGCTTGCGGGCGGCGGCGGCTTCATCCAGGCGGCCGATGCGGGTCGAATGGGGTGCGTTCAGCACCAGTTCCGGATTCTCGATAGCCTCACGCGCTATTGATCTCATGGCATCAATAAATTGATCGAGTTCCTGGTGACCGACCGACTCGGTCGGCTCAATCAGCATGGCCCCGGAAACGATCAGTGGGAAGTAGATGGTCATCGGGTGAAAGCCGTAATCGATCAGACGCTTGGCAATATCGAGGGTGTGCGCGCCTTTGCGCGATTGCCGCTTGTCGGTGAAGACGACCTCATGCATGGGCGGAGCGTCAAAAGGCTTGTCGTAATCGCTTACCAGCGCGTGCGCTATATAGCGCGCGTTGAGCACCGCCGCTTCGGTCGCTTCTCTCAGTCCATCGTGGCCGTGGGTCTGAATGTAAGCGAGCGCGCGCAACATCATGCCGTAGTTTCCATAAAACGCTTTGACGCGGCCGATGGACTGCGGCTGATTGGCATCCAGCCTGAAGACCGGGTCAGCGCCGGCAGCGCCACCCTCAACTTTGACCACTCGAGGCACCGGCAAAAAGGGCTCAAGCGCTTTCGTGCAACAGCACGGTCCACAGCCCGGGCCGCCGCCACCGTGCGGCGTCGAAAACGTCTTGTGCAGATTCAGGTGAATTACATCCACACCCATGTCGCCCGGACGGGCCACTCCCACCAGGGCGTTCATATTGGCCCCATCCATGTACACCAGACCACCCGCATCGTGGACGATTTGGCAAATCTCTTTGATGTTTTTTTCGAAGAGGCCGAGCGTGTTGGGATTCGTCAACATCAAGCCCGCCACATCGCCCTTGCTGCAAAGTTCACGCAAGTGGTCCAGATCTGTAAACCCTTCGGCCGTCGAGCGAATAGTCTTAACGGAAAAGCCTGACAAGTGGGCCGATGCCGGATTTGTGCCATGTGCCGAATCCGGAATCAGCATGGTGCGGCGATTAGCCGACGCGCCCTCGCCGTCACGCGCATCAATGAAGGCGCGAATGATCATCACGCCCGTCATTTCACCATGCGCGCCCGCGGCTGGCTGTAAAGAGACTCCGGGCAGGCCTGTGATCTCGGCCAGATGTTGCTGCAGTTCATAGATGACCTGCAGCGCACCCTGGGCATCTGCCTCGTTCGCCAGCGGATGAAGATTGGCGAACCCGGCAATGCGCGCCACCTTCTCATTCAAGCGCGAGTTGTACTTCATGGTGCATGAGCCCAGCGGGTACATGCCCAGATCGATTGAATAGTTCCAGGTAGACATGCGGGTGAAGTGGCGAATGACGTCCACTTCGCTAACCTCCGGCACGCCCTCCAAATCATCGTCCCGTTGAAATTCCCGGGGAATGATCTCTGTGAGCGGTCGTTCGTCAACGTCGAGCGGCGGCAGGCGATAGCCGATGCGTCCCGGTTGCGAACGCTCGAAGATGAGCGACTCGTTATGGCTGATATGAGTGGTGACTTTCGTAATGTTCGTGGAGTTCATTGAAGAGGTTTTCCGAAATTATCGCTGGCGCCAGTTGTCCAGTGCCGCAACCAGCGCATCGATCTCAGCTCGCGAGTTTAATTCTGTTACGCAAACGAGAAAATCATTGGGGCGCTCTGGAAAATAACGAACTAAGGCGAGGCCACCGTTGATTTGATTCTCCTTCGCCAGGCGATGCAGGATGTCGCTCGCGTGTCCCGGTCCGCGCACGACAAATTCATTAAACCGCGGCGCCGAGAAGGGAAGCGAAAAGCCTTCGATCTCAGAGATTCGTTGCGCCGCATAAGCCGCCTTCTGCGCGCACTGCCCGGCTACTTCCTGCAAGCCGCGCCGGCCCATCGTTTCCAGGTAGACGGTCGCGGCCAGCGCGATCAATCCTTCATTCGTGCAAATGTTTGAAGTGGCCTTCTCGCGCCTGATGTGTTGTTCGCGGGTGGCCAGCGTCAAGACAAATCCACGCCGCCCCTGCTTATCAAAGGCTTCACCGACCAGGCGTCCCGGAATTTGCCGCGCGTACTTTTCACGCGTGGCAAACAACCCGACGTATGGTCCCCCGAAGGAAAGCGGTACCCCGAACGACTGACCCTCGGCGACGACAATGTCGGCCCCAGAGGCTCCCGGCGACTTGAGCAAAGGCAGCGAGGCTGCTTCAGTTACTGCCAGGATCAGCAGAGCGCCCGCGGCATGCGCCTTTTCAGCGAGCGCGGAAACATCTTCGAGGCAGCCAAAAAAGTTTGGTGACTGCACCACAATCGCCGCAGTTTTCTCGTCGAGTGCTGCGGCGAACCCGGCTGCTACCTGACCGGTGGCGGCATCGAAGTTCACCTGCTCAAAATCAATGCCCGCGTGTTGTACGTAGGTGCGAACGACTTCCAGGTATTCCGGATGAACAGCGCCGCAGGCAATCACCTTGGAACGGTTGGTGACGCGCTCGGCCATTAAGACAGCCTCAGCCAGCGCGGTTGAGCCGTCATACATCGAGGCATTGGCCACCTCCATCCCTGTCAATTGGCAGACGAGGGTCTGAAACTCAAAGATCACCTGCAGGGTTCCCTGGGAGATCTCCGGCTGATAAGGGGTGTAGGCGGTGAAGAACTCCGAGCGCGAGATCAGGTGATCCACGACGGTGGGAATATAGTGCGCGTAAACGCCGGCGCCCAGAAAGCTGGTTCTGTAGGCGGCACTATTACGCGCTGCCAGGCGCTCAAATCCGTTCAGCAGTTCTATTTCTGAAAGTGCATCGGGGGTATCCAGCTGCCTTTTCAGTCTTAGTTCTTCAGGAATTGAGTTGAATAGTTCAGCGGCGGAGTTCAGGCCGATCTGCTTTAGCATCTCGGCCCGTTCTGCGGACGAGTTGGGAATGTAGCGCAAGTTTACTCGGTCTCTTCTTTCGTAAAGTCTTCGTATTCGGCGGCGGTCAGCAAGCTGTCAACTTCACCGGGACTGGCCATCTTGACGCGGATCATCCAGCCGTCGCCGTAGGGGTCGGTGTTAACTTTCTCTGGCGCATCCTGAAGGCTCTCGTTCTGCTCAGTGACAACACCGGAAACGGGAGTAAATAATTCGGACACGGCCTTGACCGACTCTACTGAACCGAAGGATTCGTTAGCCGCCAATTCATCGCCAGACTTTGACACTTCGACGTAGACGACATCACCGAGAGAGTTCTGCGCATAGTCGGTTATGCCGATGGTGGCGATGTTGCCGGCAACACGGACCCACTCGTGGTCTTTACTGTAATGAAGCTCCTCAGGAACGTTTGCCATGAGTTGTTTTGTTCTCCTCTTTAGTCGCAGTCGAATTCAGTTCCAGTCGCAGGTTCGCTTCTGCACTTTACTTCTGGCGCTTATAGAACGGGGTCTTTACGATTTTTGCGCCAATGGGCCGCCCGCGCACGTCAATTTGGATCTCCCGGCCTTCGTTCGCGAATTGCACCGGAACGTAGGCAAAGCCGATGTTCTTCCTGAGGAACGGAGCAGGGCTCCCGGACGTAACCTTGCCGACGGGTTTGCCCTCGACCAGCACGTCCTGGCCGTCGCGAGCGATTCCGCGTTCCACCATCTCAAATCCCGCCAGCCGGCGTTTCACGCCCTCTTCCTTTTGTTGGGCCAGCGCCGCCCGACCCTCGAACTCCCCTTTATTGAATTTACATATCCAGCCGAGGTTAGCTTCAAGGAGGGTAGTGCTTTCGTCTATTTCGTGTCCATACAGCGACATCCCTGCTTCCAGCCGTAGTGTGTTTCGTGCTGCCAGCCCGCAGGGCAGGATGCCGTTCCCTGCGCCAAAATTGCCGGCGTCAAGCAACTTTTTCCAAAGTTGTTCGGCCTTATCTGCAGCGGCATAAACCTCAAATCCATCTTCACCGGTGTAACCCGTCCGCGAGACGAGCGCCGGCACATCGTCAACTGTACCTTCGCGAAAATAGTAGTACTTGATCACATCGAGCGGCAAAGTCGTCAGGGACTGCAGGAGAGCGGCAGCAGCGGGCCCCTGAACTGCAATCTGACAGTACTCGCTGCTCAGATTACGCAGTTCAACCGCATCGCCTTGCCAGTGTGACTTAATCCACTCCCAATCTTTTTCGGTCGTTCCAGCATTTACCACGAGCAACAGGTGGTCCGCGGCCAAGCGATAGACCAGCAAGTCATCGACAACAGTCCCCAGCGGCGTAGTTAGCGCGGAGTACTGTGCCTGGCCATCGCTTAATTTTGATACATCATTGGACGTGAGACGATTAACGAACGAGATTGCCTCGCGGCCGCGCACCTCGATCTCACCCATGTGCGAGACGTCGAAAAGGCCTGCGTGCGTGCGAGTGCGCAGATGCTCTTCGACCGTGCCCGCCGGATACTGCACCGGCATGTCCCAGCCCCCAAAATCGACCATGCGGCCGCCCAGACTGCGATGCATCGCATTCAAAGGGGTACGTTTTAGTTCCAGGGCTGGCGAGCTCAATCCAGTCTCCAACTAGAAAATCAGACGCAGGGCCGTGCCGGTCTCTGCCGAAATTTATGATTCAAATTCACGCATGTGAATGAAGTCGCAACCTAACATGCGATATGCAGGGGCGTCAAGCTAAGCCGTTTATCGCTAAGTTCAGGCAGCCTGGCAGGTAGAGAGGACAGAAAAACAGCCGTGGAGAGAGGCGGACCAGGCGCATCAAAATTTAGAAAATTAGATCCGCCTGATCCGCGTTCCCCCGCAGCTGTTGGTTATTCCGTTTTGACCCTACTGCGGGCACTCCCGATTATTGCGCGGCGTATTGGGACCGAAGCGCAACTGATATTCAGGCGCAGACACAAATGAGCAAACCAGCGCCTGTTGTTTGGGCACGTCGCCAACGGGCGCCGAGTTAATCTGGCTCTGCCAGAACAGAAAGCCCCCGATGTCCGGATTACGGCGCAAATAGCCAAAGTACAAAGTCAGAGCAAACTGTCGGTTGTACTCGGCGTTAACAAACGCGCGATTATTGATAGGGTTGTTGGCGGCATCATCCAGCCCCAGTAAATACATAACCTGGCCGCGTCCGGCGTTGCCGCCGCCAGCCGTGTTGTACTGGTCAATAAGCGCCTGACGTTGCGAGGTCAGATTTACACTATCGTTGGCCTGAATGGCGGCGAGTATCGCGTCCACAAATAATGCTCCAGTATTCAAACCCGCGCCATACCTGCTGGTGAACTCCGCTCGCGTCACCAGCAGATTGGCGAAGGCCAGTTGCGCGGCCGGCAAGGTGGCGCCGCCAACCACTCGCGCCCGGTCGGAGGTAAACACAGTGTAGTCCGGCAACTTGTTCGCTTCTGTCACATTCGACGCATCCGGATTAGGGAATGGCTGGGTGTTGCCGTAGGCGGCGCGATAGACAAGAAAGACAAAACCCGCCGTCAGGTGGAACTCAGGTTCAAAGAAGAAGGCGTCGGACACACCGATAGTGTTGTCGTGGAAGCATTGTGCGCCGGAGGTGCAGTTCAAGTTCAAGCGATCGATCCAGAAACTAAGGCCGGCGGCGTCGGGGTCGCGCCCCAGGAAATCCAGGTAGTGCTGGCGCACAAAGAAAGCGCCTTCCATGGTTGGATTCCACAGCAGCTGCCCGCGGATTTCCCCTCCCGGGAAGTTGTTGCTGTGGATGTTCATATAGTGCAGGCTGGCTTTTAGATCCGCGACCTGTTGCATGGTGGGATTGATGACCGTGTCGGTCACCGGGTTCGTAGTGGGCAGCGGGAAAATGATCGAGCCCGGCACTCCGGCCGGAGCTGAATGGATATGTGCGCCGCTTTCCGCGCTACTGAGATTCATAAACTGCAAACTGACATTCGCGGACGTCTCGGCGCCATTTAATAAGACGTAACCCTGGCCGCTGCCAGTGGAGGCGTTGGGCGGGGTCTCCTCTGCGCCTCCGAAAGAGGCGCCAAAACGCTTCTGGGCAAGCGAGGGTCCAGCGGCGTCGTTGTCGAGAATAGTAATCACAGCAGTGCTGGGATCAGCCTGGGCTGCATTGACCGCGTTGCTTAGAGTGATGTTAATAGTCTCGCTCGGTTCGGCATAAGCGTCGTCGATGATGGGAACCGAAAAAGACCTACTGGTCACGCCGGCAGTAAAGGTCATAGTGCCTGTTCGCACAATGTAGTCAGTGCGCTGTGAAGCCGTGCCATTACTGGTGGCGAAATCCACCGAAGAGGTGCCGGAAGTATCGCCGCTGCGGGTCGCCGTGATGATTACCTTGCCATCGCCTTCGCCCACGTTATAGGTCGAGGAAGAGAGTTGAATCTGGCTGCCCCCTTGAACGGCCGGAGTCTCCCACATACCCCGTCCGTGCGTGGCAATGCGGATCAGTCGGTTTGGGTTCTGAATCGCAAGGTCAAACACCGCGCTGCGAGGCAAACCGGTGCCGTAGGGATTCCAGCTGGCGCCGGCATCGGCTGAAAAATATACCCCGATATCGGTGCCGGCATACAGATGATTGGAGTTCAGCGGATCGACTGCAAAGGCATTGATGGGCACACTGGGGATACCACTAGCCACCGCCGCCCAGCTTGCCACGGCCGGCGAACTCCCGGCAGCAGCACCCAAATTATTGATTCTCCAGACTCCCTGACCAGCGGGAGCAAAGAAGGAGAAGGTTACGTAGGCAACGTTCTTATTATTAGGATCAATGATTGCCCGGCCGACAAATTTATTGGTCGTACTGCCATTCGGGTTAGCTGGAAAGCTGCCGGAAGTAAGATTTACCAGCGTTGCAGATCCGGTGCTGGTTGCCCAGACCTGGCCATTCTGCATCCCTACCACTCGATAGTTATCATCCTGGGGTGAGATGGCAATGGTGCTGGCGGGCGAGGTCCCGGAGATTGGGGTCTGGCTGACCACGCTCATGTGGTCGCCCCGATCCGTAGACCGATACAGCCGGTCAGAACCGAAATAGACGGTGTTGGGTGTTCCCGGGCCCAGCGCCATCGGTGCATAGAAGAGTACATTGTCGGTTCTGCTGATGCCGTTATTGAGCAAGTCAGGCGTACCGTCACAGGCCAAAGACAATTGATCGGCGACGCCGAAATCGCCACGTGTAGGCCACGAGTTTTTGATCGCCAGGCAACTGGTATTGATGATCCTATCAAACCCTATTTGCGATCCGGTGGCATTGAAGAAGGTGTGATACATCGTAACGTTGGTCGTGTTGGTGGCGCCCTGGTCTATCAGTGCGTAACCCCCATCGCCGCCTTCGGCGCTGATCCAGTTTCCCGGGGTGGTCTGTTGCACTTCTGTGCCGTTGTCCTGTGTCCCGCCCATGGTGAAATTTCGATCTAGGGGATGGACCGCCACGCTTTGGAACTGGAGCGTATTAAGAGGCGCGTTATTTAGGTTGGTCCAGGCACTTCCCGCGGCAGCCGTTGAAGCTCGCTTCCACACTCCGCCATCGTTTGTTGCATAAATAGTTGACGGGCTCGTGGAAGTGTCAAAAAACAACGAGTGAGAGTCGGCGTGCAGGGCATTGTCGTCTCGGGTAAATGTCGCACCACCGTCAGTTGATTTTTTCATGGCATCCGAACAAGTGCCGCGCGCATTGCCACCGAGGTAGACCAGGTTGGCGTCGTTCGGATCGACAGCTACGGCAAGGTCATAGAAGCACTGCGTGCCGCAAAATCCGCCTCCGCCCGTCAATTGCGGCGTCCAGGTAACGCCCCCGTCGATCGATTTTCGCAGCGCGCCGCTGTTG
>DAIMCP010000098.1:0-16939 GCA_036726305.1 Pyrinomonadaceae bacterium | reverse complement strand
GGACCTTGTTTCTTAATCAAGGTCAACCATTCATCAAGAGAACGTCCGGTTCTGGATTTCAAGTCGGCAATCCACTTCTGCGTCATGGCTACGCCGGGATGAACTCCGTAGATCGATTTCGTCTTGGGCTCGGTTGCGGTGCGGGGCATTAAGACCTTCCTTTCGCTGTGTGCATTCATAGATGCCGACGGTGCGGGGGATAGCCCATTCTCGAGGTAGAGCGCTTCCTGAAAATCGTTATCAGGCAGTTGATACTCTAAGTGCCTGTTAGATTCGCCGTGCGTAAAAACTTAGGTGGACGACGAACCTTTGTCGCTTGCTCAAAAGCGTAGGCCAACTTGATCAGAACCGGCTCGCTATAAGCCGAGGCGAAGAAGGAAATTCCCACCGGCAAGCCGTGCACGTAGCCTGCCGGAACAGTGATGTGCGGGTAACCAGCGACGGCCGAAGCGCTGGAATAGCCACCCGAGAAATGATCCCCGTTCACCCAGTCCGTTGGCCATGCCGGGCCGCCAGTCGGGGCAATCAAGGCGTCCAACTTATGCTGGCGCAGCACCGCGTCGATTCCATCCTCGCGAGTCATCGCTCGATTTTGCTTGAGCGCGTCAAGGTAAGCTTTTTCCGTTAGCGGGCCTTTGGCTTCGGCCTTAATGAGAAGGTCCTGGCCAAAGTAGGGCATCTCCCTGTCTCGATGTTTTTCGTTGAATTCGATCACCTCGCTCAGTGAATGCACCTGGGCTTGTGCGCCGAGCCCGGCAAGATAGGCGTTGAGATCGTTCTTGAACTCATACAACAGGACTTCCAATTCCGAATCATCGAACTTGCCGGCAGTAGGGATATCAGTGGGGTCGACTATCACCGCGCCGAGCTTTTTCATTTCGGCGATCAGGTCGTTGAACAACTTGTCCACCGCATCATTAAAGCCAAACGACTTGCGTACGATACCGAGGCGCGCGCCTTTCAGTCCGTGGAGATCGAGAAACGTCGTGTAATTTGTCAGTGCTTTGCCCAGGCTTGCTTTGGTGGCCGGGTCGCGGGGATCGACTCCCGTCAAAGCGCCCAACAGGATGGCCGCGTCAGTCACCGTGCGGCACATAGGGCCGGCGGTGTCCTGGCTATGGGCGATCGGGATGATGCCGGCGCGACTAATGAAACCCAGCGTGGGCTTGATACCCACCAGCGAGTTTGTTGATGAAGGGCAAACTACGGACCCATCCGTTTCAGTACCAATGGCTGCCGCACAGAGATTTGCAGCCGTGGCTGCGCCGGAGCCGGAACTCGACCCACAGGGATTGCGATCCAGGGCATAAGGATTCCTGGTCTGCCCACCCCGGCCACTCCATCCGCTCGAGGAATGGTTAGAACGAAAATTGGCCCATTCACTCAAATTTGTCTTGCCTAAAATGACGGCTCCGGCTTCGCGCAAACGCCTGGCGACAAAGGAATCCTGTGAAGGCCTCGAGCCCAACAGCGCCAGCGAGCCGGCGGTCGTCATCATGCGGTCGGCAGTATCGATGTTGTCTTTGATTAGTACCGGGATGCCGTGCAACGGCCCACGCGAGGAACCTCTTTCTTTGCGCTCGCGATCGAGCGCCGCGGCGATTGCCAGCGCCTCAGGATTGATTTCAATGACGGAGTTAACCGCCGGACCCTGCTTGTCGATCTCCTGAATTCTTTGCAGATACTTCTTCGTCAGGGAGAGGGCCGTATATTTACCGGACTTCATTCCGTTCTGGAGTTCAGTGATCGTCAGCTCCTCCAGCTCGAATGCCTTTGGTGCGGGCGGCGCCGCCGCTTCCGCGTGCCGCGCCGATTCTGCCAGGACGGGGTTGGCTGCCGCTGCCGCGCAGGCGAGCGCACCAGTTTGCAGGAAATCTCTGCGTTTCATCAGGAGCCTCCAGTTGGATTGCAGACTTGCAATTTCGGAATTCGGTTTTTGCCGTGTCTTTGGATTTCAATCCAAATCCACATTCGTAAATCCCAAATCACCTAAGCCACCAGCTGCCGCAGGTGGTTCTGAAAGAAGCGGCCTTCAATGCGCGACGTTGCTCATCAGTGCCATCAGGTTGTTCTCAGAATCGCGAAATGAAGCCATCCACAGATCATAGGTACCCATGTTTGCCACAAAGACAGGTTCGTTTTCAAACGGGACACCGCGCTCGCAGAGCGTTGCGTACGACTGTTGAATATCTTCCACGTTGAAATAAAGGATCGAGCTGGGATGATCAAACTCTTTCGTCTCCGGTAGAGCAAGCATCAGCCGGATCCCGGAGCAATCAAAGAAAGCCATCTTTGGCGAAACGGTAAAGAGGTGTTTCATACCCAGCTTGTCGCGATAAAAATCAACCGCGCGATCGAGGTCGTGAGCGTTGACCGCGATTTGGCCGATGGAGGAAAGACCAAAACTGTTGGCACTGAGCATGAGCATTCTCCCAGCGGGCGGCGTGGAAACTAGTCGAGAAACAGCGGCGTCATTGTAACAGCAACATTCAAGCTTCGCTTCGTGAAAAACCACTTTCCCTGGAGGCCAACCGTCCGGATGATCTGAGGACAAATTTTCGCCCCAATTGTCTGCAAAGGATTTGCAACGGAATTGTAAAGCCTTTGGGTTTAGCGTAGTATTCGCCTCGTCAAAAGCCTTTTTTTGAGTTTCGCCGCGCCACCGTCCGGCTGGTCCGTGCCGGCTTACACCCCTGCGGAGGAACCCACTACAAGCCCAGGCCAATGATCGGTCAAATTGTTTCTCATTACCGTATTCTCGACCACCTCGGCGAAGGTGGCATGGGTGAAGTGTATCTGGCCGAAGACACAAACCTGGGACGTCGGGTGGCCATCAAGTTTCCTACTCTTACATCGAACGAACATGACTATCGTGGCCGCTTCCTGCGCGAGGCGCGCGCCATTTCCGAGCTGAGCAATCCACACATTGCCACTCTTTTCGATTACGGCGAGACGAGTGCCGGTCGCCCGTTCCTGGTGATGGAGTTCGTTCGGGGACAGACCCTGAGCGAGATGATGCGCAAGGGCGAGCTGACATTGCCGCGTGCATTGCAGATTATCGAAGACGTCGCCGCCGCCCTGAGCGAACCGCACGCTCGAGGCATAATTCACCGCGACATAAAACCCTCGAACATCATGGTTAACGAGCGCGGCGAGGTCAAAGTGCTTGACTTCGGTCTCGCCAAACAGCTCAACGACGATCAGATTCACCTTTCTGAGCCGGAAGCCCAGACGTTGCTCGCCGTGCGCACGCGCAGTGGAGTAGTTCTCGGTACGCCGGCTTACCTGTCTCCCGAACAGGCCATGGGTGGGAGCGTCGATTCCCGCAGCGATCTCTTCGCGCTGGGAGGAGTTCTCTACGAATGCGTCACCGGCCGGCCTGCGTTTCCCGGGTCGAGTTTGATTGAGATCGCGTCTAAGGTGATTCACGTTGAGCCTGTGCCGCCATCCAGGGTGAGCCAGAAAATCCCGCGGCAACTGAACGACCTCATTCTCAAAGCGCTGGCGAAGAAACCGGAAAAGAGATACCAGTCGACGGAGGAACTGATCCTGGATCTGCGCGCGGTTCGGGATCTGTTGCAAACGGAATCTAACGAAACACACATCAAGCCCAGCTCAGCCATCTTCCACCCCCGGCACAAGACGTTGACCAACCTCTCGCAAATGTTGGGCAGACCGCGCGTACCTGTATGGTACGTCCTGGTTGGAATTCTGGTTGTTGTCTGTGCAGCGTGGATTGGCTGGCGGTTATGGCGACCTCCATTGCACGTCGCGTCAGCGGAAGCGCAAAACTGGTACAACATCGGAACGAATGCCTTGCGGGATGGCTCCTACTATCAGGCGAGCAAGGCCCTCGAGCGAGCGATTGCCATCGACGATAAGTACGTCCTGGCGCACGCGCGTTTAGCTGAAAGTTTAGTTGAGCTGGATTCGGCGGATCTGGCCAAGGACGAACTGCTGCGCGTCACCTCGCTGGCGGGCGATCGCTCGCGGTTGCCAAAGCTGGACGGGCTCTACGTCGACGCCATTTCAGCCACCGTGAGGCACGACTTCGGCACGGCGGTCGAAGCGTATGCCCAGATCGCGAAACAGTCGCCAGATACGGAAAAACCGCTCGTCCTGGTGGATCTTGGACGCGCCTACGAGAAGAACGACGACGCCAAGAAGGCTATTGAAAGCTATGCGGAGGCGACGACGCGTAACGCCCAGTATCCCACTCCTTTTCTTCGCCTGGGGATCGTCTACGGCCGGCAGCAGGAATTGTCTAACGCTCTTGCCGCGCTGGAAAAAGCCGAGGCGCTTTATGTAGCTCTGGGGAATCTCGAAGGCCGCGCGGAAGTGGCTTTTCAACGTGGCGCTCTGTTCAATAAGCTCAACAAAATGGCAGAGGCCAAAACGCAGTTGGAGCAGGCGTTGAGTCTGGCCCGCGCTTCCGACAACACATCGCAGGTGATCAAGACGCTCCTGCAACTGAGCAGCGTGGCTGCCGACCAGAGCGAGACGACCCAGGCCACGCAGTATGCTCATGAGGCGATTGACCTGGCCCAAAAGAATGGCATGGAAAACCTCGGTGTTCGAGGCCTGATCGATCTCGGCAATGCTTTTTTGGTCCGGGGTGAATACCCTGAAGCGGAAAACTACTTGACGGAGGCATTCGAATCAGCGCAGAGAAACAAAGCGCGCAACAACGAAGCGAGGGTGCGCGTTTCGTTGGCAAGTTTACGTTTGCAGCAGAAGAATCCGGATGAGGCCATTCGTTACGTTGAACCAGCACTGGCCTTTTATCAGCAGGGAGGATATCGAGCGGAAAGCTTTTCCTGTCTTGCTTTGCTCGCCCGGGCAAACCTCCAGAAGGATGATTACGCGGCCGCGTTAAAGACCGATGAGCAACTCTTGCAGCTTGCCCAACAGTGGAACGACCAATCTCAGATCGCGCTTTCGCACGCCGACATGGGGTCTGTGTTCGCGCGCCAGGAAAAGTATCCCGAAGCGTTAGATCACCTGAGCCAGGCTTATGACATCAATAAGGCGCAAGGAGTGCAGCGCCGGATGGGCTTTAATTTGTTGAATCGCGCGTACGTCCTCGGGCAACTGGGTCGCTACGCGGAAGCTCAGTCCTCGCTTGCCGAAGCATCGTCTATCGCTGACAAACCAGATGGTGGCTACAAGCAGCTATCAGCGGAAATCAAACTCGCTGACGCTGAAATAGCTCTCAGCCAGGGACATCTTCCCGAGGCGAAAGCCAAGTCTGAGCAGCTACTCGCTCTAATCGGAACGCAGTTTCCGGTCATCGCGATTGGCGCCAAGCGCGTACTCGGCCTGGCCCACTCGTACTCAGGCGCCTCAGCAATCGGGAAGCAAACTTGCGCCGACGCGGTTGAGATGGCTAAGCGGGTTAATGACCCGTGGCAACTCGCAACGGTGCAGCTCGCCTTCGCCGAAGCGATGCTCCTGGCTGGAGATCGACAAGGCTCTTTAGCTGCTGCGTTAGCGGCTCAGGAAAGCTTTACTCGACGCGACCAACATGGAGGCGAATGGCGGGCTTGGGTGATTGCTGCCGAGGCAAGCCGCAACACAGGAGACAATGGCAGTGCGCGCGAATATGCTTTGCGGGCGTCAGAGTCTCTTGCAAAGCTCGAACAGCAATGGGGAACGGCAAACTTTAACAGTTATGTCAGCCGCCCCGACATCCAGCGATTTCGCAAACAACTAAGCGACGTTGCAGGTCCGGCGAAATAGGGTCGGTACCGGGGGCTGCAACTCGCCAGGCTTTTCAACATTTGATAAGGAGAAGAGATATGAGTCATATGCGCATCTTGACCATCGCTATCGCGATCTGCCTGGGAGCCCTCGGCGTTTTTGCGTTCACCGGTAAGAGTACGGCTCCTCAGGGTAGCGACGTGATAATCATCAAAGGTGGCTCTCTGACCGTTCAGTGTCCCACGAATGACCAGTGCCTGAGCTTCAATACAACCACGATGAAGTTCGAGCACAAGGACAAAACCAAGAAGGTCATTGAGATTGTGGTTAAGGATGAGAGCGGAAAAGTGATTGGCGACTTCAGTAGCGTAAACTTCCCGAACGGCAAACCATCGATCGAAGTCACCTACAAGTAAGGCCGTCTGTGTCCGGTTTGGAGTGAGTGAGGACCAGCCGTTTTTTGCCTCGCAGGTTTTGACGCACGTTGCGCCACAATGTGCGAGTAGCGGATCTGTGGGCACTTTCGCTCGCCGCTGCAGATCGTCGTCCAATAAATCACTGTTCCTTGAGGCTTAGAGTTGTTTGTCGCTTCGCCGCGGAAGGGCGAGATGTTTATAGCTTAGCGCACCTCCATTAATCGAAAGCTCCGTAGGAGCGCAAGCGTTTTGCGCCTCCCGCCACAGGGTTCCGCTGCCCAGTTTTGTTCCTAACAGAACGAGATCCTGCGGAATATGTTCCTAGCTATAAACATCTCGCTCCTCCGGAGCGAAAGCGAATTCAGCTGTTGCAGTTCGCCGGCAATGATCAATGACAAATCTCAAACGATAAATGGAAAATGAAGGATTCATTGTCCATTGCTCATTGGACAGCCAGTTCTTCACCTTGATTGCCGAAGTTCCAATTATTTACTCGGGACCTGAAATTCTGCCCGGAACTTCGCTCCCGCGGACGACTCCTTCGTCTCTGCTGGCAAATTCTCCTCGCTTGCCCTACCGTTGTCCTGCAAACACCATGAGTACCGAAACCGCAAATGAAAATATGCCGATAGCCGAGTCCCCGCCCACGCCCCTGCCGCTGGTGGCGGTGGTGGGCCAGCCAAACGTCGGCAAATCGACCCTGTTCAATCGACTGATCGGCCAGCGTCGCTCAATTGTCGGCGATGAGCCCGGGATCACCCGAGACCGCATCTACGGAGAAGTTGAGTGGGCTGGCGAGCGCTTTTCCATTGTTGATACGGGGGGCATAGTTCCCGACGACGACGCGATTATCCCTGCGAATATTTTCAAACAGGCCGGCTTCGCAATTGATGATGCTCAAATCCTGATCTGGGTAGTCGATGCACGACAGGGCCTGACCCCGTTGGACGAAGAGTTGGCTAAACTCCTGCGGGCTACCGGGAAGCGCGTGTTGGTAGCGGCGAACAAGACAGAAGCTGCGCGAGTGGAAGCGGAGGCGTCGGAGTTCTATCGCTTTGGGTTTGTAGACGTCTTTCCCGTCTCGGCGGAGCAGGGAATTGGTCTGGGAGAGATGCTCGATGCCGTCGTCGAGGGTCTTGGCGAGAGCAGCGCGCAGATTGCCGCGGTCGATCAACGCGCAGAGCGTGGGAAAGAACTAAAGCTGGCAATCATCGGCCGGCCCAACGTGGGAAAGTCCTCCCTTCTGAATCGACTAATGGGCGAAGAGCGGGTCATCGTTTCGCCGGTGGCCGGGACCACGCGCGATGCTATCGACACCGTGCTGGAAACCCCGGAACAGAAATTTCGACTAATCGACACGGCGGGCATTCGACGCAAGGGTAAGACCGGCGAGATGGCGGAGAAACTTTCGGTGGTCATGGCCATGAAGAGCCTCGAGCGTGCCGACGTCGCCATCGTGATGGTCGATGCCGTGGAAGGTGTTACCGCGCTGGATGCACATATTGCCGGCTACGCGCACGATGCGGGCTGTTCGATTATCCTCGGGGTTAATAAATGGGACGCCCTTGAAAACAAATTGACCGGAACAGTGAGTGAGTTCGAGCGAGGACTGCGCGACAAAATGAAGTTCCTCGAGTGGGCGCCGGTGATTACGATCTCAGCCCTGACAGGCCAGCGGGTCGAACGCATCCTGCCGCTCGCCGTACGCGCCAACGAAGCGCGCAATCGTCGTATTCCAACTTCGCGGCTCAATGTATTTTTTGAAGATGCAGTTTCCCAGCCGCGCGGCGGCGGTGCGCCTGCCCCGGTTAAGGGAGGTATCTCGCGCTTGCACGTACAGTACATGACCCAGGTTAGTGTGCGGCCGCCAACCTTTGTTTTGTTTACAGCTGGAGGGAAACCGGGCCTGCACTTTTCCTATATAAGGTATCTGCAAAATCGCCTGCGGGAAGAATTTGATTTCTTTGGCACCCCGCTGCGGATAGTTGAACGACACAGAAAGACAAGGAACTCGCGCAAAGGATAAGACCGCGCGGCTGATATTCGCTCCTGCGGTTTCACCGGCGCCCAAAACCCCCAGGCAAGTGAATCGTCCGGCCATCCTACAGTCACAAGTAGCAAGCGGAACGGCTTTGATGAGCAGCAGGCCAGACATTGGTGATTGCCGCAGCCGCGTTCGAACTCGACCAAAAATCCATCCATGACCCAGCCGATAGCTTTTCAACTGCTAGCCCAGGAAGGACAAGCGCGCGCCGGAATCGTAAGCACGCGGCGGGGCGACATCGAAACCCCGGTTTTCATGCCGGTGGGCACAGCGGGCAGCGTCAAGGGCGTCCGCTTTGAACAGTTGGAACAGCATGACCTCGATGCGCGGATCATTCTGGGGAATACCTATCACCTGTGGCTGCGTCCGGGACTTGAAATCATTCGTGCGGCGGGAGGGCTGCACCGCTTTATTGGCTGGGACCGGGCTCTCTTGACAGACTCGGGCGGTTTTCAGGTCTGGAGTCTGGGCGAGCTACGTACCATCTCTGAAGCAGGCACGCAGTTCCGCTCGCATGTCGATGGCAGTTTGCAATTCCTTTCTCCTGAAGTTTCGATGGAAGTCCAGGCAGTGCTGGGATCCGACATCGTCATGGTGTTTGATGAGTGTACGCCGGGCCAGGCGCCTCACAGCGAAGCGCGCCAGAGTATGGAACTGACCACGCGCTGGGCCCGTCGCTCACGTGACCGGTTCGATGTCCTGCAGCGCGAAGGGGCGGATCCGGGCCGCCAGCCGGTTGAGGGATTGAGTGGAACTCAGGCCCTGTTCGGCATTGTGCAGGGCGCGGCGCATCTCGACCTCAGGCGCGAAAGTCTGGAGCGGAATTTGGAAATCGGTTTTGACGGCTACGCGATTGGCGGCCTCAGCGTGGGCGAAGAAAAGAGCGTAATGTGGAGCGTGGTCGGCGAAGTGGCGCCCTTGCTGCCTGCCGAGCTGCCACGCTACCTGATGGGAGTAGGGACGCCCGAAGATCTGCTGGAAGCCATCGCGCTGGGTGTGGACATGTTCGATTGTGTGCTGCCGACGCGAAACGGGCGTAACGGCCAGGCCTTTACTGCCCACGGCAAGCTGAATATCAAGAATTCCCAGTGGGCCACGGATCAGCGGCCCCTGGACGAGACCTGTACCTGCCAGGTATGCAACCGGCACACACGGTCCTACCTTAGGCACCTCTATATGAGCGGCGAAATGCTGGCCAGCATCCTCCTGACCCATCACAATCTGGCCTTCTTCCTTGACACTATGCGACGTGTAAGGCAATCTATCCGGTCTGGTAAGTTCACCCAATTCCGGCGGGAATTCACCGAGATGGTCAGCTCGGGTGTTCAGTAATGTAGCTCGCCACTGAGCGCTTCGCAGAAACTGACGGTGGCGCGCGGCGATCCGAAAGAGTCAAAATAAATGTTCATGCTATTGCTTTTGTTTCAGGGAGGCGGCAGCGCGCTGGTTTCGTTCGTGCCGATGCTCCTTATTATTGGCGTTTTCTATCTCCTGTTAATCAGGCCCCAGCAGCAGCGACAAAAAAAGCTTCAGCAGACAATCTCAGAATTGAAAGCCGGCGACAAAGTGATTACCACAGGCGGGGTGCTGGGCACGATTACAAGTGTTAAAGACACCAGCTTTCTGATCCGCAGCGGCGAAAAAACGATTCTTGAGATTTCACGCACGGCGGTGGCTGGAGTGGAAGAAGAAACCAAGACCCAATGAGTGTTGCCTCCGGTTGGGAATTACCGGCGGCCGCTGATTATTTATGAAGAAGACGAACCTTAAGTTCCGTATTGCTTTAATCGCAGTCGTTACCATCCTGGGGCTCTATAAAGTTTTCATGCCTCCGGTGACTGGCGTCAATGCTCGCCTGCCTCGGAAACAGGATTTTACGGGCGCCGGCATCAAACAGAATCTTAGAGAGAACATCCATTTGGGCCTGGACTTGAAGGGCGGCTCGCATTTGGTTATGCGTGTCAAGACCGAAGAGTACCTGAAGCGCCTGACGGAGGATAACGCGGTAGCGGCGCAAAACGCCGCCAAAGAGGGCGGCTTCGAAATTAAGGAAGCCCACGCTGACGTAGCAGCAAATAATTATAGGGTTGTTCTGACGCTGGGTGATCCTTCGAAAGCGAAAGAAGCTCGCGAGGCAGTGGAAAAGAAAGTCGAGCTCGGTGACCGTTCCGGATGGTCTTTTTCGTCGTCCGGCAACAGCATGACCTGGAGTTTATCTGCCGCTGTCCAACGCACGCTGGCAGATGAAGCCACCACCCAGGCGCTGCGGATTATTGAAAGCCGCATCAACGCTCTGGGAGTTGCCGAACCGACCCTGCAAACCCACGGATCGCAAAACTCTCATCAAATTCTTTTGCAAATGCCGGGAGTGACGGATCCTGAACGAGTTAAGAAATTGCTCGCCGGCGAATCGCGTCTGGAGATGGTCCACATTATCAGTCCGCCGAGCCCGGCGCCGCACCAGACATATGCGACCAAAGAGGAGGCGATCGCTTCGCTCAATACCGGCGGAACGATTCCTGCTAATCGTCGCGTGCTCGAATACGCGGAGCGAATGGACCTGTCTGCAGCGTCACCGGAAGATAAGAGCAAGCCAAAGCCGACGACGTGGGTAGTAGTGGAGTCACCTTCGATCATTGATGGCAGCGAATTGCGAAACGCGGCCGGCATTCCCAGTCGGGGCGGCGGAACTGATGATTATGAGATTCAGTTCTCGCTGAAGAAGGGGGGCGCGGACAAGTTCGGCGCCTGGACCGGGGCCAACATCAACGAATACATGGGTGTGGTTCTCAACGATCAGGTAAAGTCCATCGCCTTTATCAAGTCGCAGATATTCGATTCCGGCGAGATCAGCGGCAAGTTTACCAAGGAGTCTGCTGAAGATCTTGCCCTCACCCTGCGTTCCGGCGCTTTGCCGGCGCCAATTGAGTATCTCGAAGAACGCACAGTCGGGCCAAGCCTGGGCGCGGACTCGATTCGTTCGGGCGTGAGAGCTTCGCTCGTTGGGCTGGCGATGGTGGTTATTTTCATGCTTGTCTATTACCGCGGTTCGGGTGTGAACGCAGTGGTAGCACTATTGTTGAACGTTATTCTGATGATGGCCGGGCTGATCATCTTTGGCGCCACCCTGACACTTCCGGGTATCGCGGGAATTATCCTGACGATCGGTATGGCAGTCGATTCAAATGTGCTTATCTTCGAGCGCATTCGCGAGGAATTGCGCACGGGCAAAACAGTTGCTTCCTCCATCGACCAGGGGTTCGCTCGCGCCTTCGTAACCATTATCGATACCCACGTCACTACCACAGTATCCTCGTTGTTTCTGTTTCTGTTTGGCACGGGCCCGATTCGCGGCTTTGCTGTGACCCTGATTCTGGGCCTGTTGATTAACCTTTTCTCCGCAGTTTACGTCTCGCGCACAATTTTCATTTGGTTGCTCGGTCGCAAGCGGCGCGCCGAGTCGCTCAGTATCTGAAGTAGATATGATTCAAATCTTCAAGGATGTACGAATTGATTGGCTGGCGAATCGTCGCTGGTTCATAACGGTTTCTATTTTGTTGATGCTGGCTGGTCTGGGCTCGGCCATCTTTCGCCAGTGGAACCACAGCCGGCACCCGGGCAGCCCGCAGGCCTTCAACCTGGGCGTTGACTTTAAGGGCGGCACGGTAATGACGGTGAAGTTTCGCCAGCGACCGCCCGCTGAAACCATTCATGCGGCCATCATCGAGCAGGGCGTGCGCGATGCCATTGTGCAACCGGTCACGGACAAGACCGACGAGGTGCTGGTGAAGTTGCCGCTTGAGGGGCCGCAAGCTGACACCACCAACGAAGGCGGCGCGCAGGTCGACGTCGGGCAGGTAAAAGTAAGAAAGGCGTTGAGTAAATTTGGCGCCGAGGCCAGCGAGAAAGCCGAGCTCAGTTCCGATCCAAACGCTGCCTATAAGATTATCGGAACAGAAGCTGTAGGGCCGGTTGCTGGACAGCAACTGCGCAACAAAGCAATCGCTGTCACCCTGGCGGCCCTCGTAGGCATTCTGCTTTACATGTCTTTTCGCTTTGAATGGACTTACGGCGCGGCTGCGGTTATTGCCGTGTTTCACGACGTCCTGGTTACCCTGGGCATCTTTTCGATATTCCAGTGGGAGATCAGTCTGACAGTCATTGCCGCGTTACTTACTCTGGTAGGCTTCTCAGTTAACGACACCATCGTGGTATTTGATCGCATCCGAGAAAATCGACGCTTGCACCGACGGGATTCGCTTTATAAAGTAACCAACGATTCCATCAATCAGACTCTTTCGCGGACCGTGATCACGTCCGGACTGGTTTTTCTCTCGGTGCTGGCGATGGTGCTTTTTGGTGGGGAAGTGCTGTTTGGTTTCTCGGTTGCGTTGCTTATCGGAGTGAGCTTTGGAACTTATTCTTCAGTGGCGATCGCGAGTCCCATCATGGTTTGGTGGGAGCAGCGGCTTGATGCGGCCAATCGGGCGATGGCGCTTGCTCCCAGACCGCTGGCAGGCGGCGGTGGCCGGTCTTTGGCCGGCGAGAGCAATCTCAAGCCGGGTGCCTCCGGACCTCGAGTAAGAAAACAGTCCAGTGGAGCAGGCCGCGCTTGAGACGCATCGTCTCGCGGCCGCCTCTGGCTGATTGAAGTACCGACATTTCCGCTTGACTTTGCATTGGTATGCGGCATAGACTGCGCTTGTTGCTGGCCAATTAAATAGCAGAGTCGTTTACCGCATTGGGAATTGAATCAAGCGGGAGGCGGCGGTCTATGTTGATCTGGCCGGCGAGTTTCTTTCACGGCGCTGATCAAGGCTTTCAGAGTTCTTGGACGCAGAGACTGCCGTTTCCCCATCAATTTCTTTTGTCGCAACTTTTCAAATGATTTCGCACCCCTGATCCATTTGGCACCGGAGTAGGGAGGAAAAGAAAAATGTTCGATAACCTTGTTGAGTCAGGTTCCCACAAGCAGGATCTGACCCGAAAAAGCTCGTTCCTGCTGGGCACTGTAGCGGTTTATCTCGTGATCGGTGTAACGCTGGGGATAGCGGGCATCTTATTGTTTGACGCTCAACTGGATACGGGCGACCTGGAGTTGACCACTCTGGTGGCGCCGGTTCCCGTTCCGCCGCAGCAAAACCAACCTGAGCAAAAGCAGGATACTGCAAAACCGCAGAAAGTGGAGCAAAACGTCGACGTGCGCCGCGAATTGGTGGCGGATGTGACCAGGACGGAGTTGGTTCCCAAAGAGGTTTCCACGAAGGCTTCTGACGTACCCCCGGTGCGATCCGGAGTAACTACGATCGTGGGTGGATCCAACTCGAACGCGGCCGCTCCCTTGGCCAGCGGGTCCGGAACTGGGGTGGGTACTACCACAGTGCTGCCGACGAAGGTCGACCTCGGTGATGCACCTCCGCCACCGGCGCCGTCCCCGACTCCGCCGCGAGCCCCCATTTCAGGAGGCGTGCTAAACGGCAAAGCCGTGCGTTTGGTACAACCGCAATATCCGCAGATTGCCCGGCAGGCGCACGCCTCCGGGACAGTTGTAGTCCAGGTGTTGATCGATGAGAACGGCAACGTCTTGTCAGCTCACGCGATTTCCGGTCATCCGCTGCTGCAGGCGGTGGCTGTGGCTGCAGCACGGGCGTCGAAGTTTTCGCCAACAAAACTATCGGGACAGCCGGTCAAAGTAAACGGCGTGATTCAGTACAACTTCGTGGCTCAATAAACGTAGGTTGCCGCGGGATCATTTTGCCATTGGCCGTTTGGTCCTAAACGTGTCCTGCTCGTTGAAAGTAATGCTCAGAAAAACCTTTGGAGGGGTTTACCGTGACTATTCTAATTAGCCTTCTTGGAACAAAAGCTTTGGGTGTCGTGATCTTCTTGTTGCAGGAGGCTGCCGCCAGTCCTGCTGCCAGCCCCGCGAGCGCCGGCCACTTCACCATGACTGAAATGATCAGGAACATGGGTGCGGTCGCCATCGGCGTCGTCATCGTTTTGCTGCTGATGTCGGTCTATTCGATCGCCATCATGGTTGAGCGCTACCTGACTTACACGGCGGCGAAGAAACAGTCCCGCGAGTTCGCGCCACGCGTCGCTCAGGCATTGAAGAATGATCGCATCGAGGAAGCGATTAACATCAGCGACAAGCACCGCAAATCGCACCTGGCCATGGTTGTCAGCAGCGGTCTGCAGGAATTCCGTGCTCACGGACAATCCTCGGAGATTTCCGGCGATGAGATTGAAGCATCGAAGCGCGCGCTGCAACGAGCCATTGCGATTAAAACCGCAGAGTTTCGCCGAGGCTTGTCGGGCCTGGCGACCATTGGTTCGACGGCTCCGTTCGTCGGTCTGTTTGGAACGGTGTTCGGTATTATCAACGCCTTCCAGGGCATGAAGAACGCAGAGACTGCGGGTATCGCGGCGGTCGCCGGCGGTATTTCCGAAGCCCTGTTTACCACGGCGCTTGGTCTGCTGGTAGCAGTGCCTGCTGTCTGGTTGTTCAACTACTTTACCGGTAAAGTCGACGGCTTCGTGGTGGAAATGGACAATTCGGCATCAGAATTGGTTGACTATTTCATCAAGAACCGGACCAAGCAGTTGAAGCCATAGTGGCTGGGCTTCGTCAGGTCGAGATAGCTGCAGGAGAAACCGCGAGGAGTTTCCTGTGACTATTCTGTCAGGCTTTTAGACCTTAGGAGATTTTGTTATGGGTATGTCATCGGGTGGCGGTACCGCCCTCTCATCGGAAATCAACGTAACTCCAATGGTCGACATCATGCTGGTGCTCCTGATCATCTTCATGGTGGTCACGCCATTTCTGCAACAGGGCATCACCGTGGCCATCCCGCGCGACATGAAAGCCGCGGATGTCGATCCGAACATCATCAAGGAATCGTCGGTGGTAATCTCCATTCCCACGGACGGTGATTACTATCTCGGGAAGCAGCACGTGGCCAAGGCCGATCTGGCCGACAAGGTCGACCGGATGTTGAAAAACATCAAGAACGAACAGGATCACATCGTCTATATCAAGAGCGGTATTAAAGTGAGCTATGGCGAAGTGGTCGGAATCATCAACGAGGTGCGGAAGCTGGGCGTGGACAAAATAGGCCTGGTGGCGGACAAGAAGAAGGGGGCGGGCTCGACACCTGCACCCGCCAAGCTTTAGGCCGCTGCGATTCAGTTGGTGCTGTCCGGAGTTTTGCTGAGTTGCTGCAAATAGAGGAGTGAGATTATGGGAATGAGTTCAGGTGGCGGCGGTCGCGCCGTGCCCTACATCAATGTAACGCCGCTGATTGACGTGCTGCTGGTTCTGCTGATTATCTTTATGGTGGTAACCCCTTTGAAACCGAGTCGTTTTAAGGCGGATATTCCGACCCAGAGAGATCCCAACGAGGATTTGAGCCGCTTGAAACCCAACCCGCTGACCCTAGTGGTTTCAATTGCCTCAGACCTGCAGTTAAAACTAAATCAGGATAATATGGGCTCGGTGAATGATACCGGCCCCCTGAGTCAAAAGCTGCAGCAGACTTTTGAAAAACGGAAGCAGGAGCGGGCCTTCAAGCCCGGCATGGAAACACGAGTCGACCTGCCTGAGGCTGAACGCATAGAAAAAACAGTTTTCGTAAAAGCGCCCAGATCGCTGCCCTACGGCGAAGTAGTAAAAGTTATTGACGCCATCAAGGGAGCTGGGGCGAATCCGGTCGGTTTACAGGTAGACGATTTGCCGCAATAATTCCCGAGATGTTCGGGTTGGCTTTGCCCGTCTCCGCGGTTGCATCTACTGCCAATTATTTGGGGGCCCTACATAAAATGAAACTCTCTCGTCCCAGGATCGCGATTGTCCTGGCGCTGCTAGTCGTCACTAGTTCCGGTTGCAGTGTCATCAACCGAATTCGCTCAAAGAATCAATTGAACGAGGCTGCGCGGGCCTACCGGGAAGCACATTTCGAGGAAGCGGAGCAACATTCCCGCCGGGCCCTCGAACTTGATCCCAACAATAAGACCGCACCCTTGTTCATCGCGCGCATCGTGCACCGTGAGTATCGCCCCGGCATCAATACTCCGGAAAACCTGGCCAAGGCTCGGTTAGCAATTGATGAATACAAGAAGCTGCTGGAGCGCGATCCCAAAAATGAAGAGGCATACAAGGCCATCGCCTCCCTGCTTGGGGCCATTAAGGAAGAACAGCAACAACGCGCCTGGATCCTCCAGCGCGCCAGCGACAATAGCGTCGATGCCGAGAAGCGCTCCGAAGCTTACGTGGTTCTAGCCAGTAAGGACTGGCATTGCTCCAACGAGATTACCGACCTGCCGGCGAATAAATCTACGGTTATCGATCCGACGAACAACAAAGCGACCGTCTCCTTCAAAAAGCCCAAGGATGAGAAGGAATTTCAAACTGCCAAGATGTGTGTGACGCGCGGTCTGGAGGAAATTGAGAAAGCCATTAGCCTGGACGCCAACAGCGAGGCGGCCTGGTCCTACAAGACAAATCTCCTGCTGGAAGCTTCCAAAGTGGCCGAGATGGACGGCAAGATGGACGATAAGGCGCAGTTGGATAAACAGCGGGAATCAGCCCAGAAGCGGACCGACGAGTTGAGCAAGATCAATCAGGCCAAGGCAGAGGAGAAGAGGAAACAGGAAGAAGCCAAGAAGGCAGCGTCTCCCCCCGCCGGTTAGCAGGAGTTAGACTCCGCTCTTACCTCGGCCGTAACATCATAGGTGGTGCCCGGTTTTCGAACCGGGCACCACCTATTTGTTATAATCCCGG
>DAIMCP010000097.1:0-17217 GCA_036726305.1 Pyrinomonadaceae bacterium | reverse complement strand
TATCGTAAAGCTGGCCGCGCACGTTGAAATGCTGCTTGTGATAGAGCGGCGTCTGCGTGCCGTACTGCTCTTCGATCATGCGCGAGGCCTCGTCATACCTCAAACCCGCAGCATAAGCTCGAGTGACGCCGTCACCCAGGTTGCCGGTGAAAGCAAGATTCTGGGCGTCTTGGTCTGCCAATCTCCCCGCCTGATCGTAACTGTAAGTTACCGTGTGTCCTGAGGGGTAAGCCTGTGTGAGCACATGGCTCGCTAGATCGTAGGTGCGACTAGCATTGTAGGACAGGCTCCAGCCGCTCGTTGTGTAAAACTGCTGCTCCTGTTGCAGCGGGCGGCCCATCACATCATAGCCATCGATGGTCAGACGCGTACCCACAGGGCCTGCTGTTTCCGTCTGCCACGGGCGACCATTGCTGTTGGCTATGCCGCTGTTATAGTTGCCGCCACGCCAGCCGTCATAGAACCGGCTCACGGTTGCCGTACCGGCGGGGTCGTTCGAGTAAGTGATGGTCCGATTTCGATTGAGTGCGTCGTACCCATAGGTGGTGGTGATGTTGCGCGCATCAACCTTACTAGTCAGGTTGCCGTTGTTGTCATAGCTGTAGCTCATGCACCACTGACTATTGCCGCTGACTGCGTCGCTGAGATTCAACGCCGGATTTATCACCTGCTCAGGATTGCGCGCACGCAACAAACGCGACAAGGAATCGTACATGAAAAATCGTTGTTGCTGTCCCTGCGTCACCGTACGCAGGTTCCCCAGAACATCGTACTGATAGCTGGTTGGCTGGTTGGGACTGCTCACGTCTCCCAGGCCAGCAGCGGTCGGCTCGTCTACCCGCACCAACCGACCCAGGGCATCGGTCAAACTGCGCCGCATCCGCTGGGCCTGGTCGGTTACCGTCGCTGTCGCGCCCAAACTACCACTGGTGCTGCCGGCATAGGACGTCGTAACTTGCGCACCGTCAGGCGTGGACACAGAAACTACCCGCCCCAACGCATCAAAGACAGAAGTGGTCCAACGTCCGGACGGATTGATGGCGCTCGCCGAACCGGTGGAGAGATAGGGATTCGAGACGCGATAGACACGGCCCAGGCTGTCATACTGTGTGTCGCTCGTAATGTAATTGCCGCCGCCAATATTGACGAATGAACGGTTAGGGCGTCCCAGGTTGTCAAAGAACTGATAGGCATCGAGATTGCGCGTTGCATCCTGTTTCGTCAGCGTCTCGATATAAAGGCTGCCAGGCACGTCGTTGTAGTTGTAGGTGGTCGTTCCGCCATCAGGGCGTGTCACCAGTTTTAGCCGATTGAGTGGATCAGTGTAATCATAGGTGGTGGTCCTATTATTGGCATCCGTCGTCGAAGTAACCAAGCCGGTATTGATATCGAAAACGGTCGACGAGGAAAAAGCGGATGGCGAACCGTATCCGCCGCTGGGATCAGCAACCGCCGAGGTCGTTGTCGTTGGATAGGCATACTGATAGGTGCTCGAGTAATCCACCTGAGACTGATTGCCGTTCGCATCAGTAGTCGTGCGCACGTTGCCGAACTGATCGTACTGAGCATGCGTTTGCAAATACGTACCAGAGGTATCCAGCCAGCGGCTGCTGGTGGTCGCATTACCGCGATAAGGTGTTTGGGGATCGGCCCAGCTGGATACGCTACCGCCTGGCAGCAAGGTGGTTTCGTCATAGCTGATCAAGCTCTGGGCCATCACGATGTTGCCAGTTGCTGGGCCTTTGTAAACCGTTGTCGAGGTGGGCAAGCCTACAATGTTTCGATTGCGATAGTTTGCGTTGCTGGTGAGATACGCAGTCTGCGTAGTGCGCACTATCGCGCCGTTGGGAATTGAGCTGAGCGAAGTAATGGGCGTGGTCTGCGCTGCATTTTGGTCGACTAGTACATAGTCGTATTCGCTCACCGAAATCTGATCGACACCAACGTCGTATTGATAGATCGTGTCGTATCCATAAGTCGTGGTCTTTGCCAGCGCACTGCCTCCGGTGTCGAGAATAATATCCACTTCCCTGGCTACGCGGGCATTGCGGTTGGCCGACTGCGCGCCCGGAGGGTTCCCACCAGCATTCGAGGGGGTCGTCACCCATTCGGTCAATTTCCGGCGCAGCATTTGGCCCGCAGCCGAATAGACACGCTCGTCGTAAGCTCGGCCCGCTCGGGCGCCATCCGCACTATAACCCCAGTTGGTGTTTGCATCTGTCCACTGATAGCGCTCCGTACGGGTGCCGTCTGGCGCCGTCATGCCTACAGATCCGCCGCCTCCCGAGTAAACCCATTGCACTTCATCAGCAATCGAGCCTGTGGCGCTCACTTTCCGGCTGACAACGCCGCGATTGCCTTGAGTATAAAACGTTGATGGCACGTAGCTGAGCGGAGCAACGTAAGCGTAGACATATTTTTCATAACCGCCGCTCGGCAGGACTACTTTGTCGATCTCGCCATAAAGGTTGTAAGTGTGTACGCCTGTCCTGTGGGCAGGACGATCTGATTAAGCACGATGGGATTGAACAGTGAATTCGCGTTTTGAATGCAGGTTCTAGTTCCCCCATCTGATGCGAATAAGTAAGGGCTGTAAGACCCATTTCCCCAAGGACAACCACTGTTCCCCGAGTAGGACAAGGGCTGTGGCGTGGTCTGTGCATCTGCCAGGTAGCGCCACTTTAAAATGTAATTTACGGAACTGTTAACGCCCGGCAGCGAGTAATTCTGGTCTCCAGGCTGAGTTGGAGTCGAACCATAATTGTAGGGAAGCGGGCTGCTGATGGTGCGGCCAAGCGTGTCAGTGGAAGTAATACTATTGCCGTGGCGATCGATGAACGCTGGTGGATTAGACAAGACATACCGTGACCCGTCCGCCAAAAACAGCGTCTGCGTCGACCGCTGATAACGCATCCGGGATCCGTCGACCGAATACAGGTTGTCGGGAGGTTGAGCTGGCACCAGGAGGGGTTGATCGCTGGAACGCAATTCGTGACTTGAACCGTCAGGCATCCAGGCCAGGATGCGATCGATAAAATAACAGCCGAAGGTACAAACTCCATCAGATTTCGGGTTACCGTTCGGGTCGTAGAGAACCGCACTGGGCCTAAAATCGATTACCGGAAATCCTACAGTACTGGTCCACCCGGACACAGAATGTTCCGCATACCTTGCCACAGCCATGGTATATCCGTCGCCAAGCGGCACGCCGTTGGGACCGTAGTGACCGGGATCATAGGCTTGGAAGGCCATATCCCAGAGCTTTGAAGACCAGGAAAGACTCACGGGCACGGCATGTCCCGCGCGACCGCGATAATTACCGAGTGGGATTTGAAATTCCACGGCCCGCGTGGCTGGATTGACCGTCAGGTTACTGCGGAAGCCCATATCCATCGCCTGGTTGTTGTGCTGGACATTCTGTGCCAACGCCGCGCAGGGCAAAAGCACCATCGTGCTTACGAAGAGAAGCCAAAACCTGCCCGGCGACGCCAGGAAAGCGGATAGTGTCCTCCCAACACTAGGTGCCGGGCGGCCGATGCTGTGTGAGTAAGCGAGAGGTATGCGAGTCATGATGAGTCCTCAATCGTGGTGTTGTGAAAGAAAAATTTGCTGACCTTCGCTCCGGCACAACCCAACAGACGTTGATCTACCTTTTAGAATCAGAGTGAGATCGACGTTCGTCGCGATGGCACGCTCGTCCGACCATAGCGGGACAGCTGTTAAAGTCCACGGTTTTGCAGGATCTGGATGAGAAGTTCTGGCGGCGGAACTTCAGTCGCCAACGGTTATGATGCCTATCAAAAGCTTGGGGGGCTTAAGTCGTGGGGGACGGAGCCTCATGAGAACGAGAGATGCCAAGTTCACCGCGAATGTACTCCTGGTCCAAATGCGTGTCAATAGCAAAGAGGACTTGTAGCAAAAAGAACTTCGAAAAAGAACATAGCAAAAAGAAATCAGCGCTCATTCTGCCATTCACCCTGATAGACGAACTCCGCTATACCGGTGAGCACAACCTGGCCGTCGTCCTGCCAGCGAACATTCACTGTGCCACCGGGAGTCTGGACCTCAATCTGCCGCTCAGTAAAACCATTGATCATTGAGGCCACAGCTGCTGCGCAGGAGCAGGTCCCCGATGCCGTGGTCTCGCCCACACCGCGCTCCCAAATCCGCAACTCGATCTTTTCTCGATCAAGGACGCGAATGAATTCCACGTTAGTACGCTGAGGAAATTGGCGGTGGTTTTCGATCGCCTTGCCGACCCGGCGCCAGTCCAGCGAGTCAAACTCCGCGACAAAAATCGAGCAGTTTGGATTACCCATCTCAAGTGCCGTTATTTTGAAGGTCTGGCCATCTACAACCAGTGGATAGTCGACCACCCGCTCCAGAGGTTCCGCGACATCAATTGGCACAGACAGACTGGCAAAGCGTGGTTGGCCCAGCTCGGAGTCGAAGAGGTAGGTGCCGGGACCAAGCTGGTCGCGCAGGAAATACTTTTTCACTCCCGACTTTGTGCCAAGGCGTAGTTCGCTGGCAGTCCACAGGGCGCGATAGAACAAGTAAGAAGCCGCGCAACGGGTGCCATTCCCCGAGAGTCCGGCTTCACTGCCGTCGGGATTAAAAATCCGAACACTAAAGTCGGCCGCCCCCGTGTCGCGATCGACAATGGCAATTCCATCTGCTCCCGCGCCGTAGTGGCGGTCGCAAATCTCGCGGGCGAACCGGTTCGGACTGGAAACCTCGGCAGCCAGCGCTCCGGCCTCGATGACCAAATAGTCATTGCCATAGCCATGAAACTTTGTGAAGTGTACTGACATTTTGTTTTTCAGCGTGCAAGGAAACGCCCTACATGGACCGGCTGGCAAACGATGCCAACAACACGGCAATTGGGTCGATGCAGACCGCGCGCGGTTCAGCATCCGAGGGATAATTATTGACCATGATCGAAAACACCAAATTTTCGCCCGCGGCGCTGGTCACATAGCCTGACAAGCTGGCTGCTGAACTGAGCGAACCGGTCTTGGCCCGCAGATTATTTTCGGCCACAGTTCCTTTCAGACGATTGCGCAAAGTGCCGTCAACGCCGGCGATGGGTAGTGCGTCACGCCAAACGTTTGCGTACTTCTGTTTGCTCATATAGGTAAGCAATTGGACCGTGGCTGCGGCGGTTATCAAGTCGTTTCGCGATAGTCCCGAACCATCAGAGAGCACCAGGCTATCAGGATTGATGCCGGCTTCTTTCAAAAACGCTTTGACAACTTCCTTGCCTGCGTCTTCACTGCTAAATTCTGATTCTGAACTGGCAGGCGCCGGGGCGGTCTTACCCAATGCCCGCAGCACTAATTCGGTATACAGATTCTGGCTGGGCTTGAGTGTGTGCGCCGCTATCACACTCAGTGGCGGTGATTGCATACTGGCAATCTCGATTAGGGGCAATCTCGCAGCCCCCGCTGAGGTATTGGCAACAGCGCGATCTGACTTACCATTCGTCGTCCGTAGCTTGCCGGCAACCGTCACCCCATGCTGCGCCAGTACCGTTCGTAACATATGAACGAAGAGCAGCGCTGGCCTGGAGATGGCGATGGCCCCGGTATACCCCCTGTCATCTAACGCAATCGATCCGGAGATCTCGAGGGTATTCTCGCCCAGGCCGCGATAGATCGCCAGATTTCGCCGTGTTCCATTTGCCGCCGTCACCACTCTATTAATGATCGTCAGCAGCGGATCTGGCGGCCCGGTAGTTATCAGGGCCGGGGCTCCAAGGCGCGCCCCAGGTTTAATAAAAAGATCCAGCGCATTGTCATTGATCGCTAACGGACTGACCTCAGCGCCAAAGTACCAGGTCAAGTCTTCCCATTCCCAACCTGCGCCAAAAGGGGAGCCGGTGAAGTAGGATTCATCACCAACGAGGTCTCCACTGACACGTTTGACTCCCACCGCGGCGATTTTGGCAGCCAGATCATTGATGCCTTTGTAATAGTCTCCGTCGTTGAAGCGCGCGGCAATCGATGGATCGCCGCGGCCGTAAATCGTCAGATCACCTCGAACGGTCCCGTCACTGTCGGGTTTGGCGGCAGCCTGAACCGAGGTTATGAAATGAAAGTCCGGTGAAAGACGATCGAGCGCCGCAGCTATCGTATAGAGCTTCATATTCGAAGCCGGGCGGACCAGCTTGTTGGCGTTCTCTTCAAACAGCACGCGCCCTGTATCGAGCGAAGAAACCTTGACGGTAACCATGGCTGGGGCCAGCTCCGGCTTGCGCAGAACGTCCCTGATGCGACTCTGGAGTTCGGCGAGGGTTTTCGTCGTCGCGGCGGTACGGGGCTGATTTGAGACCGGCGCCGCCTGGGAACCAGGCAGAGGACTCGGAGTTGGAGTGGGGCTAGCGGCCTCGGCCACCGGCAGTGTCGACGTGGGAACGACCTTACGCTCGCGTTGCGGAAAAGGAGAAGCAAAGAGCGGCACGCTGCCGGCACTCAAGGCCAAAAATAAGAACCCAGAGATTAATCGCTTGTTCATCATGTACTCGTAACCCCTGAAATGTTGTGCCCTCTGTTGGTTTTCGCCCAGACAATGCACCTGGTCCGCCTGTCGCTCACGTCATTCTCTCTGAATTGAACCTGCGTACACCAGGCGCCGCATTGCGCTGCCTACCGGGAAGCGCCAGGCAATGCATAAGTCCAACGACCCTGGCCCGAAAAGTCCTGTCTCTTCCGCGTTAGCGAACACTTGAAAGTAGCCCAGCAGTTCACTGCTGCGTGGGAGGTCCAACCAGAGTCTCAGTCCGTGAAAGGGACGGCTGTCAAACAAATGGAGAACCGAAGGTTTTTCAGCCGTCCGTTTCACGGACTTCTCCGCATCAAGGGCATTGGTTCCCAGCGATGAATCGCTGGGCTATTTTCAGCCGTCAACTGAACGCGGACTTTACGGGCAAAGCTGGTCCAACGCTTTGTTACTTCAGTTTAGGTGTTGCTGGGGAGGACCGGACTTTTTTCCGCGCCTCTGACTCTGCTCATCAGTGCGGCAAACCGCGGATCGTCGCGCAACGTTGCCCAGTTGGGATCGTTTTCAAAACAGGGCCGGTTCTCGTTGCCCAGCGCGATTGAACGTGCCAGCCATTGAAAGGCCATCTCGCGCTCGTCCTCCAGCGCATAGACCGAAGCCAGCGAATAAGCGATATCCGCGTCTACTTCGGCATTTCGTTTTACGGCGTCGGTAAGTTGTGCGCGCGCTTCCTCGTGCCGTCCCTGCGCGCTGAGGAACATGCCCAGGAAGGGCCGAATGCCGTGCATATCGCGGTGCTGCTCGACAACCTGCCGCATTAGGGTTGCAGCCTCGTCGGTGTGGCCGGTGTAATACAGACTGAGCGCGCGAAAAGTGCGCACCAATGGATTATCAGGCTCGCCCGTGTTATCCAATTCGCGGTTCGCGTTTTCAAACTGACCCATGTACATGTAGATGAGAGCCCGATTGTAGCTGGCCACGACATGGGCTGCCGGATCCAAACGCACCAGCCGGTCAAAGCTGCGCAAGGCTCGTCCATATTCACCGTCCAGCCGGTGCAGCGTGGCTTTGACAAAATGGACCACTGCTTCACCCGGAGCTTCCCTGCGCATTTGGGCAACCTCATCGCGCGCCTTCTGTTTCTCGCCGCGCCAGAGATAGACGAAGACCATCAACATGCGCGATTCAGCCATGTGCGGATCGATTGCCAGCGCCTTGCCAAAGGCGGCTTCGGCCCGTTCAAAATCTTCCGCTCCTCCAAATCCCTTGAACACTTTGTTCACATAAGCAGCACCCAGACCATCGTGGGCCAGTGCGAAATTCGTATCGAGATCAATCGCGTTCTGAAAATGTTCAATTGCCTTCTCACAATCCTCAGGGGCCACGGTGCGAAATATAAAGCGGGCAAAGGAATCGCGACCACGCAGGTATTCTTCATAGGCGGCCGAGCTCCCCGTGGCCGGCTTGGCGATTTTCACCTGCTCGGCGGGACTCAGTTCGAGACTGAGGCCCTGCATAATGCGCTGCGCTATCGTATCCTGCACGGTAATTATGTCGGCGGCCGAAGTGTCGATGCGATCGCTCCACAGGATTTCGCCGGAGCCAACATCGAGTAATTGGGCGGTAACGCGAAAACGCCCGCCGGAATGAATGAAGCCGGCAGCGAGCACGGCGCTGACGTTCAGTTCCCTTCCTACGTCACGTGGATCGACCTGCTGCCCCTGATATTTGGCGATTACCGAAGAGGGACGGACGACCAGCGAACGCACCCGGGCCAGTTCAGTGATCACCGCGTCGGCCAGCGAAAACTCATAAAAACCGGATGCTCCATCGCCGCCAATGTTCCGGAAGGGCAGGATCGCCAGGCTTTTTTTCTTCTCCTGGTCGGCAATGGTGATCGAGGAAGACTCGTGAATTCTTTGTCGCGGAGATGTAGTAAAGCTCGGGCTCGACGTCGGCCCTTCAGATCTTCCCATGCGCCGGATCCAGCGCATCGCCCGCGAGACCGGACTTGCGCCCGCCACATGGCGCGGCGGCTCAGGTGCGATGGTGTCCAGGGGCACTCCGCCGGCGGCAGCGACTGCTACATCCTGCAGCACTGCGCGCAACTCATCGCGCATCTCTTCCATCTTCTGGTAGCGATCGCGTGGATTCTTGGCGATGGCCCGGTCCAGAATCTGCTGCAGGCGCGCCGGCAGTGGATCGCGCCGCATCTCTGCCAGCGGCCTGGGCGCGTCGTACAACACTGCATGCCGGACATCGATGGTGCTCTTACCGCGAAACGGCCAGGTGCCGGTAACCATTTCATACAACAACACGCCGGTGGAAAAGATGTCGGCGCGCTTATCGACCCGGTCGCCGCGCGCTTGCTCGGGCGCCGCGTAGGTGGCAGTGCCATAGGGCACACCCACTTCGGTCAATTCCGTCCGATGCAGGCCAGCGGATCCAGCCTGTTCGTCATCCAGCAGCTTCGCCAGACCAAAATCAAGAATTTTGACCTGTCCGGAGGGCGTTACCATGACGTTGCCGGACTTGATGTCGCGGTGGATGATGCCTTGCGCGTGGGCCACTGCGAGTGCATCCGCGACCTGAATAGCAATCAGGAGCGCACTTTTCAATTCCAGCGGATGGCCCTTTACTAATTGCCTGACGTTCTTTCCTTCGACGTACTGCATGGCTATGAAGTGCACGTCGTCTATTTCATCGAGATCAAAAATCGTGCAGATGTTGGGATGGTCCAATGACGAAGCCAGACGCGCCTCGCGTTCAAATCGTTTGAGGTTCGCTTCCCTGGCGGTCAATTCCGGCGGTAGCACCTTCACTACCACGGTGCGGCCGAGCTTGGTATCGGTGGCTTTGTAAACAGTCCCCTGGCCGCCCATGCCGAGCTTTTCCAGAATCAGATAATGGCCCAGGGTTTTGCCAATCATACACTTCGTTTTCCGCGGGATCTTTGTACCTGGTTCATTGCCAACTATGGTCCCGGCTCAATCCCCGGCCGGGGTGGCAAAGTTCAAGAGCACAAAGAATGCTTTACACTGCAAAGGTCGCGATCAGTTCCTCGGCGCCGGTTGTCGCCGTACCCACTTTGCCGACCACGACGCCGGCCGCATGGTTCGCCAGGGTGGCTGCTTCGATCATCGCCGCGCCGGCAGCCAGCGCTCCCGCGAGTGTGGCTATGACCGTATCACCAGCTCCGGTGACATCGTAAACTTCGCGGGCCACGGTGGGTACAAAAACCGGATCGCCATTCCCTTCCAAAAGCATCATGCCGCGATCGCCCCGCGTTACGAGCACTGAGTCGCAGCTCAGCTTCGCGCGAATAATTTTTGCTGCCTGATATAAACCCTCGTTGGAATCATCTTCCAGATTAGCCATGCGGAGGGCTTCGTGATGGTTTGGTGTCACCAGCGTTGCAGGCCGGTAGAAACTAAAGTTGCGTAGCTTTGGATCAACCAGCACCGGCATGCGGCCATAAGCCAGGGGCAGAACTTCTGCGAGAATGCGTTTCGTTACCACGCCTTTGTCGTAATCGGAGACGACCAGAGCGTGGGCATTCCTGAGGGCCTCTTGCAGCGCGTCAATCACCAGATCTTCTATAGCGGAACTTATCGGTGTGCGTTGCTCGCGATCGGCCCGGACAACAAGTTGATTATGGGCGATGATCCGCGTCTTGATCGTTGACGGCCGGCCGGCGTCAGAAATCAGGGTGTCAGTCGTCTGGGCGGGGTTAGCTTGAGCCAGGGCAACGCGCAGTCGGTCCCCAGCGACATCCTTTCCCGTGACGCCGATGACGCAGGCGCGTGCGCCAAGCGCTACCAGGTTTGCCAGCACGTTGGCCGCTCCTCCCAGATGCACCGATTCACGGCGAATATCGACAACCGGCACAGGCGCTTCCGGAGAGATGCGGGTGACATCGCCCCAGACAAACTCGTCGAGCATCACATCTCCCAGCACCACGATGTTACAGGCGCTGATTGAACCCAGAATCTCTTCAGCCCGGTCTCTGGATAGTTGGTTCATGTAATCTCAGCTTCCGCAAAGGCGCAACACGCAAAGACAAGACTCCTGCGGGGATCTTTTTCCATTGCCGCGACAGGCCTGCGTTCTGGCGATAAAAATTCCTCAAAATGCTGATTCTCGCAAGACCCTCTCGATGGCCGAGATTACTCGCGCTACCGGCACGCGCAGAATACATTCAGGTTGCGCAAATTTTTCACAGAAGTAGCCATGACACGGCTGGCATTCCATTTCTTCCTGAACCGCTTCGGCCGGCGCCGCTGCCCAGGGTTTCCAGTGCGCAAGGTTGGAAGAGCCGAAGATGACGACTGCCGGAGTTTGCACTGCGGCTGCGATGTGCGCAATCCCGCTATCGTTGCCGACAAATACTCGCGCCCGCGCGGACAGGGCGGTCACCTCGGGCAACGTCAGGTCCGCGAACCCTACAATTGGGACTGAGGTGTTAGCGAGCAGACCCTCGATCATGCCCGCTTCATGCGGCGCCGCGAGGGCCACCGTGGTAATACCCCGGCCGGCCAGGTATTCAGCAACCTTGCCAAATTTCTCCACCGCCCACTGCTTAGTGGCAAAGGCTGCTGCCGGATGGACCAGCGCGAACGGCGTCAAAGAATCAATACCAGCGGCGCTCAGTTTTGCTGAGACCCTGGCGGCAGTAGCTTCGGAGAATCCCAGTTGTGTCGGCGGGCGATCGCTAACTGGTATGCCGGTCCAACCGAGCAGCGCGAGTTGCTGTTCTACTGAATGCGCTTTTTCAGTCCCCCACAACGCCAATGAGGAAGGCGCCAGGTGATTGTGCAAGCGTCCGTATTGGTAGTGGGCGAACCCGACGCGGTACGGCGCGCCTGAAGCGCGGGTTAACAGCGTCGCTGTCGTGCCCCCGTGCAGGTTGTAGACGACGTCATATTGCGTTTCGCGGATCTCGCGAGCCAGGCGAAGCCGGGCGGTAGTACTGCGGCGTTTCAGCACTATGACGTTATCCACGAGTGAAAAATTCTCCAGCAGCGGGGCGACCCAATCCTCGAGCAGAATATCGAGCCGAGCTTCGGGAAGGAATCTTCGCAGAGCGAACAGCGGCGGGGTAGTGAGAACCGTGTCGCCAATCGAGCGCAGTCGCACAATCAGGACGCTCCGGACTCTGCCCCAGTCCCAGCGAGCAGGTCCCAGAGGTTGGGGTTCCTCCTCGCGCCTTAGACCCTGCGCAGCAACGGAGCGCATACGCGGGGATGATTCAACTATTTCCCGCAGACTCTTCATTTTCTATGGTCGCTTCGTCTATTAGCATGACAGGAATGTCATCCCGGATTGGATACACGCGATGACATTCGACGCATTTGAGTGCGCTGCCGTCAGGTTTCAATTCTACCCTCGCCTTGCAGGCGGGGCAGGCGAGTATTTCCAACAAATCCTGGCTGATGGCCATAGAGTTAACACCTTTCGATTTACGGAATTTGGCTGCATGTGGGCGTGCTCAAAAACGAAGCTCCGAGAGAGGCGAGCTTAGCAGTAATAAGAAGCGCGGAGCAAGACGGATAGATGTAACGCAAGTGATTAAACTTGCGTCCACACCTACGCTGGCCTTTGCTCGGGATCGAACAAAACTTACATCGGAAGGGGTAACGCGAACTAATAGTTTGCCTTACAAGCAAGCGTCAGTTTCCCGGTTTCGGCGCCGCAGCGGCCCCCGCGACCGGATTGCCTTCGAGGTCCAGAATCGTGATGGGCGCAATGCCGGTGGCTTTCAGCGCCGGCTCCACGGCCGTTCGGTCGCCTACAATCACGATGGCCAAATGATTGAGATCCAGATAAAGGTTCGCCACGCGCGTCAAATCTTCTTTGCTAACGGCTGCCACAGCTCCCGCATAGTTCTGATAGTAGTTATCCGGCAACCCCTGCACCAGCAAACCGGTGATGGTGTTTCCAATCGCGGAGACCGAAGCAAACCGTTGCGGCAAACCCTGGATAAGCGCCTCTTTTGCCGTCTGCAATTCCTCGTCGGTGATTGGCTTTTCTCCGACAATACCCCTGAGTTCCTTCATAAACTCGATTAGGGCCGCGTCAGTCTTGGCGGAAAATATCGATCCCCCGGCACGAAACGCGCCCGGCCCTTTGCCGAAATCGAAGCGCGAGTTCACGCCATAGCTGTAACCCTTTTGCTCGCGAATATTGGCATTGAGTCTTGATTGAAATTGACCGCCCAGGATCGTATTCAGGACTTGAAGAGCAAAAAAGTCCGGCGTGTTTCGTGGTGGGCCGGGCAAGCCAATGTTGACCACCGACTGGGCCGCTCCCGGCTTGTCAACCAGATAGATCGTCGCGGGACGTCGCTCTGGGAGCTTCGGATAGTCGAAGGAGGGCTTATCCCCCGCTTTTTTCCAGCCCGCAAAAGCCTTTTCCACGGCGCTCTTAACCTGACCCGCATTGACGTCACCGACGACGGTGACGATTGCGCGTCCTGGCTGGAAATAGGCCTTCTGAAAAGTCATTACATCATCGCGGGTGATGGCCTTGACTGATGTTTCCGTAGCTCGCTGTCCGTAAGGGTGGGCACCACCGTACAAGACTTTGGCAAACACCTGGGCGCCAACAATCGTCGGCTGGTCCTTGGCCTGGGCGAGTCCCACGAGGGTTCGTCCCCGCAAACGCTCCAGGGCTTCTGGCGGGAAAGTCGAGTTCAACATCATGTCTGACAGCAGCGCCAACGTTCTCTCAAAATTTCGTGTCGTGGAAACATAGCCTAAAGAGCCTTCCTCAGCGCCGATATTTATGGTGACATTGGTACCCAGCAGCTGCAGCGCGTCGGAAAGCTGATCGCCGGTTTTCGTCGTTGTGCCCTCGGTCAACATCGAGGCGGTGATGGCTGCCAGCCCCCGGCGCTCGACCGGTTCAAACTGATTGGCGCCGCCCACGAAGGTGATCGAAAAAGAAACAAGCGGCAAGTCACGTCGCTCGGAAACGATCAATGTAGCGCCGTTGGCCAGTGACGTTTTGGTCCAGGTGGGAACACGTAACTGCGGGGTTTTGCCCGGCGCGGGGACCTTTGTCCGGTCAAGCGGTTGCTGGGCCTGCAGTGCAGTGTTGAGAGTCGCAACGCTTAAAACAAGCGCAAAAATAAATGCCGTACGCTGTCTGTATGTCTTCATGATCTACCTCCACGCGTGTTGCCTGCTCGACGGTGCTGGCTGACCGTTTCACTCTCAGCCGGCTTGGCTGCCTGATCCTTTTTGCCCTGCGGGACAACACTCAGCACCACCCGGTCCCGGGAAAGATAAGTATTCGCTACCCGCTTGACGTCGGCAGCGGTGACGGCCATCCGTTTCTGGTAGTCTGTGCGAAAGTATCCCGGGTCACCGTGATATACAGCGCCATTGATAAGCTGTTCAGCTTTGCCCAGGTTTGATTCGAGCCCGCGCAGAAAGCTCAACTCAGCACCGCTGGTGGCCTTTTGCATCTCTTCGGGCGTTGGTCCTTCGCGCAGGAAATTCTGTATCACCTCGTCTACCTTCGCCTCGAGTTCCGTAAGCGTGTGGCCAGGTCGAGGCACAACCACAATCTGGAACTCCCCGACGTCTTCATTAGTCGCCTGGAAAGCAAAAACGTTAGCGGCTGCCTGTGAATCGTAAACGAGCGCTTTCGTCAGCCGGGCGGTTCGCGGACCCGAAAGAATGGCCGCCACCACATCGAGGACCAGGTCGTCTTCATTTTTGGCGCCAACTGTCGGCCAATCAAGATACAACCGTGGCAGCGTTACGCGATCTTCGTACACGAGGCGTTTTCCCTGATCGAGTTTAATGAGCGGCACTGCCGGTCGCTGCACCGCCTTGCCCTGCGGTAGATCGTTAAAGTATTTCGCTATCCATAGTTTTGCCTGTGCCGGATCAAAATCACCCACCACCGCCAGGGTGGCATTGTTGGGCGCGTAGTAGAGTCGGAAAAAGTCTTTGACGTCATCTTCCGAAGCCGCGCTCAGATCCGCCATCGATCCGATGACCGGCCAGGAATAAGGATGTCCTTTCGGATAGATCGCCGCCGCATAGATCTCGCTGACCCGGCCCTAGGGTTGATTGTCGTAGCTTTGCCTGCGCTCATTCTTGACGACGTCGCGCTGGGCGTTGAGCTTGACCAAATCCAACTTGTCCAACAGGAAGCCCATGCGATCGGCTTCCATCCAAAGCGCAGATTCGAGGTAATTCGACGGAACAATCTCAAAATAATTAGTGCGGTCATTATTCGTCGAACCGTTATTGCTTCCACCTACGCCTTCGGTGAGTTTGTCGTGCATTCCATACGGCACATGAGCGGAGCCTGTAAACATCACGTGCTCGAACAGGTGGGCAAAGCCTGTGCGCCCGGGCACCTCGTTCTTGGAGCCGACGTGATACCAGATGTCCACCGCCACGGTCGGCGTGGCCCGATCGACCGAGAGGATCACATTAAGGCCGTTGGGTAACTTATAGGTTTCAAAGGGAATGTTGATCGAATCCGTTGCCGCGGCTTCTTTGGGCTTGCGTTGAGCGGCCAGCTGCCCGACGGCTGACATTGTCAGCAGGAGTGCGAGCAATGGCCGTAGCGCCCTTCGAGTTCGGAAACTATTAGACGGTTTACTGTTATTCACGGGAACTCCTTTCACGAAACTTCCAATTTGGGCGCTATCGTATGGAGACACCGTCGTCCAGTCAAATATAGCAAAAGATTTTCACGCATAGGCGCCAAGCCGTGATGGCGAAGCCCCGCAGCCACCCAAGTCCAAACCAATTGTTAAGGTCGGGCTGGCAGAGGCGCGGCAAAGTAACCCGGACGGTAGCGAAGTTTCAAACGTTCTTTGAACAGGTTGGTATTTAAGATCTCGATACTGGTCTTCCGAAAGGCGCCATCCCGAGCTTTATTACTGGAGGAATAGGCCAGCAAGTATTGTGACCGCAGCTCCTGCTCGAGCTCGGCAAAAACGGCATTGAGCTCGGCGCCTTTACGGGGAAAAAACGCGCGGCCTCCGGTACTCTCAGCCACCATTCTGAGCACCCCTCTATCGACACCTTCGAACCTGCTGTCGCCAATGCCGATGGCATAAATCACAGTTTCGGTCTTGAGCGCCTGATCGATCGCCTCAAACTTCGTTACGCGGCTGCTGCTGTCCTGTCCGTCGGTCAAAAGAATCATCACCCGGCGTCGCTGGCTGGGACTGCGGGCCAGGACTTCGCTCGCGCTCACCGTAATGGCGTCCCAGATCGCTGTCGAACCTTCGGGTGGGTCGGCCACCCCGCCAGGTCGGGAAGCTATGCCGCTGATGGGCCGGCCCGTACCCACATAAGAAGGCAGGGCGGCCTCAACACGTCCCAGCGCCTGGTAGACGCCCAGCACATTTCTGGTCAGACCCTGCTCGAGATAGGCGTAATCCGTGAAGGGAATGATTGCCGCCTCGTCCTTGCTGGAGCGAATAACGGTTTCGATAAAGGTCCGCGCGGCGGCCTTTTCATCGGGCAGCGTGTGTTCTTCGGAAGCGCTGACGTCTATTAGAAAAGCAATTGCCAACGGGAGGTCCGTTTCGCGCTGAAAAGTGAAGAGCTTCTGCGGCACGCCATCTTCCAGCACGCGCAGATCGTCTGCCAGCAAATTTGTAATCAGACGATTGTGTTTGTCAGTAACCGTGAGCAGGATGTTGGTGAGATTTGTTTCTGTGCGAATTACATCATCCTGATCCGCCGGGTCCTGAGCACGCGAGGCAAACCCAAAGCCGCAGGCCACTAGTGAGAGCACTGAGGCGATAGCCAGAACCATTGACCGCCCGTGTTGCGAAAACAAATTCATCGGCGGTGTGATGATAACTGAACCGGTGGGGTTCTCAGAGTTGATCAGTCGGAATGGAGCAGTTCTGTTGTTCCCTCCGTCACACTGCGCGGTGCTGTCTCGGACACAATCGCGGCGGGAACTTCGATCCCGGGCTTTAGCACCACCGGTGCCGAAACCGCCGACTCCAGCCGCTGCGTGGGCGTCGACTTGATAAAAAGACTGGCGACCAGATGCCCGGCCCCTGAGAGTGTGGGAATCAATCCCACAGTCCACAGCACACGAATCATAGGTTCGAGTTCAAAGGGAATTTTGGCCAATACATCGGGCGGCAGCTTCAGCACAACAGCGCCGGCCAGGTTATAAAGAAAAATCGTTAATCCAATGCCGCTAAAGAATGAGATAGTGCCTCTCACTCGCTGGTCTTCCCGCCGGCGTTCGGGAGACTTCTTTTCGCGCAGCTGCCACCAGGGAGTTGGCTTTGGCTGCGGCTCATCTGAACTGCGGACGATCTCCTCGTTCATCCTCTCCAAAGCGCCGGAGATTTCATCGGTGACCTGCTCGAGTTTGAAGTTTCGCACCATCTCCTTGAGCTTTGGGAGAGGTCCACGATCGCTGCGGGCAATGGCTTCGCTGAGCGCCACAGCTTTGCCAATCACTTTCAGATTGGCGCCACAAAGACGGCAATACTGCAACGTTGCCGACGATTCAGTGCCACATTGGGGACAATACATAAACTTTCGAACGAGTGCCGCGGGCAGAAAGTTCAATGCCCGAGCGGTACCTAACTCAGCCGAAGAAGGTGGTCCAGACCTAGCAGGCTGCTGAAAAAATAGGGATTGTTACTGGTTTCGTCTTCGTGAAAACTTTTGCTTATCGATGATGTGCGATTTTCTTTCTGCGGTTGATCCCTTG
>DAIMCP010000096.1:6930-17308 GCA_036726305.1 Pyrinomonadaceae bacterium | reverse complement strand
CAGGAAGGAACTGTCACCAAAATTGGACTGTTCCGAGGCCGACAAGAGAAGACCGCGCTGTTTGATGTTCGGAGTAGTTTCCTGAGGATTGAATGTATCGAGTCCAACATAACGACTCTTCTGGGGAAACAGAGAGGCTACCAGCTTCGCCCGATTGGCCTTATTAAGCACCAGGTCCAACTGCGTGAAGGAGTTGAACGCCTCGGACGATGAACTGTCACGCGGCGCGGCAAGGCCGGGTACGCGAATGCGTGTAAACCGATATTCAAATGACTGCAGAAAAAACAGCCGATCCCGAAGCAGCGGTCCGCTCACCGAGGCACGCGGACGGAATGAGTCAATTGGGCCGGAAAGGAAATATCGGAAGGCGGGAAAGATTCGGGCCGCCCCAAACTTGAATTTGTTGCCTCCCCCCTTAGTTTCCAGGTTGGTGACACCGCCGGTTAGCCGGCCAAACTCCGCCGCATAGGGGTTCTCCTCGACCTGCACACTAGCGGCCGCTTCGATTGGCAGATCAAATGCCAGCTTACCGCTGACTGGATCGGTAACGTCAGCGCCGTTGACTGTATATGCATTCCGTCCGGGCGGCGCGCCCTTGATATTGTCGTCGCCACTTGTGCCACGCACCACTCCGGGCGTTAGCGGCAAAGCACTTTGATAATTTTCTGCCCGCAAGGGCACGGCTTTTAGAGTCTGGTCGCGAACTACATTTGCAGTGGCGGTCTCCGTCGTGCTGAGTAATCCTTCCTCCGCCAGAACAGTGACGGATTCAGAAACAGAGGCGGTCAAGTCGATTTCAACAGTTAGCCTGGCGCCTTCATTCAGATGAATTTCGCGCGTAGACTCGGGCAGGCTGGGTGCTGCAGCGGTGAGCAAATAGTCGCCGGCTGGCAGACCAGAGAACGCAAAGTTCCCCATCACGTCGGTAATCATTTTCAAGGGATCCGCCGAGAGGTTGCGATTGAGCAGGGTGAGTTGCGCGCCAGGCAAGGGAACGGCGAGTGTTCCGGCAGCTCCAGTGGTGGCTCTGACGACGCCTGAAATGCTGCCGCCCAGAGGCGCGCCGCGAACGTTATTGAGTCCCAGACACAAGAACGCCAGGCATAGCCAGAAAGACAATGCGCAGCGAACAGCCGGACGCTTCCTGAACCTATTCATAATGTGCTGGCCGACTAAAACAGGGAGGGGATAACGTGTATCTTACGTGCGGTCCGCGGAGAAGTAAACCATGCGGGCGACTGATCAGGTGTGACAGTCTCTCGCAGACAAGACCCGGTGCGCTCGATCATTCAGGTTTTGATGCTCGTGAGAACGTCGTCCAGCGTGGCAATCAGCTGAGCGGCATTGCTCGCGGAAAAGGGCAGCGGCGGACGGATCTTCAGGACGTTGTGAAAAGGACCATCGGTGCCCAACAGTATGCCTCGCTGGCGCATTTCATTGACAATCAGATCGGCTGCTGCGGTCGCTGGGGAAAGAGTCCCGCGGTCGCTGACCAACTCGACGCCCAGAAAGAATCCTGAGCCCCGGATGTCGCCGATCAGCTCGTGCTTAACCATCAATTCACTTAAACCCTGAAGCATCGTCTCGCCAACGCTCAGAGCATGCGCTTGCAGGCCCTCTTCCAGCACAAGATCAATGACAGCGAGGCCGATTGCGCAGGAGACTGTGTTGCCGCCAAAGGTGCTGAAGAATTCCATCCCATTCGCGAATGAAGAGGCAATTTCCCGGGTGGTGATCACAGCACCAAGGGGATGGCCGTTGCCGATCGGCTTGCCCAGTACGACGATGTCAGGGACAACCGCATAGCTCTCAAATCCCCAGAAGTGCGTTCCTATTCGGCCGTAGCCGGTTTGCACCTCGTCCGCTATGCAAACGCCCCCAGCCTGGCGCACTGCTCCATAGACTCTTCCGAGATATCCAGCCGGCAGGACAATTTGTCCTGCGACGCTGGGCAAAGACTCGGCGATGAATCCTGACAGGATGCACCGTTGGGCCAATTCTTCGATCAACTCGACTGCCTGTTGCGCATATTTCTCCGCGGCCTGTGGGTCAGCGGACCGGTACGGCCCCCGGTAGGTGTCCGGAAGCGGTACCTGATGCACCCATGAGGGTGCGCCGGATCCACCTGGACCATCATGTTTGTAGGGGCTGATGTCAATCAGAGTCGTGGTGTTTCCATGGTAGGCGTGGTCCAACACCACCAAGTCGCGCGCGCCGGTGTGCGTGCGCGCCAGTCGCAAGGCAAGCTCGTTTGCTTCACTGCCGGAATTAACAAAGAAACATACCCGCAACGGATCGGGCAGGGTGGCTGTGATGCGCTTGGCATAGCGAAGAATCAAATCGTGCAGGTAGCGTGTGTTTGTATTCAGCATCGCCATCTGGTCCTGCCCGGCTTTCACGACTCGCGGGTGGCAATGACCGACATGCGCTACGTTGTTGTAGGCGTCAAGATATTCGCGGCCGCCCTCGTCATATAGGTATTGCATTGAGCCGCGCACGATCTTAATGGGCTGCTGGTAGGCGATGCTCAGGTTTGTCCCGAGCAGCTTTCGGCGCGCCGCCACCAGGGCCAGTTTCTCATCGCCAGCGAGACTGGTGTCGCGGCAGGCACCACGGAAGGCTGCGGCGGCCTCGCGCGAATCAAGATTCGCCAGACGCGGCAGACTCCTTAAGATTGAACGCTGACTAATCTCCAGATAATCGTTCTCGGGACGCTGCTGTTGTTGATACGCCGCCAGGCAAACACTCATGCATAAGCGCATCAGTACCAGGCCATAAAGTGCGTCGATCTCAAGTTCGTCAAGAGGATGTTCGCGTGTATACCCGGCGACGAGCGGCATCGCAACGGCGAGCGGATCGTCCTTATCCAGAAGCACGTAAGCCATGGCGACCGCAAGATCGCCGACCGTATAGGTGTAGATCATGTCGCCGAAGTCGATTAATCCGACAACTCGATTGTGCCCGGATTGCACGAGTACGTTGTAATCGTTGGCGTCGGCGTGAATTATCGTGCGGCGCAAGTGCGGCAACAGGCGGCCAACCTGCTGTGAAAAATTTCTGGCGCACTGTTCAATGATTTCTCGCGTTTTCTCGTCTGCGACCAGGGGCCCATATTCATCAATTATGCGCAGTGCGTTGGCCAGGTCCCAGTTGAGGTTGCGGTGAAGCGCAGGATGATCGAAACCGGCGAGACTTCGGTCAAGCTCTCCCAGCCTTGCGCCGAGACTTTCCAGGAGAGCCGGCGAATGGGGATCCACCTGCGCGAGTGGCACACCCGGCAAGTACGTCACGAGTCGCAGAAAGTTAATGGCCCCATCTGCCGATTCAACTGTGGAGATAAATTCCCCGGACAGGTTGGGGAGAATGCGGGGGCAGAAATTTAGACGCGTTGCCAGGTAGGACATAACCTGGCTTTGGGCTTCAAGAAAAGCTCTCTCTTCCAGACCGTTGGCGATCTTGAGGACAAACTGTTCGCCCGGCGAAACCGAAAGCAGAAAGTTCTGGTCACGTTCACTTGGCAAAGGCGTCGCGGTTGCGCGCAGGCCGTAGCACTTCTCAGCCAGAGTTAACGCGGCTGCCACTGTAAATGAAGGGGTATAGTTCAGCAGATCCATGGCGCATCGGGTTCGGAGTTGTTGGATTCTAGCAGAAGGACGCTTCAGGAGCTGCCTGCTCGAATATCGCGGCAGGACGAGCAGTGCGCTAAAACTCCGGCTAACTGCAGATACAAGGCTGCGATCACGGATCATTTCTGCGTGTCCTATTTATGTCCTATTTATTGACAGCGGCACCTGGGTTAATTATCTTTCCCTAAGTTCCTGGAGTGCAGACAACGGCCTTCCTCGTCCTTAAGGCGAGGATAGTTTCACAACCAAATAAGCGGGGAGACCAAGCATGAAAGCTCTATTTATCCTGTCTCTGTTTCTGTTGCCCGCGTTTCCTCTCCAAACTCCTGACCCGAATCAAAGTTCCCTGGCGGTGCTGGCCTTCAAATACCAGAAGAGTAGGCAGGCCATCGAGGACCAAACACCGGCGGATAACACGCCGGCGCGGGGCATGATCCCTGAGAACAGGAACTATCCACGCAATGCCAGAGTTAATCTTCCCGTCGGCGCGCGGGATCCAAATGAGGACACGATTGACGGACGCAGCGCGGCAATTGAGAAGATCGTACAGGAAGCGCGCCGGCCGCAAAACAAGCCGGTTGACGGCTTCTCCTTCCTGGTCAAGCTGCAGAATCAGAGCACCAGGGTGGTGGAGATAGTTTTCTGGGAATATCAGTTCATCGACGCCATCAACCCCGCCAACAGCGCGCGCCGGCAGTTTCTTTGCGGAGTGAATATCAAGCCCGACAAGGCAAAGGAATTGCACGCCTTCGGTCTCTCTGGCCCCAGCGAAGTGGTCAGCGTGGGGACCCTGGCCAATAAAGCGAACGCCTTTCAGGAGAAGGTCGTCGTCAATCGCGTTGAATATGCAGACGGTTCAATCTGGCAACGTAAGGACTGGAACTTTGCCGAGATTGGAATGGCCTACCGCCGAGCAGTGTCGATGCCCTGGGGGCCGGAAATGTGCCGCAGTCTTTAAAAGTCTTGAGCGGTTCTCGAGCTAATTTTGGGGTGCGCCGATGGGTGCGTGCATCCCTTGGGTCGAGTCTCATCTGTGCGTAGCCTGGTGGCGCGTGGCCAGTCGGTGTAAGGACCAGTTGTCGGACCCATCAGTGAGGCAATTCAGAACACGCATCTTTTCAATTCCGGCCATTAGGGAAATTGCACATACACGAACTATTCAAGCTGACTGGCATTGCCATCGTTATCGTTGGTCTGGCCTTGCGGCTGCGCACGACATTAGTGGTGTTGACGGCCGGCATTGTCACGGGCGTGCTGGCAGGACTGCCTTTGCTTTCCAGTAACGGTATTTTCGAGGGATTACCCCACCTCACGAAAACGGGCCAGGAAGGAATTATCAACATGCTGGGCCGCGCATTTGTAGAAAACCGTTTGATGACGCTCTTTATTCTGACTCTGCCCGCGATTGGCCTGGCTGAGCGTTATGGTCTGCAGGAACAGGCTGCGCAATTTGTCCGCCGCATCAAGGCGGCGACAGTCGGCAGATTGCTGATCATCTACCAACTGTTTCGCGTGCTAATGGGGATTTTGGGAATTCGTTTGAATGGCCATCCGGCTTTCGTCAGACCGTTGATGTTTCCCATGTCGCTGGGTGCGGCAGAAGCAACCGCCCAGGCCAAAACAGTGGAGGTCTTGCCCCTCCCGGTTGTCGAGGAGATCAAAGCGGCGAACGCGGCGAGTGAAAATTACGGAAATTTTTACGGCCAGAATCTTTCACCCGTACTGCCCGGTGTCCTGCTGGTCTATGGGGTGATGAAAGGACTGGGCTACCCCGTCAGCGTGTGGAGCCTGGTGTTGTACGCCATTCCCATCGCCACACTCTCGGTGCTCATTGCCGCCGTGCAATTCTGGTGGCTCGATGTGCGCGAAAAAAGACGATTGACAGGACGATCCTGACTGTGACCCTGGATGACGAAGATTGCTTCAGCGCTATTCAGCCTCAATGCGGTTTACGTGATGACCGGCATGGTGCTTTTAGTTTTTGCCGTGCTGAATCTGCGAGACCGCGAACATAAGCACCGCGTCGGCACGGCCCTGTTCTGGGGTATTCTCGGATTGATTTTTGTTTGCGGCAGCATCATGCCAACCTGGCTAGCGGGATTGCTGGTTCTTCTGATGGTAGCGATCGATGGCGCCGGTCGCGTAGGCCGAAGCCATCACCCTGAAGAAGTAACCAAATCCGGACAAATCAAAAGCAGAGAGGGTTCGGTGGGCAATCGGATCTTTCTGCTGGTGCTTTGTATCCCATTTGTCACCTTTGCGTTTGCTTTGATCTTTCGCGGGCTGGGCTACAGCTCAAACGACGGAGCCCTCGTTGGTCTGGGTTATGGCGGAGTGTTGGCCATATTAGTCGGCCTCATTACCACTCGGGGGACGTTGCGCCAGGCGTTTCAGGAAGGCAGACGCTTGAACGATGCGATGGGCGCAGTCAACATTTTACCCGCTCTGCTGGCCTCGCTCGGTGTCATCTTCACGGCCAGCAGGATTGGGGACCTGATTGCAGCGGGCATTCACCAACTCATTCCGGGTCAGAATCTTTTTCTCCTGATCATTGCCAACTGTTTGGGTATGGCCTTGTTCACAATGGTCATGGGTAATTCCTTCGCTGCCTTTCCGGTGATCGCAGCTGGGGTTCTGGTGCCGTTGATCATTCAGCCCTTTGGCGTTAACCCCGCCATGGTGGCCATTGTGACTCTGACGGCCGGGTCGACCGGCACGTTGATGACGCCGATGGCCGCCAACTTTAATATCGTACCCACCGCCTTGCTGGACATGCGTGATCAGTATGGCGTGATCAGGTTTCAGGTTCCTTTTGCCCTGACCATCTGGACCATGCACGTGCTGGTGATGTGGGTGATGATACGATGGTCGTGACGGATCAATCTGACTTCCCGAGCAAGTGTTGTTTTCCTGATTGAGTCAAATGACGCTCTCATGATCGCAAAGCTTTCCGCCCACAGTTCTAAGTATGCGCGACTGGTGCTCGGTTGTATTCGGCGCGAATACCCAGGGAAGCTGGACCATGTGCTGGCGGATTCAAGCCAGGTCAAATCTCCGCGCGCCTTGCACCCCGCTTTTTATGGTTGTTTTGACTGGCACTCTTCTGTGCACGGGCACTGGCTGCTGGTTCACCTGTTACGGCTTTTCCCAGACCTTCCGGAAGCGATTGAGATTCGTTCGGCGCTGGCAGGGAATTTGACGGCGGAAAACCTCCTGGTCGAAGCAGACTACCTCAGGCAGCACGCACACGGTGCATTTGAACGGACCTACGGCTGGACCTGGTTGCTGAAGCTGGCCGCTGAACTGGAACTCAGCAATGATCCCGAGGCACGAGTGTGGTCACGAAATTTGGCGCCGCTCGTTACGGCTGTGGTTGATCGCTATTTGGACTTCCTGCCCAAACAGACCTACCCAATCCGAACCGGGGTTCATCCGAACACAGCCTTCGGTCTTTCTTTTGCCCTCGACTATGCACACTCAGTCCAACATCAAGAGTTGTCCAGTTTGATTGAAGAACGCAGCCGGAGTTACTTTCTGGCGGACGCGAATTATGCTGCAGCCTCATGGGAACCTGGTGGCGAAGATTTTCTTTCTCCAGCCTTAAGCGAAGCCGACCTGATGCGGCGAGTCCTGCCACTGTCGGAGTTTCGGGGGTGGCTCCAGACCTTTTTACCGGGACTGGAAAATGGCGTACCCCAGAACCTGTTTGTTCCCGCTACTGTGTCCGATCGCACGGATGCAAAGCTGGTTCATTTGGATGGTCTGAATCTAAGCCGTGCCTGGTGTATGCAGAGTATTGCCGCAGCTCTCGGCGTGGACGATCCAGTCAGCCACAGGTTGCAGAGTGCAGCCGCACTACATGCCCGGGCCGGTCTCGAGCACGTCATCAGTGGCAACTATGAAGGGGAACACTGGCTGGCTACTTTTGCAGTGTATCTGCTGAGGTGTGGCCAAAATGAAGTCTTAACTACGACGTGAGAGATGCACTATGAGACTTCAACTGCAGAACCAGGCAAGCTTTTCTGCCACGGTTATAGGTACTTGAATAAAGCGTACGGGAGTAGTACTGGCCAGGCAGAGAGCTACCCAACTCACCTTTCATTGAAATAGCTGGAATATCTATTGACATAAGCGGTCCCGCTTTCCTATTCTGAAAGCGGTGCGCAATTTGCCTGCCCCGACTATCTGCCCCTGGCTTTCTCCTCAATGACTTAAACTCCTGACTAGATCGCCCCGGCGAGACTACCGAATTCTCTGCCCGTGCCGCCAGGTCAAAGATACTTTGAATTAAGATCACCGAGCCATTCATTATGATTTTTCCTAACGCATTTCGTTTCTTCCTGCTCACGATTGTCCTTGTCGGCGCCGTTGCCGCAGTGACCACTTCGCGTACGACAACTTCCAGGGCCGCTGCTTCTACGCCGCCAGTCCAGGAAATTGGAAGACTGGTACGGCGCTACCAGTTGCTCCAACTTGAGGCACGCGAGGCAGCCCGTCAGGTGCGCGCCGGCGGCCAACTGTCCTTGACTGCCGCCGAACAGCAGTTTGATCTGGAGCTGGAGCCTAATGATCTGCGCACCGCCAATTATCGCGCTGAAGAGGTGATCACGGGCGGGACCGTACGTCCAGTCATCATGGCTGACAACCCGCGCACGTTTCGCGGCCGGGTGTGCGGAATGCCAGGCGCCGAGGCGCGTTTTACCGTCGATGATGAAAAAGCCGAAGGGGTAATCATTACTGCCGACGACCTTTATTATGTTGAGCCACTGCGCAACTTCAGCAAATCGGCGGCCAGGAACGATTATGTCCTCTACAAGAGTTCAGATGTGATCCAGGGGATGCGCGGCGCGTGCGCTACGAGTATTGACACCCGATTGAAATCCGAAATCGCACACCTTGCCCCCGAAGCGAATGCGGTCATGATTGACACGAACCTTCGTCAGGCCGACCTGGCGACGGAAGCTGACTATGATTACGTCTCCTTCTTTGGCAGTTCGGCGGCGGCAAACGCTGAAATTCTCAGCATCATGAATCAGGTGGATGGCGTTTATCGCCAGCGGATGGGTATCACATTTAATATTTCCTACCAACACACCTGGGCCACGAGCGCGGATCCATATAGTGCCTCGGCTGCCGATCAGATGCTCTACGAGTTTACCAACTATTGGAACGCGAACATGGCGGGACAGCCACGCGATCTGGCCCACCTTTGGACCAACCGGCCGATGGAAGGCAACATAGTTGGAATTGCCTGGTTGGGCACTGTCTGTAGCGATGGAGCGCATTCCTATGGAGTTTCAGAGCGTTACGCCGACAGCTTCAAGAGTGCGCTAACCGCGCATGAGATTGGTCACAATTTCGGGGCGACCCACCCGGATGAACAGGCGCCACCGGTTAGCGCCTGCGCCGACACAATCATGAACAGCATTGTCGGGTCGACTTTTGATTTCTGCCAATTCTCGCTGGACGAGATGAACAGCCACCTGGCTCCCAACTCCAGTTGTCTCGTGAATGTAACAAGCCCCGCCACGATACAGTTCAGCGCCGCAACTTACTCCGCCAGCGAGGGCGCTGGCAGTGTCTTGATCACGGTCACGCGTTCAGGCGATACCACGAACCCGGCAAGTGCTGATTATAAGACTACGAATGGCACAGCGTCGGCGCGCACCGACTACATGACGGCAATCAAAACCATCAGTTTTGCTGCAGGCGAAGCCAGCAAGACGTTTCGCATCTTTCTGGTTGACGATCTCTATGTGGAAGGCGACGAGACGATCAATGTTTCGCTGAGTAATCCGAGCGCCGGCACGGCTCTGGGGAATCCTTCGGCCGCCGTGGTCACCGTCAACGACAACGATCTTGCAGCGCCCTCGACTAATCCCCTGGATACGGCCCAGTTTTTTGTGCGCCAGCACTATCTGGATTTTCTTAATCGCGAGGCAGACAGTGCGGGGCAGGCCTATTGGAGCGGAACCATAACGCCGTGCGGCATTGACCGCGCATGCCTCACCACCAATCACACGACCGTGAGCGCTGCCTTCTTTATCGAGTCCGAGTTCCAGGAGACCGGCTATTATGTCTATCGCCTTTACAAGGCGTCGCTGGGAAGGGCACCGCAGTTCTCTGAGTTCGTTGCTGATCGCAGCCGCGTGGTTGCAAACAGCAATCTCGAAGCTAGCAAGCTCGCGCTAGCGGTGGATTTTGTGACGCGTCCGGCATTTCTTGCGATCTATCCGGATGGCATGGCGGCGAGTTTATACGTGGATGGGCTCAATGCAAAGACCGGCAACTCTCTGACGCCGACGGAGCGTGACGCCCTGGTCAGTGGCCTCGTGGCGGGCTCGATGGACCGTGCAGGAGTGTTAAAGACAGTTGCCGAAAACGCGTTGTTCCGGCAGCGAGAATACAACGCGGCGTTTGTGTCGATGCAATATTTTGGTTATCTGCGACGCAATCCGGATCAGGGTGGCTATGATTTTTGGCTGGGCGTGCTGAATAGCCAGCCCAACAACTTCCGCGGCATGGTCTGTTCGTTTGTGACCTCAGCCGAGTACCAGTTACGCTTTAGCCCCGTGGTTACTACCAGCAATATGGATTGTGGACCGTAGGGCGGAAGGCGGAAGGCAGAAAGCAGAAAGCAGAAGGCGGAAGGCAGCAGTTCGCTGAGGTAATGGCTTGGTGCGAAACTTAAATCCTCAGCCCAAAGACCCACGACCAAAGACCAAAGACCAAAGACCAAAGACCAAAGCTGG
>DAIMCP010000096.1:0-6830 GCA_036726305.1 Pyrinomonadaceae bacterium | reverse complement strand
AGCCCAAAGACCCACGACCAAAGACCAAAGACCAAAGACCAAAGACCAAAGCTGGCACTCACCCCACTTTTGTTATCGTGCCTCTGGCATTGCTTGTGTCGAACGAATAGACGAGTTTCCCATGTTCTCCTTCAGGTTCGCCTTCCTCAACCGTGCCGGGAGCGCGCTTGAGAGCAGTCGCACGCGCCTGTTCAAGCGTAATTTTTGCCCGGCGCTGAAGCGTCTCCGGCGCTGTCGTTCTCTTTGGCTCGTTATCCTGTCCGCTTGCCCTGACACGACGCAGCGAAGCTGGCAAAAGAATGCTAATGACGGCTAACAGCATTTGAGAAAAGCGTCTCATTTCATCTACGGCGGCGACAAATTTCTGAGAGCGAACACTATCTGCCGAATGCGCTTGAAGACAAATAGTCTTCTCCAGTGGCCAAAAAGCAAATAGTCGCGTGACAGCGGAACACTCCGCAAGCCAGTTAAGCCACTCCATCACATCCTCCCGCCCTTCCGTCACAAAGCTTCTCTGTGGATCGAAACTCGTTCGTATTGTCTGTCCTGCGTTGCTCGATAGTTAGACATCGGGTCATAGGTCTTTGCACCTGGCCAGTTGTCTATGGTCCATCGTTGGGTTCGTTCCGGCTTATTGGTTTGGCAGCGGAGGTGGGTCATGTTACACGAGCGACGTTCTGGTTTAACCAGCCTTATGGCGAGCATTCTGGCGATGAGTTGGTTGCTTCCCCTCACGCAAACGCGAGCGCAGCTATTGCGTGCGCTTGACCAAAGCCCCCCGCAAAACGAAACCAACCCAACCGGTGCCGCTAATCAACCAGGGGCTACTCGGGAAGAAGTTGCAAAGCAGGGGAATGCGAACGCCGCGGATGCCAATCTGCATTCCGGTCCAGCAACGGAACCTGACCCGGCGTTACCGTCCGCATCGACGCTGTTGCGTGTGCTGGACTTGCCTTCCGCGAAGAAATTGACTCCGCTCGACCAGGCTTATTTGGATGTCTACAGCATACTAAGAGACGACAATGATTGCAGTCGCTTCTACGGTGGGTCGCGGGCGATCGAAGCTCTAAACCGGTTGAAACTTCAGCTCAAAACTTCATATCTCGATCGCGGAATTGCAATGCGCATGTTTGGGCCGACGTCTAACGTTACGAATAATCGTTCAGGCCTTTCTTACCGTCTGTTTGCCAAGGCGGAAATAAATGTCAATGGTCCATTCTATAGCAAGAGTCCCTCGCTGCTTGGAGCCACGACGGATCGAATAGGTGATTTCCTGGCGAATAGCCGCGAAGCTCGCGTAACAATTCTCCTGCACGAGCTGGGGCATTTGGTTCGCGCTTCGGAGACCCAGTTTGTGCTGCCAAACGATGGCAACGATTCGGCCCTGAGCCACCAAAACACGCTGCGCGTGATCGCCGTGTGCCGGCGGGAGATCACGAAGCAGACTCAAATCGGTTTTGCAGCAGTGCTGGCAAAATTACACCCGGACTCAGAAAACAATTCGTTGCAGGCTGCGCCTCTCACCAGGCAAGTTCTAGCTGCCTGGCCCAAGCTCGCGCACAGTGCGCAATGACCAGTTACGACAAATTGGAAAGAATTGCCGCGCGGCTCTCGGGCTTTTTGCATGAAAATCCAAAACCAGCAAGTTCCCAATGCCACCAGATCCAAAACAGACAAGTTGCAGCCTGACTGAAACATTGGTCTGCGATCCAAATCGCGCTGTGGATCATTCAAGTCCGCGCTTAGCGGACGCGCGTTGGCATGTACTTTGCGCCTTTCCGTACTGGGAAGAAAAGGCGTTGGTCGTCACTTACGAAAATGCGTAGAGCAGGCCTGGTGGCGACAAGCGACCCAACGCCATCAAGGGTAAACGAACAAGCTAGTACTCATCGCAGTTGACTCCCTCAACAACTGTGAAGAGTAAAGAACGAACAGGAAAGGAATGAATATGAATAAAACTACACACAGAATATTTGGCGCCGGTGCTGCTCGACTTTTGTTAGCGCTCCTGGCATTGACCTTTTTAACAGGTTCGACTCTGGCCCAAACTGAAACGGGCCAGATCTCCGGTAAGGTGACCGACCCGAACGGCGCAGTCGTGGCAGGCGCCACCGTATCGGTCAAATCAGTGCAGACCGGACGCGAGGCAACAGCCACTTCTGATGATCATGGACTCTACACAGTTACCTCACTGCAACCAGGGCTCTACGATGTGACCACGCAGGGAGGCAATTTCAAACCGACCACCCAGCGGGTTCAGGTTACAGTCGGCTCCCGAATCTCTTTGGAAACTCCTCTCTCACTGACCGAGGTCAGCGGCGGCACGATTAGCGTGGTAGCCAGCGAAGGAGTCGAAGTGAACACTCAGTCGCAGGAGCTCTCGAACGTTGTCAGTGGCACCCAGATTCGCCAGCTGCCGACCTTGACGCGCAATCCCTATGACCTGGTCGGGCTCTCGAGCAACGTCGGCAGCGACGACCCCGGTCCCGCGCTTCCGGGCGTCGGCGCTACTGGACGTGGCGCGGGTTACACAATCAACGGCCAGCGTGCTTCGAGTACCAATGTGCTGCTCGATGGCGTTGACAATACAAACCTTTACTACGCGGCCGTGGGGCAAAATATTCCGCTCGACGCGGTTGGCGAATTTCGCGTTATCACGAGCAACTTCTCAGCCGAATATGGTCGCGCCTCGGGGGGCGTAATCAATGTTTCGACGCGTGGAGGCAGCAATAGCTTTCATGGGTCGGCATTCGAGTTCAATCGAGTTTCGCGCCTGGCCTCTAATGGCTATAACAATAACGCGAACGGCGTCAATCGCGGGGTATTTACGCGCAACCAGTTCGGTTACACAATCGGGGGACCGATAGTTAAGAGCAAGCTCTTCTTCTTTAACAGTGTCGAGTGGACCCGGGTACGCAGTACGGGGCCCGTCCTTTCAGTTGTGCCCACGCCCCAGTTGATCGCGGCTTCGGCGGCGGCCACTCGAAACTATTTCAGCCAATTCCAAATGACAGCCCGGCCGACCGGAACCGTTTACACCGTGGCCGACGTAACCAACCAATTGATACCGGCGGGATCACAGGTTGGCAATGCGTTCGCTGGTCTGCCGGCGGGACTGCCCGCCTTCCAGTTGGTGCAATTTGATGCCCCAGTCAATCTGGGCGGCGGCGCGCCTCAGAATACCTATTCCATGGCGAGCAGGGTTGACTACAACTTCAGCGACAAGACAAGTATTTACGGACGGTGGGCACGGGAAAGCATCAAGAACCCAATTGGAAGCTCAGGCCTGAGTCCCTACGAGGGGTTTGCGACTCCGTATACACAACTTCGAAACAACTTCATCGTTTCACTGAGCCACACCTTCTCGCCGAGTTTTGTTTCCGATACGAAGCTCGCCTACAACCGTCTGGTTGAAGATTCGCCTTACGGCGAACAGCCGATTGGCCCGGGCTTGTTCCTGTTTCCCGGCGCCACCGGGACGATTGGAGGACAGCCATTCGCACTTCCCGGATACTGGCCTTATAACGCAGCCAGTTCACCGGTCGGCTTTGCGGGCGCCCAAAACACAGGTCAGATATACCAGGACTTCAGTGTCAACAGGGGCCGGCATCAGCTGAGGTTCGGCGGGGTGTTGTACTACATTCAGGACAACCGTTTCTTTGGCGCCTACCAGAACGCAGTCGAAAGTCTTTCTTCGACGCAAAACAACTATGCCCAGGCGTTGGATAATTTCGTCAACGGCAGCATCCAGCAGTTCCAGGCAGCGATTTATCCGCAAGGCAAGTTTCCAGGACAGAGTGTGAATCTACCCGTCAGTCCGCCGGACTTTACGCGCAGCAACCGCTATCGCGAATGGGGCGCCTACGTCAACGATTCATGGCGCTTCAATTCGAGACTGCTCTTGAACCTGGGTCTGCGTTATGAGTACTACGGCGTGCAACACAACAAGAATCCGAATCTGGATTCAAACTTCTACTTTGGAACCGGCAGCACCATTCAGCAGCAGATCCAGAACGGCAGTGTTCAGATCGCGCAAAACAGTCCGGTCGGCGGGTTGTGGAAGCCTGACAAAAACAACTTCGCTCCGCGTGTTGGCTTTGCCTGGGACATCTTTGGTGATGGCAAATCGAGCTTTCGTGGCGGGTATGGGCTGGCGTATGAGCGGAACTTCGGCAATGTCACCTTTAACGTGATTCAGAATCCGCCCAATTATCTCGTGCTTTCACTGCAGAAGGGGGTCGATATCGCGGCCCTGCCGATAACCACCAACAACTTTGGGCCGCTGGCAGGTAATACACCCCCGAGCAAATTGATTCCCAGGGGAAGTCTGCGGCATGTGCGCCAGGACATTACCAATGCGTACGCTCATTTCTGGAGCGCGGCGCTGCAGCGCGAGATGTTCGGCGGGGGCAACGTGCTGTCGCTGGAGTATTCCGGATCGGCCGGGCGCAGCTTGTACTCAATCAATCCCTACAACCAGGCGGGAGCGGGGGCCTTTTACCTGGGCAAAGCCAACCCGACTTCTCGTCTGAACGATCAGTACTCGGGAATCAATGCCCGCGGAAACGATGGTTATTCGAACTATAACGCGTTGCTTGTGAATTTCGACGCGAACAACTTCCGCAGGCAGGGAATCCAGTTTACGGCGCATTACACATACGCGGTGAATAAGGACAACCTGAGCACCACGTTCAGCGAAGGGGCCTTTAACGCCAACCTCGGCTTGACCAATCCATTCAATCCCAGTCTCGACTATGGCTATGCCGACGCCGACATCCGGCACCGGTTTGTCGGCAGCGTCATCTGGGAGATCCCGCTCGCCAAGAAAGCAGATGGTTGGCACCGGCAGGTTCTGGGTGGCTGGCAAGTGACCGGTATCTTTAGTACGCGAACCGGCACACCGTTCACGATTTTCGACTCATCCAATGCACTTGGATCGGGACCGCGGCTGGTAGCAAATGGGCCGCTCTCGGTCGACGTGACACCAGTCAACGGCCAGGCAAACTTTTTTAATTACATTAATTTGGCAGGTCAACCCGTGGGTGCGTTCATTAACCCGGTCTGCGGCTGTTCGGACTTTGGTCCGTTCCCAGCCAACATGACCAGGCGGAACCAGTTCCGCGGCCCCGGCATCTGGAACTTTGACGCGGGGCTGTACAAGACCTTCAGAATCAGTGAGCGCTACAGCCTGCAATTGCGCGGCGAGATGTTCAACGCCCTGAATCACGCCAATCTCTATATTCTGCCCGGGACCAACGACGTCGCCAGCGGCGCCGTCGGAGCCACCAAAGGCTTAACCCCGAACGGAAATCTGGAGCGGCGCAACGTGCAACTCGCAGTCAAGTTCATCTTTTAGGTGGACAAGATTGCGGTTCTTGAACTCGAGGAAGGGCCTGGCGGCTTTTCCTCGAGTTTGAGTTCCCGAAAACAGGGACGATTGCCGTCTGTTTGCAGGAGGATATGGCTGATTACCAAAGTAGCCGGTGCCATCACAGCTTAGTCCTTGAGCTCAAAACCAACCCCGGCCCCCTCGTCATCATCTGAAGCCAACTGGTCACAAAAGAGTGGAAGGGACGCCCCGCATGTAGGATAAGGTTAAGCGGCGAAAAGAAACAACAATCGTTCGCATTTCTTTTTGACTTTTTCCCGGTGAAACCTTCCTGCAAAAGATCTCGTTTCTGTAGGCGAAACTATGGATAGTATGCTTGAGTTCCCGATGCCCTTGTCGAAGACTGGCCAACTGCTTCAAAGCCGTCTGGTTCGCTACGCTCTGATTTTTGTAGTCTGGACATTAGTCGGTCTTTTTTTCACCAGCCAGGTTCTCTTTAACAGCATCTACATGGAGAAACGAATGCCGCTCGGCAACGTGCTTTTCATGCAGATGAGCATCTGCTATCTCTGGGCCCTGACCACACCCCTGGTATTGTGGCTGGCAAGGAAATATCGAATTGACCGCGCCAATTGGCCCCGGCGCACGCTGCTTCACGTAGTTGTCAGCGTGCTGCTCGTCGGTTCGATGTCGGGGCTTCATTACGTCCTCTTCATCGGCTATTTTCGCAAGACTGAGTACCTGACACCGTTCCGCGACTTGCAGTACATTCTCTTTAACCTCGATCGCCAATTATGCATCTACTGGCTGATGCTGCTGTCCAGCCACGCATTGAATTACTATCAGAGTTATCGGCGGGGAGAACTGCGGGCCTCGCGCCTGCAGACTCAGCTGGCCCAGGCGCAACTGGAAGCCTTGAAAATGCAGCTCCATCCACACTTTCTCTTTAATACGCTGCATTCCATTTCAGCCCTGCTCAACAGAGATACTGAGGCAGCCCGCCGCATGATCACCCGGCTCGGTGATTTTCTGCGGTTAACACTGGAAAACGCCGGGGCCCAGGAGGTCACCCTGCAGGAGGAAATGGAATTTCTGAACGGCTATCTCGAGATTGAGCGTATACGTTTCCGCGATCGGCTCACTACGCGGGTCGAAGTGGATCCGAGTGTGCTCGGTGTTCGTGTTCCCAATTTGATTCTGCAGCCAATTGTTGAAAATGCCATGCGCCATGCCATCGCCACTCAGCACGAGGGGCGAATCGAAATCACAGCCTTTCCCAGCAACGGCTGTCTGAGGATACAGGTCAAAGACAACGGGCCGGGATTGACCGATGACAGCTTCACCAATCAGTGCGGCAAGCACGTGGGACTGGCCAATACAAAGGCCAGACTCGAACGTTTATATGGCTCCGAGCACCTGCTGGAACTCACCAATGGCCCAGGCGGAGGCTTAGTTGTTACCCTCGAAGTGCCACGAAAGTCGTAAGTTGCTGCTCCCCTAG
>DAIMCP010000095.1:505-17343 GCA_036726305.1 Pyrinomonadaceae bacterium | reverse complement strand
CCGGCTACTGCTTCAACGGTTTCCTGTCGCCCATCGGTGGTTCAGTTGAGAATGTCCCCTCGAATGGTGGCAGCTTTGCGGATCCGTTGCGGGCCTTTAAACTGGGCAGCACGATCCCCGTCAAGTTTGTGATCAATTCGTGGAATGGCACCACCTGCGGAACTCCGGTGATCACCGGAATCCATACGCTGCAGGCCATCAGGTACAGTAGCTCGGTTGATTCCGATCCCCCGATTGATGCGACACCGACTGATGCCGCGACTACAGGCAACCAGTTCCGCCTGACCAATCCAGAGTGGCACTTCAACCTGAGCACCAAGGGCGGCGGCTTTGCTCAGGGCACCTGGTTGCTGAAAGCCACGCTTCAGGACGGCAGCGTCCATACAGTGTGGATTACGATTAAGAAGTAAACCAGGCATCACAAACAAACATTGCCGGAGCGACTCGCGAGAGTGGCTCCGGCAATTTCATGTTCAGACCGAATTGAGATATAGAGAGTGAAGATCTGCGCTTCTCAACCGTTTAGATCTCAAAGACTACCAAGACCAAAACTGGCTTTCGTCAAGCGCGCCTGGCTCGGCCATCCGGGTCAAAGACCTTTACAAGTATTTTGACTAGCTGATCGGCTCTTCGGTGAAGCGGACGAAAACGCTCGGGAACGGCTGGGGGCCTTGAGGCGAATTGAGCTATACTTCCCTCCTCTGAAACCACAGCAGGGAAAAACTCCTGGTCACCCCCGGCCGGGACCCTCGTTATTTGATTCAAGAGCACAAGGGAGACTCCCATGAAGCAGAGAAAGTATTTATCGACCCTGGGAATGGCGGCCGCGATTCTTGCGGTTCTGGCCCTGGTTCTAGCGCACACTCCAACAGGAAAGGCCGCCGGGGGCGGTGACGACAGCGAATCGAAAATCCAGCGAGGCTTCGCCGTTGCGCCGGTTCCTTTAAACCTGGCTGGGAAAAACCGGGCGCTGGTTGGGCTCGGCAGCTACCTCGTAAACACTGACGGCGACTGCAATGGCTGTCATGCCAGACCACCGGGAGAGTTCGCGCCGGGCGGTAATCCGTATCAGGGACAGCCGAAGGTCATCAATCCCGCTACTTACCTGGCTGGCGGCTCGCCTATGTTTGGTCCGTTCGTTCCTCGCAACCTGACTCCCGATAAAACCGGCCGACCGGAAGGTGGCGCGACGTTTGAAGAGTTCCGCTCCATCATGCGGACTGGTATCGATCCTGATCAGGCTCATCCACAGTTTGGACCGTTCCTTCAGGTGATGCCCTGGCCTGCCTTTCAGGACATGACCGACAATGATCTGCGCGCCATCTACGAGTACTTGAGCGCCATCCCCTGCATTGAAGGTGACCCGGGTCTGCCCAATCCGCGTCCACCGGGCACTCGCTGTCAATAAGGCCGGCAGGCTCGAAATTCTTGGCGCGCTCTGCGGTTGGGGCTTTGCTCGGCAGCAATCGCCTGGGACGAAGCCGCAATCGCAAAGCGCGCCGGGAATTTCCGGAACCGCAGACTTCAATTTTTCACGCCTGCCTGACCCAGCGCACGACTTCCGGGATGGTGGCTTTTTTCCCGGCCATCAACATGCCAACGCGATAGATGCGCGCCGCCACCCAGGTAAACAACGCCACCGTACCAAAGCCTACCAACAACGACAAAGCGATCTGCCAAAACGGCGGGGTCTGCGTAACGATGCGGGTGAGCATGGTCATTGGCGAAAAGAATGGCACCAGCGAAACCCAGAAAGCCAACGAGGAATCCGGACTGCGACTTACCGGAATGAATAAGTAGAAACCGATGAAGGGCAGGAACACCACCGGCATGGATAACTGACCTCCCTCCTGCGCGGTCGTAACCATTGAGCCAATCAGGGCATAGATGGTGGAATAGACGAAGTAGCCCAGCAGGAAGAACAGCCCGAAATAGACAAAAGCAACGAGGGGCACATTCGGAAGGTGTACGGGCATCCCGCGCGCGGCCAACAAGCCAACTCCATAGACAGCGAAGGCCACAAAAGCCAAACCCCAAATTGCCAGCTGCGTCAGTGCGACCAGGGAAATACCGACGAGCTTTCCCATCATCAAAGTAAACGGTTTGACCGACGAAAACAGTATCTCAGCAATGCGTGTTTCCTTCTCTTCAATAATCGCTCCCAGCGTCATCTGTCCATACAACAAAATCGTCAGGTACATAATGAAACCGGCCCCGAACACCAGGGCAAAGCCTTCTCCAGAGTCGCGCACGCCACCGTCAGCACTGACCCGCAGAGCATCGAGTTGAACCGGCTCTGAAAGTTCCTGCACGATGCGGGCGTCGATATTGGCCTCCGTTAGTCGCTCCTGACGTACCGCACGATTTAAAGCCTCTCTCAGAAATTTCGTGGTAAAGACGTCGCCGGTGTTGCGGCCAAAGTATTCCGGCTTGCCATCCTGGAGCAGGTTTGCCGGCAGAATCAAATACCCATCCAGATTCTTCGCTAATACGCGAGCGCTGAGTTCTTTCTTGATCTCATGCAAAGGCCGCTGCTGGGGACGCACTTCCTCCAGCTCAAACCTGCGTTCCTGCTGGTCACCTATCTGCTCCAGTCGCTGGCCCGCACTCTTGTTAAGCACGTTGGCATGCGCCTGGCCCGCAGTTGCTCCCTGCATGTCCGCATGGTCCGTTAGGGAATCGTAAAGCACCGGGTATAACTTGCCCGTCTGGTCGACCACCGCAATCCTTACCGGACCGCCGGTCCTGATGCTCAATATCAGCGCCGGCACGACGCCGAACATCGAGACCATCAGGGGCCCGAGCACTGTTATCAGTATGAACATCCGGCTGCGCACGCGCTGAATGTATTCACGCTTCACCACGGCAAAGAATTTTTTCATCAGGCCTCGCTTACCTTCTCGATAAAAATCGTGTTAAGGCTCGGCTCGATCATCTCAAATCTCTCTATCTTTGCTCCGGCCGCCAGCAATCGTTGCAGCAGAGTCTGGGCATCTGTGTTCCCAGCCAGCAGAACTTCGATGCCGTCACTGTGCCGATCAATCTTGCTCACCAACGATTGATCGGACAGCGCTTCTTCGCCGCCCTCCATGCGCAGGGCAACTGCGTTGCGACTGTAAGCTCGCTTAACCTCCCGGATGCTGCCTTCCAGGACTTTGTGGGAGCGATTGAGCAAACAAATGTCATCGCAGATCTTTTCTGCCAGTTCCATTTGATGTGTGGACAAAATAATTGTCTTACCAGCCGCGCGCTCCTCGAAGATGATCTCTTTTAAGAGTTCGACATTTACCGGGTCCAGCCCGGAAAAAGGTTCATCGAGAATCAGCAGCTCGGGCTCGTGAAGAATCGCAGTTATGAACTGAACTTTCTGTTGCATGCCCTTCGACAGGCTAACAGATTTCTTGTTCTTCCATTCCGCCAACTTCAAGCGCCCGAGCCAGCGATCGATGCGCTCGTCCGCTTCTTTAGCGTCTACGTTTTTGAGGGCCGCGAAAAATTTTAATTGATCCCCCACCTTCATCTTCTTGTAGAGTCCACGCTCCTCAGGCAAGTAGCCGATGCGATCCTGTAACTCGGGAGTTATCAGGCGTCCGAAGACGGTGATGGCGCCAGTGTCGGGAGCTGTGATGTTCACTATCATGCGAATGGTGGTTGTCTTACCGGCCCCGTTGGGTCCGAGCAATCCAAAAATTCGCCCGGCCCGTACCTCCAGACTGAGACTGCTGACTGCCGTGAACTCGCCAAAACGTTTTGTGACTTTGTCGATTAGGACCGTAGTTTGTTGATTACTCATTCCGCAGCCGTCTCTGTTCCTGCCTGGCGAGCGATTGGATTCCAATTATTGCGAACCTAATACGGAAGTGTGGATGTAAATGTTTTGCCTCTTGAGTTGCGCCCCATTTGCAACTGAGACATAGTAAACTTTCCAGCATCGCTTCGCTGGGTTATTTGCGTCACTACTGGAACTGCTCAGCAGAACCCGGGGAATTCTTTTCGCCAGGCCGCAAACTGGTTCTCTATTCGTTTATGTCCAGAAGATCAACCCAGGCAGTCGCGAGCATACTTGGCTTGTTACTGCTGTTTGCGCTTGCCTCTGGTCAGTCGCCCCAAAATCCTAAACCCCGGGACAGCGATGACGTTGTCCGCATCTACAGCGAGCTGGTGCAAACCGATGTCATGGTTTTCGACAAACAGGGCCGGTTTGTAAACGGATTAAAGCGTGAAGACTTCGAATTAAAAATCGATGGCCAGCCGCGACCAGTAGAATTTTTTGAGCGCATTGTAGCGGGCAGCAGCGGCGAGGAAGCACAGCTATCCGCAGCTCGTGGCAATGCCGGCCTGGGGAACGGACCGGCAGCTGCAGGCGCCCTTCCGCTTGATCGCGGTCGCCTGATCTTCTTCTATGTGGACGACCTGCACCTGTCGCCGGGAAGCCTGCTGCGCATGCGCAAGCTGCTGCAGAATTTTGTGGAGCAGAACCTGGGCCAGAACGACCTGGCGGCGATAACCTCGGCGAGCGGAACCATCGGTTTCCTGCAGCAACTCAGTGACAATAAGGCCGTCTTGCGTGCCGCAATCGACAGACTGTCACCGCGCTCGTCCTCCGCGAATGATTTGCAACGGCCACCGATGACCGAATACCAGGCCTTGCAAATTGATCGGCAGGACATGGATGTGACTGATTATTTTATCGACGCCATGATGAAGGAACTTCCCGGCCTGCAAAGAGAAATGGCGATCGAGCTGGTCAGAAGTCGCGCCATTCAGATCCTGCAGCAGGCCGCAAGGACGACGACCAACACCCTGGCTGGACTTGAGGGCCTGGTACGTTCGTCCGGCAAATTGCCCGGGCGAAAGTTGGTCCTGTTTATCTCAGATGGTTTCTTCCTGGACGCCAACAATTCGGATGCTCTGTACCGGCTGCGCAAGGTTACCAGCGCCGCTGCTCGTACCGGTGTCGTGATTTATTCCCTTGATGCGCGCGGTCTGGTCGCCAGTCTCAGCGACGCGAGTGTGGGAGAGAGTTTCGATCCCACCGGCCGCCTGGCGCGCGGCTCAAGCGGAGAATTGATCGCCTCCCAGGACGGAATGAATGCTCTGGCAAGAGATACGGGCGGGCGCGCAATCTTTAACACGAATGCGCTCGACCTGGGCGTGAAGAAAGCTCTTGACGAGACGTCAACATACTACCTGCTTGCCTGGCGACCGGAGCCTGAAACCAGCGCCCGTGAAAAATTTCGCAGTATAGCTGTTAGTCTGGCTGGCCATCCGGAACTGACAGTGCGGGTCCGCCAGGGCTTCTTTGATCGCGAAGCCTCTCTCCCGGCTACGGCGCTCAAGAGTAAGACCGCGCTTGTAAAGGCAACCAGGACCCAGGGCGACCAGCCCGCGGAAGTCTTACGGGATGCCATCGCGGAGTTGTATCCTGACACCGCGATACCGGTTGCTGTCAGCCTCAGCTTTCTGGACATTCCCGGCCGGGGAATCATGCTCACCGTATCCATTCAACTCAGAATGGACTCGCTAGTTTTCAGTACTGTGGAAGGAAAACTCAAAGGAGAGGTAGACCTGAGGGGCGCAGTCTTTAACACTCAGGGCAAGGCGGGAGCTACTTTTGTCGATCGATTGACGATCAGCGCCCCATCGAATGAGCAACTGCAACACGCGAACAAGGAAGTGGGCTATAACTACCAGGTGTTTCTCCCTCCAGGACTTTTCCAGGTGCGAGTGGGGGTGCGCGACCCGGCTAGTGGCAGGATCGGAACTGCATATCAATGGATCGAGATTCCCAATCTCTCAGGGACCAAGCTGGTGATGAGCAGCGTGATCATTGGTCAGCGTCTGCCAACATCTGCGCCAGTTGATAAATCCCAGACGGCGGTAGCCAGGGCTACTTTTCGGGCCGACGGCCGGTTCCAGCGCAACTCTGTACTTCGGTTCGTGGTGCACATTTATAACGCGGCTCTGGCGGCAGATTCCAAACCCGATCTTGGGGTTCAGGTACAGGTGCTGCGCGATGGCGAACCAGTTGTGACTACGCCTTCGGCGCGCATTTCCACGGAAGGTCTGGAGCAGTATCAGCGCCTGCCATACGGCGGCGATCTGGCGCTGGAAGGCCTGGCGCCAGGACGGTATGTGCTGCAAGTTACGGTTGTGGATCGCGTTGCCAAGGCGAGCACGACACAGCAGGTGCGCTTTACGATAGAGTAGACGATTGTTCTTTCTTTCTTGTAGCCGGGAGCAATGGCGGCCAATGTACAGGGTACCGACCGGCACAGGAACTAAGCTCTGAGATCGTAAGGTTCTAGTGTCGTGATATGCCCGTACCCTGGAAACCGACGCGCGAGCAGATTCAGGCCGCAGCCGGCAAGACCGTTGCAGATGTCATTGCCCCAGACCTGCGGGTACTTTTCTGCGGCATCAACCCGGGGCTTTACACCGCCGCTGTTGGGCACCACTTTGCGCGGCCCGGCAACAGATTCTGGAAGGCGCTTCATGACGCAGAATTTACCGCTCGGCTCCTGTCGCCTTTCGATGAACGCGAACTCTTGAAGATCGGATACGGAATCACAAATGTAGTCGCCCGCGCGACGGCAAGCGCCGATCAACTAACCAAAAAAGAGATTATTGAGGGCGGTACTTTGCTGGCTGCGAAGGTCCGGCGCTATCGCCCTCGCGTTCTGGCCCTGCTGGGTCTTGGTGCTTACCGCACCGCCTTTGACCGGCCAAAAGCGGTAGTGGGTCCGCAGCCGGAAAAGATTGGTAATGCGATTGTTTGGGTCCTGCCCAACCCCAGTGGCCTAAACGCCAACTACCAGCGTCAGGATCTGGCGCGTCTCTTTCGCGCCCTGCGCCTGGCGGTAAACAACAGTCCTGACTTAACCGCAGGATCATAGTGTGCAGCGACGTGCTAATATCGTTCCCTGTAATACTGATACTCTGAGGACACAAACGGGATGAAGAACTTCAAAGCCGTACTGACAGCCGCTCTTCTTCTGTTGCTCTCGCTATCGGCAGCCCAGGCAAAGTCGATGCAAACGCGGGAGCGAGCTATCGCCGAGGTTACGAGATTAGGTGGAAAGATCGAGTTTGATGAATCTCGATCGGACAAGCCAATCCTAAAGATCGATCTTCACGGCACCAGGGTGACCGATGCTGATCTGGTTTTCCTGAAGAACCTGAGAGAGCTGCAAGCGCTGGATTTGCGAATCACTCAGGTGGGCGATGCAGGAGTAGCCAATTGCAAAAGTTTCTGCCCAAACTGCGTTTCAGCGAAAGCACATAGCAGCTCAGTTGCTTGCTGCCCGAAGGACCCATGAAAAATTATTCGACTGATAGATCCAGCGCCTGCTAAACTCTCCTGCTTGGCACTGAGAAGCTCAACCCATCGCCGGTCCGGGCGGGGACTGGAAAAATAGCAATTTGCGATTTTGGACCAAAATCTAAAAGATCAAGGAACCCCCTGCATGAAAAAAATAAACAATCTACTCCTGTTGCTTTCTACTCCTGTGTGTTCGGCAACCCTGGCAATGGCCCAATCCAGCAGCGGCGGCGGCGAAGCGTGTAGCGCTCTGGCCTGTGGAGTGGGCGGGATTATGTATCTGGTAATCCTCCTGCTCTGCCTGGCGATACCGATAGCCCTGATTATTTTTGTCTTCAAGTACATCAGGAAGGACGCCATCTCCCGCGGTATGCCCAACGCCGAGAGCATCAAATGGCTCGGCCTCTTGGGACTGCTTGGATTGCTGATTTACCTGCTGCAGAGGCCGCAGGGTAATGTCGCGCCCTGTCCCAGTTGCGGACAAAGCAGGATGCAGGGCTTGCCGCAATGCCCGCATTGTGGAAATGCCTAAGAAACTAAAGCTGGTCTTATTGTCGGTGGCTCTGGTCATTGGATTGGGGTTGGCCTGGGACGTCTCATGCCAACCTCAAAACCAATTGACGGCGCGCGCTTATGTGGGCTGCGTGCACGTTTACCAGGCAGTCGGCCGGCCGTTGCTTGAAGGCAGGATTGCCTGCCGCTATCGCCCCACCTGCTCTGACTATTCGATCCAGGCGGTGCAGCGATTCGGCACGCTGCGCGGTCTGGCGCTGACTTTCAAACGCATCCGCTCCTGCACGAACGGCGTGCCCATGGGAACTGTCGATAACCTGCCCACGGGTTAGCGTGAGACGAACGTCCCTGTTTTTAAACACCAGCTGTGGGTTTTCCAGACCTCAGAAGCCTCAGTCTACAGATACGACAACCACCACTCTCGGCGCCGTTGCTTCAGGCCGGCAAACCACTTGCAGAGCGGAAAGAGCAATAGGACTCCGGCGATCCAACACGCGTAGACCACTGCCAAGTTAAATCCCGCACCAGGCGGTGTACCGCCCGCAGGAATGAAACCGGCAAACATCCAGCGCCAGGGTTTGCCGGCAACCAAATGTGCAAAGGCTGCGATGAGGTGCGCGGTGGGCCACTGGAGGAGATAAAAGAAAAGCGGTACGCGGCCAAAGGTAACGAAGAAACCAAGCAATCTGCTTCCAGCGGAACGCGGAGGATTCGAGGTGCTGGCGGCCCTTTCAAACCAGGCCAGCGCCAGTATTGCCGGGCCCAGCGTCATCAGCAGATAAAGAAGCGACGGCGGATACTTTGTGGTATTCAGGAACGAAAGCAGAGTAAAGCCTGCGCTGCTCTGGCGGGACCAGATAACAGGATCACCGTAAAGATTGGTAGCGCGCAGTATGAGAAAGAACGCAGTCGCTCCGCTGCCTATCAGCAGCAGTAGTTTCCGTCTCCGCTCTCTGCTCAGTTGGTAGAGCGAGCCAAATACATAGCCCGCGGCCATCACTCCAATCCAGGGAATTAACGGATAAAGGACAAACACAACCGGGCTGGGCCAACCCAGAATGGGGAACGCCTCATTTCCCTGATGCAGGATGATGAAAAGCTTGGCCCCAAAACCGGGCACCGCGCTGTTTGGTCCGCTCCAGCCAGTCACATGAAAACGATCCAGCAGATTGTGGAGAGCAATCATTCCTAAGCCAAACACCGCGATTACACTCAACGGCAAATGGATCAAAGCCGCCAGCACGATCATGGAAACACCAATTACCCAGATCACCTGCATCATGCCCAAAAACCTGGGATCCACATCGAAGGTCGCGCCCAAACGCACGAGCGTAAATTCAAGCACCACCAGCCAAAAACCGCGCGTTACCAGGAACCGGGAGAGCTCTTCTCTGCCCTTGCCGCGTGCAAGCTGAAGATACGCGCCCGTGCCTGCGAGGAACACAAACACCGGCGCACAGAAGTGCGTAATCCAGCGCGTCAAGAAAAGCGCGACATTTGTTTTTGACAGATCCGTTGGGTCAAAAAGGAAGGCGTCGCGGTGCACAAAGTCCCGTGTGTGGTCGAGCATCATGATCACCATTACGACGCCCCGCAGCAGATCGATCGCATCGAGGCGCGAACGAGCGGGTTTGATCGGGTCGAGTGCCGGGGCAACCGCCGTCATGGGAGCGTACTCTGACTCTGTGGGCTGCGGCGAGATTGCCATGAACACCTCTGCGGCTGATATATGCGTGGATTTTGCCGGTTAGCGGTGGCGACCGCAAGGAAGAGGCGGTATGTTAAGTACGCTGAACGCGAAGACTATGACCCAGTTCAAACGGTTGTGAATAGGGAGTCAAACCTGGCTGACTTAGACCAACTCGATTTCGCGCGCGGAGATGACTTCATCAAGGGAGCGCAATTCAGCCAGGGTCTCTCTGTCCACGCGGGCGTCGATCTCAATCACGGCCATCGCTTCCCCGCCCCGCTCGCGGCGACCAAGATGAAAATTACTGATATTGACCCGACGCTCGCCGAGGAGTGTGCCGACTCGACCGATAACGCCCGGCACGTCGTGATTGCGCATCACGAGCATATGGCCATGCGGCGTGGCTTCAATATGAAACCCGTTAATCTCGGTGATGCGTCCTTCGCGCGCTCTGGCTCCATAACCGAATACAGTACCTGCCAGAGTTTGTTCGCCGCTGCTCGTAACCACACGCGATTGCAGGGCGGGGACAGCGTCCGAACCCGCACGCAGGTACGCGGTTGTCACGGCTATGCCGCGCTCTTCGGCAATCAGGAACGCATTGATCAGATTGACGCGCGCGCTTACGTCGCGCAAAAGACCAGCCAGAAACGATCTGGTTACGGGGGCGGCGTCAAAATCAACAATCTCTCCGGCAAATTCCAAACGAACTTCGCGCACTCCGCTATCGACCAACTGCGCCTGAAAACGGCCGAGACTCTCAGCCAGATTGATGTAAGGCTGCAACGCGTTTAGTTCCTTCGCGCCCAGGGCCGGGACGTTGACAGCTCCACGCAGGGCCCCGCTCAAGAGATAGTCGCGCATCTGTTCCGCAACTGTGAATGCGACTCCCTCCTGGGCCTCGGTCGTTGATGCGCCAAGATGAGGAGTGGCGATCACCTGCTCAAGGGCGAGCAGAGGATGATCGTCCGGTGGCGGTTCCTGAACGAAAACATCAAGCGCTGCTCCCGCTACAACTCCGGAAGTAATCGCTGCAAACAGCGCTTGTTCATCAACCAGACCGCCGCGCGCGCAATTCACAATGCGCACGCCCGGCTTCATTTTTGCAAAGGCCTCGGCGCCAATGATGCCGCGAGTTTCCGGGGTCAAGGGAGTATGCACCGTAAGAAAGTCTGCGCGCGCGAACACGTCGTCGAGCGGCAGCGCTTCAATTTCCAAATCACGCGCCTGTTCCGGGGCGACAAACGGATCGAAGGCTACGATATTCATTCCCAACCCGCGCGCGCGCGCTGCCACGCCGCGGCCGATTCGTCCCAAACCCACGATGCCCAGGGTTTTCCCCTGCAGCTCAACGCCAATAAATCGCTTGCGCTCCCATTTCCCTGCTTTCAAACTGCTGTTTGCCTGGGGCACGTTGCGCGCCAGTGCCACGAGCAAAGCGATCGTGTGTTCGGCGGTGGTGATGGTGTTGCCGTCAGGAGCGTTCATGACCACGATACCGCGGGCGGTCGCGGCCGGCACGTCGATGTTGTCAACCCCGACACCGGCGCGCCCCACGACGCGCAGGCTGGTCGCAGCGTCCATCAATTCGGCCGTAACCTTCGTCTCGCTGCGAACCACCAGGCCTTCACAATTAACCAGGGCTGCGCGCAAATCGCCGGCCGAAAGCTTGACTCGCTTTTCGACGATGAAACCAGCGCGAGAGAGTGGTTCCAGTCCCGTATCGCTCACATCGTCGGCAATAAATATTTTTGGCTGCTCAGCTGACATATTGCGGTTCGGATCCGGCAGGTTCTGCCTGTCACTTTTGGAAAGCAGGTATCGTAACAGTCCGGCAAAATATCGTCGAGCCGCAGGACCTCGAATTCAACTCGGTCAGACCCGAGCCCAGTGGCCCATACTGAAGGCGAAGGCAGCCAGTTTGCTCAACGAGCCTGCTTCTCTTGCGTCCGAGGTTAATCCGCCAGATTTCAACCCATCCAAGCGCTTCTATCATCCCAACCCGAACTAACCCAGGTCAGGATGAATTAGCCGAGTCATTACTTTCATTCTGGCTGACCGATTCGCGACCCAGTCGGCCCAGTCAAGTGGCCCCACTAACCTATTTTTGTTGGGCTATTGATGATTGCGCTCGCGTGTTCCAAGCGGCACAGTCATTGCCGTGGTCTGAACCGGGGAGGTCCTCACCCCCGAACAAGCTGGCCGATACTAATGGATTGCCCGGGCCGGCGGAAGAAGAGTCATGAAAAATACAAAACCACTCCACCAATTAGCCACTCTGTTAACCTGCTCCGCATTGGCGCTGTCACTGGTTAGCGGTATCCTGTTTCCGCGTCAAGCCAGGGCCGGCAGCCCGCCGGCTTTGCCCTCAGTCGCTGGAACTCCAAAAGCGCGCAAATTTGCGCCTGACCTCGCACAGCGGCTTAATCGCGGACAAGGGCGCCAGAACTCTGCCAGCGAAACCGTCATTCTGGAGTTGAACCAGGCTTCCAACAGAGAACCGCTGGATCAGAAAATCCTCCGTCTCAACGGTCGGGTAAAGAATATCTATGGCACGCTCCCTCTGGTCAGTGTTGAATTACCGGTTTCACGGATCCCCGAACTGGAGTATGACAGTGATGTTGCCTACGTGAGTGAGGATCAGGCGCTTGCTGCCTCTGGATTTCTTGAAGATCCGACCGGGGCAGAGCAAGTGCGTTCAATGGTCAGCGGTGGGCTTACTGGCACAGGCGTCGGCATCGCGATCCTCGACAGTGGCATCGACGGCACTCACAACGCGATAAAAGCAGCGACGAACCATCCTGGAGTGGTATTCAGCAAAGACTTCACCGGACAAGGGACGACTGCGGACAATTATGGTCACGGGACGCATGTCGCAACGATGGTTGGGGCTGCCGACAGCTTTGTAAGCGGAGACTACACAGGTATTGCGCCGGGTGCGAAGCTACTCAATTTGCGCGTACTTGATAATAACGGAACTGGCACTGCTTCCAACATCATTGCGGCTATAGATTGGTGCATTGCCAACAAAGCAACTTACAACATTCGCGTAATCAATATGAGCCTGGGCGGCGTCGCCAAAGATAGCTACCTCAACGATCCGCTTTGCCTGGCGGTTCGCCGCGCTTCTAACGCCGGAATTGTTGTGGTCTGCGCTGCGGGGAACGAGGGCAAGAGCGCAACCGGTCAGAAATATTACGGCGGCATACACACACCGGGAATTGATCCGTCGGTAATCACTGTGGGCGCAAGCAATACCCTCAACACCCAGCAACGCTCGGATGACACGGTAACAACATTCAGTTCGCGTGGACCAACGCGCGGCTATTACCTGGATGCAGCCAGAGTCAAGCATTTCGACAATCTCATCAAGCCGGATTTGGTGGCGCCGGGCAACAAGCTGGTTGGTGCGTGCTCAACTGCCTCGATTCCGTTGTCAACTAGTTTGATAAAGCAATACCCATCCCTGAATCCAGGCACAACCTCGACAGCGGCAAACCAGATGTTGCGCCTGAGCGGAACCTCCATGTCCACCGGTGTGGTGAGCGGCGCGGCGGCATTGTTGCTGCAAGTCCAACCCACCCTGACTCCTAATTTGGTCAAGGCCATTTTGATGTACACGGCGCAGCCGCTGGCCGGAGCGAATAACTTTGAGCAAGGGGCCGGCCAGCTCAATATTGATGGAGCAGTTCGCGTAGCCAAACTAGTTAAGTCTAACCCCTCGTCGCTAACCAATGGGACAGCGATGCTCACCGCTTCTTTACCCAACCCGCAATCCAGCACGATCTTCGGAACGACCTTCGCTTGGGGACAGGGCGTCATTACAGACTACTGCTTTCTTTATGGGAGCAATCTGATGCTCAAGTGGCAGGGTGCTTATGCCCAGGGCGTTCTCCTCGCCGATGCGATCGTAATCTCAAGCGGCGCATTGACGCGCAATATTAGTTTGGTCTCCACCGGCGTATCGAATAGCGCCGGTTCACTGCGGAGCACGGGCGTTCTCCTGTCCGATGGAGTTTTAGTCTCCGATGGAGTTCTGCTTGGCGATGGAGTGTTATTGGGTGACGGTGTGTTGTTGGGCGACGGCGTACTGGTGAGCGACGCCGTGTTGGTCTCTGATAACGTGTCGCAAAGCGATTTTGACCCCAACGGGGATAACACCACCTGCATGGCCTATACCGCGCCGTAGTGGTTAACATTCAGACATCAACTTGATGTCTATCACAGGTATTCTCTGGAGAGCTACGAACGAGTAACAGGATATGATGCTCGCAACCTCAGCAATAAGAACCCTGAACCCCGCGACACGCTACGTCCCGATTCCCGCGCTCGACATATCAGTCCAGCGGCTGGGCCAAAGGGATGAGGCAGAAGTTCTGGCATTCCTGGCGCGGCGTCCGCTGCACACGGTCACGATGGCCGGGTTTATTCATGATAACGGTCTGGTCAGTCCGCTCAATCGCGGCACCTTCTATGGCTGTCGCAACCGCCAAGGTCAACTCGAAGGCGTCGCGCTCATCGGTCATGCAACCCTGATGGAAACTACGACCGACCGCGCCCTCGCCGCCTTTGCTGAAAGCGCCCAGCAATGCACCACCACCCACATGATCATGGGCGAGCAGCAACGTGTCGATGAGTTCTGGAATTATTATGCTGAGGGCGGTCAGGAGATGCGTCTGGCCTGCCGCGAATTGCTCTTTGAGCTACGTTGGCCCATCGAGGTGCGGCAAGAACTCTCCGGACTGCGTCTGGCGACACTCGACGACCTTCATCTGATTATGCCGGTACATGCCCAGATGGCTTTTGATGAAAGTGGTGTCAATCCCCTGGAGCGCGACCCGGAAGGTTTCCGAAAACGTTGCGCGCGGCGCATCGAACAGGGCCGCACCTGGGTCATGGTCGAGCACGGCCGACTCGCTTTCAAAGCAGATATCATCTCCGACACGCCAGCGGTTACCTATCTTGAAGGAGTTTGGACTGCCCCCGAACGCCGTGGCCATGGCTTCAGCCTCCGCTGCTTCTCACAACTCGCTACGATCCTGCTCTCACACACCCAGTCAATTTGTCTGCTGGTTAATGAGCAGAATCAAACAGCTCACCATTTCTACAAACGCGCCGGATGTAAGCTCCGGGGTATCTATGACACTATCTTTCTCACCTAGCGCCTTTTCGCAAAGGAAAAAGGCCAAAAAGTTTCTGACGCGTCCCTGCCCCAGGTTGTCAGGGCCGTGAGGACGCGGGCACAACTATGAGCACTTCCACCAGAGTCCGGATCTACCAGTGGTCAATCATTATCCTTGGCCTGTTGGTCTGTCTTGTCTCTGTTTCCCGGCTCGACCTGTCAGAGATTGACCTGCGTTTTCTTCTTTTCACCGCTATTACCGTCATCATCGGCGCCAGAATTACGATTCAGATTCCGAGGGTCAAAGGCCTGGTGTCGGTCTCAGACACCTTTGTCTTCCTGGTGGTTTTGCTATTCAGTCGCGAAGCGGCAACCCTGCTGGCGGCTGCTGAGGGGCTGTCCTCTTCGTTCCGCTTCAGCAGGAAGACCACCACCATTCTCTTCAACAGTTGCGTGATGGCCTGTTCTACCTATCTCGCAGCCTCTGCCTTTCGTTCCTTTCAGGGATTTTCTGCTTTTCCGCAGGGCTATTCAGCGGCATATGTCGTTGCCCTTTCAATTCTGGCGTGCACTCAATATGCCGGCAATTCAGGCATGGTCGCTATAGCGGCTGCTCTGAAGACCGATCAACCTTTCTGGCGAACCTGGAAGGAAGGCTTTCTGTGGACTTCAATCACTTATTTCGCCGGGGCGCTGGCCGCTGGGATCGTGGCTAAGCTGATCGACGCCTTTGGATTTTATGCCTTCCTCGCCAGCACGCCAATTGTCGTCATCGTCTACTTCACCTACACCACGTACCTGAAGAACATCGAAGTTTCAAAGTTGCAGGCGGAGCAGGCAGAACGCCATGCCGAGGCGTTAGGTGAAAGTGAGGAGCGTTTCCGCCTCGCTTTTAACCACGCCGCCGGCATGGCGTTGGTAGCGCCTGACGGCCAATGGATTCAGGTCAACAGGTCTCTCTGCGAAATGCTCGGCTACTCCGAAGAGGAACTACTGTCGGGCAACTTTCGGCTCATAACTCATCCTGACGACCTCAACCAGATGATCGAGCAGCTAAAGAAGCTGCATGAAGGCACAATCTCCAGCCTGCAGTTGGAGCAACGTTACTACCAGAAGAATCGCGAACTCAGATGGGTGCTGCTCAGCGTCACTACTGTAAAGGCGGCCCAGGGCCATCCTGCAAACCTGATTTTCCAGATGCAGGACATCACTGACCGTAAGCAGGCAGAAGAGAAACTGGTCCATGACGCATTTCACGACGCCCTGACGGGTCTTCCGAACAGGGTCCTCTTCATGGACCACCTCAAACAATCGGTGCGCAGGGCCAAGCGCAAGAAGGACGTCCCCTTTGCGGTCTTATTCCTGGACTTCGACCGATTCAAATTCATCAACGACAGTCTCGGGCATATGGTTGGTGATCAACTCCTGATTGCCATTGCCGGCAGACTCAACGCAAGTGTTCGCCCGGAAGATACGGTGGCCAGGCTTGGCGGTGATGAATTCACGATCCTGCTCGAAGAGTTGCACCGCCCGGAAGAGGCAATCATTATCTCAAGGCGCTTACTGCATAATCTGGCAAAGCCATTCACGCTTGCCGGTCGAGAGGTCTTTATCACGGCCAGCGTCGGCGTGGCGCTCAGTACTCCCGGATACGAAAGCGCTGATGAGGTCCTGCGAGATGCGGACACTGCCATGTACCGGGCCAAGAGTCTGGGGAAGGCGCGTTACGAAGTCTTCGACAAGACGATGAACGCTAATGCCACGGAACAATTGCAGCTGGAAACGGATCTGTGGCGAGCACTCGAGCGCAATGAGCTAACTCTCGACTATCAGCCAATCGTTTCTCTGGGTACCGGAAAGGTTGCTGGTTTTGAGGCCCTTTTGCGCTGGCGACACCCGGTCCGTGGAGTAATTTCACCACTCAAATTTATTTCCCTGGCGGAAGAGACTGGCTTGATCATACCGATTGGCCAATGGGTTCTAAGCCAGGCGTGCCGGCAGGCTCGCGAGTGGCAAGAGCGCTATCCTCAGGAATCGCCTTTGCACATGAGCGTAAACCTCTCTGCCAAACAGTTCCTGCAGGCGGATCTGATCGACCAGGTAAGCCTCGCCCTCAATAGCAGTGGCCTGCATCCGGCGAGTCTAAAGGTCGAGCTCACCGAAAGCATGATCATGCAGAGCGCAGACTCAAC
>DAIMCP010000095.1:0-495 GCA_036726305.1 Pyrinomonadaceae bacterium | reverse complement strand
GCAGTTGCGCGCCTTGGGAGTGGAAATCAGTCTCGATGATTTCGGGACTGGATATTCTTCGCTCAGCTATCTGCATCGCTTCCCAATTTCCGTGCTTAAGGTTGACCGTTCGTTCGTCCGCACATTGACCAATCACCAGCAGCACCGGGAAATCGTTCGTACCATTATGTCCCTTGGTCACAATCTCAAGATGGAGGTTGTTGCCGAGGGTGTGGAAACTCTCGAGCAGGTCATGGCGCTCAAGGCAATGAACTGTGAGTATGCACAGGGCTACTACTTCTCAAAACCCCTCAACGCTGAAGATGCGGCGACGTTGTTAACGGCGGGGGCGGCTTTTGAACTTCCTCCTCCTGCATTCGACAGGCAAATCGACTGCGAACACTCACTCATAGCGTAAGACCCGTCTATTCCCATTGTTAACGAGCAAGCCTTCCTGATAACGCCGGAGCGAATAATTCTGCGGGAGCCGGTCAGCGCAACATTGATCGAGCGGTG
>DAIMCP010000094.1:0-17407 GCA_036726305.1 Pyrinomonadaceae bacterium | reverse complement strand
AGGCCACTGTTGCGGGAAGCGTTGCGCCAGGGGATCCAGATTGAAACACATGCGATCGGGGATCGCGCTAATCGCTTCATCCTGGATGAGTACGAAAGGGCGCTCAAAGCGGTACCGCCCTCGCAGAGGAAGGAGCGCGAACCGCGCTGGCGCGATGAACACTCACAGATCATAAACCCTACAGACATTCCACGTTTTGCGGCCCTGGGCATCATCCCCTCGATGCAGCCTTCTCACGCAATCGGCGATCTGCATTTTGCGCCCAGCCGTCTGGGCCTCAACCGATTGGCGGGCGCCTATGCCTGGCAGAGCCTGATCAGGAGTGGGGCTATCATTGCCGGGGGGTCGGATGCGCCGGTAGAACGCGGCGAGCCGATGATCGAATTTTATGCCGCCGTCGCGCGCAAAGACCTGAAAGGATTTTCTGCGGAGGGCTGGCACTCGGAAGAGGCCGCCACGCGCCAGCAGGCGCTGAAAATGTTTACCATCTGGGCCGCGTATGCAGCCTTTGAAGAAAAGCTCCGTGGCTCGATAGAGGTCGGAAAGCTGGCCGACTTTACCGTGCTCTCGGACGACATTATGAAGATTCCCGAAGCTGCGATCTTAAGAACACGTTGTGTGCTGACGATCATTGGGGGCGAGATTGTTTACGAAGCGAAGTGATTAAGCGAAGTGACGCGCGTGTTGATGATTCAGCCAGCCTGCGGCGCAGGCTGACTAAATGATAACAATTCCCCCAGGACACTCCCCATGAGACAGCCAATGCACCCTAAATTCGCGCGGCGCAATTTCATCTCCCTGGCCGGCAAGAGCCTGGGACTCGCCGCGCTTTCCTCAGCGACGATTGCATCGTTGCTGCATAAGGTTCAGGCGGCGACCAGGAACATCGCGCATCTCTCGCCTGCACAGGCGGCCAGGGACGAAGACTATTGGGCAATAATTCAGAATTCATTCACGGTCACGCGCGGTATCGTCAACCTGAACAATGGGGGCGTCTCGCCAAGCCCGCGTATCGTCACCGAAGCCCTGGTCCGCTACATCTGGCAACAGGAAGACGCTACCGCCTACACCATGTGGCAAATCCTGGAGCCACAATGTGAAACCATCCGTACCGGCCTGGCCGAGTTATTTGGTTGCGATCGGGAAGAGATTGCCATCACGCGCAACGCTTCAGAATCGCTTGAAATACTGCTGAATGGCATGGACTTTAAGCCCGGTGACGAAATCCTGACCACTACTCAGGACTATCCGCGCATGTTGACGACGCTGCGCCAGCGCGAACGCCGCGAGGGTTTGAAACTCAAGCTGATTCAGATTCCGATTCCGCCAAAAAATCTCAACGAAATCGCCCTCGCGTTTGAGCGTGGGATTACGCCGCGCACGCGCCTGATACTGATGTCCCACCAAGTTAATATTACGGGCCAAATCACACCGGTAAAAGCTGTCTGTGAGATGGCGCGCGCGAAAGGCATCGAAACTATTGTTGATGGCGCACACTCCTTTGCTCAGTTTGATTTCCAGCAGAAGGACCTCGGTTGCGACTACTTTGGCACGTCCCTGCATAAGTGGCTGTATTCGCCCAAGGGCACGGGCCTGCTGTACGTCAAGCGCGACAAGATTGAAAAGCTCTGGCCCTTAATGGCTGCGGAGGCCAGGCAGTCCACCGACATCAGAAAATTTGAAGAGGTAGGTACTCATTCGGCCGCGCCCAGACTAGCCATTGGCGAGTCTTTGCTGTTTCACAATGGCATTGGCGGCAAGCGCAAGGAGGCCCGCCTGCGTTATCTGTCGCGTTATTGGATGAACCGCCTGAAAGATATCCCCAAAGTCCGGTTTAATACGTCGTTTGATCCGGAGCAGTCGTGCGCCATCGCCAACGTGCACATTGAAGGAACAGACCCGGGCGCGATTGGCAGCTACCTGTTCAACAAGCATCGCATCTTTACGACGCCCATAATCCATGAAGAGTTTCAGGGAATCAGGATTACGCCCAACGTTTACACCACGCTGGCCGAGTTGGATCGCTTTTGCGAGCAAATGGAGATAATCGCGCGCAAGGGTCTGCCTTCGGTCTAGCCCGTAGCGTCAAGCTGTTGCTTGAGTCAGGCATTAAATGGCATCCAGGAGTTCAGAAACTGACCGTTCTTAATTTCAAATCAACAAGGAGTATCAGGTATGTCCAGTCCCGCAACGCAGCAACCAACACCGCAACTTTTCTTTCAAACCCTCAATGCGTACCAGCGCACAGAGGCCCTCAGGGCGGCCATTGAGTTGGAAGTTTTTACCGCGATCGCCGAAGACAAAGCAACCGTGCACGAACTGGCCCGCAAGTGTTTGGCGTCAGAACGAGGGATGCGCATCTTATGCGACTACCTGTGCATGATGGGGTTTCTCAACAAAGACCGCGTTCGCTATAGCCTCACTCAGGATTCGGCCATCTTTCTCAATAAGCATTCGCCCGCCTACCTCGGCGGCATAACTGAATTCATCCTGGCGCCGGAATTAACCGCGGGTTTTAAAGATTTGGCGGGAGCAGTACGAAAAGGCGGCACTGTCATTCCCGAGGACGGAACGATTGGTCACGACAATCCCATCTGGGTCAAGTTTGCGCGTGCGATGGGCGCGATGATGGCCTTGCCGGCCCAATTGATGGCCCAGTTGGTAGACGAAAAGGCTGATCGGGGATTGAAGATTCTGGATATAGCTGCCGGTCACGGGTTGTTTGGGTTGGCCTTCGCGTCCCGAAATCCGAGCGTCGAGGTTGCCGCGCTTGATTGGCCCAACGTCCTGGAAGTAGCGAAAGAGAATGCTGAGCGCGCCGGCGTCAGCCATCGCTACAGCACGCTTCCCGGCAGTGCGTTCGATGTCGATTTTGGCACTGGCTACGATCTGGTGCTCTTAACAAACTTCCTGCATCACTTTGATCCGCCTACCTGCGAGGTGTTGCTGCGCAAGGTGCATGCGGCGCTCGGGGAAGGCGGACGCGCCGTGACGTTGGAGTTTGTGCCTAATGACGATCGCATCTCGCCACCGGAAGCAGCGGGTTTCAGCCTGATGATGTTGGGAAGCACTCCCAGCGGCGAGGCTTACACCTTCGCCGAGTTGGAAAGGATGGCTGCAAACGCCGGATTCGCTCACAGCGAAATTCACCCGCTGCCGCCGACGGTCCAACAAGTGATTGTGTCGCAGAAGTAGCTGGTGATTTCAAATATGCCGCCGCAGGGTTCCCTCACCAATGTGCCGTCTCTGGCACAAATCCGGAACGCGCGCGAAGTGATCCGGGGCTCGGCTGTACGCACGCCGCTGGTCAGGCTTAACGTACGCGACGCCCCGGCTGAGATCTACCTCAAGCTCGAGAGCCTGCAACCAATAGGCTCATTCAAAATCCGAGGCGCGACCAATGCCATCGCCTGCCTTGATAAGGTGACCCTGGCCCGCGGAGTGCTGACGGCTTCGGCGGGTAACATGGCCCAGGGGGTGGCGTGGCGAGCTCGCGAACTCGGCATTGGCTGCACCGTCATTGCTCCGGAGAGCGCACCGGAAACAAAAATAACGGCCATCGAACGACTCGGAGGAAAGGTAATTAAGGTTCCCTTCGACAAGTGGTGGCAGGCTTTTGAAGAACGTGCCTTCCCCGGGGTCGAGGGAACCTTCATTCATGCGTTTGATGATCCGGATGTGATGGCCGGCAATGGGACCATTGCCCTGGAAATACTGGAAGACCTGCCCGACGTTGATGCGGTTGTTGTTCCCTGGGGAGGCGGCGGCCTGACCTGCGGCATCGCCTCCGCGTTACGTGCCCTGCGACCGCAGTGCAGGATATTTGCAGCGGAAGTTGCTACGGGAGCGCCGCTGACCGCCTCTTTGGCAGCCGGCACGCCACAAACGATTGATTACCAGCCCTCTTTCGTAGACGGCATCGGCGCCAGGAGTGTTTTTCCGCAAATGCTCAGGCGCGCGCAGGCGTTGATTGACGGCTCGTTGGTCGCCGAGTTGCAGGCAGTTGAGCACGCTTTGCGTTTGCTGGCTGAACGCAATCGAGTGATTGCCGAGGGGGCTGGCGCTTGTCCGGTGGCTGTCGCCCTCGAGGGGAAGGCAGGCACGGGAAAAGTTGTGTGTATTGTATCGGGCGGGAATATTGATTTCGCAAAACTCTGCGCGATCCTGAACGGCGGAGATTAGGTAGATCAAGTCTTGAAGAATCATTGCTTGCGTATATGCACAGATGTGCATACACTATGGCGGTGAAGTGCGAATGGGATCCGAAGAAGGCGGCTAGTAATCTTCGCAAGCACGCAATCGACTTTGCGGACGCGGTAACTGCCCTTGACGACGAAAGGGCCGTGACTATTGAAGCTTCTGATTCGGACGAGCGACGCTACCTGACCCTTGGCCTCGATGCCATGGCACGCATCCTGGTAGTGGTCTACTCATGGCGAGGTGAAAATATCCGAATCATTTCAGCGCGCAAGGCCACACCCGCCGAGCGAGCGCAATATGAAGAGAGATTATGAAAAAGCAATATGACTTCAGCAAAGGGAAGCGAGGCGCAGTGATTGCTCCCGCGGCTGGCAAGACACGGATCACCATCCGTCTGGATGAAGAGATTCTGGATTGGTTTCGTCACGAAGTACACCAAGCCGGCGGGGGCAACTATCAAACGCTAATCAACAAGGTACTGCGTGAGCATATCAGGCAACAACGCGAATCCATTGAAGAAGTAGTGCGCCGGGTTGTGCGCGAAGAAGTGAAGCGAATCGCTTGATATAGCGCCAATTTTACTGGCCGAGCGGTTCTCGTCAATTCGGAGCCGCACGCGGCAGGAAGGGTCACAAGGTTTGTGGCACTTCTCAGCTGTGGCCAGGCGCTTCAGAGCCGTCGTCCGGCAGCGGACTCGGCGATCAGTTTATCCAAACGTCTCAATCTCGTCTCTTCCTGCTTCGCGCTGACGAGCCACCAGCAAATCTGTTTGCGATAGCCGGCGGGTTGTGACGCAAAGAACTTCCACGCGGCTTTGTGCCTCTGGAGCCGGGTAAGATAGGGTTCAGGTAGCTCTGCAGTCCGCTGCTCGTAGGCATAGATGCCCGACTTGTTCTCTCGTCGGGCAGCAAACGCCGCGAGACCAGCAGGTTGCATCCGGCCCTGCTCGATCAGTTCCTGCGCGAGCTTGATGTTCACAGAACTCCAGGTGCTGGTCCGTTTTCGCGGTGTAAACCTAATGGTGTAACTCTCCTCGTCCACGCGCTTGCGTATGCCGTCAATCCAGCCAAAGCAGAGGGCCTCGGCTACGGACTCCGGCCAGGTAATGCTTGGCCTGCCGGAGTCTTTCTTGTAGAAACCAGCCTGCAGCTCGGTTTCGGTTTTGTGGTGCTTTGCAAACCACTGGCGCAGGTCCGCGGGAGTGCGAAAGTAAATGATCTTCATAACCTCTTATTTCTGAGCAAACGCTGAAAATTGACTCAAACGAATTTAGCCAGCACCTGCGCACACAAGATCGATTGCTCCCATCCCTCACCATAGTCTTCCAGACACCAATACGCAGAGAGCACTGCCTGAGCGAAAGCCCAGGCCGCCATTCTGTCTCGATCAAGACCCAACACCTCAGCGAAGATTTTGAATCTTCGCTCGACCGTGGCCAAGGCTACCGCTGGCGAGTTGTAGAGTTCGATTGGATTGCGCATCAAGGCCCCCACCTCATAGCACGGCTCGCCTACGACTCCCTTGGGATCAATAACCAGCCAGCGGCCGCTCCGCTCGGAGTAAAGAATATTGTCGTGGTGCAGATCGCCATGCAGAACAACATTGGCTGATGAGGATGCGAGAAGCTGCGCGGATAAGTCTTCAGCCGTTGCCACGAGGCTTTCCGGCAGCGGCCCGGTACCGCCCGCAAATCTCTTCCTTAAGCGTTGCAAACCCGCGAACCATCTTGCGGTCGTCGGGAAGGAATGCTGATCGGGTGCCGGCAGGCCGATAGTCTTCATCGTTTCCGCCGCGATCACCGTCGCCAGTGAATCATCGCCTTCGCGGGTTAGCGGGAAGCCCGGAAGGATCCGCTCAATCAGCAGCACACCCTGCGCCGGTAAGGCGTCAATCAGCCGCGCCATCCCCTTTCCATCATAGAGGCGCAGCGCTTCGATCTCAGTCAGCAGTTCCTCATTTTCCGGAACGCCGATCTTCAGAACTACCTGAGTACCGTCAGCGAGTTTGCCGGGGACGACATAGTTCAAGGTGAGCTTGTCAAAGGGAGCAGACAGCTCAAGGCCCCAGCGAACGCTACATTCGGCCTTGATATCCGGCAGGTCGCGCAAGAGATTGCAGCCGGCGGCGCCGAAGGTGGAACGCACGTTGTCGACGAACTTTTGCGGTAGCCTGGTTGAAACTCGAGACATTGGAGTCCAACGTCGAAAAGCTTGTGGATAGATTAACGCCTTGGCGCTTTCCCGGGCCTCCAGGACGGACGGAAAGAAGTGTTGGCTAACCAACGAACCGGGGCAACCAGAGATTTAATCGATCTGGTCATGAAAAGGAAATCGATCTTCGCGGCCTCGTCGCTGGGCCGGTGATAATCGGCATGCAGGCCGAAGCTCGAGATGGTATGAGCAATGACGCCACGCAAAGCCAGGGTATAGTTATCTGAACGCTGAAAGAAATTCTGTTCCGGATGCGGATCCCTGACCAGTCTCGCACCGCGACGGGCGAGTGCCGCGCCCAAGTTCGAGCGGTCATAGCCCGTGAGCCAGAGTGTGTTGGCAGCAACCTTGGGGTCAGGGCGCCCCAACATTTCAAAGTTAAGATCCGCCACCACGTTTTCCAAGGGCACGGGGGAGTGAGCAGCGAAATACTGGGCGCCCCAACCGCCGCGCTCTTCACTGCCGAAACACACAAAATAGATCGTCCTTTTTGGCCTGGGCTGAGCGGCGAGCGCGCGCGCCAGCTCCAGCACGCTGACGCAGCCGGAGGCATCATCGTCCGCACCGTTGTAGATCAGATCGCCACCCAAACTCTCGTCGGCAACGCCGAGGTGATCCAGATGGGCACTAAGGAAAATTGCCTGTTGGGCCTGGGGATCAGATCCGCGAATCATTCCGACTGCGTTCCAGGTGGCGGCCATGTCATCGGGTTGCACTGGCGCGCTGAATTCAATCTTGCTGCCTGCCGGCAGGGCCGCCAGTTCTTCAAAGGACGCCTGTCGCAAAGTGATGACTGCAAATCCAGCGTCAGCCGGCAGTGCTGCCCCGCCGGCCAGGCGCGGCGGCAGGTCCGGCAATCGTGCCTTACCCGATTCGCGCAACGCCTTATTTGTATCGGTCTCCAGGAGCGCGACAGCGACGGCCCGAGCACTGCGCGCCCGCCTGATTATTTCCTGCCGCTGCTGGCGGTCCGCGCCGGCCGGCAAGCGCACGACTAAGAATGCGCCACTCTTTGGCGTGTCATCCGGGTTGATGACCTGCAAGTCGCCGCTTACCTGCGCGCCGCGCAGCAGCGAGACCAGCAGATCGCGACCATACTCCCAGCGAAGCGTTTGACCTCCTGCCGTCGCCCGCAAGGCTGGCGCTTCTTTGAATCTGAGAGCCTGAAGAGGGACTCGCTGAACGAAACCCGGCGCGCCGGAAGCGTCCTTATCGCCCGCCGGTTCGAGTCCAAACTGGCGAAACTGCGAGCCGATGTATTCCGCCGCAATTCGTTCGAAACCGCTGGCGCTCCCGCGACCCTGCAGCGCATCGCTCGCGAGGAAATTCATTTCGGCGCGTATGTTTCGTTCAAGAGTCGGCAGAATGATCCGCGCACGCCTCTGCGCAAGCGTGGCACTTCCAGGAGTGAGACAGAAAACCAGCGCGAGGGTGAGCGACACGTGCGGGCGATAGTGATCCATTGATTCCCGGGATCGGATGTTGCTGCCCATAAATTCGCAGTTGAACTGGGTATTCTTTGGCCGGTCGATGTTATCCGGGCAGTGGTGGCGCTAACTCGTGCGTCACTTCGTGCCGGCCCCGTCCACAACCACAGCTGTTTCGCCGAAGTGTTGCGCGAGCGACTTCAGATAAGCATCGATCGTCGCCGTGTGTCCGAAGATATAGCGCGAGAGGAACCGAAACATCAAATTCGAGACTTCACCTCTCTCCGTAATTGTTAGCTGAGTGCCGTCGGGGGTTGGGGTGAAATCGTATTCCCAGGAGCCCGAGTAACCGAGATCCTGATCGACAATGTGCGTAATCATTCGTTGGCCCGGAAGGTCGTCAAGCACCTCATAAGTGACCGTGCCATTAGAGCCGTGTTCGCGAAACCGTTCATGTCCAGCCACAGTACCGAGGAGCTCCACACTTTTTACATCGGTCCTCCATTTTGGGTGCTGACCAAAGTTGCGCAACACAGCGTAGACTTCGCTGGGCGTTCGCTGTAAGTGGATCGCTCGTGAGGCAACGTGCTGTTTCGGCAGCCGTGAACCCATGGCCAGCATGATCACGACGAGGAGGACGAGCCCGGCAACAACGGCCGCCACAATCAGCAGGGCAGTTTTCACTCTGGGTCCTCCAATGTTCTTTACGCTTTTCTCCCTGCTTCTCTTATTTGTTCTCTCTCGCGCCGTTCATGCCCTTGAGCGGCATTTGCAAGCGGCCATCAGCCCCACTGGTGAGCGCGAGAAATTTGGGATCCTCACGCAGAGAATCGAACACCGCGTCGACACGTGCTTCCATCATCTCCTTGGCCCGCACGGCCTGGTAGCGTTCATAGCGGTAGAAGTGGCGTCTTAGGAGGGAAAGCGCCTTTTCTCGTTCTCCTGCCTGCGCGTAAATTCCGGCCAGGTTGTACGAGGCGGGCAATAAGTTGATATGTGCGCGCGCTATTTTCAATGCCCGATCCTTTTGCCCGCCGGCCGCCAAAAAGACAGCGGCAAAGACAAGGTTATAAGGATCTTTCGGGTCGAGAGCCAGCGCCTGCTGCGTGTAGTCGTTACCTTTCTTTGGGTCACCTTCGGAGTTCCAGTAGACGGCCAGATTTCGGTAGGCGAGCGCGAGGGGAAACTCTCCAATGGACTGCTCCATCAGCGCCAGCCCCTGCTTGAATTCGCCTTCATGAATCGTGATCTTTCCCAGACCGTGCAGAGCCACAGCTCGCGAAAGCGGATCGGCCGGCATCTCCAGAATGGTTTTGAAGATCACCCGAGCTTTGTCCCAATCGCCGAGGTGATGCCGATAGAGTTCTCCGAGGTAACGCAGCGGAGTCGGGTCGGCCGGATCCATCTTGCTCGCCACGAGGTAGAGCTGTTCAGCGGTCAGGTAGCGGGCGCCGATTTCTGCCTGCAGACCCCGAACCATGGTTTGCTGGATCAAGGCACTCTTCCGTCGCTCGAAAATGGGGGCAGTTTCGGGAATGCCGCCCACTTCACCCGCGCCCAACTTCTTCAATTCTTTCGCCGCTTCTTTGGCTTTCCTGGGGAACATGCACTTCTCGACGGCCACGGACTGCAGGAGTTTGATGGCCTCAGCGTTATCGCCGGTCTTTGCTTTTTCTTTGGCTTCTTTCAAGTTCGAGTCGAGCGCTGTTTCACGCTGCTTTAATTCACTTTCCAACAGCTTCTCAACCTGCTCGGCCTTGAGAAAATTGTTCTTACCTTCAGCCTTGCCGATGACCGAACCGTCCGGTTTCACCAGCACGGCCACCGGCGGTTTGGCGTCGCCGAGAACCTTCTGCACATCGGGTACGCGGTAATCGGCTACTTTCATTGCGATGCATTGAGCAGCGTATAAGGAGAGCGAGCGCGAGTTCAGCAGACTGGATTTTTTTAGTTCTTCCTGAGTGGCGGGGAACCAAAACAACACCAGCCCCTGCGGCGCCGTGTCGCCGGCGGTCCAGTTCTTCCAGGGAACGTAATACACCTCTGGCTTTGCGCCTGCACCTCCCGACATGCCGCCGACACCGCCGCCGCCGCCCCCGCCGCAGGTGGCCCAGGTGGACTGAAAGGAAAAGAGAACCAATAACAGAACGGCGCAGCAGCGAGTCAGTGATGTTTTCATGATGGAGTGTAGCGATGGTGATGCCGGCAAAGGCATATGATTAGTCCGCAGGCTCAAGCGCGGGATTCCCCGCTCCTGAAACCTCTCCAAGCAACCAGGTCACATCTTCGCGGCCTTCAGATCGGCAATTCGCTTTTCAAAAGCGGCGGTGTCCTTCTTATCGGCCTTGCCTCTGGCGATGGCCAAATCGGCTGCCCTGGCCCCTTCTTCCTTGCGGCCCGCGCGAAAAAGCAGAATCGCTCTGGACCGAAGATTGTCGAAGTTCTCCTGAACTTTGATAGACCTATCAATCCAGCTCAGGGCCTCGTCCCATTTGTTGGCGTCAGCGTAAGCTCCGGCAACACTCATGGGGATGTTCCAATCTGCAGGATTGGCAGCCACAGCGGCATCGGCTTTGGCGCGCCAGACGGCTTCGACATTTGGCACTTCGACAGTGAAAGGCACACGAACTTTTTCCCAACGCAGGACCACCTGCGCTGTGTTGGGACCGACCACGGGAATACTGTATTCCAGCCATTCCTGATTTTCGCCTACCCATTCCGGTTTCACCTTGATGCGCAGCGTGTCCTTGGCGGGATCGTAACTGAAGCTGCCCCATTGATTGGCATCGTTGTTAAAAACAATGGTCCATTCATCTTTGGTAGGAATCGTATGCAGGCTGTATTTGCCTGCCGCCAGCTTCTGCCCGTTCACCAGGACATCGTCGGTAACCTCAAACCTCGTGGCTTCGTTTGCTCCGGCGCGCCAGACATGGCCCCAGGGAACGATGGGGGCACCCTTTGGTCTGGTATTTTGGTTGTCCAGCGTAGCCTCGCCTTTGGTGTCGGCTTGCGACGGCAGTGGATCGCCCCAGATGACCCGACCCTTAACACCGGGCCGGTGATAAGTAATTGTAACGTCGGTAACCCCGACAGTTTGCATCACGCTTGCTTTCTGACTGGCGCGTGGAAAACGCACCGCCGGAGTCTGCGCCGAAGCATATGCGGCGGCCGCACCCACTAACAGCAGCAGTGCGAAACTCCAAGTTAAGAAATCTTTCCCGGAAATCATGATGTGCATCTCCTCTGTGTTGTAGGGGCCGCATTATCTACTAGTCGCAGTGGTACATCAACTATGCAGCCCTTTCCTGATGTGATTGGGGGGCCCAGGTTCGTGTAGTTCGCAAAAACGAAGATCGCTATGGATCCCGCTGAACTTTCGGAGCAGCGATTTTCCAAACGCTACCCGACTGAAAAAACATCACTCCAGAAAACGCTTACCAAATCCGGCAGCGGTCTTTCTCGGCGCGCACCATCGCGTCGCTTGCTTTGCATTGGAATGCCTCGGCAAATTGCGGCATGTTGGACAGCGGACCATTGACCCGGAATTTGTTCAGGGGATGCGGATCAGTGTTTGCAATCAGCCGCGCCAACTCCGGACGCATGTTGGTTGCCCAACCGCGCGCATAGCCCAGGAAGAACCGCTGCTCGGGCGTGTAACCGTCAATTATTAGGCGCGGCTTGCCTTCCTGGGACTTTTGAAACGCCGCGTAAGCGATTACCAGGCCGCCAAGATCCGCGATGGATTCGCCGACCACGAGTTGGCCGTTCATGTTCAGTCCCTTTTCAACTTCAAAGCTGCTGAACTGATCGATCACGCACTGCGCACGCTCTTTGAATGCTTTCAGATCTGCTTCACTCCACCAGTTGGCCAGATTACCCGTCGCATCAAATTGCCGACCCTGATCGTCAAAGCCGTGCGTCATCTCGTGGCCGATCACCGAACCGATACCCCCATAGTTGAAAGCATCGTCCGCGGCGGCGTCGAAGAAAGGCGGCTGCAGTATGCCTGCCGGAAAAACGATCTCGTTAATCTGTGGGTTGTAATAAGCGTTCAGCGTCGGAGGTGACATTCCCCATTCCATGCGATCGACCGGCTTGCCGATCTTGTCGAGGTCGCGTTTGTTCTCGTAGGCATTCGCGCGCATGCGGTTGCCGACATAGGAAGAGCGATCGACTTCCAGTGAGGAATAGTCACGCCACTTATCGGGGTATCCGATCTTGTTGAGGAAGGCATCGAGCTTGAGGGTGGCCTGTTTGCGAGTGGGCTCGCTCATCCAGCTCAAGGTCGAGATGTCGCTCTTCAGGGCGGCTTCGAGATTGCGGACCATCTCGACCGCGCGGGCTTTGGCTGCCGGTGGAAAAGCTTTCTTTACGTAGACTTCGCCAAGCGCCTCGCCCAGCACGCGATCCGTGCCGGAAACACATCGTTTCCAGCGGGGTAGATTCTCTTTTCTTCCCTGCAGCACCGTGCCATTAAAGTTGAAATCTTCGTTGACGAATTTAGAGGAGAGGGCAGCCGCATTAGCGTTGATGACATGCCAGCGCAGGTAAGTCTGCCAATCGGTCATTGGCACCTCATTCAACCATTGCGCCATGCCTTTGAAGAAGTTGGGCGTCGCCACATTGACGTCTGTCTTCTGCTTCAAGCTGATGTTCTGAAAATAGCTGGGCCAGTCAAAACCGGTAGCAACGTCCTTCATCTGGGCCATCGTCAGGCGATGATAGAGCTTTTCCGGATCGCGCAGTTCAACTCTCGTGAGCGAGGCCTCAGCCAGTTTGGTCTCAAGGGCCATCACCGTCCGGGCAGCCCCCGCCGCCTTTGCCGGATCGTCTCCCAGCAGCTCAAACATCTTCGCCACATGCTTTAGATATTCGTCGCGCACAGACTTTGATTTATCGTCGGTCTTTACATAGTAGTCTCGATCGGGAAGTCCGAGTCCTCCCTGGAAGAGCACGGCGATTACTTCGGCGCTGTTCTTGAAATCCTGGATCGATCCGGATGAAAACAGGGCATTGATGCCGATCGAGTGCAGGTGCGCCAGCTCATCCTGCAGCGTTTTCTGATTGCTTATTTTGGCAATCCTTGCGAACTCGGGCTCGAGCGGCTTGAGATCGTCGGCCTCGATCTTCGCTTCGTCCATGCAGGTGGCGTAGTAGTCGCCAACTTTCTGCTCGCTGCTGCCTTTCGGCGCCTTCGTGTTTTTGGCTGCAGCTTCGAGTATTTCGCGTAATTGATCGCGCGTCTTTTCATTAAGCACATTCGCCACGCCCCAACTCGAGTAGGCTGCAGGGATTGGATTGGCGGCCAGCCAGCCGCCGTTGGCATGCTGGTAGAAGTCAGTGCAGGCCGGAGTGTTCTTGTCCAAACTAGCGAGGTCAAAGCCGTGCCCGTTTTGGCCGAGTGTTGTGGCCACGCTCATCGCCAGCAGCAGCGCGAAAGCGACAAATGCTTTTTTACGATTCTTCATATACTTCTCCAATTAGTTGTTAGTACAACGCTGCCAGCCCGTTGTGAATGTGTTCTATGTAGTCTGTCGCAAAGGCTGCAGGCTGGCAGTCAGCACCACAGGCAAAACTTGTTGGGGGATAATGTTATTGGCCCGAAGAACGAGCCTGCCGGTCTGGAAAAGAGCCAGAATCAAACGAACATGCCCACATATTACGTTTGGTAACAGAATTAGTTTCGTGCGGATTTAATCAGCGGACGCCTTCGACTCTCATGATGAGTTTTCGTCGCTTCCTCATTGCCCGGCCCATTGCTTCATGCTAAAAGATGGGCGCAACTCGTCGCAGTTTCTCGGAGGACAATCTAATGCTTATCGTTTCTTTGCCGGTCGGGCCCCGAGCCCGAACGTTCGTTTCCCGTCTCCGTCTCATAATAGCGGCTGCGGTCCTGTTGGGCACAACGGCGATCTGGGGCAGCGCGCAGACACGCCTGCTGCGCACGCCCGCGGTAAGCGCGACGCAGATTGCCTTTGCCTATGCCAATAATATTTGGACTGTTCCCCGAAGCGGCGGCAGCGCCCGCCGCATTACGAGTTTTCAGGGACAGACACTGAATCCTGAATTTTCTCCAGACGGTCATTGGATCGCCTTTAGTGGTGAGTATGCGGGAAACCTCGACGTCTATGTTGTAGCCGCCGCTGGCGGTGAACCGCGCCGGCTCACCTGGCATCCGGGCGCTGATCAGGCTCAGGGCTGGACGCCTGATGGCAAGGCAATCGTATTTTCGTCGGCCCGGGCTACCTGGGCGCCGAGTGGTGCGCCGCGTTTCTGGACGGTGCCCGTGGAAGGTGGAGTCGAAGAGCCGATGCCCTTACCGCGCGCTTATCAGGGGAAGATTTCCGCCGACGGGTCACGCATCGCTTATCGCATGAACAACTCCTGGGACGAAGAGCGCCGGAATTATCGCGGCGGCCAAAATCGTCCCATCTGGATCGTCGATCTGAAGAGCTTTGATCTTGTCTCACCACCGTGGACGGATTCGAAGGACGTCGATCCGGTCTGGCTGGACGACGCAGTCTACTTCATCTCAGATCGCGATGGAGTCGCGAATGTCTGGAGTTGGCAGACAAAGACTAAAAAGCTCACGCAAGCAACCAAATTCACCGATTTTGATGTGAAGGCCATCAACTCCGGCGCCGGTGCGATTGTCTTTGAGCAGGCCGGCTATATTCATGAGCTTGATCCCAAGACCGGCAAGGAACATGTCGTGAGCATCAGTGCCGTGGGCGACTTCCCCTGGATGATGCCCAATTGGCAGGATGTGACCAATCGCATCGCCAGTCTCGCCATATCGCCGACCGGAAAACGCGTTGTCGTCGAAGCGCGCGGAGAGATTTTTACCATTCCGGCCGACAAAGGCGATGTGCGCAACCTTACCAACTCCAGCGGTTCGGCCGAACGCGACCCGGCCTGGTCACCTGACGGCAAATACGTTTCTTACTTCAGTGATAAGTCCGGCGAATACAAGCTGGTCATCGAAGCGCAGGACGGCCTGACGCCGCCACGCGAAATTACGCTCAAGAATCCAACTCACTACTACACGCCATCATGGTCTCCAGACTCGAAGAAACTGCTTTTCAGCGACACAAACCTGCGCGTCTGGGTGCTTGACGTTGCCAGTGGCGAAGCGAGGATAGTCGGCAACGATCCGTGGATGGTGCCGCAGCGCACGCTTAATCCGGTGTGGAGTCCAGACTCGAAATGGGTCGCGTATGCGAGTCGCCTGAAGTCCATGTATCACGCGATCTTTGTCAGCAACGTGGAGACAGGCGAAAACAAACAGCTCACCGATGGCCTCGCCGACGCGGTCTGGCCGGCCTGGGACGCGAGTGGTAAGTATCTTTGGTTTCTGGCTTCGACGGATTTTGGGCTGCGTTCACAATGGCTCGATATGACTTCGTATGATCATGATGAGAACTTTGGCCTCTATCTCGCGGTCCTCAAGAAAGGTGAGGCCAGCCCGCTGCTGCCCGAAAGCGATGAAGACAAAGGCGCCGGCAACGCGCCGCCCAGTACCGCTGGCGTTCGGCCCACTCGCAGCGGAGGCGGAAACGAGGAACCTGCCGCTGAAGGCCCGCAGGGTGAGCCCGCGCAGGCACCACGGCGCCCGCGAGCGCCCGTTTCAGTGCAAATCGATTTCGAAGGTATGTCGCAGCGAGTAGTTTCCGTGTCGGGTGTTCCCGAACGCCAATACTCGCAACTGCAGACAGGTGTGGACGGTACCGCCTATTACCTCGAAGCTACTCGTAGCGGACAAGCTGGACCAGGCGGAGGCGGCAGCGATCTCTGGCGTTACCGGTTAAGCGAGCGCAAAGCGACAACTTTTGCGACAGGAGTAGCCGCATATGAAGTCAGTGCCGACGGGCATAAGCTCGTCTACCGCGCTGCGCCGCCAACGGGCGCCGGCCAGGCTCCCGCTGGCCCCGGAGCAACGCCGCCAACTCCCTCTCTGTTTCTCGTCGATGCAGATCGGACCCCACCACAGGCCGGGGCTGGACGGCTCAATGTCAGGCTGCGGATGTACCTGGAGCCGAAAGAGGAATTCAAACAGATCTTCAATGAGGGCTGGCGCAACCAGCGCGATTATCTCTACGTGCCTAACATGCATGGCTCGGACTGGCCGAAGATGAAAGAAATGTATGGCCAGCTACTTCCTTACGTCATGCATCGTGCCGATTTGAATTACCTGATGGATATGATGGGCGCCGAGATTGCCATCGGGCATTCGTACGTGCGTGGCGGCGATATGCCTGGTGTGCCGCAATCGCAGGGGGGATTATTGGGTGCGGATTTCGCTATTCAGAATGGCCGCTACAAGGTGACGCGAATCTACGACAACGAGAGTTGGAACCCGGATCTGCGCGCGCCGCTGGCGGCACCGGGCGCCAACGTGGCGGTGGGCGACTACATCCTGGCCGTGAATGGCATCGAGTTGAAGGCACCGGATAATATTTATCGACTGCTTGATGGAACGGCTGGGCGGCAGACGGCCTTGACTGTCAACAGCAAACCTGTGTGGGAAGGCGCGCGCCAGGTGATCGTCGTGCCGGTGGCCAACGAACAGGGGTTGCGCACGCGCGCCTGGGTCGAAGCAAACCGCCGTCTCGTGGAAAAGCTTTCCGATGGCCAACTTGCTTACGTCTATCTACCCAACACCGGACAGCCCGGTTACACCAGCTTTAATCGCTATTACTTTTCGCAGCAGGATAAGAAGGGAGCGATTGTCGACGAGCGCTTTAATGGTGGGGGTTCGGCGGCTGATTACATCATCGACGTCCTGCAGCGAGATTACGATGGGTACTTCAACAATGTGGCCGGCGATCGTTACCCCTTTACCAGTCCGGCGGCCGGCATTTGGGGGCCAAAAGTGATGATCATCAATGAGATGGCCGGCTCTGGCGGAGACCTGATGCCCTACATGTTCAAACGCCGCAAGATTGGATTGCTGGTGGGCAAGCGCACCTGGGGCGGCCTGGTCCATACGGCTGACACCCCGACATTTGTCGATGGCGGATCGATGATCGCGCCGCGAGGCGGGTTCTTTACCCGCGATAACCGTTGGGCAGTGGAAAATGAAGGCGTTGGCCCCGACATTGATGTCGAGAACTGGCCCAAAGATGTGATCGCCGGTCACGATCCGCAACTGGAAAGGGCGGTTGCCGAAGCCATGCGCCAGTTGCGGGAGCATCCGGTTGATCGAGCGACCAAAGAACCGCCACTACCAACCTGGGGTAAACGACCTTAATCGAGGTTCCTGGGACCGCACGCATCCCTGCGTGCTGCAAGTGGCGACAGCTGCCACTCTGAGAGCTTTGCGCGAAAGTCCGCGTTCAGCGGACGGCTGAAAATAGCCCAGCGATTCATCGCTGGGAACCGATGCCCTTGATACGGAGAAGTCCGTGAAACGGACGGGTGAAGAACCTTCGGTTCGCCATTGTTTGACAGTCGTCCGTTACACGGACTGAGACTCAGGTTGGACCTCCCACCCAGCAGTGAACTGCTGGGCTACTTTCAATTGTCCGCTAACGCGGACAAAGAGACAGCACTTTTCGGGCAAGGCTGCAA
>DAIMCP010000093.1:0-17706 GCA_036726305.1 Pyrinomonadaceae bacterium | reverse complement strand
CTCAAGTTCATCGAGACTGAATTAATTCCGGAAATCGAAAAGAATTACCGCGTGCAGCCGTATCGCATCCTCGCTGGCCACTCCTTTGGCGGACTGTTTGCCGTGCACGCGATGATTACTCGGCCAGAATTATTCAATGCCTACGTCGCCGTTAGTCCCTCGCTGCAATGGAGCGACGAGGCAACGTTGAAGCGGGCGGAAGAATTTCTTAAAGACCGCAAGGAATTCCAGGCAACGTTGTTCACGTCGCTGGGTGACGAACCCGGCGATATCGGAGACGCTTTTGTGCTCTTCAAACAGGCGCTCGCGAAGTCTCAGATCAAGGGTTTCGAATGGGAAGCCCAGCAGTTTCCCGATGAGGATCACGGCTCCGTCGTGCTGCGCAGTCATTACCTGGGTCTGCGTAAGATCTATGCCGGCTGGCAGATGCCGCGGAATTCGCAGACTGGGGCGGTGGCCGGCGGCCTGAAAGCTGCCGAAGAGCATTACCAGAAGTTGAGCCAGAAGTTTGGTTACCCGATTCCCGTGCCCGAGGCGCTAATCAACCAAATCGGCTACCAGTATCTTGCGGGTGGGCAGGCCGGCGAAGCAATCGCGGCGTTTAAGAGCAACGTAGACCGTTATCCCAATTCCGCGAATGTTTATGACAGCCTGGCGGAAGCGTATGAGCGAGGTGGGCGACTCGATCTGGCCGCCCCGCTCTATGAGAAGGCGCAAACCCTCGGCAAGCAATACAACGATCCGAATGCTGCCATCTATGCGCAGAACTTCGCGCGCGCAAAGGAGAAGCTTACGCAGGCTGACGCAGGTAAAAAGAACAAATAAGTCTCTCGGGGGCCTATGATTTGCCCGCCCCTGGAGGTAGACCTGAATAGGCAGCTAGCCCCTCCCGTTTCCTTTTCTCTGTTTTCGCCTATCCCTGTCTCTCCAACGCGGCGCGATCCCAGCCGGCCAGATTTGCTCCCGCCTCATAGGTAGTTTGCAAAAAGTCCCTCAGCGTCTGCTCTGGTGATGAAGACTTTTGAACATCTTCATAGAGCAGGAAAAACTCTTTCATCTCAGCGCTATAGAAAGTTTCGGGAGGCTGCACCTGTGCCTGGGCCAGCCCGGCCGGTTCAGGAGTAGTGTAGGAGTAAAAGGCTGCCTCCATGTCTTTGCTGCCGGGCCAAAAGCCGTGACTGATGACTTCATGGGAGTATGCTTCGCGCGTAATTAGGTCGGCCCCCGGGCGTTCCGGCGCCGGCCTGCCGGAGAATCGCGTCACCGCCAGATCAAAACTACCCCAAAAGAAATGCACTGGGCTGCACTTGCCGATAAAGCGGCCGCGAAACTCTTTCAAGACGTCGTCAATCTTAACCAGCGCACGCCAAAAGCGATTCGCGTATTCAGCATCGTAAGCAGCGTGCTTATCGTCGTCTTCAAAACGAATCGGATCCGGCACTTCGACGGGCGTGGTCCAGATCTGGATTTCGATTTCCAAACCGCGGAGAGCAGCCATCACCTCCCGATAGAACGCAGCCACCGATTGCGGACGCAACGCCAGTGCAGTAGTTGCTCCATCGCTGCTACTAATAAGCAAGTGGTGATCGATGAAATCAAATTCGAGTTCGAAGATTCGTTCACCGTAGGGGATGGCCGTTGTGGTCAGACCCCTGGCCGAGACATATAGCGGCACGTTCCACCAGTGATTAACCAAAGGTGTCTGAGCAAGGCGAATCTTGCCGACGACCTGAGTCCACATGTGGAGAGTGGCCAGGGTGTCCTGCCACTCTGAGAATTTTAAGACTGGCCATGCATTGTGAATCATATAGTCTTGCGTCACCTGCCCCGCACTAGAGACTTACGACAGGTCAACTATGCGGATTGGCAATTTTCTGATTCGTTTCCCGGTGGCCGCAAAAATCGCATTGGCGACAGCCGGGGCCACGGGCGGGACACTCGGCTCACCTACCCCGGTGGGCTTTTCAGTGCTGGGTACGATGTGCACATCAATCTGGGGCGCCTCATTCATTCGCAGCATTTGGTAATCATTAAAGTTTCGCTGCTGCACCCGTCCCTGCTCCAGTGTAATCTCGCTCTTTAGCGCGGCAGTAAGGCCAAAATTTATGCCGCCTTCCATTTGCGCTTTCACCGAGTCCGGATTGACCACCTGGCCGCAATCGACAGCGCACACCACACGATGAACGCGCACCTTGCCTTGCTTGTCGACCGAGACTTCGGCCACCTGCGCAACGTAACTGTCGAAAGAAAAGTGAGTGGCAATACCGCGAGCCCGCCCTTTGGGTAACGGCTTGCCCCAATCCGCTTTTTGGGCAACGAGTTCGAGCACGGCACGCATGCGTGGCTGTCCGGCAAGCAGCGTCCGGCGCAGCTCATAAGGGTCCTTGCCACCGGCATAAGCCAATTCGTCAAAGAAGGCCTCGACGGCAAATCCATTATGAGAGTGCCCTACGGAACGCCACCACTGTACCGGCACGCTAATCTTAGGCGTGTGCAATTCGACCTGCAGGTTCGGTATGCCGTAGAGCAAATCGGCGGCGCCCTCGACCGAACTGTCGTCAATGCCATCCTTGATGAAAGCGGCGAAAAGAGTTCCTTCCATGATCGACTGTCCCACAATGGTGTGGTTCCAAACGACGGGGTTGCCCTGGGCGTCAAGGCCGCCTGTTAAGCGGTCGTACCACATTGGCCGGTACCAGCCGCCGCGGGTGTCGTCCTCACGTGTCCAAACGACTTTCACTGGCACCTTCGCTGCCTTCGCGACCTGCACGGCCTCGACAATGAAGTCTGACGCTGGATTCGCTCGCCGCCCAAACCCACCGCCCAAAAAAGTAGTGTGAATTTCGACCTGCTCGGGCTTGAGCCCGGCAGTTGACGCTGCCGCGAGCCGATCGATGGTTTGAAACTGGGTGCCGGTCCAAATCTCACAGTGGTCAGCTCGCAAATCGACCAGGCAATTCAGCGGTTCCATACTGGCATGCGCGAGATAGGGTACTTCGAATTCAGCCGTAATTGTTTTGGCAGCGCCGGCGAGAGCTTTGACGGGATCGCCGACTTTGCGCGCGACTTTGCCTGGAGTCTTAGCGAGGGCCGCGAACTGCTCTCGCATACCTTTGGTCGAGAGCGTAGCCCCGGCTCCGTCATCCCACTTGATGTCCAGCTTGTCGCGTCCCAGTTTGGCTGGCCAGAAACCAGTGGCCACGACGGCAACCCCGGAGGGTACCTGGAAGACATCCTTTACTCCGGGCACTGCTTTTGCCATTTCGGCATTCACGCTGATGACCTTGCCGCCAAATACCGGCGCCCGGGCGATCAGCGCAGTCATCATGCCAGGAACAGCTACGTCCAGTCCGAATTGGGCTGAGCCGTTAACTTTGGCGGGCGTATCGAGACGGCGGGTAGGTTTGCCAATCAGCTTAAAGTTCTTGGGATCTTTCAAGGTCACCAGCGCGTCATCCTTTGGAGGTGTAAGGCCGGAAGCAAGTTCGGCCAGTGATCCAAAGGATGCTCGTTGGCCTGCGCCGTCGATAACAAAACCATTTTCGGCTCGCAAGCGGCCCGCCTCAACTTTCCATTTCTGGGCGGCGGCAGCAATCAACATCAGGCGCGCTGTAGCGCCCGCCTTGCGAAATCTTTCCCATTCTGAAGCTGTGCTCGTGCTGCCGCCGGTCATCTGAATACCGTAAACCGAATGATTGTAAACAGCGGCGACGGGTGCAGACTCATAACGAACTTTGCTCCAGTCCGCTTCGAGCTCTTCGGCCACCAGCATTGGGAGAGAGGTGTAGACGCCCTGGCCCATCTCAGACTTATTTACAATCACAGTTACGATGTCATCAGTGCCGATGCGGATAAAAGCGTTGGGGCTAAAGCCAGAAGCTGGTACAGCGCTGGCCTCCGCAGGCGCAGCCCATTCTGGAACATATAAGCTGAGCAGCAGCCCACCGCCAACTGCTGCGCCAACCCTCAGGAAATCGCGGCGTTTCATGTTGCTGGAACTCATGTTGTGCTCCTTTTCATGTCCGCGGCGCGATGAATGGCCTCGCGGATGCGCGAGTAGGTGCCGCAGCGGCAGATAATCCCTGTCATCGCGGTGTCGATGTCAGTATCGGAGGGCTTGGAATTCTGAGCGAGCAAAACTGCGGCGGTCATGATTTGTCCTGACTGGCAGTAGCCGCATTGTGGTACATCAACTTCGATCCAGGCCTTTTGCAACGGATGACTAAGATCGGGGGACAGCCCCTCGATAGTCGTAATTTCCTTTCCCACGGCATCCGCCACACGCTTCATGCAGGAACGAACCGCTTCGCCGTTCAGGTGCACTGTGCACGCACCGCATTGCGCCATGCCGCAACCGTACTTGGTTCCGGTCAATGCCAATGTATCCCGCAATACCCATAACAACGGGGTGGCTGGATCGACATCCACAGTAAGTTGTTTTCCGTTTACCTTCAGATTCATACAACTCGACTCCTTCGTCTCGGGGCAACGTCTGTAATTTGATCGATTGCGGTTATCGTAGAGCGGAATGCGAAAAGTGTAAACCGGAGATTTGCGGATTGGTACTCGTCTCCGGGGCAGTGAAAGCCGTTGTCGTTTTCAAGACAAAGAAGAGGTCATTCTAACTGAACCGCGCGATCACTTTGGAGCAAGCCCGTTGACCGCTCGAGCCGACCGTTTTACGGCAGCAACAGCAGTTTTCCGGTAGTCTTTCTTCCTTCGAGATCGCGGTGGGCCTGCTCCGCCTGGGCGAGGGGATAGGTGGTGTGGATGTGAATTTTTAATTCGCCACGATCAACCATGCCCAGCACAGTACCGGCCCGTTGCTCCAACTCCGTGCGCGTGGCGATGTAATGACCGAGGCTGGGTCGCGTGACGAACAGCGAGCCTTTCTGTGTAAGGCGCAAGAGGTCGAACGGCGCAACAGCCCCACTGGCACCTCCAAAGAGCACCATATAGCCACGTGGTCGCAACACATTCAGGCTCTTATCAAAGGTGGCTTTGCCGACGCCGTCATAAACCACGTCAACACCTCTCCCCTCCGTCAGGCGTCGTGTCTCAGTTTCAAAGTCTGCCTCAGTGTAGACAATGCACTCATCGGCGCCGGCAGCGAGAGCCAGTTGCGCTTTATGCTGTGACCCCGCGGTGGCGATAACTCGCGCGCCCAACTTTCTGGCCATCTGCACCAGCAGTTGGCCAACGCCTCCAGCCGCGGCATGGATCAACGCAGTCTCACCCCTTTGCAGCGGATAGGTGCTGTGCAGCAGATAATGCGCGGTCATGCCCTGCAACATGGCAGCAGCGGCTTGATTGAAATCGAGGTCGTCAGGGATTTTTACCAACTTGTCGGCGGGAACCGCGGCGTATTCTGCATAACTTCCCAGCACACCGGTGTAGGCGACACGATCTCCAGTCTGCACACCGGTAACCTCGGAACCGACGGCGATGACCACGCCGGCAGCTTCCTGTCCGTTGACGAAAGGCAGCGACGCTGGATAGCGACCCTCACGGAAATAGATGTCGATGAAATTTACCCCAGCGGCTTTGATCTCGACGACCGCTTCAGATGATTGGGGTGTTGGCGCCGGCAGTTCTACCAGCGTCAGGGACTCAGGACCGCCCACCTCGGAAACTTGTATGGCTTTCATGAACGTATCGTAAATCGTAAACTGTGAATCGCAAAATAACGCACTGGTAGTCGGTTGCGCCAATGGATCAATTCATTTTGCCTCCTGGTGAAAAGTGGAGACGGTTTGAACTGCACGCGCTGGGCCTGCGTGATTTCGCTGAGGTCCGCCCTGATGCGCCCCTCAATCCCTTTGCTTTGGCGCGGTTTGCCAGGTTGCTGGTGGTCGACTTCAAACAGATTAAAGGACTAAGTGCAGCAGCTCGCGCACACCTCCTGGGACCTGCCGCGGCACAATGGTCGGGCGGAGCCTGCTCACGTCCCCTCCCCGATGGCCGAAAAATAATCATTCTCAACCCCGCTCACGGACGCCAGCGTCAACATTCAACCTTGATGGAAGAAATCTGCCATGTGTTTCTCGGGCACACGCCCAACCGCCTGGCCATCGTCGCTGCAGACAAGGGGGGAAAGGCCGCCGCCAGAGATTATCAAAAGGCGGATGAGGAGGCCGCTTATGCAACTGGGGCAGCTGCCCTGGTACCTTTCCAATCCTTGCGCAGCTTCGTTCTGCTGAGCAAAACAACCGCAGAGATCGCGAGACATTTTCGCGTTAGCCGGGAACTCGTTATCTACCGGCTGAAAGTAACGCGACTTTGGGATCTTTACAGGTCAATCCATCCAGGTGAGATCAGCGCTGTCACCCGACCGAGGAAATTGGCGAGGAAAACCGGCCCTTAGCCGGGCCGTTTCTGTATCGTTTTTTGGCAGTTTGCGCCCCCGCTCCGCAGACGTGCAGTAATTCCCGGATTGTCCAGGTTTCATCTTTGATGGACGCACCCTATAATGTTTCATAGGTTGAATGGATTATGACTGAACAAATCAGCACTGCAGCAGCCTCGTCTCTCGGGCTGACCACTATCGACAAGCTGCGCATGTTGCTGGACATCACCAACAAGATCAGTCGCTCGCTGGATCTTCAGGAAATTCTCAACCAGGTCATGGACACGCTTGATTCCCTGGTTCCCTACGACGCGGCGGGAATTTTTGTGGTTGATTGTGGCGACCAGGCCCACGCGGAGGAATCGAGCGAACCGTGTGTTTTTCAGGCTGAAGCTGTGCGTGGCTATGACATCAGCGAGTTGACCGAACTGCATTTGAAACTGGGTGAGGGAATCATCGGACACGTAGCCCTGACGCGGGAGCCGGTAATCTCTCCGGATGTGCGGGACGAGCCGCGCTATATCAATGCGCGAGAACGCACGCGCTCGGAAATGGTGGCGCCCATCATTTCAAATGACGAAGTTATCGGGGTCTTTGATCTGGAAAGCGATGAGCTGAATGCTTATTCGGAAGATGACCTGGAAGTCTTGATGTTGCTGGCTTCTCAAGTGGCGATCATCATTGAGAAGGTCATGCTGCACGAACAGTTGATCGAAAAGAAACGCCTCGAAGGACAACTGGAGACCGCGCGCCAGGTCCAACTGGAACTGCTGCCTGCCCACGATCCTGAACTAGCTGGTTACGACATCAGTGCCTATAACTTCCCCACTGAGGAGGTTTCCGGAGACTATTACGACTGGGTGCGGATTCATGATGACCAGATTGCGATTGTCGTTGCAGACGTTGCAGGTAAGGGCGTACCCGCTGCGCTGTTGATGGCCTTTCTGCGCGCCAGCCTGCGGGCCGCCACGCACATCGGATATGCGCCGCAAATCTCGCTGGCCAAGGTGAATTATTTGCTCTGGGAATCCATCGAGCGCAACCAGTTTGTGACTGCCTTTTATGGCATCCTGGATTGCACCAATCGCACGCTGGCCTACGCTAATGCTGGACACAATCCACCTTTGTTACTTAACGCGGATGGCAGCGCACGTTTTCTTGAACAGGGGTCTGTGCCGCTGGGGATGTTCCGTGACACGCGTTATTACGAGTACTACCTGACGCTTGAGCCTGGCCAGTTACTGGTGCTTTACACCGATGGTGTGACCGAAGCAATGAATCCGCTCGAAGAAGAGTTTGGTCGGGACCGGCTGGTGCATTCCGTCAGAAGCGCCTCCAAGCTGAGCGCGCGTCAGATGATTGACGCCATCCAACACGATATCTGGGAATGGACCGAGGGTCTCGGGGCCCATGATGACGTCACATTCTTTGTGATCAAAGCATTGCCGATCGAGACAGATGCCTTGTAAGGGGAATGCGCGGGCAACGGCCGATAATCTGGGCGACTGCGTTTAGTGTGCAGTTAAGGAATTATGGGCGTGATCTCCGCCCGGAGCGAGTGGGGCGCGGTAGTCCCCAAAGTGAAACACGGCTTCTGCCTCAGAAAAAGCGTAAACATCAAAACCGTAGGCGTCGAGGTAAGCGGCCATGTCGTTTGGCGACATTAGATAGATAGAGGGCTCGTATCCGGCTTCGACGCGAATTTCCAGCAGGCGCTCAATCACTTCCAGTGGAGCAAAGCAGCGAATGGGATCTCTGTAGGTTGCCATGGGTTTCAGCGCCTCCTTTCGTTATTCGGGGAAAGCGCCAACAGCACCTTCCAACGGACAGCAGCTTTGATGTACACGTGATATGTTGCGTTTGTTAGCGCGAAACATTTATTTTTGGTTTCGGCACTCTCCATACCAGCATTTGACGTGCGAAAACAGGGAGAAGTTCCAGGAACAATTATGAACATTACAGAGCAGCCGATAGTAACGGCGGCCGAAACTACGGCAGCCACCCCCCCACCGCTGAATTTTATGATGGTTTTGCGTCAGATGCTGCGGGCCTCTGACAACGTCAGCGATCTGCTGTTTTCGCCGGGAAGGCCCCCGCAGGTTGAGCTGTCGGGCCAATTATGCCCCGTGAGCATTCCTGGTCTGGAAAAACTATTGCCCGCACACACGGCAGCGATTGCCAAATTAATTATTGGCAATCAGCAGATTGCCATGGAAAGCCTGGAGAAGTCGGGATCGTCAGATGTTTCTTTCAGCTTTCCCGGGGAGGCCCGATTTCGGGTAAACATCTTCAAACAGCGCGGGACCTTTGCGATTGTCATGCGAGTGATTCCGCAACGCATACCGCAGTTCGCTGATTTGGATCTTCCGGAACAGCTGAAGTCCATAGCGGAGTTGAAGAATGGAATCGTGCTCGTAACCGGACCCACCGGCAGCGGCAAGAGTACAACGCTGGCAGCAGTTATCGACCTGATTAATGAGACCAAGGCTTATCACATAGTGACCATCGAAGATCCGATCGAATTTCTGCATCTGCATAAGAAAGCAACTATCCATCAGCGAGAATTGCACTCAGACACACCTAATTTCGCCGTGGCGTTGCGGGCCGCGCTGCGCCAGGCCCCCAAGGTCATCCTGGTAGGAGAGATGAGAGATCGGGAAACCATCGAAGTCGCTCTGGAAGCCGCCGAAACCGGGCATCTGGTGCTTTCCACCCTGCACACTATTGATGCTGCGAAAACCGTGGATCGAATCATCGGAGTCTTTCCCAAGAACGAAGAGCGCGTGATCCGCATGCGACTGGCCCAATCGTTTCGCTACATTGTCTCGCAACGGCTCCTCCCGCGCGCTGAAGGCAAAGGGAGGATAGCGGTGATTGAGATTCTAAAGTCCACCTTGCGCACGAAAGACTACCTCGAAAAGGGTGAAAGCGAGGGTAAGTCCTTGATGGATGCAATGGAACAAGGCGACATGGAGGGCATGCAAACGTTTGATGGAGTAATTGAGAAGTTTATTCGCAATGGCGTGGTAACCCTGGAGGGAGCGTTGCCCTATGCAACAAATCAAAATAACCTGCTCCTGCGACTCGGCGATTTGGGCGGTAAGGGACCAGTTCCAACCCAGCCTAAACCACCAGTGAAGGCGGCAGAGTCCATGCTGGATATGATTGAGCGGTGAAAGCTTACGGCCGGTTGTGATGAGATTTTTCGGCCCCTCAGAGTCAATTCTCCCGACGCCCGCACAAACAGGAACAGTGTGCCTGGCGCTGCTCGCCCGCCTGGTCCGGCACGTGAGCTTGCCCATTTTGCTAATCGCGCTGCTGCTTCTCGGCGCTCCCCTCGGGCGTTCTGCGATGGTCGCGGAAATCCGGGTCGAACTTCCCGCAAATGGCCAACTTCGGGTCGAAAACCAGTTTGGCAATGTCAATCTGCGGGTGGGACGGGACAAGCATATTCTGGTTTCTGTCTACCGGGAAGGGGAGGGTCTACCCCCACCTCCTAAAAGCTCCCCGGTAGTCATCGAGACAAAACGCGACCTGCTCTTAATCTCGGTTGTTCAGCCCGCGGGCACTGGGCCCATGAGGGTTAATTTGACTCTCACTTTGCCTGGCAATGCGCGAGCGGAAATTGTCACCGGCGAGGGCTCAGTATTCAGTCAGGGGTTGCCCGACTCGCTCTCGCTGAATACTACTGCTGGAGCTATTCAAGTCGAACTGGAGACATCCGACGACGTCGACATCACGGCCAGCTCTGTCCTCGGAATGGTCCACTCGCAAATCGTCGCAGACGTTGCCCAGCAGTCTCATGAGTACCATTCGCGCCTGGGCACCGGCCGGAAAATTCTGCGGGCCAACAGCCGCAGCGGCGACATAGCGCTAAGCTCCATTACAGCTGCGCCGGCAGGGCAGAAAGAACCGGAACTGCGTCCGGCAGTCCCGGCGGGGCCCGGCGCGGGCACTCCCGCCAGCCAGTCAACAACTGAAGAAGTGGAAGAAGGCGATGTCATTCGCGTGGATTCACAGCTCGTTACTTTGAATCTGAGCGTGGTGGATCGCTCGACCAGTCGCGGGTTGGTCGGCCTCACTGAATCGGACTTCAAGCTTTTTGAGAATGGCGTTGAGCAACGACTGGTCCACTTTGATTCCTCCGCGGCGCCCTTTGACCTGGTTCTGGTAATCGATATGTCAGGCTCGACTCGCGAGGTGGTGAAGCTTATTCGCGCGGCCGCGCGACGGTTTGTGGACGCCGCGCGCCCGTCCGATCGCATCGCAATCATTACCTTTGCCGGGAAGCCCACCCTCGTGTCGCCGCTGACCCTGGATCGCGAGTCGCTCCGTCAAAGGGTTGATGCCATTGAAACCGCTGGAGGGGACACCAAATTATATGATGCCGGCGAATTTGCGATGGCTGAGCTTGTTCGCGAGACGAAGAAATCGCGACGTGCGGCGATTGTGTTAATGAGCGATGGACTTGATGGCAGCATCGACGGAGTTCAGGGAGAAGGCTCCAAACTGCCCTACGCAGATTTTTTGCATAGCATCCGGGAGTTTGACGGCGTGCTGTACACCCTGTGGTTGAATACTTATTACGAGGCGCTGAATCCGCAGGATACCCAGCCGGAAGCCTTCGACCTGGGGGAAGATCGCATGAAGGAAATGGCCGAGGCAGGTGGCGGTCTGTGTTACGAAGTAGAGGGATTAGAAGACCTGGCAGGGGCGTATGAACGCGTGGTCGCCGATCTCGGAACCGTCTATAGTCTGGCCTACCGTCCCCTGAGCAAGAATCGGGACGGCAAGTGGCGTGCGATTCGCGTGAACGTGAGTCGCAACAACGCTGTGGCCCGCGGTAAGCATGGCTATTATGCGAACTAGAGCCAGAATCATACGGTTGATTCGCAACGGCCTGATCAGCCTCTTACTGCTGCCGGCGTTGGCGGGCCTCGCAAATTCTCAGACCCAGACTGCCGACGCAGTCGATACGATTCACATCGACTCTAATCTGGTGAACTTGCAGGTCAGCGTACTTAGCCAGGACCCCCTGAAATCCCCAATGTCCTTACAGCGGCGAGACTTCCTGGTTTTGGATGAAGGCTCGCCGCAGGAGATTGTTTTCTTTGAATCTGCGGATGCGCCTTTCGATCTGGTCTTGCTCCTGGATCTCTCGGGGTCCACCGCTGAGAAATTGAAACTTATCCGCAAGTCGTCCAAGCGCTTTGTGCAGGCCGCACGGCCGCTGGATCGCATAGCAATCGTGACTTTCACCGATGAGGTGCAAATAATTTCGCCCCTGACCTCAGATCACAAGGAACTTTTCAGGGCCATTGATGATATTGAGAAGCCTGGCGGCGGTACCAGCTTCTGGGACGCTTTGCGTTATGTTTATGAGGCGGTTGTCAAACCGGGTCAGGCCTCGCGCCGCACGGCAATTGTGGTCATGACCGATGGGGTTGATAACGCACTTCCCGAGGTCGGAGGCGAGGGGTCGCGCACGACGTTTGCTGAACTGGCCAACATCGCTGGCCATTCTGACTCTGTGATCTTTCCCGTGTTCCTGGATACCGAAGAAGACGAAGTAAAGCGGCATCGCACACCCGCCAGTGCCTATGTGCTGGCCCGTGCGCAGCTGGCCCAGTTGGCGGAAGCCAGTGGCACTGTGGTGCGGCGCGCCAACCGCGTATCTGATCTGGAAAATGTCTATGAGCAGATAATGGGCGCCTTGGGCACGGTCTACAGTATTGGCTATCAACCACTGAATAACCGGCGCGATGGCCAGTGGCACGAGGTCAGCATAACTCTCGTCGATCACCCGGAACTGATTGCCCGCACACGCAGAGGCTATTACTCGAAATCCCTGGCCGCCACGACAGCCAAATAGCTGATGCCGGGCCCTCCGATACCTTCAAGCCGGCGTCAACATCCGCTTTGCGTCCAGGGGCCACTCCAATCGGCACAAGCCCGGCGCCGCGCCTCGCTGCATAAAGCTTGTAAATACCAACTAGAGGTCTATAATGGCCTCACACCCGCGACCGAGACCGGAAAGTTCAGGGAGAGATTTCCATGAAGCATTCATTAACTTCAGCTACTCTCACCATTGCGACCGTCGCCCTGTTTCTGGCAACTTGTCTGCTTGCGAACGCCCAAAATCGGGAAAAATTCATTATTTCTGCCAAGGCTGGTGGCATAAATGCCGTGTCTGGCCGGGCGGAGATCAAATCTTTCTCTGCGGGAGACTGGGCACTGCTGAACATCACGGACGATCTGAAAGCGGGGGACGTCGTTAAGACGGGGCAGGACGGGCGCGTGGAAATGTTGCTGAATCCGGGTTCGTTCCTGCGCATCGGAGAGAATTCGGAGTTCGAGCTAACCGACAACTCGCTGGAGAATCTGGAAGTGCGACTGGTCCGCGGCATGGCAATCATCGAAGCTACCGGAGCCGACGAGACGGAGCTGGCCATCAATATCACCACGCCGCATGCGAAGATGATTATCGTCAGGCGCGGCCTCTATCGCGTGAACGTCATACCGGGCGACACCACCGAATTGTTCGTGAGAAAAGGCCGGGTCATGCTCGCCAATACTCACACCAAGGTCAAGGAAGGTAATAAAGTAGTTTTCAGCAGCACGTCCGTTTCAGTAGCCTCAATACAGAAAGTCGATAAGCAGAAAGATCCGCTTGACGGCTGGAGCAGGGAGCGAGCCAAAACGGTAGCGCAGGCGAACAGCCGGATTGGTGCGCGCGATCTAAACGCTTTTGCTGCTCGATTGAGTGACTTTCGCTCTGCCGCCTTTTCGGCGCATTGGTCGGGCGTGTGGGCGTTTAATGTTAATTACAATTGCTATACCTTCATACCGTTTGCATTCGGCTGGGGCTCACCCTATGGAGGAAGTTACACGCGAACCTTCGATTGCGATTGTTTCTGGGATCGCCGCTCTCGCTATGACGTCAACCGTCAGCTAGTTGGAGGTTCGGGTATGGGTACTGTTCCCGGATCGAACGGGAATCCTGGGGCAGGATCACGGCCCGGCAGTGGTTCTGGCGGACCGGGACCCGGTACCACCCCAACTCCGGCAGCCGGCAACTCGCGTATGACCGAGGTGAGCCCGGACGGCATCCACCAACGCCAATACCAACGAATACCCTAAACCCCTGGGACCGCACGCTTCCAGCGGCTTGCTCTCCCAACCCCCTGGGACCGCACGCTTCCAGCGTGCCCGCTCTTCCCATAAGCTCTTCCAACGGAAGGAAGACCGAACCAGTCTCTCATGCGCGCCTCAACCCCCTGAACCTTTTGTTAGTTGATTTAGCTCCCCGTCCACCAGAGCTTTAATTTCAGATCGTTTCAAACCCGCGAGCACCAGGTGTGTCAATGCAGTGGCCAGTTGAGCGCGCAGGTGCTCATTCGATTTCTCTCCCAACTCGCGAGAAGTCACGATGGCGCCTGATCCATGCTTGATCGTTATTAGTCCTTCCTGCTGCAGCTTGCGATAAGCAAAAGCGATCGTATTTAGATTTACACCCAGATCCGTCGCTACCTGTCGGACTGGCGGTAAAGAGGAGCCTTCCTGCAGTTCTCCGCGAGCAATGAGCGATTTAATCTCATCTACCACCTGCCGGTAGAAGGGCCGGCCGTCGGTCTCATCGATGGTTATATACATTGATCCATCCCCCGCCGTTAAGAATTGTACGCTGAGCGCATACACTATACGCTTTACAGGTATTGGCGGTAAAGCTCGTTTATTGCCGGGTTATTTTATTAGCGACAATCAGGGCTGAGGCGCTGACCGGGGCCAGACCAGCGCCCGGAAAGACGGTGTCTCCCACCAGGAACAGTTTGGGAACGGTGCCGGCGTGACCAAAAGAGCTGGGACCAAACACCGGGAGGGATTGGCCCAGGCCACCTACCATGCCCAGCCTGCGCCGAGTTGTGTCATACCAGGTGCGCGGAGTCACGGTTTCAATCACTTCCAACGAATCGCCCAATTCAGGTATCACAGCCTGAAGCCTTGCCCAGACGGTTTCGAGCATCGCCTGGTCTTGTCGCTCGTGTTGACTCTCGTCTTCGTGATAACTGAACCACTCTTCGACTTCCGTGAACACCTGCACAGTGGCGGAGTTCATGCCGTCCGGCGCACGTGGATGCTTCCGGGAAGATATGGAAAGAGTCAGTTGTGACCCGGCCGGATCGTAAGAGCGACCGTCCTGCAAATCCGTGAGGGCGATGATATGGTTTGCCGAAAATCTCTGCGCAATCGTCTGCGGCAAGCCAAGAAACACCAAATAGGAACTCCAGCCACTGAGACTCTTCAATCGCTTTCTAATCTCCGGAGGGGTGCGGTCCGTGCCTGCTAACTTGCCGTAGGTATCCCAGACGGTCAGGTTACTGACTACCGCGCGCGAGGCGCCAACGGTTTCGCCAGTTAAGAGATGCACGCCAACCGCTTCTCCTTTTGCATCGTAAGCAAGCCGCAGCGCGGCCGCATTGAGCCGGATGGTTCCGCCGCTCTTCTTAATCGAAGTGGCCAGCGAATGTGCGAGCGCTGCGCCACCGCCAGGCATTTCGAACCAACCCCGACGCCTGAGGGCGAGCACCACGCAGGCGTAGAGGTAGGCACAGTCGTCGGTTGAGCTTTGCGCAAACGTTTGCAGCTGGACATCGAGAAAGCGCTTGAACCGCAGGGAAACGTCGCCTAGTTTCTGTGCCGCCGTGGCCTTTGACAGACCTTTCAATCGAGCAGCGGACCGCAGTTGCGGAAAAAAAGCGCGCAGCATTTCGAGCGGGCCCGCGCTGCGCAAATCCGGGCAACGCGCCATAGCCTGCAACAACGCGCTTCCGACGGTTTCTGCCTCTTCGTAAAAGGCAACAGCGCGCCCGGCGCACTCGGGGAAATTTGTCCTGAGACTAGCGGTAAAGTTCTCCGAGTGGGAAGTAACTGGAACCTCAGACTGGTCAGGGAGGCGAACTGTATACGCCGGATCGAGCAACGTTACCTCCGGAGCCGGGACCGGAAGTTCGGCGAAAATGCGGTTGTGAAGGTCACCAGGCTGCCATAAAGGATAGAGCCCGGCCCCGCGTTCAAAGCTGTAGCCAAACTTCTCGAATGGAGCCACACAGCCACCGAGGACACATTGTCTCTCCAGCAGGCAAACATTCACCCCGCGGGCTGACAGCAGGGCAGCGGTGGTCAGTCCACCGATTCCGCCTCCCACGACGACTACTTCATACGACATGTTTGGCTATTCTTAGAGCAATGAATGGAGGGAACCGAGCAGCGGCAGAAACATCAACGCGGCGTGTTCCGGGGCCACCACGGGCACCTGCACCTGCCAGATGATAATTACGGATTGGATTCCGTTAAAAACCAGATGCACGATGTAGCAGGGTAGTAGTTTGCCGGAGACCGCGCGAACAAGTGTCAGGCTGAGACTGAGCAGGGAAATTGCCGCGATCACCCCGTAGTTGGTCTGATATTGCGGCACATGCAGCCCGGCAAACAAGATTGTTACCAACAGCACCGCTCCGATCTTTCCAAGGAGGCCGATCCTCATCGTCACAATTTCTCGTCCGCGGCCAACTATCAGGAAGCCAATTTTGGCGATCAGGCGCTGCAGTGCGGAATACAGAACGCCACGAAACACGACCTCTTCAACCAGGGGGGCCGTCAGCGTAGCCAGTGCAGCGATTGCGTAACGAGTAGCGCGCGAGCTGTTGATGACCTGTTCCAGAGGCGTAAGTTTGTCGCCGCCGAGAAAATGGGCCACCGCACTGCTGGCGATAAACAGCACTACGCCGAACCCGAGGCTGGTCCATCGACCAAAGTATTTCCCCCAGTCCCAGCCGAGAGTCTTCCAAAATGGGCGGCGACCGAGCCCGGTGACGACGGCCCAGACAACCAGAAATGTGAACAAATGCGCTGGCAGTGTTGAGCAAACCTGCAGGAAGACAGCGGTCGGATCTTTAAGAGCAAACTCCGAGAGGGCATGCCCATAGTCAGGTGTGGCTGGAGTGATTCCCCGGCGGACTGAATAAGGGATCAGGAACAGAGCAGAGAAGACTGCCAGAAAAAAGAAGCTTGCGAAAAATACCAGCAGACCCATGAGCACGCCCCAGGGCGGGTCGTCGGGATCTATAACCACCGGTGCAGGAACCTGCTGATCAAGGGCCGAGCTCAATTCGGGCGCGCTGTTTTGCGCAAAGTCTTCTGGTGCTTGCACTGTAAAGCCAGTGTAGGGGAGGCAATACAAGACGGTCAACTTTGGGATCGAATGCGGGAACCGCGACAAAGTGATCTGGCGTCAAACCGCTGGGTACGAAACTTCCGAGCTTCCCAGGTGAAGGTGTTTGGCGGCAAGCATCAGTCCAATGATTGTCTTGGCGTCTTCAATTTTAGCACCGCCGATCATCTCGAGCGCCTGCGAAAAGGGAAGGCGCACTACTTCGATTAACTCGTCATCTTCCAGCCGTTGCGCTGTTTCCCTAAGTTCGCTGGCGAGATAGACCCACATCTTCTCCTCGAGAAATCCTGGAGAGACAAAGAACTCGCTGAGCTTGATCATTTTCGCCGCTACCAACCCGAGTTCTTCCTCCAGTTCCCGTGCCGCACCTTCTTCCGGCCTTTCCCGGTCGTTCAGTGTACCCGCAGGGGCCTCGAGCAGGTAACGCACGGCGGGATGCCGATATTGGCGCACGAGCGCCACGGTGCCATCGGGGAACACCGGGATAATCACGGCGCTGCCGGGATGATGGACCACGTCCCGGTCATAGGTTTTTTCACCCTCGCAAACCTTATCGACCGTGACACTGAATACTCTGCCCTGAAAAACTTCTTTGCTGGCCAGGACTCGCGGCGCTGTGTGTTTGGATTCAGACATGGTTTTCTCAGATTGAACTTTTGACTAATTTAGTTTCAGGGGTGCAAGCTCGGGCCCATCTTATTACTTATCTGAATAATGCGCCCTGGATTTCTCCAATCAGGTAAAGCGAGCCAGTCACGCACACGAGCCCCTCCGACGCAGTTTGCTCCAGGGCGATCAGCATCGCCTTCTTCGCGGACGGCTCCACCATAACCTTCTCGAGTCCAATCGTCTCGGCGGCGATTCGCCGCAGGATCTGTTCATCCGCTGCGCGCGCGCTTTGCGGCTTTGTCAGTATCAGGCGGTGTGCGCGCGAAAACAGCAGACGGGCCATTTCTTCCAGGTTCTTGTCGCGCATGGCGCCAAAGACCAAAGTGATGGGCTGAGAGACGAATTCATTTAGGTAATCGGCCAGCGCCAACGCGCCGGCGGGATTGTGAGCGCCGTCGAATAAGACCTGGGGCACGCTTTCAACAAGCTCGAGCCGCCCCGGATGGCTGGCGCGCTCAAC
>DAIMCP010000092.1:0-17808 GCA_036726305.1 Pyrinomonadaceae bacterium | reverse complement strand
CTCGCGATTCGTTGAACCACCAACATCGCGGGCAATCATTCGGCGCCGCGCTCCCAGCTTACGTGACCCCCGAATTCGTGCGCGATGAAGTCGCACGCGGGCGCGCCATCATCCCCGCCAACATCAACCATCCCGAGTCCGAACCGATGATCATCGGCCGCAATTTCCTGGTGAAGATCAACGCCAACATCGGCAATTCCGCGGTCTTGTCATCTATTGATGACGAAGTTGAAAAGATGCGCTGGTCCATCAAGTGTGGCTCGGATACCGTCATGGACCTCTCGACGGGCAAGAACATCCACGCGACACGCGAATGGATTCTGCGCAACTCGCCGGTACCTATCGGCACCGTGCCGATCTACCAGGCGCTGGAGAAAGTTGGCGGCAAAGCTGAAGAGCTGACCTGGGAAATCTTTCGCGACACGTTGATCGAACAGGCCGAGCAGGGAGTCGACTATTTCACCATCCACGCCGGTGTGCGCCTGCCTTATATTCCCCTGACCGCGAAGCGAACCACAGGGATCGTCAGCCGTGGTGGCTCCATCATGGCCAAGTGGTGTCTCGCTCATCACGAAGAGAGTTTTCTCTACACGCGCTTCCGCGACATCTGCGAGATCATGGCTGCCTACGATGTTTCCTTTTCCCTTGGCGATGGTCTGCGTCCCGGCTCGATTGCCGATGCGAACGACGAAGCGCAGTTTGCCGAACTCGAAACGCTTGGCGAGCTAACCAGGATCGCCTGGGAGTATGACTGTCAGGTGATGATCGAAGGGCCGGGTCATGTGCCCATGCATTTGATCAAGGAGAACATGGACAAGCAGCTCGAGACCTGCCAGGAGGCTCCCTTCTACACCCTCGGCCCGCTCACAACTGACATCGCACCCGGCTACGATCACATAACTTCGGCAATTGGCGCGGCGATGATCGGCTGGTACGGCACCGCGATGCTCTGCTACGTCACGCCGAAAGAACATCTCGGCCTGCCTAACAAGAAAGACGTCAAAGATGGTGTCATCGCCTACAAGATCGCTGCGCACGCCGCCGATCTCGCCAAAGGGCATCCCGGCGCGCAATATCGCGACAATGCTCTATCGAAGGCTCGCTTTGAATTTCGCTGGGAAGATCAATTCAACCTTTCGCTCGATCCGGAAGTCGCGCGCGAGTACCACGACGAAACCCTGCCGCAGGAAGGCGCCAAGCTCGCCCACTTCTGCTCGATGTGCGGCCCACACTTCTGCTCCATGAAGATCACTCAGGACGTGCGGGAGTACGCTGCGCAGAAAGAGATCGACGAACAGGCGGCTTTGGGTGTGGGGATGAAAGAGAAAGCAGAAGAATTTGTGGCGGCGGGTGGGGAGATTTATCAGACGGTAACCTCCGATTGATCTGCCAATCAGGCGTGACTAAATAACCCAAGCCCGCGGAGCGGACGACAGAAACCTCAACAAAACCAGCCATCAGTGCTAGTATTCACTCATGGAATCCCAAAAGATTATTATCGAAAAGCACTCGGACGGTTACGTCGCTTATCCTCTCGGCCTCAAGGGCGTCGTTGTGGGCGAAGGGGATAGCTACGAAGAAGCGCTCGCCGACGTGCAATCGGCGATTCGGTTTCATCTTGAGACTTTCGGAAACGAAGTGAGAAAATCATGAGCACCCAAGAGCTAATCAAAGAAGTCGAGGCCTTGCCCGAGCCGTTGCAACGCGAAGTTTACGACTTCGTCAGGTTCCTCCGCGAGAAGTCTGAGGAGGGATCGTTCAACGGCCTGCTGCTGAGTGAGTCTGCGCTGAGCAAAGACTGGAACACACCCGAGGAAGACGCCGCATGGGCAAACCTCTAGCCGGCGAAGTGGTTGTTTTGCCTTTTCCTCAAACCGATTTGCAAGCTGGCAAACGGCGTCCCGCTCTGGTTGTCGCTGACCTAACCGGAGACGACCTTATTCTCTGCCAGATCACCAGCCAATCGCGCCGAGATGGTTACTCAGTCGCGTTGACGAGCGAAGACTTTGAGCGTGGTCATCTGAATGTCGATAGCTTCATCAGGCCCAACCGCTTTTTCACAGTCGAGCAGTCAGTCATTCTTTATTCCGCCGCGAAGGTCAAGAACTCAAAATTGAACGAGGTTCGCACCAGGATTCGCGATCTGTTTGCCTGATTTCGGGTGTGCGCGAGTACGCGGCGCAGAAAGAGATCGATGAAGAGGCGGCGCTGGATATCGGCATGAAAGAAAAGGCGGAGGAAGTTTGTGCACAAAGGTGCAGAGATTTACGCAAAGGCGTGAATTGATCCCATTGTGGAACAAAGGCATGTGTATCGCATATCTATTTTTCTAACTTTCTGGGCGCACGTGCGGGAATTTTTTCACCACCATCCCAGTACCAATCTTCGCCATACGTCTCTTTGTAGATGTTGTCTGCACGAAACTTCTCAAAAGCACTTAGGTATTGAGCGAGGATCATCAGAACGTCGCTGGTCGATGGCATTTTTTGACCTTTTGCCCGCTAAAGCGGGCTTTCTGCGGGAACGCGATCCTCGGGCTTACGCCCCAGGGCTACCGATATGCCGCGCCTCCGGCGCTGGTTGACTGCTATTGATTTCACTTGTCACAAATCGCATGGCGGCGGTAGTCTTTCTCCATGGCAACATCTGAAGAAATCTTTCGTGATGCGATGGCTTTGCCGCCCGATGTTCGCGCTGAACTCACCGAGCGATTGATCGAGAGTCTGGCGCAGGATATTTCTCCCGAAATTACCAGCGCGCAGCTTGCGGAAGTGAGGCGACGAATTGCGCAGGTCGAGTCGGGGGAGGTTGAGTTGATCCCCGGCGATGAGGCCTTAGCCCGGGTGCGAAATCTGTTGGCGCAACACCTGCCTGTTGACGTAGCGTCATCTGAGTTTAGCCGGGCGTTTCAACGCCGGGATCGAAAGAGTCAAATCAACCTCGTCGCGTCAGCGACGAATGAATCTCTCAACCGTCGCTACGCGACGACAATCATCCACCCAATCTTTCCCGGCCTTGAAAGGCCGGGCTAAAATCAATCATCGCTCTGCGACGATCGACCGATCTGTCGCCCGCTAAAGCGGGCTGAGGAAAATACATAACTCCTGATCCGGGGGTCGCGCTACGCGCTTACCCCCGGCTACTGTCTGTCACGGCTACGCCGTGAAGTCCTCGCATCTCCTCTGCTTAGCCAATCACCGGTTCTGCTTTCTTTCCTTTGCTGAGCGTGTAGATCAACAGCACGACGCCGTAGCCGGCCCCGATAAGCAGAGCCACCATGCCAACGAAGCGGTGCGGAGGCAAGGCTGCGTAAACATGAAACACGATGGATGAAATGGCCGCCACGATCGACCATTTACCAGCGTTGGGCCACTTTCGCCACATGGCAAAAGCGGAGATCAGAAACAACACGCTAACAGCGATGCCCGCCAGCCCAATTAGGAGTGGCCCCACTTCACGGTCGACAAGGCCGCCAACAATGAACAACTGGACCGCACCGAAGCCATTCAAGAGCGCCACTAGAATGTTAAGCACTACGAACGTCATATGAGCCCCTCATTGTGTGAATCACAAAACCAAATTGCGTCTTCTGTTCCATTCGAATCCCAGCAGCATTGCCAATCCGTATCCGGCTCCCACGATCAACGCGATCAAACCCATGTTCCGGTGCGGAGGTAATGCTCCGTAAACGTGAAGCAGAATAGACAGTGTGCCTGTTGAAATAATTAGACGACGTACATTCGACCATTGACACAGCAACGCGATGCCGGAACTGATGAACAACATGCTGACAACGATTCCCACCAGGCTGATCAGTAACGGTTGCATCTTTCCGTAGCCAATTCCCCCAACGATAAACTCCTGCAGAGCGCCGAAGCCGATTAACAATGCGACAAGTATGTTGAGCGCCCCGAGCACTAAACTCGTGCGGCGGCGTTGAAAACTTAGGACGTCCAAAAACGCGCCTCGAACTCTCTTGAACAAATCAAGTTTGGTTTGGGCATTGAGTTGCCCCCATTTCTCCAGCAGCAGCCAGCGATTGATGATCTCTGCGTCCCACTCGCGCCGCCATTGTGAGCGAAATTGATTGGGCACGAGCAGGCTGGCGGCCCACACCAGGCGGAGATAATTTCTGACGCTGTGAATTTCCATTTTCATGCCCGCGAAGGTTTTACCTTTTTGGTCAGCACTCCCTTTAGCCTGCGATACCTGCCAACAGCTTCTGCAAGTGATAGCCGCCCGGCAGCCGTCAAGTTGTAATACTTGCGCGCGGGACGCTGCTCGGTGCGCGCGGCGTCTTCGTTTTCCCATTTGGACACCAGCAGACCGGACGCTTCCAGCCGGCGCAGTGCAGGATAGACGGTGCCGCTCGGCAGCCCGGTCACATCCATGATGTCGAAGCCGTAATGGTATTCATGGGCCACCGCTTGTAGGATCGCGGTTCCCGAGAACGAGAGATTTACTTTAGCAGCCACGAATAGCTGTATAGCATACTACATAGCCGGAAGGCAAGAAGGTTTTGAGCCCTGAGCTACTTTCAAAACGTCCGCTACGCGGACGAAATTGTCGCGCCTTACCAACCAGACGGGTGCGATAATGCTTCGATGATGAATACCAAACTTCCACCATTGCTGGTTACGCTCACTCTCGTGGGACTCATATTCGGAGCAACTTCGACCGGGCGGACACTGAAAACCGAACCTCTTCAAGAGCGTCCTGACTACGACATCGCTTTTGAAGAAACGCAAACGGCCAAGCTGCTCGGCGTGCCGCTGCAAAAATTTCTTCGAAATGGCGCTTTCATCATCAGAACGGATTCGAGCTGGGTAGGAGGCGACTCAGCCAAGCCGAAAGAGTGGTTGCTTCGCCCCACGCAATAGACGCCAAACCTCCTTCCGACCAGCAGCGGACGATTGAGAATAGCCGCTGCCCTCCCAAAGCGCTGACGAGTCAGGGGCACCCCACATCTTTCGCCCGGCGCTGGTTGAGTCGCGCTGCATTCACTGGGCGATTAGGCGCAACCTGTTTCACGATCACTAGCGCGCGGTTTTGATCTTACTACGGGCGGTTCCGGGTTCGGCCAGGCCAGGCAGAAAGCTAAAGTCCGCCGTCGGGAAAGGCTTTACCGCCAGAGTAGCGCCGCTGTGACAGCCAACACAGGAACCAGGTCCGGGTAAGTTCGGGTTACTGCCGGTATAGTTCTGAATATAGGTTTCCAGCGTCATGTTCGAGAGCATCGCCGGCACCGCGTTGGCCGGCAATGGGTTGCCTTCCTCGGGCTCGACGGCTCCACCCCATTGCGTGCCAATTAACATATAGTTCTGGAACGGCGTGTTGTACTTTGCCAAAGCATTGCGCCACTGCGTATTGAGCTGCGCGGTAGTCTGGTAGATCGACCAGCAACGGGTTGCTTGCGGCTTTGCGGTCGCCGGAGTCGTACCGCCCTGGGCGTAGGGCGCTTTTGAATTCCAGGGGTAATGTGGAGCACTCGTGTTGCTGGGCGCGGGCCCGATGTTGGTATCCTGAAGGCCCGAGTTTTGATTGAAGTAGGAATAGCGGACTGACCCCGAGGGCGCAGCTCCTCCACAACTCGGCTGGTTGATCCAGTTCGTGCTGGGGTTCGTGCCGCAGCCGTTGCGCACATTGCACGGCGATACCGCCATGGGCGCGTTGTCCACGTGCTCAAAGGAAGCCCAAATCCATTGCGGCAACAGATTGCCGTTGCGTGGCGTAACCTCGGGATTACGCTGAATGATATGCATCCCCACCAGACCCAGCGTGACCGTAGCGCACACCTGCTGCCCGCCGCTGACCAGGTCGCCGGGGACAGCAATAATCGCCGACTGAGTGTAATAACGCGATGGATTGTCACCCGCGCTCTGGTCGAGAATGCGCCAGGCAGTCTTGACTTCAATTGAACCCTGCTTGCTTAAGGCAGTGGGGCCAGAGGGAGTAAAGCTGGCGCCCTTGTTCGGATTGGCCTGGATAAAATTATTCTGTCCGGTCTGGGTTGTCAGCGTTTGCGAGGGCTGTCCGTTTGGAGCCAACAGATATTGAGCCTCGACATCGTTGACGCGGCGTTCGTAGATCGTCCAATTTCCATTGATATCGATCAACGGCAGGTTCGTGGATGCCTGGAAGTATTCCTCGTTGTTCGGCATTGGATTCCCACTACCGTCGGAGCCGATCGAGAGAACCGGCAAGGCGAGGGCATTAGTGCACTTGGCAGTCACGGGAGAGTTTCCAAACAGCGCGCTAACCTTACGATATTTTTGCCAAACCCGCAGACCCTTGGCTGTCAGTCCGATGGCGGGAGTTTGCTTAACGGCGCTCGCCGCCCAATTGAGCCCGACGAACATTTGCCACGCCATATTGTCAAACGGCGTCTGGACGTCTTTCGCCACCGAATCAGGTGGCGCGCCAAATAAGCCCGAATAGCCGTTCGATTTCTTCAACAAAGGATCGGGGCCGATATAAGAGGGGACGAAGGAACACGGGTTATTGGAGAGCACCGCGCACGGTACCATCCTGGGAACGTAGTTGGACTGCCCGGTGGTTCGATAAATGACGAGCCCGGTTGCGACAACAAACATGAGGGAAATAAGTGGCAGCTTTTTCATGAGTTTCTCCTTCTGCTGTTGGTTGCCCTCCCCAACGGTTGGGCCAGAGTATTTATGCGGGAACCAATGACGACTCGCTGGCTCAGCAGCGTACACAGTTCAGGACTACTAAATCGAAGGCAAGCCGACTGTGATTAGAGGGCAGACCATTAGCGCCCCGCAAAGGTTCCCAGTGAAGTAGAGATTTAGGTGAGCAGCATAGAATCCAAAGACCTGCTTGCCCTCCCAGTTCCATTCAATGCGCAGCCGTATACCATACAACGTGCTCCAGGACAAGGAGTTTTACAACTTCGCTAGAAACGTGACCGGTGGTCTGGGGCTGAGACGATGGTTCGCTCGCCCTCAAGCAAATTGGTAAGTTTGCCATAGTTGAATGAGCGACAGGGGGAGGACGCTCGATCAGCATGCGTTGCCAGCATTTCATTGACGAGCGTTTCGAACTCTCTGTAAGATTCGCTCAACGCTCGACCAGCATCGGCCAGGCTTCAGGGTGACAAGACGATATGTCCGCAAAGGTTTCTGATAGGGAAGCCGGCTCTCCGGCCGCTGGCGCGCCCGTAGTTCCCAAGCGAATTACCAACGCGCAAACTGTCTGCAACGAAAAGAACGAAAAGGGAAAACTCTGCAACGGGCATTTAAAACAGTTGCGGATGGCGGGCGAAGCGTCTGAGGTGCATTTGCGTGGCGACGATGTGCTGTCCAAATGCCAGACCTGCGGCACGCTTTACATGGGACCGCCACTGGGGCACGTTCGCGATCCCAACAAACAGACTCGTTTCGTAGAAGCCGAGCTGACCGCTTTACTACAGGCCGCAGGCGGCACCCTCCCGGTAATCAAGAAAAACGAAAAGGGAGTTTACGTAATGATCGAGGCCGGCGCCGAAGCTGCTCCGGCTAAACCGGCTCCTCCGCCCGCTCCCCCGGCAGCCAAGCCTGTGCCGGCCAGTACCCCGGCCACGGAACCGCCACCGGTTGACGTTAAGCCAGTTGCGCAAGCGGTGGCGCCTAAACCCCCAGTCCATAAACCCGGGGCAGCACCCAACCGCGAGTTGTTCAAGCGTTCGTCGTACTCCGGAGTGGCAGACACTGGACCAGTGGCGGGCGAGAGCTTCGCCGAAAAATGCGAACGATTGAAAAAGGTAGTTGCGGGTGCCAAACAACGGGCAGAACAAGGCGGTCCTGCGCCGGAACCGGAAACTCTTCGCGATTCGTCCCCGCAGGCTGATTTGCATCGCCCGGCTGCCGAGGCGCAGGCGGCGACCGGCTCTGCTTCAGCTGCTCCGCTCAGTCCGGCTGCAGCAACTGCTTCTCCTGTCGCCGGCGCGCAAAAGCCTGCGGAGCTGGCCCCCGATAGTGTCGCACCCGCCGCAACCCACAAACCGGGCGCTCAGGATCGCAATCTAATGAGACGCTCGACTTATTGTGGTGTGGTCGATACTGGACCGGTACCGGGTGAAAGCCTCGAGGACAAGATTGCCCGACTTTCTAAAGTTGCTGCCGCTGCCAAACAACGCGCGGATGAGGGTGGTAAGTAAGGCGTCCACTTTGGACTCAAATCCTGAGATGAACCGATAACTTAGCTTTCGGTAACGACCAATCCTTCGCGCGCAACCTTCCACTCCAGCACCTGGACGCCGTTTTCACTCGCCAGTGCGGCTTTCACGTCCCTGGTTCGTCCCTCGGCGCAAAGAAATGCCATGCAGCCGCCGCCGCCCGCGCCACAGACCTTGGCCGCCGCCGCTCCATTGGCCAGCGCCTTCTCGATCAGCAGGTCCATCTGCGGCGTCGTAATATTGGGCGCGAGCCGTTTTCGATTTGGGTGCGCGCGCCGCATCGATTCGGCTATGCCTTCCCAGTCGTCCGCCAACAATAGCTGGCGCATGCGGACGGCCGAATCCCGAATCCCCTCGAACATTTGGAACAGCTCGCGGTCTCCGTCGATATGTCGTTTGAAAACTTCCCAGTTGTTAATGCCTGAAAGGCGCGGCTCGCCCGTGTAGCAGATGACTACGCGCCGTTCCAGCTCGGCGAGATTGACATCCAGGGCCTCCCGTTGGATTCCGTCGGGGCGAAGATGAATGCAGGAAACTGCTCCATACTGGGCCGGGTAGTAATCCTGAAAACCAGCCGGCACCCTGATAACGGTCGTTTCAACGTTGGCCGCGAGGGTCACAAATTCACTCTCGTCATAGCGATTGCCGACCAAACGGTTGAGCGCACCTACGCAGGCAATATTAAGTGCTGAGGAGCCGGCCAACCCGGCGCCGGCCGGCGCCTCGCTGTAGGCAGTTAAATGAAAGCCAGTAGTTGGTTTGAAAAAATGGACCAGCTTGGAAATGAGTTCCAGCCGTTCTTCGTGAATCAACTCCTCAAGATCGTCCAGCGTGCTTTCAAAGGTCACATCGCGATCACGAGATTCAAGGATGATTTTGCCGTCGCTGCGAGTTTCAATCCGGCAATGGGCGCGTAATGAAAGCGCAAAGTTGACGGTCGAAGCGCCGGAATGAAAAAGGTAGAGCGGCCAGATATCGATAGTGCCCCCGGCCAGGTCAACGCGAGTTGGAGCAGATGATTCAATTATCACAATTTGGTTTTACTGACTTCAGTGCTGGAGTTGCTATACAAAAACGAGGAGCTAAGTTCCTAGTCGCGCTCGATATTTCGCTTCGAAGCTGCCTGATCATCTTTGCGTCGCGGAAGTGGTTTAAAGGGTATCCGATCCTGCAGTTCCTGAAATTTTTCCTGCGCCGCCTGTTCAAATTCCTGAAAGCGCTCAGCGTTAACTTCTTCAACTTTCTTGGAAAGCCATAACCGCTCAGCAAGATAAAAGCAAACGATGCCGACCACGACGATGACCAGAAGAATTTTCCCCAGTCGATGAAAATCCCCGATGATGCCGATAACGGCGCCGCTAAAAAAGTAGCCGGCACCACTCAATACAAAGACCCAGAGAAAACAACTCGCCAACGAAAGAAAAAGGAATCGCACGTATGGCATGCGCCCGACGCCGTAGAAAACGCACGACGCCCAACGCAGGCCGTAGATATACTTTGAAAGAAAAAGCGATAGTCCGCCGAATTTGCTGGTTAACCGCTCAATGCGCGGTTGTGTGGCCCGATAAAACCGCGAGCCTCGCATTCCTTTACTAAAGCCGCGCCCCAATAGATAGGCAATATTATCACTGGCTGCGCCGCCCAGCGTGCCCCAGAGCAACACGCCCAAGAAACTATATTCTCCAAAGAAGTGGCTGTGTGCCAGCACCCCTGCCAACAGAAGGGTGATGTCTCCCTCAACCATCGCCAGGAGAAACACCGCATAAAGGCCATACTGGCCAATAAGGTCGTAAAGAAAGTCGAGATACATTGCTTGGAATGGTTCGGTGTTTTAGCGCTCAGGAGGGAAGCTTAAGGGCCTTGTCCTGGATCCTTTGTAACTTTGTTCTTTGATTCGGTACATACCTCTGGAGTCACATTCCGCGCCGGCCGAGCGAAAAGAAAAGCCCGGCCAGCGGGCAACTGCAAAGCACAGGGCACTGAGAACAGAGTTTCCCTAGCGACTTTCCTCATTAACAGGGGGCTTCACCACCAGCACCGGACATGGAGCATGACGGACCACGGCTTCAGCGGTCGAACCGAAGAGAATGCGTCCCAAACCCGTGCGGCCATGGGAAGAAATCACAATCAAGTCCGCGGCACGCTCTTTGGCCACCCGCACGATCTCCGTTGCTGCCTCACCATGCACGATTAATTCTTCGACGTCGAGACCGGCGCACTCGTCACATTCGGCAATCTTGGGCAACTCGCGCTCAGCTGAATCTTCCATCTGTTCGCTAATGTCCGCAATCGGCAGCGGTTCAGTCATGCCTGAATAACCGACCGTGGGTACGATCGGTTCGATGACATTAACGCAGATAATACGCGCTGCAAAAGTGCGGGCCAGCGAAGCAGCATACGAGAGGGCGTAATTTCCGCATTCGCTAAAATCTGTCGGCAGCAGTATGGAGCGAATTTGCATAAAGAAAGGACTTGGGCTTTTGAATTCGCACCTTTAGGCTTTTCCCCCCGCTCTGGTGCCAACTCAGTTTAACTGGATCTGAAAACAAAGTCCGAAGACGAGGTCTAAAACTGAAATCCTCCGGTTCAGTCGAATGTCTGCGTCGCGAATGCATTCTACACGCAGATTCTTTGGTTTGACAGCCCCAGACTCGTTGATTATCCTTCGTGAGACCGAATCCCCCAGGCAGTTGGTAAAGGGTCCCAAAATGACCAACTCCGTTTCGTCAGAACAGAACTTTATTGGCGTTGATCTTTGCGAGCCTACCAGTCGGGCCGTGCTCGTCGATGTTTCGGGCACAATCTTAGACGTCTGTGAGGCTCCGCTGGATCGCGAAAAACTGGCCGAACAGGTCATCCAGATGATCACCTCATTGCGTGCCGGCTTGGCCAACGTCACAGCGGTTGGCGTCGCGATACCTGGGCTGGTCAACAGATTTACGGATCGCGTGGTAGCCTGGACTGGGTTACCGGCAAAGGTCCGAGAAGATCTCCATTCTGAGTTGACGCAGGCTACCGGGCTAAGAATCGAATTGGAGAACGATGCCAATGCCGCGGCCTACGGGGAATACAAGGTCGGTGCCGGACGCGGCAGCCGGAACATGTTCTATATGTCGATTGGACAGGGAATTGGCGGCGCGATTATTTTCGACGGCAAGCTTTGGGCCGGCGCGTCAGGCCTGGCCGGTGAGGTAGGGCACATAACCATCGATACTGAAGGGATTGAATGTATTTGTGGAAATACCGGCTGTTTGGAAACAGTTGCTTCCGCGCCCAATATTGTGCGCCGCGCCCGGGAGCGTCTGGATCGGGACTCAACTTCGTCGCTTTCGCGCCTGGCGCTCAACGAGGAGTTTACTGCCGATGACGTGGCCCATGAAGCGAGAAACGACGACGACTTTTCGCTAATGATGATCGAGCGCACCGGCAAGTATATTGGAACCGGGGTAGCCAGCGTCATCAATCTGCTCAACATAGAGTGCATCGTGCTGGGCGGTGGCGTCATGGACGCGGGTGAATTGATACTGAACCCGATAATTAACGAAGCAAAGCGCCGCGCCTTTCAGCCCTGCTTTGAAGCTACAAAGATTGTTGCGGGGACGCTTGGCAAGGATGCCAGCGCCGTTGGCGCGGCCTTGCTGGCTCGCGATGCCGGTTGACTTCCGCGTTTGCTCAAAATGATTTCCAACCCAGTGCTGCGTGCTATTCGTAGGTTTGCGCACACAAGAAGCTGGCTTTAAATTCCTGGCCTGGTGCCCGGCCAACTGCCTTCCCGGGACGACAAATCCCCAATTGGACCAGTTCGGATTGCCGAAATTTGAAAATCTTTCTCGATCTGCTAAAGTAGCACGACCCTAAGCCATACTATTTTTTCGAGGGGGTTGAGTTAAGCGCGCTCTTTTTGTGTGCTCGGTAGCCATACTAAATCGATGTGTGCCTTAAGTAATGACGTGCAGTTTGCAGTTCCGCTTTCCTGCTGCACGCCGATTCGAGCTTGAGCCTTGGCTCGAATTGGGTATTTAGCCAAACTGCGGCGATGCCACAAATTTTTCATCACAGTACAAATGCGCTGGCTAAGGCGACGATCTTCGGAGCGATTCTTGTTCTGGTAGCTTCGTTGTGGGTGGCGGCCCAGATTAGTCGTTCGTCCTGGAACACAGGTCAATGGGTTGAGATTCAACAACCCGTCCAGTTCAGCCACAAACATCATACGGGCGACGATGGCATCGATTGTCGCTATTGTCATACTTCTGTCGAAACACAGGCTTCCGCAGGGATTCCTTCGACCTCGGTGTGCATGAACTGCCACAAGCAAATTTGGTCTGATAGTCCTTATCTGCAACCCGTGCGTGCCAGCTTCAGCACCGGCAAACCCCTGGAATGGACGCGCGTGCACGACCTGCCCGACTACGTCTACTTCAACCACAGTATTCATGTGAATAAGGGGGTTGGCTGCTCAACCTGCCATGGCCGGGTGGATCAAATGCCGGTGGTATATCAGGCATCTTCCCTGCAGATGGAGTGGTGCCTGGCCTGTCACCGCGAGCCAGAGAGGTTTGTGCGCGACAAAGACAAGATTTTTGATATGGAATGGCGCCAGGAGAATACGACGAAAGCGGAAATCGAGCACGGCAAATCGCTGGTGAATCTGAATCATATTCAGCCGGTAAAGGTGTTGACGAGTTGTTCGACCTGTCATCGATGAGCACGGCGAGCACGAGCCATTCGCTTGCCGTTTGTCTCGCCGGACACTCTCGAGGTAAGCGATTTTGAGCCTGGACAGCTAAATTGGAAATGAGCGAAGACCGACACATCAACTTCCAACTGATGCGCGATCGCATTATCGCGGCGCAGAGAGACTCTGCTGCGAGCGAAGCAGATCCGGTAGCTGCGGCCCCGGGAAAAACCTATTGGCGCAGTCTGGAAGAGTGGGCCGACGCCCCGGAGTTCCGTGAACTCGTGCAACGCGAGTTTCCGCAGCAGGCTGAAGAGTGGGACGATCCGGTCGAACGGCGCACGTTCTTGAAATTGATGGGTGCCTCGCTGGCCCTGGCTGGATTGAGTGGCTGCGTTTATCAACCACCCGAAAAGATCGTCCCCTATATCAAACAGCCTGAAGAAGAAGCTGCCGGCCGGGCGCTTTTCTTTGCGACCGCGGTAACCCTTGGCGGTGTCGCAACTCCGGTGCTGGCGCGCAGCAACGAAGGCCGTCCGACGAAGATAGAAGGAAATCCGGATCATCCGAACAACAAGAATAGTCAGGTTGGCGATCGGGGTTCCAGCGCCACAGATATTTTTGCGCAAGCTTCGATCTTAAGTCTTTACGATCCCGATCGATCGCAAACACCAATCTTCCGGGATGACGCGCGACCCTGGACCACGTTCATTGGCGACATGCGCACCGCGCTGAATGGGGCAGATGGTAAGAGCGGTTTGCGCGCCCGGCAGGGCGCGGGCCTGCGCTTTCTGACTGAGACGATCACGTCACCCACGCTCGCGGCGCAAATCAAGGGAATCCTGGCCGAGTTTCCCCAGGCCAAATGGCATCAGTACGAGCCCGTCAATCACGACAACGCGCGCGCCGGCGCTCTGCTGGCTTTCGGCCAGCCTGTAAATACGATTTACGATTTCAGCAAAGCCGAGCGCATCCTGTCTTTGGATGCCGACTTTCTTTCCGCGCTCCCGGGGAATTTGCGTTACGCCCGCGATTTCGCTGCCCGCCGGCGCGTTACCGAAGGTCGGAAGGAAATGAGCAGGCTGTATGTCATTGAGACTACGCCGACCACAACGGGCGCGAGTGCAGATCATCGGTGGTCCATCAAGCCTGCAGCGCTTGAGGGAACCGTGCGCCTGCTGGCCTCGCAATTGGGCTCGCTCCCAGCTGTCTCCGCGAACGATCCGTCGGCACCAAGCCATACCTGGGTGACCCAGGTGGGGAAGGATTTGCAGGAACACAGAGGGGCGAGCGTTGTGATCGCCGGTAACGAAGCCCCGCCTGTAGTCCATGCCCTGGCCCACGCAATGAATGAAGCTCTCGGCAACGTGGGGAAAACTGTTTTCTATACGGATCCAATCGAGGCGAACCCAGTCGATCAGACGCAATCGTTGCGCGAGCTGGTTCAGGATATCGATGCCGGCCGGGTTGAGCTGTTGGTCATCCTCGGCGGCAATCCCACTTACAACACTCCCGCCGATCTGAAACTGGATCAGAACCGGCTGTTCAAAATAAATTTGCGCGTTCATCACGGGCAGTACAAAGACGAAACCGCCGAGCTTTGCCACTGGCACATTCCGGCTACGCATTACCTGGAAGCGTGGAGCGACACCCGCTCGTATGACGGAACTGCGTCGATCACGCAGCCTTTGATTGAGCCTTTGTACGAAAGCAAGTCAGAGCATGAACTGTTGGCGGTATTTTCCGATCAATACGACAAGAAGGCCTACGAGATCATTCGTGATTACTGGCGAGGAGCGCAGACGGCAAACGAGACCATTCGCGTTTATTCGCGCGGTGAGCAGCCGGCAGGCAGCAACCGGCCGGAGGCTGCAGGCAAGTCAGTGCCGGCTGCCTTAGCGGGTGAGCCAAACGCTCAGAAACCGGGAGCCGCAGCCGTGGCCAGCCCGGCAATTCAATCATCACCTCAACCATCTTCACCGCCAATGGATTTTGAATCGTGGTGGCACAAGTGCGTGCATGATGGGTTCGTGCCAAATACGGAGATGCCGGCGCAGACTGTCTCTTTGAAAACAGACCTCGCGAGCCAGATTTCAACCACCGCGCAAGCCCCTCCACCCAACACTCTCGAGCTTGTTTTTCGTGCTGATCCGACAATTTATGATGGGCGATTTGCGAACAATGGCTGGCTGCAGGAATTGCCCAAGCCCCTGACCAAGGTGACCTGGGACAACGCTGCACTGGTCAGTAGGAATACGGCTAAGAAGCTTGCGCTTGGCAGTTCTCCGGCGGTTAAGGGGCGCGAGACTTACGTCGACACTATCAAGATTACGAACCAGGGCCGGTCGCTAAACGATGTCCCGGTTTTCATCATGCCCGGCCAGCCTGACGATGTGATTACCGTCCATCTGGGTTACGGTCGCACACGCGCCGGGCGCGTCGGCAATGGACATGGTTTCAACGCTTACGAACTTCGCTCTGCGGATTCTCCCTGGTTGGCAATGGGTGTTCAGGTCACCAAGGCTGGAGCCCAGCACGAACTCGCGACGACGCAGCTGCATTTCAATATGGAGGACTACGACTTCAGTCATGAGGATCGCGATATCCTGCGCATCAAGACATTGAAGGAGTATCTCGAAGACAAACCGGAGAAACACGAAGCGCACGAACCCGGCCCGGACGAAACGCTCTACAATCCCGAGGAAGACGACTACAAGAATCAGGGACCAAACGCGCTCAATTATGCCTGGGGCATGGCCATCGACTTGAATAGTTGCATTGGCTGTAACGCCTGCACCATTGCCTGCCAGTCGGAAAACAATATTCCGATCGTGGGCAAGCAGGAAGTTACGCGCAGTCGCGAGATGCACTGGATTCGCGTCGACGCCTATTTCAAAGGGGGGCCGGAAAACCCCGCAGGGCCATACTTTCAACCGGTGCCTTGCATGCATTGCGAAAACGCTCCCTGTGAACCTGTCTGTCCCGTGCATGCGACCGTGCACAGCGCGGAAGGCCTCAACGACATGGTCTATAACCGCTGTGTCGGCACCAAGTATTGTTCAAACAATTGCCCCTACAAGGTGCGACGATTTAATTTCTTTCTTTATCAGGACTGGGAGCAGCCGACCTACCAGTTGATGCGCAATCCGGAAGTGAGTGTGCGTAGTCGCGGCGTGATGGAGAAATGCACCTACTGTGTGCAGCGGATTCAGAGCGCAAAGATTCACTCCGAGATCGAGGGGCGTCCGGTGCGCGATGGCGAGATTGTCACGGCGTGCCAATCTGTCTGTCCGACCGAAGCCATTGTATTTGGCAACATCAACGATCCGAACAGCAAGGTTTCAAAAATAAAGGCTGAGAAACGCAATTACGGCTTGCTGGCCGAACTGAATACAAGGCCGCGGACCACCTACTTGTCCGCGCTGCGCAATCCGAATTCCGAGATTGGCGAATAACCTGAGGTGACGAGAAAACGATAGGAAATCGCATTAAGCAATAGTTTTCCATGGCAGACGAACACCGCAGCGATGCACCACACCATACGACGGTCCCCGTGATCGATCCGGGGCTGACGTTTGCTTCCGTGACGGACAAGATCAGCTCGATCGTCCTGAAGCGGAAGACGCCGCTTGCCTGGTTCATCGGTTTTGCGATCTCCTTCATCCTGTTCCAGTTGATGTTGCTGGCGATCACGAACCTCGTGTTTGTCGGCATCGGTCTCTGGGGCGTGAACATACCGGTTGCCTGGGGCATCGACATTCTGAACTTTGTCTGGTGGATCGGAATCGGTCACGCAGGTACATTGATTTCGGCTATCCTGCTTTTGCTGCGGCAGAGGTGGCGCACCTCGATCAATCGCTTTGCGGAAGCGATGACATTATTCGCAGTGGCCCAGGCGGGTATGTATCCAATCTTCCACCTCGGCCGTCCGTGGCTGGCTTACTGGCTGTTTCCTTACCCGAACACGATGGGTGTCTGGCCGCAGTTTCGCAGCCCTTTGATGTGGGACGTGTTTGCCGTTTCGACCTACGCGACGGTTTCGGCAATGTTTTGGTTCGTCGGCTTGATTCCCGATTTTGCCACCCTCCGCGATCGCGCGCAGAGCAAGACCTTTCAGATCATCTATGGCTGGTTTGCGATGGGCTGGCGCGGGTCAGCGCGGCACTGGCACCGCTACGAAATGGCTTATCTGCTGCTGGCCGGGCTGGCCACGCCGCTTGTGTTGTCAGTGCATACGATTGTTAGTTTCGATTTTGCGGCCGGCATCATGCCGGGCTGGCACGCTACGATTTTTCCGCCCTACTTTGTTGCTGGGGCGATCTATGCAGGCTTTGCGATGGTTTTGTTCCTGACCATTCCCCTGCGCAAGTTCTATGGCCTCGAAGGTTTTATCACCATGCGCCACGTACACAACATGGCCAAGGTGATGCTGGCAACTGGCCTGATTGTCGGGTATGGCTACGTGGTCGAGGCGTTCTTTGGTTGGTATAGCGGCAACAGATTCGAGCGCTACATGATTTGGAACCGAATGCACGGTCCCTATGCTATCTATTACTGGGCTTTGATCCTGTGCAACATCATTACGCCGCAGTTCCTTTGGATCAAGAAGGTACGGTCGAATCTTCTCCTGCTCTGGTTGATATCGATCGTAGTGAGTATCGGCATGTGGCTTGAGCGTTTTGTGATCGTGGTCACCAGCTTGCACCGCGACTTTTTGCCATCATCGTGGGGTATGTATCAACCGACGCAATGGGATTGGGCGATGTTCGTCGGTACGCTGGGATTCTTCTTTTCGTTATTGTTCCTCTTCATACGTTTCCTGCCGATGATCTCAATCTTTGAGATGCGGACAATATTGCCGGAAGCTGAAGTTGAAGAGTAGAACTTGTTGGTTGTTGGTTGTTGGTTGTCAGTTGTCAGTTGTCAGTTGTCAGTTGTCAGTTGTCAGTTGTCAGTTGTC
>DAIMCP010000091.1:0-18599 GCA_036726305.1 Pyrinomonadaceae bacterium | reverse complement strand
CTAGAAGAGGATGCCACTATACAAAAGACGATGCGACTGATTACAGAAGAGGATGCGAGTGGTAGGTTTGGATATGGCTGTCCGGCAGAGCAAAGGGCAGTGAGAAGCTGAAGCGAAGCACCTTGACCCGAACAGATCTCAATCGATGTAGTCAACAGAACATTCAAGATCCCGTAATCGCGAGCGAGATTTGATGAAGCTTACGACTAGAATTCAAATGGCGACGGCACTGTAGATTCGTTGAAGGGGAGCAAGAATCCTTCGACGAACCCGAATTGGCGCGAGCTCTCTTAACAGTATGTTACGGGTATTCGCGATCGACTCTAAGGTAGTACGACCGTCACAATCCCGTCCCCACTAGGAATACGTCCCAAGCCCAGCGTCCCAGCTGAGCGTCGTGTGTGTCTATAACCCTGGCTCGATATTTGAACTGATTACCGTACGTATCAGTCTTCGTTGAGAAAGTGTAATAGAGCTCTAATTTTTTCAGGCCGAGATCCGATAACTTGTGAAGCTCACCAACGTCCGAACGCCCGTTGTGATTGGTGTCTTGCCACAATCTCAAGTTTGAAAAAACGGAGTCGTTTCTGTCGATTACTCCGTCGCCATTCCCGCCATTTGCGGTCTTGTCAAATTGAGCAAGTGCCAAAAATCCGTTTTTCTTTGGCACTGATGGCTGCGGCGTCAGATCACCGAATAACTCCTGACCGTTATCGATTTTGCCGTTACCATCGCGGTCAAGTGCTAACCAAGCGTCATCCGTTCCTGCTGCTGTCCACGACAAATGATCACGCGTGCCGTTTCCATTTAGATCAAAACGGACTCCGCCGGCGAGATCGGTCATAGCGAATCCATCGCCGTTTACATCGACTAAGATAGGCGACCCGCCACAACTATCACATCCAGTACAAACACAGTACTGGGGGTCGTAGTCTCCATCAAAGCGGTAACATTGGTTCTGGAAACTTGTGCTTCGCCCGCAAATACTACCGCCGAAGAGACCCAATCCGGAGTAACAGCCTGTTGTAAAATAATTGCCCCAATCTGGACCACCACTGCACATTCCTATTGCGGGGGTATAGCCGCACGAGCTGTTGGTGAAATTCCAATAGTAGCTGAGAGACTGGCAGGTATCGGGATTAGTTATTTGGTCGGGCGGCTTCGGGATGCAAGCCTTGTAGGTACAAAAAGGAAAAGGCTGCAAGTTTTCATTCGTTCGGAAATAGCCCTCCTGGCACGGTGAAGGCGGTGGTACCTGCACACCCGCATGTTCACACGTTTGTAGATAACAGCAGCCGTTCTGCTCATACTCCGAAAAAGGATCACACTTTGGATGGGCGGGATCAGAGCAGTCCGCCTTAGGGACATTGGGATCGCCACAGTATTGACACGGCTGAGGTGAGGGTGAAGGCGAAGGCGAAGGCGTGGGCGCTGGACCAAATCCACAGTCATAGACGTTGATTTTCTGACAAGCATAGACAATGGTGCCTGCTACGCAGAGACTTATTTTGTATTCAAGTTCCTTACAAACGCCATTTATCTGGTCAGGCGTCGGCCGGTTTTGGATCCTGCATTCGTGGTTTTCCGGGTCATTGTCATAGCAAACATATCCAGTCCACGGTATTACAGGGGTACACTCCGGAAACAGACAGGTGACAGGGGGCTGGGCCGCCGATGATGTGGCGGTAACCGTGCTATCCGAGGACAAAAAATTAGCCGACATGAATGTCGGCTGCGTGAAAGTCGATGCGATCTGTGATTGCGCATCCCCCCTTGCTCTCGCTTTTGGCGACTGCGGCAGCTTGTCATTCTTCGCTTTCTGTCTCCCTGGCGGCGGATACAGTTCGGTACCCCAGTAGCCTGTTCCATCGCCAAAACTCAGCACCTGAATTTCAGCTTTGAACTTAGTTGCTTCAGGCCAGCGCTTCTCACGTATACCTATCTCCCAGGCTGTCGCCTGTCTCGTGGTTAAGATAACTGACTCACCTGGTTTGATGGGAACATCATCACTCGTCGCCTTCGTGACAATGTCACCCAATTCTGCTCGACCATATCTCAATGGAAACACAATCTCCGAACCACTACCTTCAAACTTCACGCCAGTGTCCATTACGATCTCCAGGTAGTAAATCGGTTTATCTCCTGTGTTGGTTACCTCAAGTTCAAACTCTCTGAGCCACTTTTCATTCTTCAGGTTCTTGAACGATTCCTCCTTCTCTTTTCTTATTTTGATCTTGATGGGAACGCGATCAGGGATGGCATTCTCAAAAGTTCTTTTCTCTTGCACTCGAGCGCTACTCGGTGTCAGGTGAGGAGCCAGCAATAAAAGAGATACTCCAATGAGAAAGAAGACTACTAGAAATAGAATTTTTGCCACAGTTGAGTTTCTGAGTCGTGGCTCGGTCAGCATAATCCTCCCTTTGGAAAATAAGAGTGCAGTCCGATTGGGCCTTAACAACGCGGAATTATTATGATCGTCTTGCGCCCGCAGTGTCAAGAAACTTGCTGCCTGCTAAGTGCACCAGGTATCTCAAGTTAGCCCCGACCGGAACTCTGTACCCGAGATAGTGGTAGCGCTCTACTAACTCATTCCATGACGCGCGCTCAGGGCCACTGCGAACAATTGTGAGAGTTAGCGCGGCAAGTTGGCCCACGCTTCCGCTGAGCGGCTCTTGCGCTTCGTCACTTGTTGGCTTCCCAATCACCCTTTGATTACTGGTCTTTCCACTCAGGAATACGTCCAGGCGTCCAGGGAGCGCCCGCGGCTTCCATTTGTTTCTCGAGTCTGGCGAGATCCACTTCAATCAGTTGCCGCAATTGCGCCAGAGTGGTTTCAAAGTCCTGGGCCGCGACCGTGTATTGGCTGATCTGAGTTTGGGTAGGCCGAGCTGTGGACATTCGCTGCGAACCCACAATGTCGCCTACGCGTTCGCTAATCGAAGGCGGCAGATTGATATTGCGCGCCCGCAAAGCGTTGTCGCCCCGCAGCGCTCGCAGGATTTCGTTCGTGCGCTTGTCGAGGGCTGCGGCATCGTCCAGTAACTTATCGCCTGCAGATGGCGTTTCCAGCAGCGCGCGCCTGATGAGTACCAGGCGTGGCTTCAAGGCACTGGCTGCGTCCAGCGATCCCTGGACGGCTCGCTGCAGGCGCGCGACCTTCTGCTGAAAGTCCACCAGCGCCGTCCGATCGGCAATAGACATCGCCGCCTGCCCGGCAACAACGACTTGAAACTCCTGCGCCTGGGCCAGCGACGTCATGACGCCATCAACTCTTTTGGCGACCGAGACTCTGTAAGTACCAGGCATTACCAGCGGACCGGACGGTCCCTCACCAAATGGATCCTCATTCTCCGGATTTGGCGGCGGCGGCAAAGTGGCTGGCGGATAACGCAGGTCCCAGGAAACGCGCTGCATGCCGGCGCTTACTGGCCCGGTCAGGCGGCGAACGATACGGCCACTCGCGTCGCTGATAGTGAAGATGATGGAGGGGGCTTCCTCTTCCTCTTCGGAACGCAGTTCGGAAAATGGCGGTAACGTAATGGCGGCGTTTTTCTTTGCTGCTTCCTTCTCACTTTCCTGGCGGCGCGCCTTCCTCGTCTTTAGCTCGTCTTTCAGGTAGTAAGTGAACGTAGCTCCGAATGGCGGATTGTCCGCCGTGTAGAATGATTCCCCCTGAAAGCTCTTACCGCGTCCGCCGAGCGGCTGGGCCTGGATGTACATCAAGGCATCCTTGACCGGGAACAGGAGTGCCTCCTGCTTCAGCATCTCGGGCTTCAACAGGCGCAATGGCGTGTAGTTGTCCAGGATATAAATCCCACGGCCAAAGGTCCCGAGCACGAGGTCGTTCTCTCTTCGCTGGATAGCGATGTCGCGTATCTGAATCGTCGGCAAGCCGCCTTTTAATTGGACCCATTTTTGTCCGCCATCGATCGTGAAAAAGAGACCGAATTCGGTACCCACGAAAAGCAAATTAGGATTCTCATGATCTTCGGCGAGGGCCCATACCGGCCAGTTTTTTGGCAGGTTGCTGACGATCGAAGTCCAGGTACGGCCGGCATCCGTGCTCTTCAGGAGGTAAGGTTTGAAGTCTGCGTTCTGGTGATTCTCAAAGGCTACATAGACCGTGTTGGCATCGTGAACAGAGGCAGTAATGCGGCTCACGTAAGCCATATCAGCGACGCCGGGGAACTTTTCAATCCGCCGCCAGTTCCTGCCGCCGTCTTCTGTCACCTGGAGCAGTCCGTCGTCTGTGCCGATGTAGATCAAGCCATCCTTCTTTGGCGATTCAGCGAGTGCCGAGGCGTTGCCAAAGAAAGCCGTGGAAGCATTTTTGGCGACGGCATCCATGCTCCACACCTTGCCCATGACCGGCAGCTTGTCGCGATCCAGCCCGCGCGAGAGCTGGCCGCTGATGACCTGCCAGGTATCGCCGCGATCGTCGCTGCGGAAAAGTTTGTCGGCGGCGAAATAAAGGCGGGTGTGTGAATGCGGGCTGATGATAAATGGCGAGTCCCAGTTCCAGCGTAAGGGCTCCTCGTTGCGGCCGACTTGCGGTTGGATACCCATGCGCTCGCCAGTGCGCTTGTCAAAGCGCGCCAGCGATCCGTTCTGGAGCTCTGCATAAATCGTGTTCGGATCTTCGGGATCGACCTGACTGCGAAATCCGTCGCCGCCATGAGTAACAAACCAATCGCTGTTGGTGATGCCGGAAACATTTCGTGTGCGCGACGGACCACCAAAGCTGAAATTGTCCTGCGCGCCGCCATAGACATTGTAAAAGGGCGTGGCATTATCCGTAGTGATGTCGTAAAACTGGGTCACCGGCAGGTTGCTCTTGAAGGCCCAATTCGCACCCCGGTCGTAACTCTCATAAACACCACCATCGCAACCGACCAAATAGTGATCGGTGTTGTTCGGATTGATCCAGATATCGTGATTGTCAACGTGCTTGGACTTTTCACCGAGTCGTCGCAACGTCCGCCCGCCGTCGTCTGAGACCATCAGAAAAACATTCATAACGTATACGCGATCCACGTCCCTGGGATCGGCGACGATGCGCGCGTAATACATCGCGGTAGTATCAAATTCATTACGGCGTTCCCAGCTGCCGCCGCGATCGTTTGAGCGAAAGATGCCACCCTTGCGATCGGCGGCTTCGACGGTTGCATAGATGACGTTTGAATTGACTGGCGAGATTGCCAGTCCCACACGGCCCATCTCGGTGGTGGGCAGGCCGGCCCGCAGCTTGCTCCAGGTGGCCCCGGAATCGGTCGATTTATAGATGGCACTCTCCGGCCCGCCATCGATTAATGTCCACATGTGACGACGGCGCTGATAGGAGGCGGCATAAATGGTTTCCGGGTTTTGCGGATCGATAACTACATCGGTGACGCCGGTGTTCTCACTGATATTGAGGATGTTTTTCCAGGTCTTGCCATTGTCCGTGGTTTTAAAGAGCCCGCGCTCGCCGCCGGGTCCCCACAGCGGTCCCTGTGCCGCTACATAGACAGTGTTTGAGTCCTTCGGGTCAATGGCAATGCGGCCGATGTGTTCCGAGGTCTTCAGGCCGACGTTTTTCCAGGTCTTACCGCCATCGTCGGAGCGATAAAGGCCGTTGCCGTAAGAGACACTCCGTTGGCTGTTGTTTTCACCGGTACCAACCCAGACAGTGAGTGGGTTCCTGGGATCTAAAGCGATGGCGCCGATCGAGTACGAACCTTCGCGATCGAACACCGGAGTCCATGTCGCGCCGTTGTTGTTCGTCTTCCAAACGCCGCCCGATGCCGAGGCCACAAAATAATGGGCCGGGTTGTCCGGCTCAACCGCAAATCCGATGACGCGACCGGACGTGAATGCGGGACCGATGGACCGCAGCTTAAGCCCATTGAAGGTGCCGCTGGACATGGGATCAGCCGGCTTGCCCTCGTCAGCGGGCTTTTCTTCGTCGGACTTTTTGGGCTCTTCCGGTTTGGGCGAAGCCTGTTCTTTCGCCGTGGCTTCCTGGCGGGCCTTTTGCACCGCGGCTTTCTCAGCAGCCTTTTCTTCCTGTCCCAGGGTAATAGGTTGCGCCGCAACGAAGGAAGCAACCAGCACCAGCGGCGACAGGAATTGTGATGACCTTATGAGGGCGGCGAGACAGGAACGCATCGGAAAAATCTCCTTCTTGAAAGTTGGAAGTCCGCAACTGCTCGGCAAGAAAAGCTGAAATCAAACGGCGAGTAAAACTAGCATTACTAAGACGCAGCGGTAAAGAGCGTGGAGGGATCTGGGCCGCTTCAGAGCAGAGCCCCGGTGGTGAAGTCTCGCTAATTCGAGCGGGCAAAGGGAGCCCGCATTGACCGGTAATGTTGGTACCGTGGGAAAATCGAAAATCAGTTATTCGATGGAGCTGGCGCTGGTGAGGTGGAAGGCGAGCCTGGCATCGTCTGGCGGGAGCATCGGGTGATATCGTTTGCCATAGTTAGCGACTATGGTCTTCACATAGTTTTGCGTCTCCGGGTAAGGCGGAACGCCTCGATACTTGTCCACCGCACCTTCGCCGGCGTTGTAGGCGGCTAAGGCCAGAGAGACATCACCGTCAAACCGTTTCAATAACCAGGCCAGGTACTTTGTACCGGCCGCAATGTTGGCAGCTCTGTCGTCAGGGTTGGCACTGCCAAATCTTTTCGCGGTGGCCGGCATCAACTGCATCAAGCCGCGTGCACCGGCAGAAGACAGAGCATGTGAATCGTATTGAGATTCCTGTTTGATGACAGCATGAATAAAGCGTGGATCGACTCCCTCGCGCTGGCCGGTCCGATAGATGATCCAATCCAGCTCGCAATCAGCCGTGGCGGGGATGTCGAGCGGAATTGTTTCAATTTGCGCAGCCGCGTTCGTTTCCGGGGCCAGGACAGGACTTAGGAACAGTCCCGTACCATTGGCTATGAAGAAAAATGCAATGATGCCGATAGGAGCTAGACTTGCGAAACTAAAGTGAAAGCGGTTGGTATTTTGATCAGAACTGAAACGGGGAAAGCTTCGGGCAAACTTCATGCAAAAATTCTCCATCTGAGCCGCGAGAACAAAGGCTCCGGCCATCAGTGTTAATGATGACCAAAGTCATCGGGTAAAACTCAGACTGACGCAAGCGTGGTATTTGGTAACCAGGGTTGTGATGGAGTTTCTGTTACGGCAGTTGCTCAAATGTGTCCGTAGCAGACCATCAATTTGATGTACTCAAGTGTGAGGAGTTCCACCTAAACAAACCCTGGAATCGGTCAAGTTGCCAGCGTGAGGCAGTTAAGTCCTTTGGCAAAGGGTAAGGGCACTTCTTTGCAAGACCGAAAAGGGAACAATCTAGTCCGTTGGTCTGCAGCGGTGGAGTTTGGCAATTTTGCGATGGGTGGCAGTTTCAGTCGCAGGTTCAGGCGCGACCGGCAACTTCGCCCGTCTGAGTGTTGACGCGGACAATCTCGCCTTCCTTGATAAAAAGAGGAACGCGCACCTCGATGCCGGTTTCAAGGGTGGCTACCTTGGTGGCGCCGCCGGCTGCGGTGTCGCCGCGCAATCCGAGTTCGGTCGCCGTTACGGCAAGTTCGACAAACTGCGGGAATTGTAATGAGACAGGTTCGCCATTGTATTTCAGCACTTGCAGCGAAATGCCTTCTTTCAAATAGCCACGATCGCTGTCGACCGCCTCAGCTGAAAACATGAATTGGTCGTAGCTCTTCTCGTCCATGAAATGAAAGCCCTGAGCATCGTTATAAAGATAAGATGCAGGCGCTAACTCGACGTCCGGTTCCGCGAACTTTTCGCTCGACCGAAAGCTCTTTTCCAGGACCGCGCCGTTTAAGAGATGGCGCAGTCGAGTGCGCACCATCGTCGCTCCGCCGCGCGCTGTAGGTGACGCGAAGAAAACGTCAAGCACGAGGTAGGGCTGACCGTCGACGGTGATCAGCAGTTTTCTTTTCAGCTCGTTGGCCCCAATCAGCGCCATTCGCTTCAGTTCTCCTTTGTCAGGTCAATTACTGTTTTCTCGGTTGTTGCGGAAGCTGGCAGCTTGCGTTACACCGTTCGCCTTTGATCTGTGATACTAAGCTAACTTGACTGGATCGTTCAAAGCGACGCTGCCGCTCTGGCTTACGCTCGCGTAGATGCCGAGGTTTTGCTCGGCGTTTTTGACGATTGAACGCAGGATTGACGGATCCTTTGGCAAGCCATTTTGCGCTTGCATCGTCATGCCACAGCGCACGGTAGGAATCTCGCATTTCAAATTAACTTCGCCAATTCGCAGAGTGCGTCCGGCCCAGCCCGCTTCCAGTAATTGTTCGATATCGGCCCCGGTTTCGATCAGAAAATTAGGACGAAAGCGTCGTACGTCCCAATCGGCTTCCGGATGCAAATGCTTCATTGCTTTGAGCGAGGCTGTGGTTAACACGTGGAGCGGGAAGGCGTCAAAGTAGGTGCCGAGCGGGGAAGTGAACTCGAACAGCTCAGGTGGCAACTGCAGCAGATCGGGTAAGGGCTCGCCCGACTCGCGGCTGAACGCGGTGCGCACTTGCGCCTGAACTTTACTTAGCCGCAGCAGGCGCGGCAGTTGATCGCGAAAGAGCGTAAAGCCTGCGAGCCTGCTAAGGAGTGAGGCCCGCCGATAGTGAGTCTTATTACTCGCGGGTTGGCGCGGCCATAAAGTTAAAGGCCGGCCCAGCAACCGCGACAGAGCCTCGTTGACCTTCGGGTCGTCGCTGCCGACCATGGTTCCATCGCTGAGCACCATGTCCACCTGAGGAATGGCGCTGCCCTTGGGACAAGCGCGATAACGCGCGGCGCACTGCATCAAGAGCGGTAAATTCTTACCGTTGGTGATCTCGCGCGATGCTTCATCACGCAGGGCCCAGCCACGATCGCCTGATATTCCCAGTTCGCTGACCGCGCACTGATCGAGAGGTTCGCCGCTCATGGACTTAACCGGGTAGCGCCAGATTTGTTTGACGGTGCCGATGATCATTTTTTTGGAAGCAAGCAGTTGACTTGCGTTGACATTGATGCGCCAGGCGTACTCCTCCGTTTCAATCGCAGGGGAGAATGGTAGAGCGCAGACGCTAGGAAAACCTAATACTCGAATTCGCTGAGGCCGGCCTGGCGCAACATCGCATTCAAAGCCGTCAGGTCCTTTTGTTTCAGGTTGGTCCAGCTCAACAGTTGTCGCTCGAGCAGCGTCTGATAGGTTGCGAACGCCTCCCGAGCTGGTCTGGTTGGCGTCGTATCCGCGCTCCCGATTGCCGTTAGTAATCCTCCCAGCGCGCCATTCAGAGAACTCAGGCTCGGCTCAGAGGGTGGCGGAAATTGCGGCTGCCCGCTCCCGGCAATCGCCGCGGCTTTTTCGTCAAGAGCTTTCAAGGCTGTAACTACCGGCCTGTGTTTCGGCTCACTGGAGAGTATAGCCTGCAGACCCTCTATCTGCTGGCGCAGGCTGCGGACTTTCTGCGTGGCCTCGTAGCTTTGGTCCATTGCTTCTGCAACCCGTAACGCCAGCGCGAGTTGTGCAGTCAACTCCGACTCGGGCACATGCACCCGCGGATCCATCTCCACGGCAAACGATCTCGAGTACGTGCGCCCCGCGACCGTGAGCTTGGCTTGATAGCTTCCCGGGAGGACCAGGGGCCCTTCAGGAACCATAGTGGCATCGCCAGGCACAGCGGCAATGCTGTATCCGTACCGCAGCGATTTCGGCCTCTGATAGCGCAGGTCCCAAACGAAACGGTTGAGCCCGGCTCGCGCGGGTAAAACAGTCGGCGCGGGCAGCCAATAGTTGGGAAAGGCCTGCGTCCCCTCCTGCTTTGCGACCAGCTCGTTACTAGAATATTTCCGGATAATAGTTCCCTTATTGTTGAGAATCTCAAGCATGACCGGACCCACAGGCGCCGATTTGAGGTAGTAGTCAATAATTGCGCCCGTGGGCGGATTTTGTCCGGCCGGGGTTTCGCGGGGCAAGGGTGTGTCGCGGCTTTCGTTCTTGCGTAGGCGAACCGCAACGGTCGGGTCGAATAAGTGAGCCTCTCCCTGCGCCAGCTCTGCTGTCATTTCCCGAAGCGGAGACATGTGATCCAGGATCCAGAAACTCCGGCCATGGGTAGCGATAACCAGGTCATTGTGGTGTACGAGCAGATCCCGAACCGGTGTGACAGGGAGATTCAGTTGTAAAGACTGCCAGTGCGCGCCATCGTCGAATGACACGTAGACACCAACTTCAGTACCGGCGAACAGCAGGCCCTGACGCCGCGTGTCGGCGCGCAAGACGTGAACATATGCGTTGTCGGGAAGGCCTTTCGAAATGCTGGTCCAGGTCCTGCCAAAATCATTTGTGCGATAGGCATAAGGCCTGAGGTCATCCATCTGATGGCGATCGATGGCCACATAAGCTGTCCCGGGAGCAAGCGACGCATCGATCATGCTGATCATGCTCCAGGGCGGTAGGTTTGGGGGTGAGACGTCGTGCCAGTTTTTACCCTCGTCTTCAGTTAGTTGAATAAGTCCATTGTCGGTGCCGACCCAGATTAGTCCTGGTTTCGCAGCGGGGGCGATTGTGGTGATCACACCTTTCGCGTCCGCCTCGTTCTCTCCCGCCCGCACCGTCAGATCGGGACTAATGGTAGCCCAGCTCTTGCCGTTATCTACCGTCTTCATCAGATACTGCGATGACTGATAAAGCGCATGCGCGGGCAGGGGGCCAAAAGCGATGGGCGTACTCCAGACAAAGCGATGTTTCACCCTGGCGCCGACCGCGAGAGGGGTCGGGCTGACGTCCTCGACCTGGCCCGTTTTGCTGTCAAAGCGATAGAGTTCTCCGCCGGTGCTGCCGCCATAGACAAAGTTAGGATCGACAGGATCCGGCAGGACGAAGCCGCTTTCCCCCGCGCCGATAGGATGCCAGTCGCGGAAAGTGATTTGACCATAGTCGCTGCGGCTGAGGACCGCCGCTGTACCGCTGTCTTGTTGTGCACCGTAAACACGGTAGGGGAAATCGTTATCGACCGCGACGTGATAAAACTGTGCCGTCGGCTGGTTGTACCAGCTGCTCCAGGTGTTGCCGCCGTCGACAGTTACGATAACTCCCTGATCGACGCCGCTGATCATCCGCTGGGGGTTGTCGGGATCGATCCAGAGCGAGTGATAGTCATCGCCGCCGGGTGCCCCCTTAATGGCGCTGAAAGTCCTGCCTCCATCTGTCGAGCGATAAAGCGAGACGTTGGAAATGTAAACCACGTCGGAGTTTCTTGGATCGACTCGTACTTCGCTGAAATACCAGGCCCGGCTGCTGATGCGAGGATCGGCGCTCACCAGCTCCCAGTTGTTACCACCATCGTCTGATCGATAAAGACCACTCGCGCGTGGAGCATCGATCAGGGCGTACACACGTTTTCCTTTTTGTCCCGCGGCCACATCGATGCCGCTGCGCCCAAACGTTCCCCCCGGCAAGCCCTGGCCACTTATCTCTGCCCAGGTCACCCCGCCATCGGTGGATTTGTAGAGACCGCCTCCCGGTCCGGTTGTGGGGGCGTAGACGCTCCAGGCAGGCCGGCGCACATTCCAGAGGGCGGCATAGACGGTCCGGGCATTGTCAGGATCGAAGGCGAGTTCAATGGCGCCCGTGTTGTCATCTTTGTAGAGCACTCTGGTCCAGGTTTGTCCGCCGTTCAACGAACGAAAGACGCCGCGCTCTGAGTTGGGCCCAAACCCGTGACCCAGGGCGGCAACCAGCACGACGTTAGCATCCCGCGGATCAACCAGGATGCGGCCTATCTGGCGCGTGTCGCGCAGTCCCAGGTGGTTCCATGTCTTACCCGCATCGGTTGATTTATATACCCCGTCGCCGAACGAAATGTCCGAGCGCATGTCGGCTTCGCCAGAGCCCACGTAGATGATGTTGGGATCAGAAGGTGCAATAGCGAGAGCCCCAATTGAGGAGATTGGCTGCGAGTCAAAGATTGGGGTCCAGACCTGTCCACCGTTGGTGGTTTTCCAGACTCCCCCGCCTACAGCGCCAAAATAAAATGTTTCCGGCTGACCGCGTACTCCGGACACGGCGAGCGCACGGCCGCCGCGATGTGGTCCAATGCAACGCCACTGCAGTCCCTGGTAGAGGTTTTGTGGAAGCGCGGCCTGACCGCTGAGGGGCGCTGCCAAAAGAGGAAGCAGCACAGCGCCAAGAAATAATTTGCAGCCAGTACGCATGACCGATAAAGTTCTCATAAGCTCTCACGTTTTAGTAACGGGCCTCATCAAATCGCTTCCGCAGAGCGCAGCCCAGCGCACCGCTGCTTTCGGATGGGCGATTAACAGCCGCAAGCCTTACAACGTGTTATCATTCGCAGCCGTCACCGTGATCTAACGTTCCCCCAGTTAAGTGGAATACTAAAACTAGAGGAGTCTATCCGAATGTACAAGAACTTTCGTGCGGCTTGCCTTCGCTCGATCTGTTTTTCCGTCTTAGTGCTCGTCAGCGCGGCCGGTTTCGCCAGTGCTCAGCGCCGGCCAGTGGCTGCGGAAACCTCAGCCCGGGAATCCGACCCACTGAAGGTGTTGCAATGGCGCTCAATCGGTCCGTTTCGCGGTGGTCGCTGTACCGCCGTGGCCGGCGTTGCCTCTCAGCCGTTGGTGTATTACTTTGGCGGCACTGGTGGCGGAGTCTGGAAAACTACTGACGGAGGCATCAATTGGGAACCAATCACGGATGGCTCGATTTTCGGAACAGGCTCAGTAGGGGCGATCGGTTTATCAGATTCCGATCCCAACACCATCTATGTTGGTATGGGTGAGTCGCCGATTCGCGGCAACGTCTCGCACGGAGACGGAGTTTATAAGTCAATCGATGCCGGTAAGACCTGGAAGCGCATCGGACTGGAAGACTCGCGGCAAATTTCTCGCATCCGCGTCCATCCGAAAAATTCGGACCTCGTTTATGTGGCAGCTCAGGGTCACGTCTGGGGACCAAATGAACAACGCGGCGTCTTTCGCTCGAAAGACGGAGGCAGGACCTGGGAGAAAATCCTCTTCCGCAGCGATAAGGCCGGCGCCTCAGACCTGATTATCGATCCTACAAACCCTAATAATCTTTACGCCGGCATTTGGGAGGTCCATCGCAAGCCCTGGACGCTGGAAAGCGGGGGATCGGGTAGCGGCATCTTCAAATCCAGCGACGGCGGCGACTCCTGGACCGAGATCACACGCAATCCTGGGTTGCCCAAAGGCATGATAGGTATTGTTGGTATCACGGTCTCGCCCGCGAATCCCGATCGACTATGGGCCATTGTCGAAGCCGAAGATGGCGGCGTCTTTCGCTCTGATAACGGGGGAAAGAACTGGACAAAGGTGAATGAAGAGCGGCGCCTGCGACAACGCGCCTGGTATTACTCACGCATCTATGCCGATCCGAAAAGCGCGGACACCGTCTATGTCCTGAACACAGGCTTCTACAAATCGAACGACGGCGGCAAGACCTTCACAGGCATCTCGGTCCCGCACGGCGACAACCACGATCTGTGGATCGCGCCCGATGATCCCAATCGCATGATTAACAGCAACGATGGGGGCGCCAACGTTTCTTTCAATGGCGGCAAGAGCTGGAGCGAACAGGATCAGCCTACTGCCCAATTCTACCGGGTCGCGCTCGATAACGATTTTCCTTATCACGTCTACGGCGCCCAGCAGGACAACTCAACCGTGCGAATTGCCAGCCGGACGACCGGAGGAGGCATCAGCACCAGCGACTGGTACGACGTTGGCGGCGGTGAGTCGGGGTGGATCGCACCCTTGCCGCGTGATTCAGAAATTGTCTTTGCCGGATCGTATGGAGGCTTAATTACGCGCAGCGATCAGCGCACCGGCCAGCAACGCGACATCAGTCCTTATCCCAATAACCCCATGGGCGCCGGGGCAGATTCCTTGAAATACCGCTTTCAATGGAACTTCCCCCTCGTGTTTTCTCCGCACGATAGCTCCCCTTCAGGAACCCTATACGCGGGAGCAAACGTTCTTTTCAAATCCACCGACGAAGGACAGAGCTGGCAGGTCATAAGTCCCGACCTGACGCGCGACGACAAAGCTAAACAGGCATCATCAGGTGGCCCAATCACCAAAGACAACACCAGCATCGAGTATTACGACACTATCTTTACCTTAATGGAATCACCGCTCCAGGCGGGAACTATCTGGTCTGGATCCGACGACGGTCTGGTGTATCTGACGCGTGACGCGGGCAAGAATTGGACCAGAGTCACGCCGCCAAAGGAGATCATGCCTGAATGGATCCAAATTAATTCGCTTGAGGCTTCGCCGTTCGACGCGGCTACGGCATATGTGGCCGCCACGATGTACAAGTTTGATGATAACCGACCCTATCTCTTCAAGACCACGGACTATGGCAAAACCTGGAAGAAGATTACCAATGGAATTCCGGAGACGACCTTTACTCGCGTGATCCGCGAAGATCCGAATAAGCGCGGTTTGTTGTATGCCGGGACGGAATCCGGTTTGTATTTCTCTTCTGATGAGGGGGCCAACTGGCACTCCCTGCAGCTAAACCTGCCTGTCGTGCCGATAACTGATTTGGCAATTCACAAACGCGAACAGGAATTGGTGGCTGCTACACAGGGGCGTTCCTTCTGGATTCTTGATGACTTGCCGGCGCTTCATCAGCTGATTGATGCGGGAGGATTCAAGGCGGCCAGCGAGACCCGCTTACTCAAGCCAAAGGACTCTTATCGCATGCCCGGGGGCGGTTTCCCCTTGCCGGCTACGGCAACGATTGGCAGGAATCCGGCCAGTGGGGTGGTCGTCTACTATTCCCTGAAGGCGAAACCGGCTTCTGAGGTTGTGCTGGAATTTCTCGACGCCGGCGGCAAGGTGATTCGGAAGTATACCGCCCCCGCGTCACGTGAAGGCACAACGGTTGGCGCAGCCCCCGGTCAAACACCAGCGGCCGCGCCCGCTGCAGAAGAAGGAGGAGGAGATTTCTTTGGCGGGGCTGCAGCCGCCAGAGTCACAACCGACGCCGGCCTAAACCGCTTCGTCTGGGATATGCGGTACGCGGAAGCCGTGCGTTTTCCGGGGATGATTCTTTGGGCCGGCGAAACGCGCGGCCCAAAGATCGTGCCGGGCGATTACCAGGTTAAGCTGACGGTTGACGGCCAGACCATGACCCAGAATTTTACAGTCCGGCCTGATCCGCGTTTGCAAACGATGGCTGCTGATTACGCTAAGCAGCTTGAGCTGGGCCTGAAGATTCGCAACAAGCTGAGTGAGACACACAATGCCATCATCCAAATTCGCGACGTCCGCAAGCAGGTCGACGATCTTTTGAAACGTATCAAGGACCAGCCGAACGCGAAAACGATTAATGATGCGGGCAGTGTCTTGAACCAAAACCTGCTCGCCATCGAAGAGGCTCTCTATCAAACAAAAAATCAGAGCAGCCAGGATCCCTTGAACTATCCCATCAGGTTGAACAACAAATTGGCCGCCCTCGGGGGAGTAGTCTATGGAGCCGAGTCTGCGCCCAATGCGCAGTCATACGTAGTCTATGAGGATCTGGCCGGGCAGATTGACGCGCAACTAACCAGGCTTGCCCAAATCATCAAGACCGAGGTGCCCGCTTTCAATCAGTTGGTGCGCGACCAGAGTATTCCAGCTGTGATGGTCAAGCCGCCTGCGGGCGCAAGTCGACAGCCGTAGGAACCTCGATGATCGTTTGGCGCGGGGAATCATACCGGACTTTGACTTAACCCCGCAGACTCCGCCTTGCGAACATTCCTTGAATCAGGCGGATCGCGCATTGCGCATCCTGGGGCGGAGAAATCCGCTTCAGGTGCGTCTGCCAGCCGCAAACGGTAAACTCCCCCACGATGCAACCGATAACTGCGGTCGAGGTGGTTATAAACCGAGGCTCCGGCATTGATGATAAAGAACAGGCGCGAGAAAGCTTACAAGAGCTATTTCAGGCCAATGGAATCACAGCGCGGATTTCCATCGCTCATTCAGGAGCGGAGATATGTGAACTGGCGAAAGCAGCTGTGCGGGGCAATAGCCAGGTAATTGTGGCGGGTGGCGGCGATGGGACCATCAATGCCGTTGCGGCGGCAATCATCGACAGTGGCAGTGACAAGATTCTTGCCGTGCTGCCCATGGGAACGCTGAACCACCTGGCGCAGGACCTGGGGCTGCCGCTCGAACTGGAACAGGCCGCGCGCGTGATCCTTTCCGGCCATCCAGTGAATATCGACGTAGGAGAAGTAAACGGACGTATCTTCCTCAATAACTCCAGTCTGGGCCTTTATCCGATTATGGTGCGCGAACGTGAGCGGCACCAGCGTCTGGGCCATGGTAAATGGCCGGCGTTCGCCTGGGCCGCCTTCACCGTCTTTCGCCGCTATCCGTTTCTGTCGGTTCGTTTACTGGTGGCCGGCGACGAGCTTAACTGTCGCACGCCGTTTCTTTTCGTTGGCAACAATGACTATGCAATGGAAGGACTACGTATCGGGCGGCGCCCCTGCCTGAATGCGGGAAGATTGAGTTTGTACATTACTAACCGCACCGGTCGGCTGGGTCTGATTAGGCTTGCTCTTCGGGCACTTTTTGGGCGGCTGCGAAGCGAAAAGGACTTCCTTGCCGTATCCACCGGCGAAGTAAAGATAGAGACACGTCGTAAGCGGATGCGTGTTGCCTTTGACGGTGAAACTGCCGTACTTGGTACGCCCCTTCACTACCGCACGCGACCTGGCATTTTGCGGGTGATGGTGCCCGAAACGGAGCACAAATAACGATGCGCGTGCTCGTCCACCTGTCGGATCTGCACTTTGGTCGTCTAGACCACAGCCTGATTGAGCCCCTGACGAGGGCGGTCAGAGCGGTCAAACCGCATCTGGTGGCAATCTCCGGGGATTTGACGCAGCGGGCCCGGTCACATGAATTCCGCGCTGCTCGAGAATTTCTTGACTCCTTGCCGCAGCCACTGATCGTCGTCCCGGGTAATCATGACGTGCCGCTGCACAATGTCTTTAATCGTTTTCTGCAACCGTTGGGGAAATATCGGCGTTTGGTGACCGATGAGTTGGAGCCTTTTTTTGCAGATGACGAAATGGCAGTCGTGGGCGTCAATACCGCCCGCTCACTCGTCTTCAAGGGTGGGCGAATTAACCGATTACAGGTGGCCCGCCTGCGCGAAAAGCTCTGTCCTTTCGGTGAAGCAGTGGTGAAGGTAGTGGTCACCCATCACCCATTCGACCTGCCTGAGGGCTATCATCAACGTGAACTGGTAGGCCGGTCACGAATGGCGATGATCGGCCTCGCTGATTGCGGCGCCGATATATTCCTGTCGGGCCATCTGCATGTTAGCCATACGGGACATACGGCCCATCGTTACAAGATTCACGGGCATTCGGCGCTGGTGGTGCAGGCCGGTACGGCCACGTCCACCAGAGGCAGGGGCGAAGTCAATTCCTTTAATGTGTTGCGGGTGGAGCAGCGTGCAATTTCGCTGGAGCGATTTGATTGGCAGCCAGACAAGAAGATTTTTGCAGCCGGCAGCGAAGAACGGTTTCGGCGCACCGTCGCAGGCTGGGTGCGCGTCGACCAGCTTGAGCCTGGCGATGAATAGGCCCGAGGTCTGGCTCGCCGGGATCTGCGACTCACAGCGCCCGGAGTTTTGAGGCAACACGACAAACTGAAGTTTGTCGGACGATTTCATGTGCGATCACTTTAAAGTATTCCTCCGCGCTCGGGTTTCGCGCGAGGGATTCCTCGGACTTAATTTGACAATCGGGGTTCTGTTTCTCAGTGCCGCGACCTGGATCTTCGCCGACCTCGCGGAAGACGTGACGACGGGCGATCCCTTGACCATCACTGATGCCAGGTTCAGCAACTGGCTTCATCTGCACGCATACCGACCGCTAACAATTTTTCTGTTAATAGTTACTAACCTGCACTCAAACTGGAGCGTGGTAGTGATGACACTGGCGCTGTGCATTTACGCCTGGCGCCGGCGGCTCCGAAATTGGATCTCAACCATTCTCGTGACTATCTATGGAGGCATGCTCCTGAACTTCTGGCTCAAGGGCGTGTTTCAACGAGCCCGGCCACGCTTTGCTGATCCTATCCTGGTGCTTACAAGCTATAGCTTTCCCAGTGGACACACGATGATGGCGACAGTGCTGTATGGAGTGCTGAGCGCCATAATAGTTTCACAAGTGCGTGCCTGGCGCTGGCGGGTGCTCACCGTTGTGACTGCACTCTTCTTGATCGGCCTGGTGGGTTTCAGTCGGATTTACCTGGGGGCCCATTTCCTGAGTGATGTACTCGGCGCGATTGCCGAAGGCGCCGCCTGGCTCGCGCTGTGTTTGACTGCCATGGACACCTGGCGGCGGAAGAAAGAAGGAAGTAGGCAGAAGGCGGAAGGCAGTAGGCAGTAGGCGGAAGGCAGAAGGCAGTAGGCGGAAGGCGGGAGGCAGAAGGCAGTAGGCAGGGCAGAGAGGACAAAATAACTGAAACCAGCCCCGCCTCGAAAAAGTACAACTGACAACTGACAACTGACAACTGACAACTGACAACTGACAACTGACAAC
>DAIMCP010000090.1:0-18712 GCA_036726305.1 Pyrinomonadaceae bacterium | reverse complement strand
CCGGGCAGAATCATCTCTCTGGCTGACGCGCGCAGGCTGGCTTTCTCCGCCTCGCTATCGGCCTGCTCGGTCATCGCTCCCAGTTCCTCGAGTATGCCCGCCTGTAGAAGGAATCGATCCTGTGTTTGAAAGTCGATGGTCTCCAGGCCGAGTCTCTCTCCGGTCATCTTGATCGCGGTCCAATCAACTGTAGTCGTAAGATCATTCTGCCCCGGATCGGCTAGCGGGTCCCGGAATTCGTGCCGGCGAAAAGCCCGCAGGGTTCCCTGTTGCCTGGCCGGCGAATTGTAGAGTTCAGCTGCCTCTGCTCCATAGTCGACGGTTATGAGATACCCCGAGGAAAGGCTCGCAACCGCGCTCGTCAGCCAGGTCATAGCGGCAAGATTGATTTCGGCGATCTGACCTTCGGTCCTGAGTCGCACGCCCAAGAGTTCGAAATATTCTGCAAGCGCAGGAGTTGATAATGGCAGAGGCAGCCAGGTGAATTCGCCTGCCTGATCAAGAGTCACATACAACTCTCTTAATTTCCCCCGAGCCAGGGTCACACGATGAACCGGAAACGAATCCAGCAATTCATTGGAAAAAATAACAGCGGGCTGACTGTTCGGGCACTGCTGAATGGAAGCGAAAGCGACGCGATCGCCGAACACCGCGAGCCTGGACCTGGCGGTCGCACTCGAAGATGGACTTCGTTCATCGACAACGTAGCTGGTGGCGGCAAAGACCTCTGGAAACCTTGCTCGCAACGTGTCCAGCAGCACTGCCGCGAAGTGACCTTCTGCGGCTCCCGCCTCGAGCAATGTCCAGGAGCCGGGCCGGCCCAGGGACTCATACAAGCCGCTTAGGTAGCGCGCAAAGGTCGCGGCAAAAAGGGGGCTACGTTCGGGGCTGGTGCGATAATCCCCTTGCCTGCCCCAACGTTTGAACGCCCGGCAATAGTATCCCTGATGCGGGTCATATAAAGCCGCGTTCATCCAATCACAAAATGTTATTGGTCCTTCAAGCTTGATGCGAAGCCGCAACCGTTCAGCCAGGCTATGTGGTTCGGAATTAGCCGCTTCTGAAATTTGCATGTTTCGTCAGGAAGGGCGTTCGCAAGCGTGCGCGGCTATTGGCAAGTGTCTTGACTGGTCCTATTGCTCCAAATCCTGATCCGAATTCTTATCGAGGAGGCGAGTCGTGTTCTCCGTAACGCTCGGCCGGCCTACCAGCTCAGCGGTGTTGGGACGGCGCCAGGCGCCGGTGGGAGCAGCGCCGGCCGGGGGCAGGACGTTCACGCGGCCAGGCGCCGGCAAGGCATTTGAGACGTGTGGCAGATGACCAGGCACTGAGGGAACTCCGCCCCGCGCTAAGGCCCCATCCTCAAAGAGCGCCGCATATAGTATCCTGATCGGCCCACCGACAAAGCAGAGCAGCGCAAAGAGTGCTGCCAGCATCTGAAAACCTTCACTTATGAATCCCGCGGTGAAAGCACTAAAGACGCCCATGATAGGCACCAGTAACACGCCGACAAGAAAGAGAATCATACCCTGGCGGACGCCCTTCCATTTGGCAGATCTCTCCAACGGGCCTTCGCTCGCAGGAAATGACGGCAGCATCCCTCCGGCGGCCAGCAACTGCGCCACGCCATCGAGCTGAAAACCACAACGCGAGCAGTACCTGGTTATTTCAGACACCTGCTGCTGACCACACTGGGGACAATGCATCGGGAGACCTCATTAAGCAATTTAAGATTCAGCTACATGCTGTGGCTTCGCCGAAATCAGTTGCGCTCTCGAGCGCCGCGAACGCCCGACCCTGATAATGCGCGGCCCTTACTAAGGTTTCTACCAAGAGTTCGAGTAATGGTCTGGTCGTACCGGATGGGACCAGAACCTCCCGCAACAGCTCGCTGTCTGTGTCGAGTCTGGCAAACCCTCGCTGGCGTGTTGCCTCGACCTCTTCCAGGTATTCAACTACGCGTTCAGTGGTATTCAGGTTCTCAGGCAGCGTCCACTCAAAAGGGTCGTCCCACAAGTTTGCCGTTATGCCACCAAACGTCTGTTCAATCGCCGCAGCGCTGCGCAAGAGATTCTCACCCGACGAATAAGCGGTTCGGCCTGGCGCTGCTCGCGAGTCAGAGTAAAGCAAACTGATGGGAATTCTCGCGACCAAAGCACAGGAACGAGAGTGCAGGAGCGCAAACTGGCGATCGAAGGCAGTGATCACCTCTCGGCCTGAACCCGTTTGCGCCTCCACTCAATCATTCCTTTGCACAGCAATAGATTAAAACTCTAGCTGACTAGTTTTCCTTCACCCGGCGGTCAGTCTCCTCGATGATGGTTCCGAAGCCTCTGCCTCCGATCGTAAGCCCACCGTGCACTCGACCCTTGACGCCGACCCGGGAACCCTTGGCCGGTACACCGCGCGTCGCAGCCACCCAGATCCTGCCAGTGCCGTCGTCCACCTCATAGGCGCCTTTGCCCAACACTCCATAACTGTCAGTTACTCTTCCCACGATGGCCACTTCCTTATCGCGATAGCGTCCCGGATCGCCGTTGATCTTGGAGATCGTTGTCTGACTGGGGCATGCGGTCAGTAGGAGAGTGGCCGCCACCAGGCTGAAAATCCAAACGAATTTACGAATTGAGAACATTGCTTCTCCTTTGTCATCGAATCTGCTGAATGCGGGAGAGCGGACTTATGATAGCACGCACACTGGAGCCTTCTAAAAGTCAGGACGGCAGAAAGTTGACTGACGCGTTTCCGGCGCATCCGAATGTTTTCTTTTCGAACCAGGTATTGCCAGAAGGAGCTTTGCCCGAAAAGTCCGCGTTCAGCGGACGGCTGAAGACAGCCCAGCGATTCATCGCTGGGAACCGATGCCCTTGATACGGAGAAGTCCGTGAAACGGACGGCTGAAAAACCTTCACTTCTCCATTGTTTGACAGCCGTCCGTTTCCCGGACTGAGACTCAGGTTGGACCTCCCAGCCAGAAGTGAAGACTGCTGGGCTACTTTCAATTGTTCGCTAACGTGGACAAGGAGAGAGTACTTGTCGGGCAAGGCTGCCAGAAGTTTTACTTTTAGGAGGATCGGTTGGAGTCAGCCTGGAGATTCTGAAATGCCTCGGTGGCGAGCGCCGGTTAGCGAACGGACTCACTCCTGCGCCAGAAACTCCCGGATCAATCGCTGCTCCCGCTCATCTTTGATACGAGTAAACAGTTTTTCCCCAAGCTTCTTGATTGTCTCAGGTCTGTCGAAAGGGAGGGTCGCATACACTTTGCCCCCGCTAAAATGGCAGGGGTGGCAACGGGCCTCAAGGATGGGTCTTATTTGAGTGGTAAAGTCTATCTTCGTTCTCGCGCGAGCTTCCACGACTGTGGGTATCGCACCGGCAGCAGCAGCAGCGCGGGGCCGCATATAACTGCACCCGTTGAACCCGCTTGCCATCGTCAAGGCCACCAGCAAAAGTGCTCCTCGCATATTAGGCATACTATCCCTATGTATTTTCGATCGCAATAAATTTGCAGCCAATTGATTGCCGCGCGCCAGCAGCGCCTGCACCCGGACAAGCTCTTGACTCGTGCATTCTTGCTGTAGTTTCATTGACTCTCGCATGACAAACAAACAGGGCACTTAAGTTTTTCGATTTTGGAATAAGACTGGAAGGAACAGTGACGGCAGAAAAGTTTAGAAAGCTGGCGCTCAGTCTTCCTGAGGTTTCAGAACAGGCACACATGGCCCACCCCGACTTTCGTGTGGGCGGGAAGATCTTCGCAACGCTTGGTCCCGAAGAGGACTGGGGCATGGTCAAGCTGACGCCTGGTCAGCAGGAGCCTCTCGTGCGCGGCGAGCCGGCGGTCTTTAGGCCAGCCGCCGGCGCCTGGGGCCGGCGCGGGGCAACAATAATTCAGTTGGAAAACGCCGATGACGTGACTGTTCGTGAGGCCCTGGTTGCCGCCTGGCGCAACACTGCCCCCCAGCGACTGGTGCGACAGTTTGCTGAGCGCTGAATGGGTACCAGGTCCGCAACCGGACTCGCCCTCGAGTCCGGAGGACCTGCGCTTAGACTCTGGTGCGGGCCTTACTTTCCGAACCAGCCAATCGGCTTGCCGGACAGGTCAACCCAGACGCTTTTTACCTGCGTGTACATTTCGAGGGCGTGCTTGCCCATTTCACGTCCGTAGCCTGACTGCTTATAACCGCCAAAGGGCGACGCAGCATTGAACATGTTGTAGGTATTTATCCAGACAACTCCCGCATGAATCTCTTTCGCAAAGCGATGCGCGCGGACGATGTCCCTGGTCCAAATCCCAGCTGACAGGCCATAGATCGTGTCATTCGCCTGCTTGAGCAAGTCGTCTTCGTCTTTGAAGCTAATCACTGAAACCACCGGACCAAAAATCTCTTCCTGAGCTACGCGCATGCTGTTATTCACTTCGCTGAAGATTGTTGGTTGGAAGAAATAGCCATTCTTGAAACCTTCGGCGAGTTGCGGTGGTTCACCGCCGCTCAATACGGTAGCCCCTTCATCACGCGCGAAGCCGACATAGCCCTTGATGCGATCTAGTTGTTCGCAGGAAACCTGTGGCCCCATCTGCGTCGCTTTATCGAGGGGATCACCAACGGTAATCTTTTCAGCCTTGTCTTTCAGGCTTGAAAGGAACTGATCTTTCACGCGCTCTTCCACGAACAGGCGCGAACCGGCACAGCAAACCTGGCCCTGATTGAAAAAGATTCCCATCATCGCCCCGTTGACGGCCTGTTCCATATCAGCATCGGCAAAGACAATATTCGGCGCCTTGCCACCCAACTCCAAAGAGACTTTGGTCAGGTTATCAGCAGCGGCGCGGGCAATAAGTTTTCCCACCTCGGTAGAACCTGTGAAGGCGACCTTATCGATGCCCGGGTGAGCTGCGAGTGCCGCACCAGCCGTCTCTCCATAACCTGGGAGGATGTTTACGACACCATCAGGAAAGCCCGCTTCCTGGATGAGCTTGCCCAATTCCATGGCCGTCGTGGGAGTCTGCTCGGCTGGTTTGAGCACGATGGTATTTCCCGCTGCCAGGGCAGGCGCAAGTTTCCACGCAGCCATCAAGAGGGGAAAGTTCCAGGGAATGATCTGCCCACAAACACCGACCGGCTCGCGCAAGGTGTAATTGAACATCTGGCCGGGCACCGGAATTGTCTCGCCTTCGATTTTGGTGGCCCAACCGGCAAAGTATTCGAAATTCTCCGCCACCTGCGGCAAGTCTACGTACAGGGATTCGCGAATCGGCTTGCCATTGTCCTGGGTTTCCAGCGCCGCTAATTCCGGGGCATGCTGTTCAATCAGCTGTGAGAGTTTGTACAGCATGCGGCCGCGGTCGCGAGCGCTGATTTTGGACCACTTGCCTTCAAGCGCACGGCGCGCAGCGACAACAGCTTTGTCGATATCGGCTTTATCTGCCTCAGCAACCTCGGCCAGTGCTGCGCCGGTTGAAGGGTTTGGGGTAGTGAACGTCTTGCCGGATTCGGCATCTACCCACTGCCCATCGATAAGCAACTGATACTTGCGAGTGGTGTTGGTTTCTGCGGGTTGAACTGATGACATGGTTACTCCTCTTGAAAAGTTATTGATCCAGTTACCTCAGCCTGGTCTCTACTGAACAGCAGACTAAAGTCGGTGTTGCTCAAAAATCCGTCGTCCCGGCCAGCAACTGCCTCAGCACGTAAGGCAGGATGCCGCCGTGTTGGTAATAATCGATCTCGACCGGCGTGTCGATGCGCAAAGTCACCGGCACAGTCTCAGTCTCACCGCTGGCCCGGCGGACCACCAGGGTCACATCCTGCTGAGGTTTCACTGCTTGCTCGAGACCCAACAAATCGAAGGTCTCAGTGCCATCAAGACCCAGTGATGCGGCTGTCACACCTTCCTTAAACTGGCAAGGTAAGACCCCCATACCCACCAGATTGCTTCGGTGGATGCGTTCAAAGCTTTGCGCAATGACTGCTTTAACTCCCAGCAGGCGTGTTCCTTTGGCGGCCCAATCACGTGAGCTGCCGGTACCATACTCCTGTCCCGCAATCACCATCAAGGGTGTTCCTTCACTTTGATACCTGACAGCCGCGTCATAAATACTTAAGCGATCGCCACTCGGCTGGTGTATGGTGACACCGCCTTCGACTCCGGGGACCATCTGATTTTTTATACGCACGTTGGCAAAGGTGCCGCGGACCATCACTTCATGATTGCCGCGCCGTGATCCGTAGCTGTTAAAGTCCTCGATGTTCACGCCTTTTTCCTGAAGGTAAAGACCAGCGGGCGAGTTGGCTTTAATGGCTCCGGCCGGGCTGATGTGATCGGTGGTAACTGAATCGCCAAAGATGGCCAGCGGTCGGGCATCGTGAACATTGCGCCATTCCCCGACCGCATTACTGAAACCGTCAAAATACGGTGGTTCCCTTATGTAAGTAGACTCGGTGTCCCACTCATAAACATTGCCGGTGCTGGTAGGGATCTCGTTCCAGAGCGGATTCTGTTCGGCAAAATCCCGATACAGGGCGCGATAGGTCTCGGGATCGAGGGCCGTCCGCATCAGCGCGCCGACCTCATCAGTGGTCGGCCAGATATCGCGCAGGTAAACGTCCTTACCATCGCTTCCCTTACCGAGCGGGTCGTGAGAAAGATCGATATCCACCCGGCCGGCGAGGGCGAAGGCTACCACCAGTGGTGGACTCATCAGGAAGTTGGCCTTAATGCTTTGATGCACTCGCGCCTCAAAATTTCGATTACCAGACAGCACGCTGGCGCCTATGAGATCGTGCTCAGTGACCACCAGCTCAATGGCCGGATCCAACGGTCCCGAATTCCCAATGCAGGTAGTACAGCCATAGCCGACCAGATTAAAGCCAAGAGTGTCCAGATAACTTTGTAAGCCGGTCTTTTGCAGATAGTCAGTAACGACGCGCGATCCGGGCGCCAGCGAATTCTTTACCGAAGACCGGACCGACAGGCCACGCTCGACTGCTTTCTTCGCTAGCAGGCCGGCCGCCAGCATGACGCTGGGATTAGAAGTATTGGTGCACGAAGTGATCGCGGCAATTAGAACATCGCCATGGCCCAGGTCGATTTCCCCATGAGGAAACTCTTCAGGGTGCATCTCGTCGACCCGGTCGGGAGTGGGACGGTTGTTTACCATTTCCGTCTCGCTCCAAACGCTGGTGTTTTGTGGCGTAACTGTCCCGACTCCGCCGGCCGCGACCGGAACTGTGGTTGGTCTCTGTTCTCCACCTCCTGCAATTGCTGTTTGGGCCAGGTCGAGTGTTCCGATGCGCGTGAAATAGCGGGCCGCGATCTCTTCACCCGACTTGCCATAGCCACCTTCAGAAATTGGACGGCGCAGTAGATCGGCAAACTGGTGCTTGAGATTCGCTAATTCGATGCGATCCTGAGGTCGTTTGGGACCGGCAACACTGGGCGTGATTGTAGCCAGATCAAGATCAAGCACGACGCTGTACTCGCATTCGCCCGCTTGCGGAATTCCAAACAGACCCTGCGCCTGGTAGTAATTGCGCACAGTGTCCACTTGATCTTTGGTCCGGCCCGTAGCCGTCAGGTAGAGGCAGGTTTCCTCATCAACCGGGAAGAACCCCATCGTGGCTCCATATTCGGGTGCCATGTTCGCAATTGTGGCACGATCGGTCAGCGACAGACTGGCTGCGCCTTCCCCATGAAACTCAACAAACTTCCCGACCACCTTGGCTTTGCGCAGCATCTCTGTTACACGCAGCACCAGATCTGTTGCGGTCACGCCCTCTCCCAGCTTGCCGTGCAAGTAAACGCCAACCACGTCCGGGGTCAGAAAATACACTGGCTGACCCAGCATCGCGGCTTCCGCTTCGATACCTCCGACCCCCCAGCCCACTATTCCTAAACCATTAATCATGGTCGTGTGTGAGTCTGTCCCCACCAGGGTATCCGGATACCAGGTGCCATGCTTTTCCCAAACGCTTCTGGCCAAATACTCGAGATTCACCTGGTGACAGATGCCTATGCCGGGAGGAATCACACCAAAGCCATCAAACGCCTGTGTGCCCCATTTCAGAAATTGATAACGCGAGTTATTGCGTTTGAATTCCATTGCGATGTTCTTGGCAAACGCATCTTTGGTGCTGGAAAAATCCACCTGGACGGAATGGTCGATTACCAGGTCGACCGGCACAAGTGGTTCGATGACACCAGTGTTCTTGTGCAGCCGAGCGACGGCGGATCGCATGGCGGCCAAATCGACCAATAGCGGCACACCAGTGAAATCCTGTAGCAGTACCCGGGCGACAACAAACGGAATCTCCTCAGACCGCGCCGAGTTGGGCTTCCAATTCGCCAGTTCGCGCACGTCAGCTTCAGTTATCTTTGTACCGTCAAAGTTGCGCAAGACCGATTCCAGCACAATGCGAATACTCACTGGTAGTTTGGAGATCGGTCCCACGCCTTCCTTTTCCAGTTGCGGCAGGGAGTAGAAGCGGCCGGTGGTGCCGGACCCGGTTGTGAACGTTTGCAGCGAATTGAAGAGATTGTGCGGCATAGGAAGTCAGAGATCTCGGGAAAGACGTTTCAAGTGTCTTCAAGTGAAATCATGGGAAGATGGTGGTTTCGCTTATCAAGCTTCAGTTTAGGGTCGGTCCAGCCAATCGTCAAGCAAGCCCTTCTGATGTCCAAGCGAACCATGGGTGCGAATTTCTCAACTGTTCGCGGCCCTCATTATTTGTTATAGTTCGTCCACAAAATCGAAACTGCTGAGACGCATTCGGAGTCAGAGTGGGCTAACAATAAACGGATGTTTTCCAGTCTGCGGAGTAAAAGTGAAGCCCAACATTTGAGCAGCGAATCAAAATTCCCTTTGCAGTTTTATTCTTAACTCGAGCCATGATTCTAAGGGGAGGTTAGTTGTGCCGACGCAAAAACCGGAAGAATTCGAATACCTCAGTAATAATCCTGACTACGTACCTGACCCGGAAATAGAAGCGGTGATGGAAGAAGAAATTCTGCGCGCGCCAAAGGACACTGAACACCTGGCCCAGCGACTGCGGAACAACACGGCGGCTTCCCCTCAGGACGCCGGCGGTGACATCGACGCCGCCTGGGAAGAGGTGAACGAAACCGGTTCGGAAACCGTCGCCGGCGATAATCCGACTCCCGATCAGTCAAATGTAGAAGAGAATGCGCGGGCGGTCGGAGTCAGCTTTGAAGACAACGAAGAACTGGAGTTCGAAGAGAAGATTGAAAAACGCGACCGCGATCGGTTTGAGCTGGACGAGAACTCAAAAGGCGAAGGCGATATGATCTGAACCCGGACCTCAGTCGTGTGAGTTCAAAACAGCTTCCGGCTATCCAGCAGAATCGTCACTGGTCCATCGTTGATCAGTTCCACCTGCATCATCCGGCGAAAACTGCCGGTCGCCACCTGCACGCCTTTCCCCCGACAATTCGCCACGAAATACTCGTAAAGGGGCTCTGCTATTTCCGGAGCGGCGGCATCGATCCAGGAGGGTCTCAATCCTCGCCGCACATCTCCGTATAACGTAAATTGGGAGACGACTAACAGGTCACCTCCGACGTCCATCAGGGAAAGGTTCATCTTCCCGTCACGGTCATCAAAGATTCTCAGGGCGGCGATCTTGTCAGCCAGATAATCGACATCCTGCCGTTCATCATCCCGTGCGATACCGAGCAAAACGACAAGACCCTTACCAATCTCGCCGACAACCTCTTCAGCAACTGTTACTTTGGCGCGCGTGACGCGCTGGACTACGGCTCGCATTTGCGGAGAGTGCCTTCGCTATTTCCCAACAAAACTGTAAACGATGACTTCCTTAACGGAAGCTGGCGATCCGCCTACGAGTGTGCGCGAGAACTTTGATTGATAAGCAGCCGATTCATTTATCAGGACGAGCAACATCGAGCAGATGACTTTCATGAGCTTCCCTAATTCTTTGGTGGCCGGCTGGGGCGGATTTCAACTCGACTGGCGAGGGCACGGTCGTCGTGAAGCAGGAGGTCAAGGACAACGCGAGCGATGTCTGCTGGTTGCAGTTGCCAGCTCTTTTCGTCGCTTGGCTCGTCACCGCCGAATTCGGTATTCACGGAACCAGGCATGATGTAGCTAACCTTGATGCCATCGTGCCGCACTTCCTGCATCAACGCTTCGCTGAAGCCGTTCAAGCCGAACTTCGATGCATTGTAGGCCGCCATGCGCGGATGGGCGTTGGTGCCCGCCAGCGAAGAGATATTTACTATGTAGCCACCGCCGCGTTGTTTCATAAGGGGAATTGCTTCGTGGCAACAATAGAAGACACCGCAGAGATTTGTTTCGAGGATGGCGCGAAAATCTGCAGGGTCCATCGCCGCCACCGTTTCAAAGACCCCGATTCCAGCGTTGTTGATGAGTATGTCAATCCCGCCCAGTGCGGAAACGCTCTGCTCAAACAATCGTTGCACCTGGTGGTGCTCGCGCACGTCGCAGGCGAAACCAATTACGCGACCGTCACCGCCCGCTGCCAGTTCAGCAACAGCGTTGTCGATCTCCGATTGGTGGCGCGCCGTGATGCAAACATCAACGCCGTTGCTGAGGAATGTCTCAGCAATCGCACGCCCGATGCCTTTGGTTCCGCCGGTTACGATTGCTACTCTGCCGTCGAGTCTCATCAGATCCTTAGAAAAAAAATTATTCTGTGAGCTTGGCTTTCAGACGCTCGTTGACGATTCTGGGATTCGCCTTCCCTTTTGAAGCCTTCATTACCTGACCCACAAAGAATCCGAAGAGCGCTTCTTTGCCGGAGCGATAACTTGCCAATTGTCCCTGGTTAGCAGCCAGAATCTCATCGATGACCCGATCTATCTCCGCCGTGTCGCTAACCTGGACCAGTCCCTGTTCGGCGACAATTGCAGCCGCGGACTTCCCGGTCTTAAACATCTCGACCAGTACCTCCTTGCCCTGCTTGCCGCTGATCTTGTCTTCTTCGACCAGACGCAACAACTTACCCAACTCTGCGGGCGAAACGGGCGCAGCGCTCGCAGTCAAACCAGCCGACTCCAGCTCGCGCAGCAATTCAGATCTGATCCAATTGGCCGACGTGCGAGCATTGCCGGAAGCGGCAACGGTGCTTTCGTAATAGTCCGCGAGGGTCCGTTCCGACGTTAGCTGTGAGGCATCGCTGAAAGACAAGTCGTATTGCTGCACAAAACGTTGACGGCGCGCCTCTGGTAGTTCCGGCATTGCCGCCTGTACACCGGCGATAAATGCTGCACTCACTTCCAGGGGTGCCAGATCAGGCTCGGGAAAATAACGATAATCGTGTGCTTCTTCCTTTGAACGCATTACGCGCGTTTCCTGCGCACGTTCGTCCCACAGGCGTGTCTCCTGGCTGACGCGACCCCCTGCCTCCAACAGAGTAATTTGCCGGTCAATTTCGAACTCAATTGCTCTTTGCATGAACCGAACCGAATTCAAATTTTTCAACTCGACCTTGGTGCCAAAGCTCTCGTCGCCCACGCGGCGCACGGAGACGTTCGCTTCACAGCGCAGATTGCCCTTCTCCATGTCGGCTTCCGAAGCTCCAACCCAACGAAGTGCGCGCCGCACATGATTCACATAGTCGTGTGCTTCCCACGAAGAACGGAATTCGGGTTCGGTAACGATCTCAGCCAGAGGGGTACCGGCGCGATTCAAATCGATGTAAGAAAATCGATCGACGTCCGGTAGTCCCTCGTGGACGTTTTTGCCGGCGTCCTCTTCGAGATGCAGGCGGGTAATGCGAATCTTTTTGGGCTCCCACTCCAGCGGGTGGCCGGCTTCGTCCCGACGGGCTGTCATAATTTCCAGTTCGCCATTGGCTGAGAATGGTTGGTCATACTGTGATATTTGATATCCCTTGGGCAAATCAGGGTAGAAGTAGTTTTTGCGCGCGAATATCGAGCGCTCATTGATTTGCAGCCCCAGCGCCAGAGCCGCGCGGGCGCCCAACTCGACGACACGCTGATTTAAAACCGGCAAAGCGCCGGGCAAACCAAGGCACACCGGGCAAGTGTTCGAGTTGGGCTGGTCACCAAAGCGCGTAGAGCAACCGCAGAAGATTTTTGATTCAGTGCCTAACTGCGCATGAATCTCCAGGCCAATTACTGTTTCCCATCCGTTTTTCATAATTAGCTCAATAGGCTTCTTTTTAAAAACAAAGTATAGCATCCGGTCAAAACCAGGCCCAGACCGTCTTCGGGGATGACTCAAAAACTTTGCAAACAGCCGCGAGAGTTTGATATACCCTCCCCATCAAGAGGTCCACTCATGGAGAATTGCAACATGGCTGCGCTTTCGCGGAGTCCCCAACCGAACCATTCGTGAAGAGGAGAAATAGTCGTCATGGCCAAGACAGTTTGCAAGATACTCGGGATAGTCCTATTGATTGTCGGCTTGTTGGGCTTTACTCATGTCCTGGATCCACTGGGCGCGCACGTTGGTCCAGCACATGCGTCACATAACCTGGTTCACATAGTGTCTGGTGTGCTGGCGCTCTATTTCGGCTTTGCGGGCTCGATCTCGGGAGCTAAGACTTTTTGCCTCGTCTTTGGCGTGGTGTATCTGCTGCTGGGAGTGGTTGGCCTGGTCACAGGTACCATCGACATACCAGCGCTCAAGCTGGTACTCGGGCATGTCGATCACCTGATTCATGTAGTGCTGGGCGTGGGCTTTCTAGCGGGTGGACTGCTGACAAAGCCTTAAGAGCGGCGCTTGGGAACCCGCTTAAGATTTGAGGGTGCAAGCAGATTGGGTAGCTTGCACCCTGGCCCCTATCCGACTCCCGAATCAAAACTTTAGGCCCATACCACCACGTGCGGCCAGACCGGCCGCGCGGAAACCATTTTCATAATACGAACGATCGAAAAGGTTATCGGCGCCAGCGAAGAAGACCGCAGTCACTCGCTCGTTCACACGACGCTCATAGCTGCCGAAGACGTCTGCCTTCGCATATCCCGGGAACCTCAGATCCACCTGCCGGTAGGGGAAATCGTTCTCGAAAACGAGACTGAGATACGAGCCGGTACGATGCAAAGCAAAATCGATGGTCCAGGAGCGATATCTTTGTATAAGATCAAAACCAAACATGTGCCTGGGCACCACGTACTCCTGCTGCAAACCGCGGGCGGGAACAAAACGAGCGCTGTTGGTGTAGCTGTAAGAAGCGCGAATGCTGGTGGCGCGGAACGGGTTTGCCTCGACGGATGTTTCGAGCCCGCGTGCGATCCCGCCTGGCCTGTTTACTTAACCATTGAAACGCCCGGCACCCAAAGGATCCGCGGCGAAACCAGTGAAGGCAATCGCCCTTTGCAGGCGCGTGTAAAAATACGTCGCGCTTAACAACACGCGATCGCGCGCCAGTCGCTGGTCCACGCCCGCATCAACGCTGATAGACTGCTCAGCTCGCAAAGTTGGATCTCCAAAATGAACCAGACCGGCGCCCGGAAACGTACCGGCACCGAAGCGCTCAAACAGCGCCGGAGCGCGAAAACCATTGCCCAGATGGCCACGAAACTTGGTATTGGTCGCACGCAGGAAGTAGGCGATCGAGCCGTCACCGGTTATTGACGGCTTTACTTCGAGAGTAGCCAGGGATGCAGGCCGATCCGCGGCACGTAGTCGATAGAACTGTTCGCGAATCCCTCCGGACAGTTGCAGGCGCCCGTCAAGAAGGAAGAACTGATCTTGAGCAAAAATCGCGAATGTGCGCTGTCGATCGGTGGTGGCATTGAAGGCGCTAAAAGTGGGGATGGAATTCTGAAACAGCGACTCGCGTTCGTATTCAAAACCGGCGGTAACGAGGTTCTTTTTCCCGAGGGCTCCGTGCAAACGAGCATCAAGCGTGTCCGTCGTCCCCCGGTTCAGTGCGATGAATTCGAAATCGCCGAATGGGTAGAGGGAGGCGAACTGCGTGTCAATGCGAGGCCCATTGTAATTGCGCCGCTGGGATGATACCCGCTGGTACGCGATGGTGTAGGAGAATTTATCGTTAAGGCGCTGGGTTAGTCTGAGCGAGCCTGCCAGCATTCGCGCACGACGGCCCTGGTCAGGATTGTTCACATCCTGGTGAAAGGATACGCCGGCAATGGCGGCCGGAAACTGTTGGCCGCCTGCAAAAGCCCCGGGCAGCGCGAAGGGACTGTCGTTGAGTCTCGCGTTAGAGATCGTCGCATATAAACTACCCACGATGTTAATCGAGGTTGTGAGCTTGAATTGGAACCGCCCGCTGGCGGCAGTGTTGCCATATTCGTCGTTGCCGTCGACACCGCGCCGGACATCGATTCGATTGAGACCAAAATTGAAGCCGCCGCGCCGGCCGACTCCCCCCGAACCGGAGATGTGTTCGCGAAACGTTGCCAGGCTTCCGCCCTCCCAGCCGATCTCAAAATGCGGGCTGCCACTTCCGTCTGCCGAGACCATGTTAATGACCCCCCCGATAGCGTTGGAGCCGTAGATGGAAGAACCAGAGCCCCGCAAAACCTCCACGCGGTCCAACCCTACCGGCACCAAATCAGCAATCAGGGCCAGTGCCGAGCCGTTTGGATCGGAGGCATCTCTGAGACGCAAGCCCTCCAGAAGAATTCCGGTGTCGTAGTTTCGCTGGCCACGGAGTCGCAGCGAGGTCAGCTCGCCCAGGGAACCCTGTTGCTGGACGCGCAGACCCGGAATCCCACGCAGCGTTTCAGCCAGTGTTAATGCGTGGCGGGCATCTATTTGTTGGCTGTCGATGACCGTCAACGCTTTCGAGATTTCGTCGACGCGTTGCGGCGTGCCGGTGGCAGTCACCACCACTGTCTCGTTGATGACTGCAATTTTAAGCGAAACTTCGAGCTGTTCGGCTTCTCCCAAAGCCAACCTTACCTCAGTCGTTGACGTGGCAAAACCGGACGCCTTCACTTCCACCAGATAATCTCCGGAAGGCAGATGGTTCAAACTAAATAGTCCGTTGGCGTCGGTCCGGGTGACTTGTTGCAGGCCGTTGCGGGATCGGAGCCGCACCTCCGCTCCGACCACATTTGCACCAAGGTCATCTTTGACGTGCCCAGCAATCGCAGCGCGAGCTTGCGCCAGGCTGGGTGTAACGCAAAGCGCCAGACAGAACAACATGACACAAAGGATCTTTGCAGCAGCGGCGGCGAGCGCGCCTGAGGTTTTGCCGACACACACAGTCTTAAGGCCCTGCTTTACCGGTGAGTAGAGCTTAATATCCAGTAATTGGTGTTCTTTTCTCATCATAGCTTCTCCTGCCCGTCGCAGTGCGAGCTGAAAAGAGCGGTGCACAGGTTTCCTGGCTCGCAGTTATTATCCAAGAATCGCAGATCAAGACAGCGATCACTTGCATTGCCTCGGCTCCCGCCTTCCCGGATGTGATCCAGTGGCTAAGACGTTGGGAGCTTTGTCACTGCTTACAGTTGCGCGGGCAGTGGCGGCTTTGAACCGCCTTCGCTTGCACTCCGCTCGTTGTTCAAAGACTCCGGCGCAATTCATGCACCGGTGTTACGCGTGGCACACCCGTTAACGGATGCGCATCGACCAAAACCCTGACGCCAAAGGCTGCGCCAATCATACTCTCGGTCAGCACCTGAGAAGGTGCACCCAGGGCCAGAGGCTGACCATTTTTGAGCAATAGAACAGAATCGGCAAACTGGGCGGCCAGGTTTATGTCATGAGTTATCACCGCGGCACTCGCGCCCCGCTGATCGCACCTGGCCCGAACGAGCGCCAGAATTGTCGCCTGGTGCCCCAAATCGAGATTCGCAGTAGGTTCATCCAACAGAAGAATGTTGGCTTCGGTGGCCAGGGCGCGCGCCAGGACTGCTCTTTGACGCTCGCCTCCGGAAAGCTGATTCATAATCCTCCCGCTGAGAGTTTCCAATTCGGTCTCTCGAAGAACCTCTTGCGCGACTTTAAGATCGTGTTGACTTTCCCAGCCCCAGGCGCCGGCGCTGGCTCTGGCATAACGGCCTCCCAGCACGAATTCCATTACCGTCACTGGAAAGCGAAGCTCAGCTTCCTGGGCCACCGTTGCAATGCGACGGCTGACGGCGCGCCGGGAGTATGACCGCAACGGGAGTTCATCCAAAATGATCTCCCCGTGCGCCGGCCTTATCGTGCCATTGAAGGCGCGCAACAGCGAAGATTTCCCTGCTCCGTTGGGCCCGACGATCGCCGTAACGGTACCTGCCTTTAGCCGCAGTGAAACCCCGGTTAGCGCCCGGCGCTCACCGTAAGTGACAGTTATGTTTCGAGCTTCCAGCATTGCCTGAAGAACCGGCCTCGCTTCCGTGAACTGCGTTTCCTCGCGCAAAAGAAATGCGACTAGCCTCGCTTTAACAAATAGATGAACAACGGTGCTCCAATCAAGGCAGTGATAGCCCCTACCGGCAGTTCGCGGGGGGCAATCAGAGTCCGCGCCAACATATCCGCGAAAATCACAAAAGCGGACCCGGTGAGGGCTGAAGCCGGAATCACAAGACGGTTATCACTCCCAAACGACAAGCGAACGAGATGCGGCACGACGAGCCCAACGTACCCGACTGAGCCACTCGACGCCACCGAAGTTCCGACCAATAACCCTGCTGCCAGGAAGACGATCAATCTTACCCGGCCGACTTCGACTCCTAAATCGAAAGCATCGCGCTCCCCCAGCATCAGCAGGTTCAGCGGCCGCGCGTAGGCGGTCAATACAGCCGTGCCCAATATCGAAACTACGATTGCCACCGTTAACAGCTTGCTGGTGGCTCCGGAGAGATCACCCAGCAACCAGAAAGTGAATGATCGTATGCGCGTTGCGTCCATCAACGTGGTGATAAACACAATTGCCGAAGACAGAAACGTGGTCACGATTACCCCAGCCAGAATCAGTCTTTCCGGAGAAGCTCCCGCTCGGCTACGGGCCAATTGGTACACCGCAAACGAGGCTATTAGGGCGCCCGCAAAGGCCATCAGCGGCCGGCTCCACTCGTAGGCTCCAAAAAAAACCAGGGCGACCATGGTGCCGACCGCGGCCCCGTTAGAAACGCCGAGCAGGTATGGTTCCGCGAGTGGATTGCGCAACAGCGCCTGGTAGGCCGCGCCCGCCGTCGCCAGACACATTCCAACGGCCGCCGCGAGCAGGATGCGGGGCAAGCGGATGTCAAAGAGAATTGCCTGTTGTTCCGGCGACAGACCGCAGACCGATTTGCACGTCAGGGCGCAAAGCGCGGGGCCCAATGGCAGTCGCTGGCTGCCCACGACCGCAGCCAGCACGAGCACAAAAATCAGCAGCACCGTTAGCAGGCCGCATACAAGCAGCGTGCGGCGGAGTGTCGTTCTCATCGAACCATCAATTTGCAGCCGGCTGCTCATCGCGCTTCTCTGAAGGCCTCCGGGTGCAGCGCACGGGCCAGTTCTTCCAAGCCGTCAAGGAGACGCGGACCAGGGCGTGACAGGTGATCGTCATTGATCCTGTAAATCCGATTGCTGAGCGCGGCTGGAGAATTTCTGAGTGGCGGCGCGATACTCGAATTCGCAGTTCCCATTGATCCTCCAGTGGGCAGGATAATTGCTTCAGGCCGCGCTGCCAGCGCATCTTCATCACTGTAACGGGGAAACGCACCGGGTACGTCAGCGGTGACGGAAACTCCCCCCGCGCGCAGCACCAGATCAGTCAGGTAGGCCTCGCGGCCGATTGTGTAGAGCGGTTCCCCGGCAACCTGGTAGAAAACTCTGATTGGCTTCACCGGCTTGAGCGCGGCTTGCAACTCACTAGCTCTTAGGCGCAGATCGGCGACAACGGCTGCTGCTCTGTCTCTCGTTCCGAGCAAGTCGCCGATGTTCTCGATTGATCGAAAAATCTCTTCCAGGCTGCGGGGATTGGTGACATAGACTGCTATCTGTTGCGCTTCGAGTTGACGCGTGAAGACTTCGAGCTGAGAAGCCGTCGATACGAGCACCAGTTCCGGCTTTAATCCAATAATTCGTTCGATGCTCGGGTGCATTGTGTCGCCAACTTTAGCGACTCGCTTTGCTGCTTCCGGATAATCACAATACTCCGTGTCGCCCACCAAAAGACCGCCGGCGCCGACTGCGAAGACAATCTCGGTGAGATTCGGAGCTAACGAGACGACGCGCGTCACGGCGGCAGGTAGAAAAACCCGGCGGCCCGCTTCATCTGTGAACTCCCTTCCGGTGCCGGTGTTGCGCCTTGTGCCGGCTTCCGGGCGCGCTCCACGAAAACAGCCGGAGTCAAAGGCAAGCACAAGCAGCAGCGAGACTAGCGTTGCCTGCAGACTCACATTTGAAAGTTTGTTTATAAACAAAAACATCCCGCCGGTCTCGCCACACCTTCGGAATGGTGCAGGCTGCCGGCGGGACTCTTGAATGCTTTTTCGGAGAGACCCCTTGCGCCTGAACACCTTTGCGCGAGGCATTCGAAAAAAGGCTGCAAAAGCGTCAAGGGCAGGTCTCCTGGCTTAGAGCTTAATCAACCTGATCAGCTCATCACAGTGGCGCGACCGCACGGGATTTTCACCCGTTTCCCTATTCTCCCCACAAAATGCGAGGCACCCAGACGCTTCAGATTAAAAAGACCAATCAACGTCGATCAGGCGCGGACGTTATCATGCGAAGGATTGGGGTGTCAATTTCGAGAATTGGGTGTTTGGTCTTTGGTCTTTGGTCTTTGGCCTTTGGTCT